>WVZH01000044.1:0-3288 GCA_011772595.1 Anaerolineales bacterium
AGAACACTCCTAGGGGTCGACGATACGGTCGAAGCCTGGCACAGGCTTATCGAACCAAACGGCCCCGTCGGCATCAAGACCAACGTATGGTCTTATCTACCCACCCCAAGAGCAGTCGAAGCTGCAATTTTGCGTCGTGTCATAGACTCGGGAGTACCCATGGACAGAATCCACATGGACGATCGCGGTGCGCGCACGACGCTCTCAGATTGCACGCGACTCATCAATGCCCGTCCATTGCGCACGCACCATTGGGCAGGTATTGGTGGGTGTTTGAAGAACTATATTATGTTTGTGTCACTCCCCTTCTGGTACCATCCCAATGCCTGTGCAAACCTCGGACGTATTTGGACCTTTCCCATTGTGAAGGACAAAACCCGACTCAACGTGCTCATTGTCCTTCGACCGCTTTTTCACGGCCGTGGCGCCCACCATTACAACCCCAAATACGTTTGGGAATACAAAGGGATACTCGTCTCAAGGGATCCTGTGGCCATCGATTCTATCGGCGTGCAATTGCTCTCGGCCAAACGCCGAGACTACTTCGGCGAAGACAGACCTTTCCCAAAACTCACGCATCATGTGACATATGCCGACATTAGACATCACGTAGGCGTCAGTGACCCTGAACAAATTGATCTGATTAAGGTCGGCTGGAAGGAAGGGATTCTGATCTGAGCGTCTTCCCATCCCATATTGGTCAGGGTTCAAGTCGACTGCAATATGCGCCCTAAAAAGGGGGGGCCTTCTCGAGGATGGAACCTGAATTGACCACGGAAGATCGGGAACACATCAAACAGGGGCTCAGACAAAAATATACGAAAGTTGCGGTCAATCCGAGAGGCCTCTTCCAGTACCCTACTGGCCGAGAAGGCCTTGAGGCATTAAAGTACGATTCGAGCGTTATTCAGGCACTCTCTGAAACCACCGTTGCCTCCTATTGCGGTGTAGGTAATCCTTTCAGCCTGGGTCCGATTCTCAGAGGAGAAAAAGTCCTGGACATCGGATGCGGTGGCGGTGTGGACACCTCAGCAGCAGCGCTGATGGCCGGGCCCACGGGGAGCGTCATCGGCGTCGACATGATTCCCGAGATGTTGGATCGGGCAAGAAAAAACCTGTCCAGTGCGTCTCACGCCAATGTCACCTTCCAGGAAGCCTCAGCTGAAAGTCTGCCTTTTTCTGATGAGAGATTCGATGTTGTGATCTCAAATGGGGTATTTAACCTGATTCCAAACAAGGCAAAGGCCCTGAAAGAGGCATTTCGGGTCCTAAGACCGGGCGGGCGGCTGATGATAGCCGATCAGGTTCTGACTGGCGAATTGCCCGAAGAGATAAGAATCAGGGTTGAGAACTGGGCCAAATGAGAAGGTGGGGCGATACCGGGAAAGGATTTCCTGGCGCTGATGAGACAGGCTGGCTTTAGAGACGCGGAACGGGTCGCCGAGACTGGATTTGACAGCTCCGCGGTAACCAAGGGAGTGCTATTTCGTGCCACGAAGCCTAGGGAGATACCAAAGCGCTAAGGAGATCCACCCTTTCTACCTGAAAGTTTCTACCTCGGCCGTCGATTCCCCAATCACAAAGACCCTATCGTTGTTGATCGTCTTATCAGCTGGGAAGATAAAGAACCCCTTTCTTTGCGGCGAATAGCCATGGGTCGTCCCGTACATGACTTCCCCGTCGAAAAAAGTCACCTTCATTTTCAAGCCCGGAACGTTCTTCAGGCTCTCGAGGGAAAAGTCCTCCGGATTCGGATGGTCTCTGTCACCCTCGAAAGTCTTGACGAAAAAAACCGCTTTCATGAGCGCGGTGGAAACCTCTTTCACCCCGTTTTCATTGTGAACATCGGTCAGATGAAAGGTCTCCTTATTGGGATTAAAATCGTGAGTAAACCCCTTGATTATCCTCCCGTCCCGAAAATGGACCACGACCTTGTTTTCGATCTTCGGCATAATCCCCTCCTCTGTGCTTTTCGAACTCAAGACTCTGGATAAGATATCGGAAAAGTGAGGCCAGGACTTGAGCGATCTTGAAATCGTAGAGACGAAGTTTTATACTTTGTTCAAATTGAATCAAATATATGAACGGGGGGATGACCATGGAAACAATGAAATGCGTCAACGCACTCGATTTTGTGAAAGATTGGGAAACTTGGAGAACGACACTGAAAGAAGCCATCGGTGAGGCCAAGAAGTTCGGCGTTTCAGACGAAGTCATTAAAGATCTGGCTGTCAAGGTCGGCGATTTCCTGGCTGAAAAAGTCTGTCCCGCAACGAAAGAGGAAGAGCTACTCAAAGCGATGTGGGATGTCGGAACACCTGACGAGAGAAAAGCGATCGCCAGCATGATGTTCAAATTGGCGCAAACCTAATCTTAAACTTCGAACCTAATATGGAGTGCGCGGGGAGAGCTTCAAGCTCTCTCCTGACGTCTCCAACCACCACCTCAATTACCCTTCTATCGACGTTGTCAATGCGAAAAGAAAATCAGCTGATACCTTGGAGGGACAAAATGAGTCCATCTCCCTCGTAAATCATCGGGATTTGTTTCGCTGTCATTCACCTGTCGATGGCTAGGAAAACACGGGTGGGTTCATAAATGTGGAAGATTCCCGTCGACGAGGCTATACAGAAGTAGATGTTGGCGTGAGAAGATTAGGTGCCATTTGGTGCCCGGTCTTCGGGAGAAGAATCAATGGAAACCACCATCAAACTCGGGATCAGCTCTTGCCTGCTCGGTGAGAAAGTCCGCTGGAACGGAGAACACAAACTCGATCGGTTTCTCACTGATACGCTGGGCAAGTTCGTCCAGTACGTTCCGGTTTGTCCTGAGGTGGAATGCGGTCTTCCCACGCCTCGCGAGCCGCTCCGCCTGGTGGGAGACCCAGACTCGCCCCGCCTTGTCACTTCTCGAACGAATCAGGATTTCACGGATCGCATGGCCCAGTGGGCGCGGGAAAGGGTCGCTGACTTGGAGAAGGAGGGCCTTTGCGGTTATATTTTCAAGAGTAAATCACCCAGTAGCGGCATGGAACGCATCAAGGTCTACGACAAAAACAATGTCCCCGCGAAAAAGGGGGTGGGCATTTTCGCTCGCGTTTTCATGGAGCGGTTTCCTCTGTTGCCAGTCGAAGATGAGGGCCGCTTGCATGATCCCAGGCTCCGTGAGAATTTCATCGAACGCATCTTTGCCTTCAAGCGGTGGAGAGAAACCCTGGCAGACGGAAAGAAACGAGGCAACCTGGTCAAATTTCACACCAAACACAAGATGCTGATCCTCTCTCACAGT
>WVZH01000044.1:3316-19020 GCA_011772595.1 Anaerolineales bacterium
TCTGGGGATGAAAAAAAGGAACTCCTTGAGGTCATTGATAGCTACCATCAAGAGTTTGTTCCTCTTATCGTACCCATCACACTGATCAATCACTATGTCCGCAAATATGATCAGCCCTATCTTAGGGAGCAGTACTACCTCCACCCACACCCCTTGGAACTTCAATTGCGGAACCACGTTTGAGAGGAATCTTTTCGACAGAATCGTCCATAAAGAGAGTGAATGAGTTTGAAGATATTCTACACCGACGATTTCGTGCTCCCCCTCCCAGAGGGACACCGCTTTCCCATGGAGAAATACTCCCTTCTCAGGCAAAGGGTCTGCGAAGCCAGATTGGTTCCTCGAGAGGACCTGTACGTTCCCCATGCGGCGACTGATGAAGAAATTCTTCGAGCACACGATCCAGAGTATCTCCGTCGCGTCCAGCATGGAGAATTGACAGAGAGGGAGATTCAACGCATCGGGTTTCCCTGGTCGATGGAGATGGTCGAACGCACCCGCCGTTCGTGTGGCGCAACCATTGAGACCTGCCGGGCTGCCCTCGAAGACGGCGTGGCCGCGAGCCTTGCTGGGGGCACCCATCATGCCTTTCGAGACTATGGTCAGGGCTACTGTGTGCTCAACGACAGCGCCATTGCATCGCTTGCAATGCAGGCCGAAGGCAGGGCCGAGCGTGTTGTCGTCATCGACTGTGATGCCCATCAAGGAAACGGCACCGCGGCAATCCTGCAAAACGACGCGACGGTCTTTACTTTTTCCATCCATAGCGATAATGGTTTTCCATTTCGAAAGGAGAAAAGTGACCTGGATATACCGCTCCATGACGGTGTTGATGATGCGACCTACCTGGATGCCCTTGAGGAGGGATTGGTCCGGGCTCTCAAACTGGCTGGGGCTGACCTCGCCATCTACCTCACCGGTGCAGACCCGTATTTGGATGATCGATTCGGCCGCCTCTCCTTGACGAAAGAGGGTCTCGCGAATCGCGACCGGCTCGTCCTCCATCACTGCCATGGCGCGGGGCTCCCAGTCGCCATTACCATGGGTGGCGGTTATGCCCGACAGGTTCAGGACACGGTCGATATCCACTTTCAGACCGTAAAGATAGCGGTCGAAATGCAGAAACAAAAGCGGAGGATCTTGTCTGATGATCGTTGAAGAGACGTTTCGTGTGAGGGCTCCCGTCCAGAAGGTCTGGCAATTCATGCTCGACCCAGAAAAGATCGGTTCATGTATACCTGGATGCGAAAAAATCGAAATCGTCGATGAGAATACCTACGAAAGTTCCATCGCGATCAAACTGCCCATCATCTCGATCACAGTAAAATCTAAGACGACGATCACAGAAATGGACCCACCTCGTCACTTGAGGTCTATTACGGAAGGAACCGCCGACATCGGAGCAGGAACGTTTCGTCTCGATACGGTCATCGACCTCAAGGAGAGTTCGGGAAAAGAGGTTGAAGTCTCCTATTCGGCGGATACAAAACTCGGGGACGGACTCGTGGGCTTCGGCGAGAAGATCGTGAGCGCCATGGCCAAGGGAATGGCGGAGCAGTTTGCGAAAAATATCCGGGAAAAACTCGAAAAAGAGGGGAGTTGACAGAATGAGAGATAAAAACCTGAGAATATTGGCAGCGGGCCTTGTCCTCGCCCTCATAGGTCTTTCAGCTCCAGCAGCCGTGGCTGAGGAAGCCTCCAGGATGTCCAAGGAGGAGCTCAAGGCGATGCTTGGAACTCCCGAACTGGTCATCTTGGATGTTCGGCTGGGTGATGACTGGGAAGAGAGTGAGATAACAATTACGGGCGCGATCCGAGAAAACCCGAAAGAATTTGAGTCTTGGGCCAATAAGTATTCCAAGGACCAAACGATCGTGCTCTATTGAGCATGAGCCAATGAGGCTACCAGTGCCAGGTTGGCACGGAATTTCATGGACAAAGGATATACCAAGGTTTACGCCCTCAAAGGGGGTTGGAGCGAGTGGGTTGAGGCCGGATACCCCACGGAACCCAAATGATCGGCCCTAAGGCCTTCCTCCTCAATGGCCATAGGATTTGACATGAGTCTGTCACGTTCACTCATCGGTCTTATCGTATGGATGGCCATCTGCTTTGGAGCTGGATGGTTGGGATCTATCTTCACGACACCATCCATCCCTGCCTGGTATGCCGATCTGATCAAACCCTCGTGGACACCACCTGGCTGGGTTTTTGGGCCTGTCTGGTCCGTGTTGTATCTCATGATGGCCATAGCAGCGTGGCTCGTTTGGCGGCATGATGGGCTCTACGCAGCGGCGGTACCCATCACGCTCTTTATGTTACAGCTTTTACTGAATGCTGCCTGGTCGATTCTCTTCTTTGGGCTCCGGCTCCCCGGGGTGGCTTTCTTGGAAATCGTCATCCTTTGGTTCGCTATTTTTGCAACGTTAATCGCCTTCTGGCGAACATCGACTGCTGCCGGTTACCTCCTATTACCCTATCTTGTATGGGTGGCCTTCGCAGCCGCCCTGAACTTCGCCATATGGCGAATGAACACTGGCGGCCTAGTCTGAAGCCTACCCTCGATGTGTCCTCCGCCGCTATGCCCACCTCATCGACCTCAACGACCGCTTTGTGCTGAGAGGCCGGGTCACCGACGATCACGGCGGCGTGACTCTGAACGTGACCCAAGTGAATACACGACGCTTCTATAAGATTTCAAAACGGCAATCGATGCATTTTCCAGCACAGACTGAAGTGACATGATTCGGGGAGTGGCTACACGCCAAATGAGGCCAGACAAAGGCCCCTTCTACCAGCCTCGCAATCCTCAGAATTCAGTGTACGATCAGTGTGTTGAGGATCACTTAGAAACATTCGAACAGGTGTATGGGGAACGGTTTGAAGAATGGTAAGGATTTTTCCGTCCTTATGTCCAAGGGATCATTTATCGATATCGCGAATGCGGTGATCTTCACAACGGGTTTGCCCGTGTCAGATGCAAAAAGTGCGGTCACGAGTATCTTCTAGCATTCTCTTGTAGGCGTCGACATTTCTGCCCTTCCTGCCATCAGAAAAGGGTGGTAGAATTCAGCGAATGGCTCTGCGAGCGAGTCCTCAACGGCGTCCCCCATCGCCATTTTCTCTTTAGCATACCTACGATCCTCCGGCGATATTTTCTATCCAACGGAAAGTTAATATCTGAATTAACTCGATGTGCCTGGCAGTCGTTGAAGGTGTTTTTCCAGGAGACTGTACCAGAGCAGCATGGAGTATCCGGTGCTGCTGTTTACGGCAGCAAGAAAAACCAGGTGCTTTCTTTCCAACCTTCGGATTCAAGCGAAAAGCACTCGGAAGCAGCATGATTTCGGCGGACGCGGAATATGCCGGAGGGTGCGCGGGAGTAAGATGTCTGGTTTTAACAGGTGGAGAATGGATAAATTATGACTTTTGCAAAGGACATCAAATGAACCCCAAAATCGCTTTTTTCGATACAAAACCCTATGATAAGGAATTTTTCAGCAGAACCAACCGGGAGTGCGGTTTTCACATCACCTTTCTTGAAAACCATCTCACCTCGGAGACGGTTCCGCTGACCAAAGGCTTCAATATAATCTGCGTTCTCGTGAATGACTTCCTTGATGGGCATATTGTCGGGGAATTACTCAGAAATGGGATCGAACTGATTGCCCTTCGCAGCGCCGGGTACAACCATGTTGACCTGAAGGCTGTTTTCGGCAAGATCCACGTGGTCCGAGTTCCGGCTTATTCCCCGCATGCGGTTGCAGAGCATGCCGTTGCCCTCATGCTTGGGCTCAACAGGAAGACCCATCGGGCCTACTACCGGGTGCGGGACAACAATTTCTCCATCAACGGCCTGATGGGATTTGACATGTGCAAAAAGACCGCCGGCATTATCGGTACGGGAAAAATAGGCAGGGCCACCATCGACATCATAAAAGGATTCGGCATGCATATTCTGGCCTATGATGTGTATCCGGACTTATCCTATGTCAAAGACAAGGGTTTTGAGTATTGTAACCTGGACACCTTATACTCCAAGGCGGACATCATCAGCCTGCACTGCCCTCTTACGCCTGAAAACGCGCACGTGGTCAACCGGGATGCAATCGGCAAAATGAAGGACGGCGTGATGATTATCAATACAGGGCGCGGAAAATTGATCGATACCCAGGACCTGATTGACGGCCTGAAAACCGGGAAAATGGAAAAGACAGCAGGCTGTCAATTTCAACCTCTCCCGATTTGAGAGTCTCCTCAGTGTCACCTTTGATATCTACTTCTGCTTCCGCGGTATTCCCATGGACATGAACGCCGACTGGGGCGTGAGGTTTCATTGACGGCTCATCCAGCCGGCCATCCCCCAGCCGAAACCGGACACGGCCCCACACAAGACCATGCCCCATAGAATGTCGACGATGACGATGGCAATGGGCCAGTCCCTCAAGGTCGCCAGATTGGTCAGATCATAGGTGGCGTAAGTCACGAGCCCGAACATGGCCCCTAGGCCAAGGGCCATCCAGAACGACTGCCTGATCACAGCCGGATAGATGCAGAAAATCATCGTGCCAAGCACAAATATCCCATAGAATAGACATGCGGCCACCCAATTGACCTTGTCGGCCATGAGGAAGCCAATCTGCCGCTGATAGAACCCTTTCGCGATCAAACCCAGCCAGATAAAATCGATGACTAGAAAAAACAAGGCCGAAGCGATATAGGTGAGGACAAAGATCTTTAAGGACATCGCATTTCCTCCCTCATAGTTATTTGGCATCGACAAAGACATTGAATTAAGGATAAAGTCACCCTTAAAATTATAACAGATCAGGTTTTTATCTAATCAAGATTGGACTAAATTGCCGGCATTCGAGGTACGTCTTTTCACGATTTCGTTTTTCGGCACTACCCCGGGTACGACCGTGTTTCCATCCTTGCGAAAATCCCATTTGCTCATGTCCGTTGTGCGATGGTTTGATTCTTCGGCCGGGCGTGAGGAATATCAACGTCGCGGCGAGGAGCGACCTGACTGGGTTCGGATTATCCCGTTCATCTTCGTCCACCTGGCCTGTTTCGGTGTCATCTGGGTCGGCTGGAGTCCAATCGTGGTCATAGTGGCCGCGGTTCTTTACATTACCCGCATGTTTGCCATCACGGGGTTTTACCACCGGTATTTTTCTCACAGGGCCTTCAAGACCAACCGATTCTGGCAGTTCGTGTTTACGGTGCTGGGAAACGCATCCGTGCAGAGGGGCCCTCTGTGGTGGGCGGCCCATCACCGCCACCATCATAGGTACGCCGATCAGCCCGAAGACCCGCACTCGCCGAAACAGCGCGGTTTCTGGTGGAGCCACGTGGTATGGCTGACCACACCCAAGAATCACCCGACCCGGACAACCTACATTCGCGATTGGCTGGAGTTCCCCGAGCTGGTGTGGATTAACCGATTCGATAACGTCGTCCCCTATCTCTTCGCCATTTCCCTTTACGGGTTTGGAAAACTGCTTTCGCTAACGATTCCGGAACTGGGGACCAGCGGCCCTCAAATGCTGGTATGGGGATTCTTCATTTCCACAGTCGTCCTGTTACATGCCACCTGCACCATCAATTCACTGGACCACATGATCGGCACGCGACGGTACGAAACGCCCGACACGAGCCGCAACAATGCTTTCCTTGCGTTGATCACTCTTGGGGAAGGTTGGCACAACAACCATCACTACTACGCCGTCTCCGCAAGGCAGGGCTTTTTCTGGTGGGAAATCGATATCACCTACTACCTTCTCGTCTGTCTTTCCGGGCTCGGAATCGTCCGTGACCTTCGGCCGCTGCCCGAAAAGGTTCGGCTTGCCGGGGTGATCCAAACATCGGGGAGGCAGCCCGGAGCTTGTTCGCCTCTTGGGAAAGGCCGGGAGTCCTCATGAAAATCGCGATTATCGGCACAGGTATCTCCGGCATGGTAGCCGCCCATCTGCTTCATGAGGACCACGACATCGTCATCTATGAGGCCGAAGATTACGTGGGAGGGCACACCCACACCATCGAGGTCCAGCGCGCAGGCGCCACCTATGCGGTGGATACGGGCTTCATCGTCTTCAACGAGCGCAATTACCCCAACTTCGTGAAGCTTCTGAAGCGACTGGACGTCCCCTGGCAGCCTTCGGGGA
Source organism: Anaerolineales bacterium (assembly GCA_011772595.1). Next base: position 9,484 of record WVZH01000044.1, read on the forward strand.
TGAGTTTTAGTTTCCGCGATGAACGCACCGGCCTGGAGTACCGGCCCAGTTCGCTGAGCACCTTGTTTGTGCAGCGGCGGAATCTTCGCCGTCCGTCCTTTTTACGAATGGTCGCTGAGATATTCCGTTTCCGTCGCTCCGCCCGTAAACTCCTTCGAACCGGCGACGACGATCTGACCTTGGGCGTCTATCTCCGCTCGAGGCGGTTTTCCGAGGTATTCATTCATCAGTTCATCATTCCCATGGGGGCCGCCATCTGGTCTGCCGACCCCGCGCAATTCGAGGAGTTTCCCGCGCGCTATTTTGCCCGGTTCTTCCATAATCACGGTTTTCTGAACATTCGAAATCAGCCACAATGGCTCGTCATCCGGGGAGGGTCCAGGCAATACGTGAAAAAGCTCATCCGCCCCTTCAGAGACCGAATTCGACTCGGCTCCCCGGTGGTTTCGATACGACGCCGGAATAGCCGCGTGGAGTTGACGGCAAAGGATCAGGACCTGGAATACTTCGATTATGCCATCATCGCCGCCCACGCCGACCAGGCCCTCGCCATGCTCTCCGATCCGTCGGACGCCGAGAGGAACATCCTGGGGGCGTTTCCCTACCAGGAAAATCGGACGGTACTGCACACGGACGTGTCTTTTCTTCCATCTCGCCGATCCGCTTGGGCTAGCTGGAATTACCTCGTTCCCAAGGTGCGTGGCGACCGAGTCGTTGTGACCTACGACATGAACATTCTTCAGACCATCCGGGCCCCCGTTGAATTCTGCGTCAGCCTCAACCCTCACCGTCTCATCGAGCCCGGGAGGGTGCTTCGCCGGATGACCTATCACCATCCGGTGTACACCACGAAGGGGCTTCCCGCACAGCAACGACGGGACGAGATCAACGGCGCAAACCGAACCTATTTCTGTGGGGCGTACTGGGGGTATGGGTTTCATGAGGACGGGGTAAAAAGCGCCCTGTCGGTCTGCAGGCATTTCGGCAAAACCTTATGAGCATGCATAGCTGTATCTATACAGGTCACGTGCGCCACCGTCGGTTTTCCCCGGTGGCAAATGAATTCCGATACCGTCTATATATGATGTATTTGGATATGGCCGAGTTGCCCCGAGTCTTCGACGGCAGATGGCTCTGGTCCGACCATCGGGTGACGGCGGCCTATTTCCGGAGACGGGATCACCTGGGGGACCCTCGAATACCGCTCGACAGGGCGGTGAGAGATCTGGTTGAAGATAGGCTGGGATATCGACCCGAAGGCCCTATCCGTCTGCTTACGCACCTGCGCTATTTCGGGTTCTGCTTCAATCCCGTCAGTTTCTATTACTGCTTCGATCGGTCCGGGGACCACGTGGAGACAATTGTCGCGGAAGTCCACAACACCCCCTGGAACGAAGAGCACTGCTATGTGTTTGGCGAGTCGATGAATCGACACGGCGTGCTAGGATGGAAGCGATACTGCTTCGACAAGGCCTTTCACGTGTCCCCGTTCATGGAGATGGAAATCCGGTACGACTGGCGCTTTCGGGAGCCGGGCAAAACCCTGAGCGTCCACATCAACAACATGGCGCAGGGCGGCAAGCGGTTCGACGCGACCCTCATGCTGAAACGGGAGGCGATCACCGGACGTTCCCTGGCGCGGGTCCTGTGGGGTTACCCCCTCATGACGGGAAAAGTGATCGCCATGATCTACTGGCAGGCGTTACGGCTGCGGGTAAAGGGTGCACCGATTCACACCCATCCCGCAAAACGCACGCCAAACCTGCGGAGGTGATCCGATGAAGGTGTCAATCATCCCAAGAAATGCCCGGCCACTTTACGATTCCCGCGGCGGTCGCATCGCGCGAATGGCGCAAAAGGCCCTTTTCTCGCTGCTCCAACGACTTCGAGAGGGAAGTGTTGTCATCAAAGACGGAGACGGTGTCCATGTCTTCGGCGGACGCTTGGAGGCGAGCGAGGGACTCGTTGCGGAGATCGAGGTTCACCACCCCCGCTTCTACACCAGCGTCGCCCTCGGCGGCAGCATCGGGGCGGGCGAGACCTACATGGCGGGCGCCTGGTCCGTTGACGACCTGACCGCGCTGATTCGGATCATCCTGCTGAACCAGGATGTCTTCGGCCGGATCGATGCAGGTCTGGCAAGGCTCAAGGTCCCCCTGTACTGGTTCTACCACCTGCTCCGAAGGGACACCCGGCGGGGCAGCCGGGAGAATGTCGCCGCCCATTATGACCTGGGAAACGCTTTCTACAAGTTGTTTCTGGACGATACACTCACCTATTCCTGCGGGATATTCGAGCGCGAGGACAGCACACTGGAAGAGGCCTCGATCGCCAAATACGACCGAATCTGCAGAAAGCTTAGTCTGTCGCCCGCGGATCACGTGGTGGAGATCGGCTCGGGCTGGGGCGGCTTCGCCATCCACGCCGCGAAGGCCTATGGCAGCCGCGTGACGACCACCACCATTTCCAGGTCTCAGTTCGATCTGGCCAGGGAAAGAATCCTCCGGGCGGGCGTCGGTGACCGGGTGGAGATCCTACTGGAAGACTACCGGGATCTGAGGGGCACATACGACAAACTCGTCTCGATCGAGATGATCGAAGCGGTGGGATATCCCTTCCTGGAAACCTTTTTCGGGATCTGCAGTCACCTCCTGAAACCGGACGGTATTATGGCGCTTCAGGCCATCACCATCGCCGACCAGGCGTTCGACCGCCACAGGCGAAACGTGGATTTCATCAAGCGGTATATCTTTCCCGGAAGCTGTATCCCGTCGGTATCCGCCATCTGCGGCGCCGTGGCGCGGTCCACGGATCTGCGCCTCGATCACCTGGAGGACCTGACACCCCACTACGCACGTACGCTCAGGGTCTGGCGGGAGCGTTTCTTTAGCAATATCGACAGCGTCAGAAAACTCGGCTTTTCCGATGCCTTTATCCGCATGTGGGAGTATTATCTCTGCTATTGCGAGGCAGGTTTTCAGCAGCGGTACCTGGGTGATGTCCAGATGCGCCTTATCAAGCCTCGGGCGCGACCCGCTCCCCTGCTTCCGGCTTTGGCTGAGTAGAGGCATTTTTCCTGCAGAGGCGGTAATGGGAGACCATCCATTCCGTTCCCCCCGTGTATCCCCAGAGTTCGGCACAGGCCATAAAGAAAATCCGCCATCGCTGAAGCCATAGCAGGGCCCTGTCACCACCATACGTTGCGGCAAAAATGGGTTGAATTTCGCGGCGATTTGTATCCAGGCGAGAAAGCCAAGCCTCGGCCGTCTTCTGGTAATGGGTGCCGGAGATTCGCCAGTGGGACTCCACCCGGAGATGATCCTGAAAATCGAAGATCAAGTCGTCGGAAGGCATGAGTCCGGCCGTGAAGAAGTGCCGTCCCATCCAGTTGTCTCCGGTTGTCTCATCAAAGGTGTAGGCGAATTTTCTGTGCGTGAACACGTGGAGAAACAGCTTCCCGTCCTCGCGAAGCCAAGAGGCGATTCGCGCCAGCAGCAGGGGCCAGTTGCGCATATGCTCGAACATCTCAATGGACATGACCCTGTCGAACCGGCGACTCGTATTGAAGTCGTTCATGTCCGCGGTGATGACGTCTATGTTCAGCAACCCCCGATCGGCGCACCGCCCCCGGATGAAGTCACCTTGCGAGACGGCGTTGGACACGGCGGTAATGCGGCAGTTCGGGTACGTTTCGGCGACCCACAAGCTGAGAGAGCCCCAACCGCATCCGAGATCAAGCAGTTCCATGCCGTCCATGAGTCCCGCACGCTCGCAGCTGATCGCCAGCATGGCCTCTTCGGCGGAATCCAATGACGCAATGCCGGAAGGCCAGTAGCAGCCGCTGTATTTCATGCGGTTGCCGAGTACCTTTTCAAAAAAGCGGGGAGGCAACTCGTAGTGCTGCGCCTTGGGCTTGAGCGTCTGAACGGCAATGGGACTCCGCCTTAGGTTCCAAATAAGGCGCTGTCTTCTGACCCTTTGGACCTCAGGACCGCCCCTACCCTCCAGGCGAAGCCGCTTTCGGTCAAGGCGACGGATGCCCCATCGGATCAACGGGTCCGGGAGGACCCGTCTCTCGGCAAGCAAGGAGGGGAGATTCATTTTCCGCTCCGCTTAGGAAACCACGGGAAGAAAGCGCTCGTCCGCCGCTGGTAGTCGGCATAGTTGGGCCGGGAATCCACGATCGTCTTTTCGAGAAGCGTGACACCTGACACCCGGAGCAGCAAAAAGGTGATGGTCAGCGGGCTGACAATAGTCCATATGCCCCTGGGTGTGGAGAGCACGACCAAGAACACCCCCCACCACACCAGCATCTCGCCGAAATAGTTGGGGTGGCGCGAATACGCCCACAGGCCCCCGTCCATCACATGTCCCTGGTTGGCGGGGTCTGACTTGAAGCGCGTCAACTGCCAGTCCGCAACTGCCTCAAACCCGAACCCCACGGCCCAGACCAGGACGCCCAGGGCGTCCAGCCAGGTGAAGGCCGCGGGGAACCGTGCGATCTGTCCTGCCTGGACCCCAAGCGCAATCACCCAAAGGAGAATCCCCTGCACCCCGAATATGGTTATGAGGCTCATCCACCAGAAGCGCTCTCCCGTGCGCTTTCGCCAGGCCCGATAGCGTCGGTCCTCGCCTTGGCCCCAGCTGCGGCTGGCGATATGAACGCCGAGCCGCAGTCCCCAAATGGTGACCATGCTCGAAATCAGGAGCCGGCGGCCCGCATACCCCTCGGCCGCAAAAAAGGTGACCCACGTGACAAGCACAAACCCAAGCCCCCAAAAGGTATCCACGACGCTTGCGTTTCTGAGCACTAGGCTGAGGACCCAGACGCACACCATGAGACCCAGAGAAATGCCCAGGTTGATAACATAAATCGACAGTTGACTATCCATAACGCCCTTCTCCTGAATACTTGCTTAAGTCTTTTCCGCAGGTTCGGGTTTTATTCAAAGGGTCCTTGCCTGAATCAGGGGATCCAGGCCCGGTTTTCCGTTTCGACGTTCCGCGATGGCGGCGCGGATTGCCAGGTGCCGCTCCCGATCGATGGGATAGGCCAGCGCGATGGCAACGGCTGCGAGGTTGCACAACGACGGAACCAGGGCGTACAGGACCCGCAACGTGAATATCACCCGCTCGCTCTGTGCGATATTGGGCTGATATCCCGACGCCCCTAGGATCGACAAGGCAGCCCCTACCCCGAGGGCGGCGGCCATTTTTTTGGCGATGGACCACAACCCAATGTAGTGTCCTTCCCGCCGTTCTCCCGTGATCAGTTCGTCGTAGTCGATCACATCGGCCTGCATGGCCGAAGGGATGGCTACGGTGGCCCCGAAACCGATTCCCGAAATGAAGACCAGGATGCCGTAGATCCACGCGTCCCCGGGACCGAGAAAAAAGACCCCCAGAAACGCCCCCGTGTTCACCACCATGGACGTGATCCAGGTGGCCTTTTTTCCCACGTATCGCGACAGCAGAATCCAGCCGGGCAGGAACAGCACCCCAGTCACGAAATAGACCAAAAGAAACAGATTGGCATGCCCGGACTGAATCACATACTGCACATAGAAGAGGATCAGCGTCGCCGGAAGATTGTTCCCGAATGCGCTGACGGTGTAGGAGATGAGAAGGATGAGGAAGGGCCTGTTTCCCGCGACATTCCTCAGGCCCCTTGCCAGGCCAGTTCGGCTTAGCGCTGTGGACAGATGTCTCTCCCGGACGGCAAACACGCACCACCAGCAGAACGCAACCACTAGGGGCGCGTAAAGAACCGAGATCCAGAAAAACTGACGCCGCTCCCCATCGGGTCCCTCCGGCAGGCCGAACGCCCAGGTGACCAGGGCCGGGGAACTGGCGGCCACGAGGGTCCCCAATATCAGCGCGCCGTCTCTGAGACCGAACAGGGAGGTCCTTTCGTGATAGTCGAAGGTGATTTCAGGGCCGAGCGACTCATAAGGCACGACGACTGCCGTCCAGAACAGAAAGAGAGCGAAAATCCAGAGACCAAACCAGGTGGTTTCAAAGTTCGGGGAACCCGGAGGGGGGTTGAATAGCATCAGGAGGGACAGGGCGAGCGCCACCGAGCCGATGGCGATAAAGGGCCTTCTCCTCCCGAAACGGGTCCGCGTCCTATCCGATATCAACCCGACGGCGGGATCCGTGAGGGCGTCAAAAACGCGGACCGCCAGAATGAGCGTACCGATGAGGGCGATGTGCACCCCGACCACGTCGGTATAGAATTTCGGAAGAAACACGTATACCGGGATGCCGACCACAGCCAGCGCGAAAGCGGGGGCCGCATAGGCGTATGTGATGGATGCCGGCACACGGTCATTCAAGGTGGGATTCATGGCTTACCCAGGAGTGCGTTTTTCAGGGAGATGTCCAGGGGGCTCGCCCCGAACCACATGGAGAATACGGCCTGGGCCAAATCATTGCCCATGATGACGCCTTTGGAGATTCCATTCAGACCGAGCTCCGTGCCCGTACCCGGGATGTAGGTGAGTGAATAGCGATCGCCCCGGTGGACGTCCTCGTACAGGGCGTTTAGTCGGGAGATACGCGGTCGAAGACGTTCGAAGACCTCGGAGCCGACATTCTTCATGATCAGCGCGTCCGTGGACCGGGCGAAGTCCTTCGCCTCGATGCCCCTGAAATAATGAATGACGAGACGCTTGGGGGTATCCGACAACACCTCTTCCGAGGGAGCACCATCTCCCAAGTAAAAGGCCGCCACGTAGACCTTGATAACCACCATATATTTCAAGGTCCCGAGGCCGCGCAGGGGGAGGACAAGGTTCGCTGTGCGGTACTGATCATCGAACCGGATGCCTTCAATCTCGGCCGCGGACGCCTGGACGACAGGCATGACGCACATCAGAAGGGAAGAAAAAAAGAATCCCGTTAGAAGAAACTTTGCGATGACAATGATCATTTTCCGAATTCCTGAGGCCGAATGAGATGTCTCTTACAGGGTGCATGAACGGCCATGATTGTGTTCCACTCTCTCTCAGAGCCACCCCACGTGCCGTCACGATGCTGAATTCTGGAAAGGTACGCAAAGGCCGATTCGAGCTGATCATTGACGCGGCCTATCCAAATGGGCGAGTGCGTTCAGGGCCTGGGAAAATGGTATCTTATGAACCCAGTCACTTTTGGACGTATGCCGGTCTGCCAGCCATCCGAAAGCTCCTCATCGAGACATTTTTGGCACGCATACTCTCAAGGCTTAGTTGACGCCTGAACTCTTGGCAACGTTTGAAACTGGATTGCGATACCAAATGTATCATGCCTTGGTGCTCTTGATCGTTGCACTGGCGCCACTGAGAAAGCCGGCCCGGAGACTGCTGGCCGTTGACGGCTGGTTCACCTTAGCCCTCGCGCCCTTTCGAGGCTGTAAGGACGGGCGGAGATAGTTCGATATGATTCAATAAAGAAATAGGCTGTCTGCCATGCCGGTTTCGACTATTTTCTCTCCCTCACCCGCTCCCTCATTTCCCGCTGACGCATGGGCATTGAGTCGATTAATGAGAAGATTTCCTTGAGTTCAACCTCTGAATTGCGCCGAAGTTTTTCTCCACCATCCTTACCCACCAGTACCACAATGAATTGACCGGGTTGGATCGAGAATCGATTCCTTAGAGAAGCTGCTGAATGCTGATCGATCGGCGAATCGCCCAACCGGCTTTCGCCGCTCTCGAAAATGGATAAGATAATGAGATCGCGGTCCGTGATCTGATCTTCTTGACCTTGGAGTTTTTCCATGAAATTTTGATAGGTTTCTTCTTCTCCTGTGGCAAACACGAGAAGTAACCGATTTTTCCAAGTGTATGTCGCCAGATCTAGGGCCCCTTGGGGCTGCCCGGAATTTAAACCAACCATGATGCCTCCCGATAAAAACAAAAAGAATGCGACACTCAGCGCATGCTTCATTGGTGACCTGTCTCACTTACCCGGGCTCAAACGTCAGGAGGGTCTCGCGACGAAACGCTTCCCCTTCAGAATTCCATTTTTGAACGCTCGTTCGCGAGCCGCTTTCATCTCCTCAATTTCATTGCGCAGGGACCTTATGGCCTCCATGACCTTCTCGACCAATGTCCGTGAGATCTCCTTATTTTTCTCTTCCCCCTTAAACTCGGACAGATCCAAAGGCCGGCCGTAGCGGACGTATATTGTCTTGAAGAAGCGAGGAAAAACAGAGCCCACAGGTAGTACCTTGTCCATGCCCTCGATACAGACTGGAACGACAGTGGGCCATGTTTCGAGGATTAGGAAACCAGTCCCCGCGCGTCCATCCCCAATATCCCCTGTCCGAGACCTTGTCCCCTCTGGAAACAGCGTCAACGGGCTTGTCTTCAGCCCCTCGGCCATCCTCGAAATAGCCTCTGGATCTTTCCTACCCCTCTTGATGGGAATACATTTCCAGTTGTCCGAAAACCAAGCCAAAACTGAATTACGGTAGAAATTCTCCTCCGCAGCCGGATTCCAAGGCATCAATGATGGTCGGGTTATCGAAGCCGGATAGTAGGCGCAGAGTCCGATCAAGAAGCTATCAATCATGCTCTGGTGGTTGGAGAGTAATAGCGTATTCGGCCGACGCGGAACATTCCCTTTCCCTACGACGGTAGTCTTGTTCAAAAAATGGAAAAAAACGTAGCCAATCGTGACAGCCAGGTTGGTAACCACATAATGCGTAACAGGCCATAGAATTCGAAAAAGCCGAGTGCGATGGGAGTAGAATTCGACGGCAGTCTTACGTCTAAACATGCTTTTTTCCGCGCTCAAACCAGGGAGTCTTGAGAATTTAGAGGGACGGTCATAGGAGCTGACAGGATCAATCCTCCAATCTGTGGTATTCGCCATCCCGATAAGTCTCAGTTTATTGTACAATACCGAGCGTCCTTTATACCAGTGAACCGTCTCGGCTTCATGGTCAATCTGAAGGCCAGGTATTTCTGATTCGGTCCAGTGGGGATTCGAGGAAAGTGCGCGCAAAGCGTGATTCCGAATGGGGGAGGCATTGATGTTGAGACTTCAAAGAGGTTTGAGGGGCGAAAAAAAGATGGTTGTCAAGCGTCAAGACTTGGCGAGTTATGCTGGAAACATCGGTGCTGAGGTTCTTTCTACGCATCGGGGCGTCCTCCTGATGGAACAGGCGGTGCGCAATACCATAGAGAATTTCCTGCCAGAGGGGAAGATTACCGTTGGGACGTCGATCAGCATCGAGCATTTTGCGGCCACGCCCCCGGGGGTGAAGGTTCGGGCAGAGGCCTTTCTAAAGGAGATCAATGGCCGCAGGTTGTTCTTCGACATCGTGGTTCGCGACGAATTTGAAGAGATAGCAAGGGGCCAAAACGAACAGATTATTGTCTCAGCAGATCGGTTTTTGGAGACAGTCAAGCAAAAAGAGGCGCTGGCAAGGACCAGGGAAGGAGCTTAGGAGGTCGTTACCTTTCGAGCCAAAGATAGTCCGTGTCGTCTAGAGTGGCGGTCTCTCGGTTCAAACGTTCTGGATCCTCGGGAAGGGCCACGCAATAGGTG
>WVZH01000044.1:19031-19301 GCA_011772595.1 Anaerolineales bacterium
GACCTTGGTCTTGGGATTCTCTTTGATATAGGTCAGGAGGTTCCATGCCATGGCAGTGTCCCAGACGATTTGAGCTTCACAGAAATAGACAAAATTCAATTTCCCATGAGCGTTTGCCCCGTAGGAGCGCCGGATGAACTCCATGTACGTGGCGTCTACATTGCAGGCCACTGGCGGAAGTTGGCCGATCTGCTCTGGTTTAAGCGAGTCGAAACCCTGTTTAGCCACTTGGTGGGTAATCTCCCTCGACACATTAAGTCCTACCATAGG
>WVZH01000044.1:19417-35153 GCA_011772595.1 Anaerolineales bacterium
GGGTACGGATCACGGTGAGTTGCATTTTGTGATGGCTTTTCTTTTCATGGAATTCCCCCACAAAGACCAGACGGGCCCCCCTCAGATCCCCAAGAGCCCTCGACAGGGTGACTTCGGTACTATCAGATACGCGATAGAGTGTCATTTCATCGGCCTGAGAGTTTTGGTGGGAGAGACCGAGAGCGACGACGAATATGGCAAAAAAACCTGAGAATACGCGACCCATAGAGCCACCTCCGTTGTAAAAAGAAGGGGGACGTACATAAGTTTATAAGTTTACCGATTCTCGATTATTGAGAAGTTAAATGTTTGGCCAAGCGCTCTCCCCGGCTAACTGCCATGCTGACCGCCGGTTGTGAAATTCCAAACCTCTCGGCTAAAACAGTCTGACTGATGCCGAGTTCACGCATAGCCCAAAAGCATACGATGCTGCGAGCCTCTACGGCCTTTTTGTACTTCCCTGATGCTAGGACCTCCTCACGCTTCATGTCCATTAGATCTGCCACACGGTCCACGATTTTATCAAAATCCAATCCACTTGCTTTAAGATGATATCGACGTTCAAGCTGTTCCTCTGCCTGCCGGAGGACCTCTTTCACAAACTCACCGTCACCCAAAATCCGCTCATCGCCTTTTTGATATGCCCCCGCTTTCCGCAACTCTCTTACGGCAGCCCAACCGCCAACACTGCGTATCAATCCCCCACCGACAAGATCAGAACGTTTTCCTTGGCTGATCCCATTCTTACAAAACTCCCTGTATCGACGACGCGCAGTAGAGCGGGTTTCATCAAACAAACTGAGGATGGAGTCGGTGTCCTGCCAGCTATTCTTACGGTTTCCCACTAAAGCGCTGTGACCGCAATAGGGATACCTATCAAGAGATCTTAAATCGTTGACGAGTCTCGCCCGCAATGGATTCAAGTGAATATAGCGAACCAACTCCAAGAGGTAGGGATCTTCCTGGCATAAAATCGATTTGTAGCGGTTCTGAAAAAGATGACCCTGTCGGCGATGACGTCTGTTAAATGAAACAGCATAACCCGTGAGTAGACGCCGCATGACCACCGAAATCGGCGTTGTGCCTGTACGCAGCAATAGGTGAAAATGATTGAGCATTACGGCCCAGGCATAACAAGATGTGCGGGTCTCCTCTACAATGCCGCCAAGGCGTTCCAAAAAACCGTCTCGGTCCCGATTATCGTGAAAAATCTTTCTACGCTCAATACCTCTCGCAATAATGTGATGAAGTGCCCCCGGAGCATCTATGCGTGACTTGCGTGGCATACGATATTCGTAACAGAAAAGCAAAAAATGATCAACTTATAAACTTATGTACGTCCCCCACTTTTCCACAGTTTTCCACAAGACACTTGACGCTCCATGGGCCAGCGGTTTATGAATTCAAGTAGACGAACAATGAATAACTGCAAGCGTAATACTTCGATATTCATGTGAGGGGGGAAGGCAAGAAAACGACTTAAACGAAAGGGGGACAGATCATGGCTTATTACGCATGTCGTTGTACGTTTGTTCCTCCTCAGGTTCTCGAGAACCTGGCGAGGGTTGGTGTTGGTGAAGCACGGTTAAGCATTCAACAGAGTCGGCAGAGTCGAACAAAGAGGGGAATCAGGCTCGTCGACATGGAGACCTTCACGGGGGTTAAGGCCAAAGGGAAAGCCGCCAGAAAGGTGTACGACTGCAAAAATACCTGGAAACAACGTGTTAAGCTCGTCAGAGACGAGACCGATCCACCGACTGGTGACGAGGCTGTTGATCAGGTTCACGATCACGCCAAAATGGTTCGCGATTACTTTAAGAATGTTTTGAACCGGAACTCCATCGACAACCGGGGGATGGACCTGATCCTGAATGTCCATTTCGGTAAAGATTACATGAACGCCTTCTGGGACGGAGACGAGATGACATTCGGCGACGGTGATGGGACTTTGTTCGTGAATTTCACCAAATCTCTCGATGTGGTGGCTCATGAACTGGCCCACGGCGTGACCCAGTTTACGGCCGACTTGGAGTATTACAGCGAGTCGGGGGCCCTGAACGAACACTTCTCTGACGTGTTTGGGAGCGCCATCACGCAGTTTGCTCTAAAGCAGGACGCGGGGAGTGCTGACTGGCTCATTGGAAATGAAATCATGGGACCCCAGTTGTACGGAGAGACGCTCCGCTCCATGCGGGCGCCAGGGATGGCCTACAATCATCCCCTCATGGGCAGGGATCCGCAGCCGGATCACATGGAAAACTACTACACCGGTACGGGAGATAACCAGGGAGTGCACATCAATAGCGGCATTCCGAACAAGGCCTTCTATCTGGTGGCAATGGAAATCGGCACGGATAAGGCCACACTCATCTGGTACGACGCGCTCCAAAAGCTCTGGTCCACTGCGAAATTTAATGATGCGGTTCAGGTGATTGTAGAATCAGCACGGACACTCACCAAAGAGGGGGAGGTCCCCTTAGGCTCAACGCAAAGAGTCAGAGCGGCCTTCAAGGCGGTGGGACTGCCCAAGTGACCTAAGATCGTGTATACATTGTGGGTGACTCGGGTTTAGAATTGTCGTTAGGCGAGTTGACAAAAAGCGGGAGCTACCCGAACAATGCACATCGACTTTGAGTGTTCCGGGGGGTTTGCCAATGTCCTTTTGACCTTCCGCGGGGACACGGACGAGCTTCCGCAAGAACTTGCGAAAGAACTGTTGCGGCTTGTCAAGGACTCTGGATTCTTTGATCTCAGGGAAAGTGATGTGGCGCCTCGATCGCCCGGCCCTCCTGATGCGTTCCTCTACCGGTTGTCCCTATCCGAGGGCGAGAGAAAGAAGTCACTGACATTCAGCGATGTGACAGCCCCACCTCATCTGCACCCCCTTTTAGCATTCCTGCGACAACGAGCAATGGACCAGCGTACAAAACGCCAATAGTGTTGATCTCAGGACAAGAACAGGAATAACAATGTCACTGATCATGGATCAGATTACCGGATGGAAGGGGAAAAAATGCCGGAGGAAGTAGGTCAAAGGAGACAGAAAAAGGGAATTGTGACGGCGTCAGTGCTGAACGTGAGGCCGGAACCTTCAACAGATAAGCCTCCGGTCGGTCAACTGAAGCGGGGGACCTCCGTCGTCATTCTTAGACACCACAACAGCTGGTTTGAGATCAGGGCAGATGGGATCGAAGGATTTGTATACGGAGACTACGTCTCGGTTCAGGATGATCAACCCACGGCCGGATTCCTTGTCGACCGGGAGGATTTAAGAGCCATCGCCTTGGAACCTCCAGAGAGCGAGCGAATCGCCGTTCAGCCAGATTTCTCTGACCGGGAGAAAGTCGCCGGGCGCACCTGGAACCGTCAGGGAGGACTGCTCGAACCTCTCAGCACCACGATTGAAGTGGAAGTTGCCGCAACCGTGGCTGTCCTCTGCGTCGAATCAAGGGGACGGGGCTATGGCCCTGAGGGACGTATGATCATCCGGTTTGAGAATCACATCTTCTGGCGTCAGTGGGGGAGACATCATCAAGACGTGTTTAGTGAGCATTTTCGNNAATTTCCATGGCAATCAGCGGCGAGAGTGGACCGTGTTTGATTTTGCACGTGCCCTGGATGAGTCGGCGGCAATGCGTTCTATCAGCATGGGGGGACCGCAGATCATGGGGTTCAATCATCCCAGTATTGGCTACGATTCGGTTCGGGAGATGTTTGATGCCTTCCAATCGAACATTCGATATCAGATTCTCGGGTTGTTCGACTTCCTCAAAGGCCCTGGCACAACCTCACCCATGGTCGTTGCCCTTCAGCGCAAAAAATTCACGGACTTCGCCTCGCTTTATAACGGGCCCGGCCAAGCTGCCAAGTACGGGAGTCTCATTGAAGACTACTTCGAACTCTTCAATGCCTTAAGGGGAGCTGCTTAGGGTATTTCGTCTGATATTCGAGTTGAAATCTATGGTAAACTCATGGAGTTGGAGGTAGCCGCGATGAATGGTAGAGAATCACGTACGAAACCCCTTCAGGTCGAGGTCGTTTCCATGATGCTCGGCATTCAGACAGAGGAGTGTAAAAACTGTCGGCTGATTTTTGCTGATGTCGGTCTCAAGGGAAAATTTGCCAATAGGGAAATCAATGAATACCCGGATGACGTCAAGGAGGAGGTCTTACGCCTGTCTGATTGGATACGAGAACTCACCCAGCTCTATCCCTATCGAATCCAGTTCAAAGTGATCGACGCTGTCTCGCCCCTGGGGCTCTATAAGAAACTCCGTCATCGCATCAAAACATTCCCGGCTTTTATCGTGGACAACAGGGAGACATACTCTGGCTGGGATAAAGAAGCTCTAGAGGGACTTTTGGATCGACATCTCCAGCTGCAGCATTCTTAGCTCAGCTCTTTTTCTCCATGACTCACCCACAAAACCGAAATGGCCCAGCACACTTGCCGGGGCATTTTCAGATTGCCTCCCCCTCGTGGACTCATAGTGTACTTCTTTACTCGCCTGCGAAGTCTTCAAGAAATTCCCTTGGCCTTGCGACTCTCACGCCACAATACTCCGATACTTTCGATAGATGCCGATCGCCGCTTATGATTACTTCGCTCTTGCTGGCAAGAGCGCAAGCTATAAACTTCTCATCTTCAGGATCATCGCAAACACGCTCGGGCAAGGCTGAAGCTTGAATCAAATCTGCCTTCACAGCGATCAACTCAATGATTGGCTCGAGATCAACTCCTGGGAATTGATTCGCTAATGAAATGAAATGGCTGAAATACGTGTGAAATGGGGGACGTACATAAGTTTATAAGTTCACTGATTCTCCATTATTGAAAAGTTAAATGTTTGGCCAATCGCTCTCCCCGGCTAACTGCCATGCTGACCGCCGGTTGTGAAATTCCGAACCTCTCGGCCAAAACAGTCCGACTTATGCGGAGTTCACGCATAGCCCAAAAGCATACGATGCTGCGAGCCTCTACGGCCTTTTTGTTCTTCCCTGATGCCAGGACCTCATCGCGCTTCATGCCCATTAGATTTGCCACACGGTACCTCTCGTAATAGTGTGATGAAGTGCCCCCGGAGCATCTATGCGTGACTTGCATGGCATACGAGGTTCGTAACATAAAATCAGAAATGATCAACTTATAAACTTATGTACGTCCCCTAATTCACGATGTTCATTTCATGTTCATTTCAAGCCGTAGACGCCTTCCTACAAAGACAATTTCGGCGAAGGCTTCGCCCTCGACTTAATATGAGAAGGAAAACAACCTCATGACGAAATATTCAAATCATCCACGCGAACGTACTGCAAAGTACAAACCTAGAGGATGCCAAGAATCAATAGAGAGAACGGTAAATATTTCTTCATCGATCACCTCCAAGGCTTGTTTTTGTTTATCGTGCTTTCTTACCTCTAAGTGGGAAGTATGTCCATACCCATCTACCATGACCTTCCACAAGAATCTCTTGACAATCCGATGCGGGATAGATAATCTGCTCGTTGGCAAATTATTGGCGGCAATTCAGCCTATGGTGTGAAATGATTACGGGCATCCAATCAGCTGGAGACCACGTTCTTTGCCGACACCCTCCAGTTACGACGAATATTTGATGATGTGACAAGAGGGTTTTGATCGAGCATGGAGGTGGCTGAATATAGGCCGAATCTAAATTTACACCAGATCGGATATGGGCCCAAAGCGAACCGTCTGAGGTGAATAGGTATGGCACCTCCAAGCGCTGCGATGACGCATCAGCTTGTGGGGTAGTTGCGCATACTCTTACCGGGGGTGCCGGGCGTGAGCAGCCGGGGTTATATGGGGTATTGCAACGTGGTCATGTTTCCCCTGAACGGCGGCTGGGCGCTGTTTGACACGGTGCATTACAGCGACCGCCACCTCCTTTTGGCAGCTCTGGCTCATGCCAGAGTCAGGCCGGAGGAGATAAGTGACGTGGTGCTGTCGCACCTCCACTTTGACCACGTCCTAAATCTCCCCATTTTTAGGAACGCAGCGGTTTACATCGCCCAGGCAGAGCTGGATTACGCCGACCGAGTTTCTGCGGGGCAGCTTGAAGACCACTCCATACCCGACTTCTGGCCGCTCCTCTTGAAAAACCGCCAGATCCAGGTGGTCGACGACGTGATGGATCTGTCGTCATCGGTGAGACTGATGTGGATGCCGGGGCACACGCCTGGGTGCTTGGCCATGTTCTACAAAGCCACCTCCACGGTGGCCGTCTGCGGGGACGTTATTAAGAATGTCTGGGAAGCCCTAACGGGCAAGGAGGAAATGGCTTTAGGGGGCAGCAATCTGGCATGGTCCAGCATAGAGGCTTTACTGGTACGGGCTGACGTTATCGTCCCCGGGCATGACCGGCCCTTCATTCGACGCGATAAAGGTGTCGAGTTCCTGACCCCCTTCACCTGGGAGGTGAGGACCAACTTGTACCCCGAAGGACAGGACAAATCTGTCCTGAACCTGAACTTTCCAGCTGGCGTTGAAGGGTAAGACGGGGAAGCCTCCGGGGCTCGCGAAGAATAGTAGACAGTGGCGGGGTAAGTTCGACCCATACTAAGGAAGTGAGGCAACCAAAACAATCCCATGATTTCATGAAAGGAGG
The DNA here is from genome assembly GCA_011772595.1 of Anaerolineales bacterium. Next base: position 26,044 of record WVZH01000044.1, read on the forward strand.
AAACTATGAAACGAAGGGTTTTTTTTCTAGCTGTGGTTTTTTGCGTTGTGTTGGCGTTTGCTTTGACCACTAACGCCGCACCTAAGTACTCTCTAAAATTTGCCAACCCGATCTCCAAAGACCATTCATGGGGCCGGGCCGCGGAAGAGTTCAAGAGGCTGGTTGCGGAAGCAACGAACGGGCAGGTTGAGATCCAGGTCTTCCACTCCGGATCCCTAGGCAAAATTCGAGAGGCTTTGGAGATGACCAAGGTGGGGACGGTCGACTTTGTCCTTTCCGGGTCGGGCCATGTGACAGGCCACGTGCCGGAGTTGGGCATCACGGTTCTGCCCTATCTGTGGAAAGACGAGGAGACGATGTTCCAGGCCTTGGACGGTCCATTTGGCCAATACCTGAACGAAAAGCTTTCAGCCAAGGGTTTTGAAGTCGTTGGCTGGTGGGATAACGGTTTCAGACACGTCTCCAACAATGCCAAGCCAATCATGAAACCAGCAGATATTAAAGGCCTCAAGATTAGGTGCCTACCGGCCAAGGTCCATGTGGCCTTCTTCAAGGCCCTGGGCGCCGCCCCGACCCCCATGGGCTGGACGGAGCTTTTTCAGGCACTCCAGCAGGGCGTGGTGGACGGCCAAGAGAACCCCCCGGCCATGGTCTATTTCGGGAAACTCTATGAGGTCCAGAAGTATTATTCCCTGACCAGCCATGTAAACGAACCTGGCAATGTGCTGATGAGCAAGGTCACCTTGGAGAAACTGCCAAAAGATCTTCAGGTGGCCGTCAAAGTTGCTGCGCAGAAGGCCACGATCTGGCAGCGCGCAGAGAACAAGAGGGACAACGAGGAGTTCCTCAAAAAACTCGATGACGCCGGATTGAAGACCAACAAGGTGCCAGCGGAGACCATCGCCGAGTTCCGGAAAGTCGCCCAGAGTGTCTATCCTGAGGCGATCAAGGGCTTTGGCCCTGAAGGTGAAGAACTTGTAAACATAATGGTCTTCTTCAACAAATAGGCCGTCGCTTGAACAACGGACCTATCATTTTTCGGAGGAAAGACCCCACTGGTCTGACGAAATTAACTGGGGCCCGAGGATCCACATCTTTATGCGCTTGCTCTCTCGCTTGGTCGAAGGACTGATCATTCTATGCGCGAGCGTAATCGTGACCATTGTGACGATTGAGGTGGTCCTGCGGTATGTTTTTAGTCTTTCTTTGATCTTCACCGAAGAATTAGCCCGCTACTTGATGGTCTGGATCGTCTTTCTGGGAGGTGCCATAGCTGTCCGGGATGACTCACACATCAGAATCAACATTCTGACTAAACGCATACGTCCCCGGCTGAGAGTGTTGGCTCGCCTGATCGCCCACGGGCTCAGCGTGTTTTTATTGGTGGTGCTGAGTATGGAGGGCATAAAAATCCTGGGTCGGCAGTTGGATCAGATGTGCATTACCATAAACATCAGTATGTTTTACTTCTATCTGGCCATCCCGGTAGGCTCCATTTTGATGATCATCTTCATCCTGCCAAAGATCAGGGATGCGATCAGCAGGAAACCGGAAGAGCATACATAACCTGCCGGAAGGAAAACGGTCACAGATGTGTTGATTCTGTCCATAGTATTTGTGCTAACCATTCTCCTGGGCGTTCCCGTTGCTTTTTGCCTCGGCCTGGCCGGCGTTGCCTTCATTCTTGTCTCCGAACGCCTGCCCCTCCACATCCTTCCAACCCTGATGTTCGGTGGCATTGACTCCTTTCCTTTGATGGCCATTCCGTTCTTCATCATGGCCGGGGATTTGATGAGCCGTAGCGGAGTCCTACCTAAATTGGTCGACCTGGCCGACAGTATGGTCGGCCATCTGAAAGGCGGCCTCGCATACATCAACATCCTAGCCAGTATGTTTTTTGCCGGGGTGACAGGCGTTGCCGTGGCGGATACGGCTGCCGTAGGGTCCATGCTGGTGCCGAGCATGATAAAGCAGGGCTACACCCGTGGCTTTTCGGCCGTGGTGACTGCAGCTTCGTCCATCATGGGCCCGATCATACCGCCTAGCGTGGCCATGTTGATTTATGCCTATGTGTACGGGGGGGGGATCTCGGTGGCCAAACTTTTTCTGCTTGGCGCGGTGCCTGGTTGCATAGTTGGCTTTGGAATGATGGGACTGGTCTACGTCATGTCCTTCAGACACAACTTCCCAGTCAGTTCGAGTGGCTTTAACTTAGGGGTTTTGGCCAGACGGACAATAGCCGCCATACCCGGGTTGATGGTTCCAATCATTATCCTTGGCGGGATAATTGGTGGAATTTTCACGCCCACCGAAGCCGGTGCGGTAGCGGTAGCGTATGCCATCGTCGTCGGGGTCTTTCTGACCCGCAAACTGAACCTGAGAGACATTGCCGCCTGCTTTTTGGTAAGCTGCAGGACCAGCGCGGTGGTATTTCTCTTATTGGCCACCGCCAAGGTAGTCTCCTGGATACTGATCACCCATCAACTCCCCCAAATGGTGGCTAAATTCTTTCTTGGGTATACGTCCTCGCCGCAAGTCTTTCTGGTGTTGACCATTCTTTTCCTTTTTATTCTAGGTTTCGTCATGGAAGCGGTGGCGACCATGATCATGTTTATCCCCGTATTTGGGCCGATAGTCCAAGCGTTTGGGGTTGAGCCGCATCACTTCGGGTTGCTGGTGGTCATGACCGTTCAGGTGGCCCTGATCACGCCTCCTGTGGCCCTCGGTTTGTTCATAGTCACACCGATAGCCGGATGTTCCATAGAGGAGGCCACGCGGGAGATCTGGCCTTTTCTGGTTCTTGTCATTGGAGTGATCATTTTGATGGCTTTTTGGCCCAGTATTCCGATGTGGTTACCTCGACTGTTCGGATATTGAGGTTAAAATACGTTGCAAGGAGGGAAAGATCATGTTGAGCACACAACAATCTTATGATGTACCGTACGGATACCGCGCCAAGATCGGTCTAATTGTGGTGGGTCCTAACCTCAACCCAACCCCCGAGATCTGCCGGATGATCCCTGATTATGTGCAGGTTCGTGAAACACGGATTCACATGGATCCAGTGGTCAACGTTGAGGAGTGCTCAAAGTTGAGCGAGCCACTGGGCAACGCGGCCAAATTATTGGCCGAGGGCCTTTCCTCGCCTATCCTGGGCAACCACTCGGCCATTGCTTTCGCCTGCACTGCCGGATCGCTGGTGGGTGGCCCTGGTTGGGACAAAAAGGAGATTGAGATGATGGAAACTGCCACCGCTAGGTTCCCTTGCACCAAAGCCATCCCGGCCATGGAGTCTCAAAGCTCAGGTATTCCATGTACTACGACTGCCACAGCGGCCGAAGAGGCAATGCGCTTCATGGGTTTCAAGAAAATTGTCATCTCTGGCCCTTACATTGACGAGATTAACGAAAGGTTCCGGGTCTTCTATCAGGATTCCGGGTTTGAGGTGCTTAAGGTGACCGGACTGGGGATCGAAGATCTTTATGAAATGGGGGCGACCAAGCCCTCTCAGGCCTACCAGGCGGCCATGGATGCCGTCGTTCCTGAAGCCGATGGAATCTTCATCACTTGCACCAACTTTAGGTGCAGCGACGTGATCGAACAGATCGAGCACGATTCAGGCAAGCCGGTCGTGACGTCCAATCAGGCAACGGCCTGGCATCTCATGAAACTTCTTGGCATAAACGACGCAATTGAGGGTTATGGCCAGCTACTCCGTAAAGTTCCCAGGGCCTAAAGTTCTTTGGACCTACGCAAGCTTCTTCGGTCCTTGTTTCAACTCCCAACCAAGAGGCGTTAGACCATGAAACGTTTAGCTATTCTGCACACGGTGCTCTTTTTGGCGGACATGTTCAAGAAAATGCTGGCAGACAGGTTCCCAGACCTTGAAAGCTTTCATGTGGTGGACGAGGCCCTCCTCCAGGATTTTCTTCGTCAGGAAGGTCTGACCCCAAACATCGTGCGCCGAGTAGCCGCCCAGGCCTGCCTGGCTAGGGACGCCGGGGCCGACCTGATTCTGTTTACCTGTACGTCCACCTCACCGGCGGTTGACGCTGCCAGAGCCGTAGTTGACGTCCCGATCCTGAAGATCGATGACCCTATGGCCGAAAAGGCCGTTAAACTGGGAAGGAGAATTGGAGTCGTATGCACGGCTAGGAGCACTCTGGGTCCTAGCGAGAAACTCATTAGAGAACACGCAGCAAAAACTGGTAAGCATGTCGACGTGCATATGGAGCTGGATTCGCGCGCCTTCGAGGCCGTCATGGCAGGCGACAGGGCCGAGCACGATAAAAGGGTCAAGGCGGCTGCACGCCGGCTGGCCAACAAGAGCGATGTGGTAGTTCTCGCCCAGGCGTCTATGGCACATCTCGCACCCGAATTGAATGAAGCCTCTTCAGTGCCGGTTTTGGCGAGTCCAGACCTGTGTATTGAAGCCCTAGCAAAACTGCTTGAAGATTAACGCCTTCCGCCGTGAAGAGAGAAGTTCTCCTCCTGGGGATCACGTGAGGACGATGAGAAGGGAAAGTTAGACGAAGATGCCTTCCCCTGGTAAACGAAGAAATAGAACAGCCTGCACAAAGTGTTCTTCTCAGCCGAAGGGATCAACCAAGGTCACCCAGCGTTCTGCTTATTCATCAGGTTAGAAAGGTGCGGCTGTTTAGCACCATCTGTTTTCCCTGATCAGTCAGTGGACACAATCCTAGTTCAAGAGTTCACCTAACATGTCTAGGGTCCAGACGTCCTAGCCCGGATTGGCCTCAAAAATCCATGACCCCCTCCCGGAGAGATATTAAACCCAGTGAAGTGGTGGAAACTGCCTTATCAAATCGTGCAAGAAACTGGCTTAAACCGCAGGGACTAACGAGATCTTTTTAATAATGCAGGAATTATCTGCCGTAACTCCCGTTCAGACTTGCTGGAAAAAAATGGGGATGATGTGATGACTGTAAACCTCTTTTACATTTCCTCATTTTGGCACCTAATATGTCCATACCCATTTAACTATGTCCTAATTTTTCCCTTGACATCAACAATGTGGGTCCTATAATGGTGTTCGTTAGGCATTGACACGGCCCAAGGGCTCCACTAACACTTAGCCCGTCGACAAGATGAGGGTTCCAAATTTGGAACGGAAGAGCGGGTAAAACCTTTTAATAAGGAGGGCGACGATGGATATCGAAGAACTGAATGGAGAACTTAATTCTTTACGTGAAAAACTCATGCTGGGGCAAATCAACCGACGCCAGTTTTTGGCCAGGCTGTCCAAGTTTGGCTTGGCCCTGCCGGTCGCTTCGTGGGTCATGCAAGTCAGCCATTTCTTTGGCTTGCCCAGCGCTGAAGCGGCCGAGGAGGTTTTGGCCTTAAAGATGCTCCCCCCCATCGAAATGCGGGACAACTCCAAGTTCAAAACCAAGCCGCCGTGGAAAGTCGGTTTTGCCAACCCCGGTATCAACAACACTTGGCGTGTTTCCTTCCAGGCCTGCGTCGAATACCAGCGCGAGCTGACCCCTGAAATCGGTGAATGGATCCAGACCGATGCCGGCGAGAAGGCCGAGAAACAAATTAGCGACATCGAAGATCTGATGGGCAAAAACTTGGACATCATCATGATCAATCCAGTCACCGAGGCCCTGATCCCGATTGTGGAACAGATCTGGGACAGGGGTATCCCCAGCGTCACCGTGGATCGCTGGATCCGTACCGAAAAGGTTACCTGCCGCACCCAATCAGGAAGCCAGAAGATTGTGGGAAGGGCCTTCGCGGACTTTATTGGCAAGACCTTGGGTCCCAAAGGCGGCAATCTGGCCTGGGTCGGTACAATCACCGGATCGCCACAGAATAGGGAACGGCAGGAGGGCTTTGACGAGGCTATCACGAAGTACCCAAATATCAATGTGGTAGGTAGGGTCATTACCGGAAGCTTCCAGGCTGGTCCCAACAAGAAGGCCTTAGCCGACATCGTCGCCAAAAACCCCAAGATTGACGCCGTCTTCTGTGACATCGGCTGGAATGCCCCAGCCTTCTTGGACGTCTTTCTGGAGAGGAACCTTCCTATTCCGATCATCACCGGCGACGACGTAAACGGATGGATCAGATTGTGCAAGAAGCACAATATCAGAACTATCCTCGGAAGTTGGCCGGTTTACTGCGGCCGGACCGGGGTCAAAGCATGCGAGCTAATCCTAAAAGGTCAGCCCGCTCCCAAGCTGTGGTGGATACCTCTCCTCATCATCGAGGAGAAAGATTTTGATAAGTGGTACAGGCCAAATCTACCAGACTCCCTGTGGTTGAGCGCAGAGGTTCCAGAGGAATGGCTCGTCAAGAAGTTCAAGATCAGAGAAAAACTTGCCTAACAAAATTGGTGGGCCGGGGCGGTTTCGCACCGGCCCGTTGACTATCGGGTCTATGCGGCATAAGAAGAGACTCTTTCCATGGGGGGGCCACAAGCACTTCCCAGGTGTGCATGCTTTGAAAAGCGTGGATTTCTCTTGCTTGAAAGATGAAGTCCACGCGCTCGTGGGGCATAATAGGGCTGGCAAATCCACGCTGATAAAGATTCTAGGTGGCTTTTGACCAAGTGCCGGGCTTTGATCATCGACGAGCCAACGCGGGGCATCGACTTCGACTCGAAGGCTAAGAATTATATACTATTACGGGAGCCTAAGGACGAGGGGGCCTCGTCTTACTGATCTCCTCGGACCTGGAGGAGATCCTCGGGCACTGCGATAGGATTCTGGTCCTCCACCGAGGGGAGATCACCGGCAAGGCTACGTGGAAAACAGCGACCGAGCGTGCGGCCATGGCGGCTGCCAGAGGCTGCGCTCTCGATGCCGAGGGCAACCCACTGGAGCCGGCGTCGGAAGTCTTTCAGCTTTGAAGAGCAAGCACCTTGATTGTCTATAATCGAACCCAGGGTTTGTCCCTCTCGTTCAATATCAAGCGGTTGCTGCGGAACAATACTGGAGTGGTGGCGGCCTACCTGCTCGTCGTGGCTACCTTCTTAATCTCCGGCAGCCTGGACCCCGATGTCTTCAGATTATCGAACGTCATAACTATCGTTCACCACATGGTCAGCCTCGGGTTGGTGTCAATCGGCCAGAGCTTCTGCATCTTGTCCGGGAGCTTTGACCTTTCGGTGGGTTCAGTCATTAGCCTGACCACTCTCTTGTTTTCGGGCACGGTCTTCGGCCGCTCAGAGATGATCCTTCCGGCACTGTTGCTAGTCTTGAGCGTAGGACTCTCCTTCGGCCTGATCAACGGCCTTATGATCGCCAAGGCAAGGATCAATCCTTTTGTCACCACTCTAAGTACGATGCTAATGGGTCAGGGTGCTGCCTTAATGTACTACTATGGACCTTACGGCGAGAATACGCCTGGCATCAAGTACTTGGGATACGGCACCGTTGGACCAGTTCCGGTTGCCGTTTTGGTTTTAGCCGCTTTTTTCTTTGCAGCCCTGATCGTTTTGACCAAAACCCGTTTCGGACTCCATGTCTATGCCATAGGCGGCGACATTCAGTCTGCCCGGCTGTCCGGAGTCGACACCATCCGTGTCCGGATTGCAACGCATGTTATCTGCTCATTCATGGCCATTGTCACCGGGATATACTTCTCCTCCCGGCTGGGTTGCGGCGACCCTTATGTCGGGATTGGCGTCGAACTGGAATCTATCGCTGCGGTTTGCATCGCTGGAACCAGCCTCTTCGGCGGCGAAGGTACTCTTTGGGGTACCTTGGGTGGTGTGCTACTCCTCGCAATGCTTTCCAATGCCTTTAACCATCTCAATGTCGAAACAATGATTCAGCTAATCGCTCGTGGCCTGATTATCATCGTCGCCGTGGCTGTTTACAGTGCTAGGAGGAAGGGTTTTGGCAGCTAACGGGGATAAAGCTAACTTGGATTTGCTTGAGGTCGGTAGTCCGGCTGACCGGATGGAGAGACATGTTCTGGCCCTGGTCAAAAAGATCCCCTTGCCTTGGTGGGCGTTGATCATGCTGGTGGGGGCAACAGCCATGATCTCTCCCCACATCTTGATGCCCTTCAACTTATCTCATCTTATCCGCCAGGCGGTCCCTGGCGCGATAGTGGCCTTGGGTGAGACCTTTGTCATTTTGGCTGGGGGGTTCGACCTGTCCATTGCATCCACCGTGAGCCTCATCGCAGCCGTTGCCGCGGGCGAGATGGTCGGCAAGGCCGAGAACATTCTCCCCACTGTGGTCCTCTGCTTGGGCATCGGCACAGCCATCGGCGGCGCCAACGGATTGATCGTTACTAAGCTCAAGGTGCCCTCGTTCCTGACCACTCTCGGGATGATGATTGCTGTTCAAGGGATGGCCTTGGTCTACACCGGCGGGATGCCAGTGGGTGGCTTCCCTGAAGAGTTTAGGGCCGTGGGGCTGGGCAGGCTGTTGGGCGTCCCCTATCTGATCTGGATTTTGCTCGTCGTGGCCGTTCTCTCCCAGACATTCCTGAAGAAAACCGCCCTGGGGCGATCCATTTTGGCGGTCGGCGGTAACGATCTAGCCTGTCATCTAATGGGGGTTCGGGTGAACCTAGTTAGAACTCTCACCTTTGTCTTCTGCTCTGTCTTCGCCACGTTGGGGACCCTGCTTATGGTAACTACTTATCGGATCTGGGACTCGGATATGGGCAAGGGGATGCATTTTGAGGCCATCACCATGGTTATCGTTGGCGGTGCGGCCATTGGCGGCGGTAGCGGTAGCGCGGTCACGACCATCCTCGGCTGGCTAGTAATGACTATGCTTTTTACCTTTCTGAATTTAGTCGGCTTTCCTGAATCAGGGCGGTTTATAGTCCAGGGCGTAATTCTTCTTCTGGCCGTTGCCGCCAATCGCGAGGCTCTGATGAGAATCCAATGAGAGACCTCATCCGTATCTTTCTAAATAAGTATTTAAGAGCTAAGCGTGCCGATCGAATCCATCGGGAGTTGTTGAGAACCAAAGGAACGTCGGTTGCCCGGTGGTTTTGGGTCCGGGGATATCGTGTAAGTACCGTTGGATAGCTACTTTGAGAATCATCAAATCAAATGTTAGAATTAAAGTCTTCACAACTTTTGGGAAGTTGATTGGAGGACGCTTACCGCTCAATTA
>WVZH01000493.1 GCA_011772595.1 Anaerolineales bacterium
ATATGGGACACCACCGGATTCGCCTTTGGCCACTATGACATACGCGCAGAGGCAAGCGTCGTTACAAACGAAACCGAAACAGACGACAACATGCTCAAATTCGGCGACATAGTGATTCTAGGCGTCCATGACATAGCCGTCACGGACATCACGGCTTCCCCAAGAGATACGGGACCCGGCGATCTCATATCCATAAACGTTACTGTAGTAAATCAAGGCGATTTCGCCGAAAACTTCAGCGTCACAGCCAAGTGCGGCTACTTCGAACCATGGGATCCCGATATCCCTGCAGAATACCTGATCGATACGAAGGCAGTCGCATCTATGCCCAGTGAAACCAGCAGAATCCTAACCTTTACATTGGACACCTCAGAAGTCGCCCTCAACCCCAATTCCGAGAGTGTCTCCCTCTGGATAGAAGCTAACGCAAGCGTGGTTCCATATGAAACTGAACAGGCCAATAACAAGCATAAGATGGACGGCGATGTCACCCTTTGGACTGAACACGCACCATTTGAACACGAACTCACAGTCTCTCTCGAAGTACCAGCTTTCCTCGATCCTGATCAGACGTCGGTGCTGAACGCAACTGTCCACAACGGTGGATTGAACAACGAAACCAGCGTGGACCTGTTCTTATTGATAAATGGCACGGCAGTTAGCAGTGCAACAATTCCGGAATTGCCAATTGGCGCATCCCACACAATCAACTATTCGTGGACCCCGCTTGTTGAGGCAACGTTCAACGTGACAGCCTACGCTCCACCCGTACCTGACGAGGATGTCACCGCAAACAACGTCGCAACTGAAATGGTCATTGTGAGACCGCTTAGATACATCCTCTTCGACCAAACCCATGGAACCGACATGATGACCCACTACAGCGTCTGGGTGGCAAATCTCACTAGTATGGGTTACGTGGTTGAATCTCTCACTCTCAGTCCAATTACACCTTCATTGCTGGAGGGTTACGACGTGTTTGTTATCCCTGAAGCCCTCGACTACTATTCCTCAGATGAGCTATCTGCAATACAAGATTTCGTGTTGAAAGGAGGCGGCCTTCTAGTCATAGGCGACGATAACCCTCCCATCTACACTGGCCTCACGGGCTTCGCTGGCATAGACTGGATGTCCCGTGGGTATGGCGATTTCATATCTCATGACATCACGCCCCACGAGGTAACCGAAGGCATAAACTCGGTCTTTTTGGCTTCGCCTTTTGCGAAGATGTCCGTGACGGCTCCGGCCTTGGGCCTGGTTCGAGACC
>WVZH01000071.1 GCA_011772595.1 Anaerolineales bacterium
CAGCAGAACGGTTCTTCGCTTGTAAAAGATGTAAATCAACCCGCGAACCAACATGCCCACCGCTATGCCAGCAACACCCGTTAACGCGGCAACGAAATAGTCTCCTCGAAGGATGTAAAAGACAAACGGAAAAAAGAAAATAGTGAAGATAATCAGCAGTGAAGCGACCGAAGTTATGCCCGCAAACGCAAGAACACCTCCTAGCACAGCGAGACCATATCCTATCGGAACAAGGTTCAGCCTACCGATCATTTTCTGTGCCGGAAGGGAATAACCCACGTATAGGACGCAGAGACTTGCGAAAAGCACGGCAATTCCTACGGAAACAAGCTTCTTATCCGTAACCGTTGGCCTCCAACAGATATTTCACATCGAGTTGCATTAATAGTTTAAGACACACACGGTGTCTGCTACTTCCTGCTTGGGTCTCATTCCCCGAGCGCGAGTTTGCGGAGGCGGGCACGGCGTCTTCTTCGGATTCTTCTTCGAATAAAATCCCAGACAATGACCGTGCATCCAACGGGAAGCAAGACCACGCGCAAGAGAACGGCGAGCAGATAGAAAATCAGTCTAACTGTAAGGGATAGACTCGACCACATGAGCAGCTCAAACGGGCTGCCTGTCCGCGTCTCGTCCAACACGAATGCCACGTGGCTCTCTGCGTCACCCATCCTGTTGTCAAACGTGAAGGCATAACATGTGTGCGGATTAGCAGGGTCGACCGTTAAGGTGAAATCGCCGTCTACAAAGCTGCCCTCGATCTCGTGCTGCGCAAAAAGCTCGTGGACGGCAACGTGGATGCCTTCTTCCACAACGGCGACTTGACCCTCGAGCACACAGGGCCCGTGTGGGGAGTACCAGATTCCATCATACTCACTGCTGATTATTCCGTCTCTTGGCCATGGGGAGTAGCGTTCGCCAGCTGCCACCGTGAAGGTCGTGTCGATCACCCTGTACGTTATGGTGATGTTCATGAACGACACGAGAACCAACACTGCCCCAACGCCGAGCATAACAAAGCCTGCAGTGCGTGTCCGCCTGCTCTCCACTCCGCTCATCATCAGTAGACCAAGGGCACGAGTAGGAATAACAGTGTTTCCATGCT
>WVZH01000246.1 GCA_011772595.1 Anaerolineales bacterium
CTTTGGTGCGGGCCATCGCGCTGGTGGCGGCGCCCCTAAGCCTACATCCTGTCACCGATGCAGCCGAAACTCACTTTGACCCTGCAGCGCCGGATGTACTTGATCTGCGTAACGTGGACCTGGCTGTACTACAGCTAGGCAATGTCTCGGCGGCGGCAGGGCAAGCATCAGTGGGATACGTGAGGCGCGCGGTGGAACTGGCGTTGGAGGGTCAGGTAGACGCCATTACCACTGGCCCGATCAACAAAGCGGCGTTGCAGGCCGCTGGCATCCACTACATAGGGCACACTGAATTGTTGGCAGCGCTGACTGGAGCGGAGCGAGTGACAACGGCGTTGGCAACGTCCGAGCTGATGGTCGTGCACGTCACGCTCCATATGCCGCTTCGGGAAGTTGCGGCCCACGTCACATACGATCGGGTGTTGGAGACGATCCGCCTGACCGACGCCGGGCTACGAAAGATGGGTACGCTACGCCCCCGCCTGGCTGTGGCCGCGCTCAACCCTCACGCCGGCGATGAGGGATTGCTCGGGCAGGAGGAGAGCGAGATCATTGGTCCAGCGGTCGAGACGGCGCAACTGGAGGGGATAGACGCCCAAGGTCCAATCCCGGCTGACTCGCTGTTCTTCCGCGCCAATCGGGGCGAGTTCGACGCGGTGGTGGCGATGTACCACGACCAAGGACACATCCCCGTCAAGTCCCACGGCCTCTTACACAGCGTAGCAGTGACGTTAGGTCTGCCCATCGTGCGGACATCGGTGGATCACGGCACGGCCTTCGACATTGCCTGGCAGGGCCTGGCGAACGAGGGGAGTCTTGTAGAAGCGATCCGACTGGCAGCTCGGCTTTCCAAACCACACAACAGATTCTCGTAAACAAGACCCCACCACAAAGGCGGGGCTTTGCCTGTCTTGGCGGACGACCATAGCGATACGCCATAGGTGCAGTATTAAAAAGGTTTGTCCTCGCCGCGTTCGTCCTAGAAGTGGCTAGCCAGGTTGAATCGTATCTCTTGCGCTCTTATCGTCAACTCTTTGTTCTCTCGACTTTGGCCATTTCTGAGCGCCTTTCAAATCTGGCCTAGGCGTAGGCTGGCTAATTAGAGCAAGTCAGGGTAAAACCACGACATGCTCCTATTTCCCGCCTGAATCGGTGCCCAGGCGAAGCGGTGAACCTGAAAATGGCCAAAGTCCAGTGTTCTGAGATCTACCCCTAAATCCAATACCCGTGAATGAAATTTCAATCTGGTACTCCCACCGCACCCTTTGCAGTGGCGGGGAACCCCCAGATGATTTTCAGTTCTTTGTCCAAGTTTCGCTTTTCAGACTTGTGCGTTTTGTTTTTTTGCTTGAACTTTGACATCTTTAACTTCACCACCCGCGGATTGAT
>WVZH01000496.1 GCA_011772595.1 Anaerolineales bacterium
TTACCGCTATTGGGGTGTGCGGGCCGGTGCCGGCTCCGGAAGCGTAGTTTATATAGGTATCACGGGCAAATATCTTGTAGTAATAATCGGTGCCGTTGGTAAGTCCGGTGTCGGTAAAGGTCTGGAGGCTCCCCACATACCGCACGGTGCTGCTTCCAATCGTATCATTAACATTGTATTCCGTTCCATCGGTCGGGGCATCACCTACTGCTGAACCGGCCCTTCTCAAGATCACCACCGTGTGGAAATCGGCATCACCAGGATTAGACCAATTGAGTTCAATTTGAGTCTCACCGGGGGTAATCGTTCCCCAGCTCGCATCGGCCGGAGGATCGTTGTCCACGGTGATCGTGGCGCTGTCAGTATCAGTGCCTCCTTGAAAGTTAGTACAGGTAAAGGAAGTAATGGTGCCGGTAACCGCATAGGTTCCCGCTGCCAGGGCGGCATGATCTTTGGCGGTAAATCGAACCCTGAACGAGGCTGAGGAGGTGGTTACCGGAATTGACGTGCCGCCGCCAAAGCTCCAGTCATTACCGACAGGGGAGGAAACCGTTGAAAAATACTGGGTGGTAAAGGTATCATTCCAGATCTCCATGCTGGCAATGGCAGCCGTATTGGCAGTGGTTACGGTAAGGGCAGTAACAGAATCGCCACCAATGTTTGTGACAAAGGTAAACTGATCAAGATACTGATCAACGCTGCCAGGGGCAACCGTAGAACTTCCCGGGTCAGTCCCATCACCGAGAGTAGTGGTGGGCACATATGGGGTGTGCGGGCCGGTGCCGGCTCCGGAGGCGTAGTTTATATAGGTATCATAGGCAAATATCTTGTAGTAATAATCGGTGCCGTTGGTAAGTCCGGTATCGGTAAAGGTCTCCAGGCTCCCCACATACCGAACCGTGCTGCTTCCAATCGTATCATTAACATTGTATTCCGTTCCATCGGTGGGGGCATCACCTACTGCTGAACCGGCCCTTCTTAAGATCACCACCTTATTGAAATCAGCATCACCAGGATTAGACCAATTGAGTTCAATCTGAGTATTACCGGGGGTAATCGTTCCCCAGCTCGCATCGGCCGGAGGATCGTTGTCCACGGTGATCGTGGCGCTGTCAGTGTCGGTTCCTGCCTGAGCGTTGGTGCAGGTATAGGAGGTAACGGTGCCGGTAACCGCATAGGTTCCCGCTGCCAGGGCGGCATGACCTTTGGCGGTAAATCGAACCCTGAAAGAGGCTGAGGAGGTGGTTACCGGAATTGGCGTGCCGCCGCTGAAGCTCCAGTCATTACCTGCAGGGGAGGAAACCGTTGAGAAATACTGGGTGGTCAGGGCATCATTCCAGATCTCCATGCTGGCAATGGCAGCAGTATTGGCAGTGGTTACGGTAAGGGCGCTCACCGAATCGCTCCCGCTATCGGTTACAAAGGTAAACTGATCAAGATACTGATCAGTGCTGCCAGGGGCAACCGTGGAATTTCCCGGGTCAGTCCCGTCACCGAGCGTGGTGGTCGCGGGGGGAATATACTCGTCAGCACCGATGTCCCAGGTGCCCGAGCGCGTTTCCCCGTCGATGTCGTCGGAGAAGGGAAGATTGCTATCAGAAGAGAGGTCCGCGCCCGCCCCCTGGGCCACTATATCACTGCTGTCAAGGTGGTAATCATTACCAGCTTTATTGACGAAAGTGGGTTCCCCATTTACGGGATTGCTCCCCGGTGCATCGCCGGTATCGGAGACATTATTGGTACTATTCGCGTGAAAAGTACCACTGTATGGATTCGTGGAATCTATGGATATGTTATTCTTGGCGTGGACGACGGTATTATTGAATTGCACTATCCCTCGATGGGTCCCACCGGTGCCTACAAACGTATTGTTGTAGGCATACATCGTGCCGTATTCTGCAGCGTAGATCCCCGTACTCGAGATAGCACCGACATAGCCATAAACGATGTTATTCCATACTTTAGCAACGTAAAGGCTACTATCGAATGTAGTACTTCCAAACGAATTCAAGGCACCNNCTTCACGGACATGAATTCCGTTCGATTCTGTACCAACGATTTCGTTACTAGTCAGCTGTAACCCGTCTATACGGACATACCGTTCTCTTACTCCGATCACAGCGAAAAAACTCGTGTCCTGTAATAGGCGGTAGGCCGACGTATCCCAGGTTCCATTGTGCCTCTGGCTCGTGCCAACCTCGCTCAAAGAAACCGGAGTATAGATCCTGATATAGTTGTTCGGACCCGTGGTCCAGCCGTCAATGAAGACAGAGCCAGTGTCCTCCCCGTCCCCGTAGCAGGCCACGTTCAGGATGGTGTTGAAAGCGCTAAGGTTGGTGGAGGGATTGACATCATTCTCTTCTGGTTCGGTAATATTGGGGTTCTCGGTTTGCGACTCCCAATTCGCCAGTGAGGTGTAGGCGCGGCGGATTGCCCAGTCATAGTCTGACGTCACCGGTGTGGGCGCACTGCCGTTTTTGTCCTTGACCGTGTATACCGTTGACGACGTGCGGCCATGAATGAAGGCAAGCGCGTCGATCGAGCCGTTATCATCGGAATCATACTGAATGACATC
>WVZH01000261.1 GCA_011772595.1 Anaerolineales bacterium
ATTCAGCTCGACAACGAGATTTGGCAAGAAATCTATACTTTTGGATCTCAAAACCTCAATCGCGGTAGGAACGCCGGTTTCCCGGCGCCCCCCGCACAGATCCCAGCGTGCGGAACTACCGCACTGGGCTCCTACCTCGGGTAATGACGCGCAGACGTTGCTCAGGATACGGATGCCGGATCTTGGGGTATGGAAGCCAGCGTCTGATAAGGCGGCTCAACCGCTCCCAGTTGCTTCGAGTTCGTTGACTCCGCCTGTGCAAGCACTTGAACCAAAGCCTACCCACATAAAAGCGGAACGCATTCAGGGCTCTGCCGTTGTTTGGAACACCATAATAGTTATAGTGCCCCCGCAACACCGACCGTAGCCACCGAGCTATCACCGGAATAGGCATATGCAGTCGCTGCTTCAGCTCTTCTCTGATTGCTCTCAGCTTCGCTCGCAGTCGCTCCCGTATGGTATGCCGGAGCACCACGAACTTCCCATTTCGGTTTCGACCACAGATGTGCGTGAAGCCGAGGAAGTTAAATGATTCAGGTTTTCCCTCGCCTCGACGCTTTCGGTTCTCAGCGGCAAAACGACCGAACTCGATCAGCCGCGTCTTGTCATCGTGAAGTTCAAGGTTGAACTTCCGAAGCCGTTCGCGCAGATCTACAAGGAACTGCTCCGCTTCCCAGCGATATTGGAACCCGAAGACTACATCATCGGCGTATCTCACAATGATCACATCACCCTCTGCCCGCTTACGCCTCCACTGATCGACCCAGAGGTCGAGTACGTAGTGCAGGTATATATTTGCTAGCAGGGGGCTAATGCTTCCGCCCTGCGGGGTTCCCTCTTCTGTGGGTAACTGCTTCCCCTCTTCCATCACTCCGGCTTTAAGCCATTTGCGGATGTGGCGTATGACACGCCGGTCCGCAATGCGGTGCTCAACAAACTTCACCAGCCATTCATGGTCGATGGCGTCGAAAAATCCACGAATGTCAGCATCGAGCACCCAGCTCACCTTCTTCCACTTGATCCCAACAGCTAGAGCGTCTAGCGCATCATGAGCGCTTCGCCCTGGTCGGAACCCGTAGGAGAAACCTCTAAAGTCGGTCTCATAGACCGCTCCCAATACCTCGGTCACCGCACGTTGGACTATCTTATCCTCCAGTGTGGTTACCCCGATTGGTCGCTGCCTACCATCTTCCTTCGGAATGTAGGTTCTCTTGACCGGCTTAGCCCGGTACGCCCCGCGTCGCAGTCTCTCGGAAAGATCCCGTAGGTTCTCCTCCAGGTTCTCCCCATAATGTTGCCACGTCTCTCCGTCTACCCCTGGTGCCGCCTTGCGTTTAAGGCTAAAATATGCCTTCCGAAGGCGCTCCTCGTTGTAGACGTGATGCCAGAGCGCAGTGAACCGTAGCTTATTATCCTTTCGCGCCGCCTGCCGTATCCGTCCCAGCGCATGTTGCAGGTCCTTCCGGCTCTGTGTCCGGGACCTGGTTTGCTGGACCGGATTCCCCTCGGCCAGTCCCCTTCCCTCCACTCCCTCCGCAGGCCGTGGCGCACCACAGCCCTTGTTCGGGAGCTTCCCAGGTACTATGAGACTGTCTGACTTCCCACGTTCGTTCATCGCTGTCGTGCTCCCTCGGGATTCTCAGCGCGGGCCTCAGTACCATCACCTGAGGCCAAACGTGGGACCTCCCGGTTCCCGCTCGAGGAGCTTCCGTACGTGCACAGGGTCTTTGACCACGCAGGGTCCGGCCACATCTCGCGATAACGATGCAACCGATATTGCCTTCCGCATTTGTGGACAACGTCGGCACCCCAAAGTTTACCACATCTTTCGCGGCTCAATAGCCCGGCCCGTACTTCCCCTGTCAACGCTTCGCCCATACCCTTACGAGTATAAACGCATGACTCGGGGCCGGTGTGGGTCGCTAACCCTTCACCGTATGGAACTTTCATCCACTACTCCCCGCCGGTTTTAACCGGCGCACCCACAAGATATTGTAGATTCGCCTCCACTCACCTAAGCCCCGCCTTTCGCAACGCTTTTATGCTCCGTCTCATGATCGTCGGCTATAAGGACACGAAATCGCCCCACATACGC
>WVZH01000314.1 GCA_011772595.1 Anaerolineales bacterium
GGTTTGGTGGACAGGTTAGGGCTTTCGGTCCCAAGTGAGTGTTCATACCTCCTTTCATAGTGGAGTGGTGAGAGGTAGTCAAGTCCTGAATGTCGACGGGAGGGATTATACCAACCTTCGATGAACTCGAAGACCGCCATGCGGGCCTCGGCCTGGGTACGGAATCTGTGACGATCGAGCAGTTCGCACTCCAGCGTAGCGAAGAAGCTCTCACACAGGGCGTTGTCGTAGCAATCACCCGCCGAACCCATCGAGGGGCGCACATTGGCCTCCTGGCAGCGCCTCCCGAAGGCGATAGAGGTATATTGGGTGCCCTGATCGGAGTGATGGACGACTCCGATGGGCCGTCGTTGCAAAAGAGCCATCTCCAAGGCATCAAGCACGAGTTGGGTTTTCAGATGGGTGGCCATGGCCCAGCCGACCACCCGACGGCTGAAGGCATCAATAACCACCGCCAGGTAAAGAAATCCCGCCCAGGTCGAGATATAGGTGATATCAGCCACCCAGAGTCGGTCGGGGCCGGCCGCAGAGAAATCCCGCTGGACCAGGTCTGCTACAGGATGGGCATCGCGATCCCGAAGGGTCGTCCGTGTGGCTTTACGCCGGCTCACACCCTCAAGTCCGGCCGCACGCATCAGCCGTGCCACGCGCTTTCGGCCCACACAGAGTCCCTGATCCCTGAGCTCAGCATGAACCCGAGGAACTCCATAGGTCCCGCGAGAACGCTTGTGGATGGTCTGTATATGCACCCTCAAGGCTTCGTCCTTGCATGCACGGGCACAAGGCCCACGCCCCTGCCACGCATAGTACCCGCTGGAGGAGACACCCAGCATGCGGCACATCGTGGCCACCGGATAGACGGCCTGATTCGCCCTCACGAACTCGAAGACTTCGGGGGCACCGAGTCGGTCTCCCGAGCGAACCAGGCCGCGGCTTTTGCCAAAATCTCCCGCTCTAGCCGCAGCTGGCGGTTCTCACGACGAAGCCTTCGTAACTCCTCACGCTCATCCGTGGTCAGTCCGTCATGGCGCCGCCCCTCATCGAGGTCAGCCTGGCACACCCAGTTGCGGATGGACTGAGCCGTCGGTTCAAACTCCTGCGCCAGATCCTCGGGGCTACGCCCGGCTCTGACCAACTCAACCATCTGGCGACGAAACTCAGGCGCATAAGGGGGTCTTGTTCTCGGCATCATGAACACCTCCTCCCAAAAGATTAGGGTGTCCACAAATTGTCCTAAAATCACTTTGGCAAGTAGTTGCAGTAGGGCACGTTGGTAGGAATTGAAGGTTATTTTGTAAGAGGCGTCAAGTCTGGTCTTGAATCTT
>WVZH01000533.1 GCA_011772595.1 Anaerolineales bacterium
CTCGCCCAAACCTACTCCTCTATTATAACATAGCTGACGACATAACTCAACGCCATGTCTTTGGTGATTACCC
The DNA here is from genome assembly GCA_011772595.1 of Anaerolineales bacterium. The sequence goes on from WVZH01000533.1 coordinate 74, forward strand.
ACATGTCACTCCTTTTCTAGGGAAGGGGCATTGTGCAGCGAAAGCTAACGTAGCGATGGTAACGAAGACAGCGCGGATGCCTGCCAGAAGGACATAGGGGCCATCGCGGTCTGAAGAAAGACCGAGTTTGCCACCCAGGCGACGGAGCCAGAGGACCATATGTTGGGGCCAGGCGTGAGCGATATGATATACAAGCAGAGCTGCAAGCAAGACCAGGACGAAGATACGACGCATACGCTCCAAGGTGTGCACTTGCACATCTTCGACATCCAGACCATCTTCCTGGTCAAAGCGATAGGTATGTTCAATTTGGGGGCGATAACGCCACTCAGTGTACACAGTTTGGGCATCGTGCGCGGAATGGATGGGGATGTTGGTGATCAAGACCAGATCGTGATCCAAGTTGGGATCGTGAGCGACCAGAGCCCACAACGCCTGCTGGGTTTCGGGGATGCGGATCTTGAGCCAGCCCAACTGGATGTCTACGATCCGCACCTTGCGGGCATGGGTGAAGGCCACGCGGAGAGCCAAGGGCAGCGGCACGGTAGTGGTCAAATCATACAACATTTCAAGCTCCCAGCGATCCAGGCGCTCGTTGTAGACCTTTACCTGGCGATTATGGCACACGCGGAAGATGAACTCGCCATGGACCAAGCCCACTTGCTTGAAGATCTTTTGGTCATCCAGCCCGGAATCACCCACAAAACGCAACTTGGCGTGCGGGAACAAGGCGCGGGTGATGCGTATGGCCCGGTAGATCTCCCGATTCTCGCTTATGAAGTCATCGGTCACGTAAGAGAACCAATTGGCATACGTCACCACTGGCTCCGGCAGATTGACCACGGCGGCTGTCATGGCTGGGTAGCCAGATGTCAAACGTTTCTTCTTGCCTGGTGGCCCAGGAGGCGTACTCTTCATGACCGTGGAAACGCCTTCCAACCTCTTCGTATACGGCTTCTCAAAGTTCACCGGGTCCAACGCCACTACCAGGTGCGAGGGTGCGTGTTGCGCCACTGTGCATTGAGCGACCCCATACAAGCCTTTCAACAAGTCACGGTGGCTGAACCGCTTGTTCCATATGAACCGATACAGCCGCTTAGCCACCGGCCAGATGGTCTCCCCCTTGCGGACTACCCCCCGCGCCATTTGTGTCACCATTGGCGATTGTCCCGCTATGATCCCTTGCACCGCCAACTTGCCCACTCTCCGCAGACGCTCCTCCGGCAGTTGCGCCGTGACAGGTTCCAGAAATGCCTCCAGCTCATTCTCAAGCTCAGCCACCGGCAGGTTGGCAATCGCGTCACTTTCCAGTATCGTATCCATGCTCCGTCCTCCGCAGTCGTTTGGTTGTGTGTTCTTCCAAGCATACTGCGTTGGACGGAGTTTTCAAGTTCCAAACAACATGTGGGTAATCACCAACAAGAGACCTGCCACTGTCGTGATGATCTCGATCATTT
>WVZH01000354.1 GCA_011772595.1 Anaerolineales bacterium
TCGTGCGTGGTACTCAGGTTGAGAAGGTCCGGCGGTTGTACGATCAGGGTCGACGTGCTTAGCCAGACGAGTGTATGAACATCCGATCCAGACATCGCTTCTGCTTGCGCACAGGTGTGCACCTTAGCTGAGAAGGGGTAGCGTGGGAAATCCTCCTCGATCATGAGAGGCTCTACATGGACACCTTCAATATCGGCCAAGGCGGGGGAAAGATCTGTGGTGTCGGGGTGGAAAACCCAGATCGGACATGCCCCCAAGTGTCCGCCGAATCGTCGCAGGCTATGGATGGTGAGACCGGCTGTGCGCTCCCCTTCGGCGTTGAGCACAAGCATAACGAACCTCACCGCTTCGGAGCGGAATCCGGGATCGCTATCCGTTTGGTTTTCGTGCATGTCGTATCTCCGTCGGGGTTGGTGGTTCAGTGTCGGTCCTTCGACTTCGGGACAATCTGTGGGTGTCCCTCCGCTCATGATTCAAGGAGTAATGAGTCCGACCATGAAGGATCAGGTGATCTCTGCAAGGTACAACCCTACAACGCTGGGATGATCACCTCCAGCGTGAAATCGATCGTATCCTGGGAGCGCGAGCGCACGTTTATGAAGTAATCCTGGGTAAAGGGGAGTTCACCCCCCTCAAATGTCATGGAATCGACATGGTCTGTCATCAATACTGTGCCATCCTCGCCCCAGATGATCAAGATTGCGGGTGGTTCTCTTGGATCTGGCTCAAAGGGGAAGGTCAAATATACGTACATCTTCTGACCGGCAGCTGCAGCCAGCACGTAGCGTGCACCGCCGCCAGGAGACAAGCTGCCCTGCACCTGATCCGAGATGGCACCCGGTGCGAATTCGATGCGCACNNTGGGCGCAGTTGAGCGTGATGGTGTGGATCTTCTGCTCGGGCGTCAGAACCGGCCAGCACTCATAGATCGCTTTACCTTCGGGGCAGAGACTCATGTCCACAGGCTCTCGACCGACACTCAACAGGCATAGTTGGTCTCCCAGGCGGTATCCGGTGATGAATCCGGATGGGCCGTCAGCCCGGTAGCGATCGTCGACCTGCCACCCCGCATCAGGGAGCATACCCTCCAAAGCGTTCGTCGTGTCGGGCCAGGTCTCATCGGCGAAATCGTGGCCTGTCCCCATGGCCGAAGCCATGCATCCTGTGCCTGTCTTCCCGCTTAGGTGGTCTTCGAAGGGTTCTTTGGAAGTCGCTACACCGATACCCACTGTCTGTTCCAGGGTGCTGGCAAGGATCTCGCAATCCGCAGGATTTAGCGGTTGGATGTCGCTCGGTTGGGGTTCCAGCGCGGCGAAGTCGCCGTGGGCGCAATTAATCGTGATGGTGTGGATCTTTTGTTCAGGCGTCAGGTCTGCCCAGCAGACGAAGATTGGTTCGTCTTCGGGGCAGAGACTCATATCGGCAGGCTCACGGTTAACGTACAACAGGCAAAGTTGGTCTTCCAAGCGGTAGCCAGCGATGAACCCGGCAGGACCGTCAGCCCTATATCGGTCATCTACCTGCCACCCTGCAGCAGGAAACAAGCGCTCCAAAGCTGTCGTCGTGTTGGGCCAGGTCTCGTCGGTGAAATCGTGACCTGTGCCAACGACGGCTACCATGCATCCCGTGCCCGTCTTCCCGCTCAGGCGATCCTCGAAAGGCACTTCTGAGGTCTCTACGCCGATGCCTACCGTCCGTGCCAGGCTGCTAGCGATATCGTTGCACTCCGCGGGGCTCAACGGTTGGATGTCGCCGGGTGGACCTTCGATCACAGCCGTCGTGGCTGGAGCAGGCGGAGGCGGAGGTGTGCTCGTCGGCTCGGATGGCGCGCCACTGCAAGCGCTTAGAAATAAAACGGCCAACGTTATTCCAACGAACATCTTCAGGTGCTTGTTCGCGTTCATGTTGGCGTTTCTCCTTCTCTCAGGTGCCCAGCACCTTGTGATAGCTTAACTCGGTAGCTTGCCGGTCTTTTTCAAAAGATAGCGTTCGTAGATCAATTCAACATGATCATCTTTGATTGTCACCTCCACTGGAAGTTTATTACCGCTTGCGAGGGTGTAGAAGATCCTGCATTCCTCGTCAAGCGTTTCCGGGATGAGATAGACGACGAGATCGCTGTACTTATCCTTCACTTCCAGAATGAGGAAATCCCCGCTTCGCTTCACGAGCGCTTTCATTGTCCCCTTGTAGGTTTCGTAGGTCCCCTCCAGTTCATCTAGCATTCGTTCGAGGCGGAATATGGGATATATAGTTGGGTCCTCGCCTAGTAGGAGCGCTAAGCCGTACATGCCAAACTGGGAAAGTGGGTAGCCATCGCCGTTGGCAAGTAGTGCGATGCCGATATTCTGCTCGACAATGTAACCGATGTAGGCGGTAGCTGCATAAAGGCCACCGCTATGGCCAAAGATCTTGTGCCCGAGGAAGTCCGGCAGCACACCAAGGCCGTAACCGTATGCGCTCTCGCGGAAAGGTCCTTCGGTGTAGGGTCTGGAGACACGAGGGGTCTCCATCGACTCCAGAGACTTGGAATTGAGGATGCGCTTGCCACCGAGTTCGCCGCGGCCGAGAAACATGGAGACATAGCGAGCGAGGTCCAGAACGTTGCTGATGAGCCCGCCGTCGGCGGTGATCATGCCATAAGGATAGGTGGTAGGGACACGCTCTTTATCTCGGGTGATGATGTACGGTGTCGCGGCGTCCTGATCCTCCGCGACCGCTTCTCTCGTAAAGAAGCTGCGTTTCATGTCCAATGGATGAAGGATATTCTCACGCACGTATTCACTGTAAGGTGTACCGGATACCTTTTCGATGACATATCCCAACAGCACGTAGCCCTCATTGAGGTAAAACCAGCGCTCACCGGGCTTGGTCCGTGCGTAGCTCTGAGCGTTCTGCAAGAAGGTGAACATGTCATCGTAATTGGCGATGGGGATCCAGTGTTCGCCAGCGCCCATGACACCACGAATGACGCTCTCCGCATAGGCCAACGCCGGGATGCCGGAGGCGTGTGAGAGCAAGTGCCGCAGTAGAATGGGCTCCTCTTTGGCAAGCATGTCGAGAGGTATGTATTTGTCAATGGGATCCTCGAGGCTCAGCTTGCCCTGCTCCTGGAGTTGGAGCAGGGCAATGGCAGTAAACGATTTGGTCACCGATGCAATGGCGTAAAGTGTGTGTGGTGTTGCGGAAAGTCCCCTTTCGAGGTCGCGAAAGCCGAAGCCTCGTGACCATAGGATCTCACCACCATCGATGATTACGACGCTGAGGCCCGGTAGCTTCGACTTGGACATCTTGTCGAAGATAAAGGCCTCAAACTTCGAGAAGTCCATGATGCCTCCTTCTTGAGAATTGGTTATCAGGTTTGTGGGGGGTTGAGTGTTCAGGATTTGCCCGTTTGTGTTTAGGTAGCTGGAACCTCCAAGGTTCTGGCTACCATGAGGAACCACCACCAGGCTGATAGCCAAAGGATGCTCAAGCACCCTATCATTGAAGCCCACAGGGTCATAGACCTGACGCGTCAAGATCGGGCGGTTTGTTTTCGACGATTTCGAATTGCAGAATGCTATCCTTTGATCGAAAAATTCACGACCTTCGGTTTGGCCAATCTCTCGAAGTCCTGGAATGATATCTGGATCAATTCAGTGTGCGAGCCCCCGCAGAAGGTGATCACCATCTCTTCTGTGAGGCTCTCGGCGACGATGACCTTCATATCGTAGAGGTGTCCGAACGGAGGCATGGCGCCGACCTCGCAATCCGGGAACATGTCTTTGAATTCACCCTCACTCGCAAGCTCGACCTTCTTCGCTCCAATCGCCTTCTTGAGTTGTTTGAAATCCACTCTGTAAGAAGCTGGGAGCACCGCCATGGCCATCTCGCCGTCGATCTTGACCATCACGGTTTTGGCAAGTTGTTTACCGGGGATGTGCGCCGATGCGGCGATTTCCTGCGCTGTGTAGACCTCTGAGTGTTCGATGACCTTATACTTGACTTTGTTTTCCTTGAAGTACGCCATGAGTTTGTCTGCAGGCATTGAGACCTCCTTGGCTAAGACGAAGCGAGCTCGGCGTTGCGACAACCTCCAGCTTCGTCTACTGTCGCGTCCGGTGCTGTCCTCGTGGTGGGACGATTATTCGGGTGCGAGGTGTTTGCAAACCTTCGTGGACCAAACCATGATCTCCCGTATCGGCGTGGCGACAGCGAAGGGTAAATGGTCGAAAAGGGGTGTGGTATTGAGGATATTATAGCGGATGAGGGCGATGTCCTGTGTGTTCTATAGATCAGGCATCGGGCACGCCGTAAGTGAGAGAGTCCATCTCATAGACTACGACCGAACTGGGGATACGATCGCTTTCGTGATGGAAAATGGCTTCTTGAAGGAACGGAGGTTCACGATTAAGGGATCTGGGTTCTGAGTTTCGTTGAAACCAACACACAGCATAGGGTCCACGGATCCAGATTCTCGTGAAACTTTTATATGTTTATTACCCCAAAGATGAGAGGGCACACTTAGTTGACAAATGTTCCCTTGACACGCTCCGCCACCAGAAAGTAGCGAATCCAGACCAGGGGCCAAATGAAGGCTTCGAATATCTGCCGGGCGGAAATACCAACCCCACTTTGACGAACGAAGGGTATTTGGTTGGCAAGGACAAAGTCCACGAGTATAAAACCCATCTGTGCGAGTAAAAAGATGATATAGAGTTGAGGAAAGCTCCTCATCTTTCTGATGAAGTAAACGAGCAGGATGATCGTAGCCAGCCCGAAGAGAACGTTCCCCAATAATTCGAAGATCAGTAGGGGGGCCCAAAGAGGATGGTAAGCGGCCATTCCAGGTGTTGTCAGAACAGACCAAATGTCGTTTGAGAAAGCTGGCAGAAGATCGTTGTAGATGATAAGAGCTCGAATGAAAGGAGTGATGACCAATCCTATTCCCACGAGGATAAGCCAACCGCCGATGTTTTTATATTTCGGTTCTGCATCTGGCATGTCTTGAATCTCGTTCATCGTTCCACCTCCTGATTTCGAATTGTTGTTTTCCTGTGTATCCCCCGTTAATATTTCTGGTGTTGCAAATGGTAGTTGAATCCATTCCGCTGAGATCTAGTTCACTCCTCGAGAACGAAATGCATGAGCCGGTTATTCTCCGCGTCCGTGACATAGAGTCCACCTTTGTGATCGTATGCCACACCAATAGGCAGTCCAAACGAGGAGGCGTCCGTCCCGGGGCTTCCAAAGCAGTATAGAAGCTCACCGGACTCGCTGAAGGCCATAATCCGGAAGCCCTCCGGATCGGTTACAAAGACCGTGCCCTCGTCATCTAGTGCGATATAGGGTTTGTTGGTGAGCGATTTTCCGTACCAACCCGAGACGGGCCATTGATCGAGAAATTTACCCTCCCGAGAGAAGATCTGAACTCGCATATTCCACGTGTCGGCCACGAACACACGCCCGTCTTTGGCAAGCGCGAGGCCGACAGGCTCGTCCATTTGCCCCACGCCGCTACCGCCAAAGGGTGAAATGGTCTGTAGATGTTTTCCATCCCCATCGAACACGACGATGCGTTTGTTGCCGGTATCGGTGACAAACACTCGCCCGTCGGAATCGACGGCCACATCGCGCGGTCCCCAGAAGGCGAACGCGGTTTCCCCTGTGCCAAAGGTTCCGTACATCCTGATGAACTCGCCATTGGCTGTAAATTGTTGGATGCGGTGGTTCCAGGTATCGGCAACGGTGACCCCATCTGAGGAAACCCCGATCCCCCATGGCTCGTTGAATGTACCGCCAGCTGCCTCACCTGCTTGGATTGAAGCGAAATGTCCCCAGACATGCAGAAGCTCCCCTTCTGGGCTGAGGTGCTGGATACGATGGTTCAAAGAATCGGTAACGTAGATTTCACCTTCCGTCGTCACCGCCACCCCGCGAGGGCCGTAGAATGTGATTGTCTCGCTCCCTGCGCCGCCGTAGATCGCATCTGCGACCAACGTGCGCTGGTACGGCTCACAAAATGTTCCACTTTCCTGGAGCGCTACAAGCCTAATCTCCGCCTCATTGCGCCAATACGGATCCGTGTTCAACTCGAGGAAAAGCTTGTAATCGATGATGGCGAGCTCGAAATCGCCGCGCTCTTCGAATAGCAAAGCGCGCGCATAGTACGTCGAAGAAAGGCTGGGGTCGATAGCGATCGCCATGCCATAATCAAATAACGCATCTTCGATGTGACGCATTGCAGCGTGTGCCATTCCCCGATAACTATATGCCGAGGCATATCTGGGATTGAGCTCAATGGCGGTTGAGAAGTCTTCGATCGCCTTTTCAAAGTCCTTGCTATCTGCGCTGGGATCTCTCACCGTGGAAGCAATTTCATAACGTTTGTAATAGGCTTTTCCTCGAAGATAATACAAATTTGAATCTTCAGGGAATGACTCGATCGCATCGGTCAGTGCTTGAATCGTATGCCCATAGTATTGGTCAATATTTTCGGATGGTTCCGTAATACGAGAGTCAATTGTTTCAATTAAACCGTTTAAAGATACTTGGGAAGTTTCACCGTCGAGGTGCGTTACCGATATCCACAAGCCGATAACACCGCGCCTGTAGCCAATGATGTTGAACCGAAAAGTGTCCTCACCGAACTGTGAAACCGTCGTATAACCGGTGATCGCATCCCCCAATTCGGCCAATCCTTTTATTTCCTCGATATCCTGAAATGCGATTTTATCGGAGACCGTAAATTTCGAGAGCAATTGCCGTGTAATCTCGGCGAGATATTGATCCAACTCCACTCTTTCGTCTTCCGAAGGTAACAACACATGTAAACCTGCGACCAATTCAGTGGTCGACTCGTTTCGAAAACCATAGATGCGCTCAACTTGGTATGGGAACCCAGGCAGCCCTCTTTCCAGTAGATTTTGAACGTCCTCTGTTGCTAGCGCATATCCTGGGGGCAGATCGTTCAATCTGAGGGCGTGCAGCGAGAAGTTCTGGTCACGCGGAAGCAAGTCGCTTGGGCTCTCTGTCGGAGTTGGCGTGGCTGAGGGCGTCAACGTGGGTGTCGCCGTGGCAAGTTTGGCTTGTGCGGTCTGTGTTTCGAAGATAGAACCTGCGACCTCGGTACCATGCGCATCGATCTCATCCTGCGTGGGTTCGCAGGCGGTCAACGCCAATATTAGGATCGTCAACATAACCGTCCACCGCTTTCTCATCGCCTTGCCCTCCTCCTTGTGATACACAGTGAGCCTTTGCAAGACCAAGCTTGCCATTAGCTGACAGGGCTTCTGCTACTAATCAGTGGTGGAAATTCGTAAAACCTCACACCAACCGAGTATAAAATGGTATTGCCGCTATTGCTGCACGAGTGCGTTTTCGGGCACATAAACCTTGGGGAAGGACATGATGAAGACGTATTGTGTGTGCCCGTTGGCCTGGGGGTTGATCCAGGCGGCAGTGATGCGCCCGTCCTCGTCGTAATCCATGGTCGGCTCCGCCGGCCAACCGTTTGGCGCTGTGTGCCAACGCGCCTCGTCGGCTGGCACATCCTGGGGTAGATGGAAGACGACACGGAAATCGGTGGTCCCGTGTACGAACTCGGGCGAGAAAAAGGTGGGTGCGAAGATGGCGTGTACGCTGGGTTCGCCATCCGGACTGGCGAGAAGCACTCTTTGGATGCCATGAATCCTAAATGTAACCTTCCCCGTCTTGCCTGGGGGGATGGCATTGTCGCCTAATCCTAGTTCCAGGGCGCCGGTGAGAAAGGTCGATTCGGCGATGTGTTTGATCGGAATACCATCTACCTCAGCGGAAGCGTTCTCCATCTCGTAGTGCTCGGAGGGGATGGCGACGTCGACGAAATCGATCGGGGCTGCGATTGCGTCGTTGGTGAACACGAAATCGTAAGCTATGGAAAGCGATCCGTCCTCGTTCCAACACACGTCGACGGCTTCCTGGTCTAAGCTGAAAGAATATTCAGGTACGGCTTCGAGCAGCTCAACATGCAGAAGATCGCGGATGCGGTGGTCGAGTGTTTGTGCGAGTCCGTGGACGGAAACGGTCGGCGTCTCGCCGTCAATGTACATGAGAACGATCCAGGCTGCTATCGATTCTCTCCGAAACCCAACAACATCAAAGCGGAACGGTATATTCTCATAGTCTACAACCGTGGTTAAACCGATAGAATTGTCTCCAAGCTCATCGAATTCATCTAAGATTTCGATTTCTTGAAAGAAAGATCCTCCAAACCCCTGTGCAATTCCTCTAATAAATCCCTCGGTGAAAAATGGCAGTTCTTGATCTAATTCTTCTTGCTCCGACGCTGTGATGAGAACTGTGGTGAATCCCATCAAGAGTTCGGGGCGCTTGAAGTCCCAATACGCGAAAATGGTATTGGCCGGAAAGGGTTCCTCGGAGAAACTGCGTTTAAACTCCTCTAGATTTTCGGCAGGCATCTCTTCGTAAGCTGGGGGAAGATCGGCGAGGGTCAGTATCGCGGCAGCATAATCCGGGCGTGGGATGGGGGTCTGGGTGGGTGTTGGGATTGGGGTAGGGGTCGCAGTTTCTGTAGGTGTGGGGGCTTGCGCGGTTTGGGTTGCGTGGATGTCGGCAGCGATC
>WVZH01000311.1 GCA_011772595.1 Anaerolineales bacterium
TTATTCTCCAAGTATTGGCTGTATTTCCACCCGTTAACCTGTCTTCACCCTTGCGACCGTCGATCAGGCCGGTGGCCATGGCGCCGGCAGCCAAAACGAAGCTATCCGCAACAGCACCGCCGATGAGGTTCTCGATGCTGGTGAAAATGCTCCCGTTGAGCGTCCCGGCATCTCCTGCCGTGATCTCCCAGGTGTTCTCTTTATCCCCGGCTACAAGCGTGTCATTGCCAGTACCTCCATCAACGGTGTAGGTCCCCAGGTTTACCATAAAGATGTCGTCTTCTTCCCCTCCAGCAAGTGCTACCGTTCCGGCAAAACCCGAGGCATCCATGGTATTGGCACCCGCCCCACCGATGAGAACCGCTTGTTCGATGCCCAGCAAGGCGTCCATGCCTTCAAGGCCAATGGTCAAAGCGGCATCCGTTAACGTGAAGGCCGCATCCCGTTGCTCCTCCACCGTGTCAGTGCCAGCTCCACCGTCAAGGGTATCAGCCCTTAGGCCGCCGGTGAGGACATCATCGCCCGCCCCACCGATGAGGATGTTCTCATCGCTGTCTCCAACAAGCGTGTCACTGCCGCCGCCACCCGTGACATTCTGGATATTTGCCACCCCTCCTGTACCGGTTGCCGTACCTGCCTCAAGGTCGACCGTTAGGTCTATGGTGTAGCCGGAGTAATCCAGGGTGTTGATCCCTGCTCCACCATCAATTACTCCGCTAACCTCTGCTGCCGTCGGCGAAGATAAAAGTATCCGCGCCCGCACCACCGGTCAGGTTCTCGATGCCCGAGAAAACAACGCCGCCAACGCTGCCGGCGTCGGTGCCGGTAATGTACCAAATACTGTCTGAGTCAGGTCCTATGAGGGTGTCGGCGCCCAAACCGCCGATGATGTTCTCGATATTACTTATCCCACCTGTTCCGGTGGCACCACCTGTCCCAAGGTCTATTGTTATGCCGGTCGTGTAAGCGGAATAGTCCAGCGTATCGCTGCCCCCGCCGCCGTCGACCGCTCCACTGATGCTGCTCCCATCAGCGAATACAAAAGCGTCCGCCTCAGCGCCGCCAGTAAGATTCTCGATTCCGGTGAAAACCTGCCCATTCAACGCACCGGCATCGGAGCCATTAATTTCCCAGGTATTAGCGGTATCAGTGCCTACCAGTGTGTCACCACTCGCGCCACCGTCAATCAAGCCGCCGATGCTGCCACCCAGGGCAAAGATAAACGTGTCCGCATCCGCACCCCC
>WVZH01000467.1:0-234 GCA_011772595.1 Anaerolineales bacterium
AGGGACTGCGAGTCGCCGTCGGCCTTGGCTGCCTCCGGCCAACCTCCCTGAGCCACCAGTTTGCGCAGAGTGGCGATCAGGAAAAGATAGCGCCGACTGGCCGGAGTTATGCCCTTCCGTTAGGGTTTAGCGACGGTGATATCCCGGCAAGAGCGGCAGTGCCGGGCCGTCCTGCGGATGGCAGGGGGCTCGTCGCTATTATTTCGCCTCCAGACCACGCGTTGCACTCTATTC
>WVZH01000467.1:414-1487 GCA_011772595.1 Anaerolineales bacterium
GCCTTCGGACCGAACGTATTCCAGATCTGACTCCCAATCCAGGGGGAGGGCATGGAGATTATTCCCTCGCTGGTCGCGATGAAGGCAAACGTAATTCCCAATAAATGTGACGGAACACCTTTTGATACCAGCGAATTCAGCGCGGGTTTGATCAACGCGCCACCGATACCTAACACAATCCAAGAGATTGCAAAGCCCCAAAAGCTGGACGCAAAGGCGAATACGAGGCGAGAAAGAATCAAGAGGATGAGACCTAGAACTACGTTGACACGCTCTCCAGCCTTATCCACCATCCAGCCGCCAAGCACGCCGGAAGCAACCCAGGCGATGCCGTGCAGCCCATCGAGTATGCCCACATTTTGTTTGCTGAGATTGGCGATGTCGCTGAGATAGACCGGCATGAGATCGAAGGATAGTTTCGAAGCGATGTCGGCCACGCCATCGGAAATCAATATCCAGGTGACCAGACCGCCCGACACAGCCAAAACCACCACCTCGCGGAGAGATGCCCAAAAGGAGTTGATCTTTTGTTTCTCAGGGATTGCTCCTCTTGAATCGACCATGGAGCGCGTCATGACTAGAAAGATTATCGAAGCGACGGCATAGGAGAGAATTGCTGCGGCGAACAACCATCGGTATCCGAGGAACTGGGCCAACATACCGCCTATGGGGGGACCGAGGATCCAGGCTGTGTTACGAACGGTTTCAGTGATACCAAAAACGCGGCCGAGGTACTTCCTGTCGGTGGTTTCGGCAATGTGTGCTCGGTAGGAGGGGGCAATCAAAGCCGTGGCCACAGCGAGCAAAGCCGGCCCCAATAAAGCCACCTCCCAAGATGGCGCGATTGCGTAAGGAATATAAGCCAAGACTCCCGCCAGGCTGCCGAACCAGATGGCGCGCAATCTTCCGATTCTATCGGCGATCCAACCACCCAGAATGCGGAGTAGCAATGGGAAGATGAGGGAAACGGTGAAGAAAAATCCGATCTCATCAATTTCAGCGCCCAACTCACGCAAAAAGATCGGCACCTGAACCATGGTCATAGTGCGTGAAGCTTCGGCAAATGCGATACC
>WVZH01000467.1:1516-2422 GCA_011772595.1 Anaerolineales bacterium
CGGGCCAACCAGTCGCCGCGTGACGATTCCTATTTTGCCATTATCGCGTACAGGCTGCAATGTGAAACGAGAATGAATGCTTCCGTACGAGTTACCCTGGGTTGATATGGATGTCGCTGCGAGTGTTATTCGGTCTGATTCCCTCGCTTGAATTGTTTATTGTACAAGCTTGGGTGAAGTTTGCTCGTCTAGACACGCGACTTCCGGGCTCGTGAGCTGAAGATCCAAAAAGCAGAGCAGAATATGATCGCTTTCTGAGGGCATATCAGCGGAATGTCGTTATGCAAGATCGAGCAATGAGCGTATCTCCGAGAGCACTTGATCCGTGCTTAGGAAGAGAATGGCGTGGATGCCGACATTCTTGGCGCCAGCGACATTTTCAGGAAAGTCGTCCACGAAGATCGCCTGTTCTGGTTTAACCTCCAACCGGTCAAGCGCCATGTGGTAAATGCGCGCATCGGGCTTGACCATGCCTACCTCAGCAGAAATAACAATCTCGTCAAAAGCGTCTGCGATGTGCCATAGTCCTTCCATGGCCGGGCGCAAGTCGGGCCATGCGTTGCTGATCAGGCCGGTCTTGAATTCGGGGCGCAAACTGCGGATGAACGCAATCAACTCCTGGTCGACGCGGTCACCTGCCCAGTAATCACGCTCAAGGTCTTCTAGCTCTTTGGGAGATAGGTCAAACTGCTCGGACACCGAGTGCCAAATATCCTCCGTGGTCGCTTTGCCGATCGAGGCTTTGCGACTCATCTCTCCTTCGAAGACCAATTTTGATAGTTCGTTAGGCTCGAGCCCGAGGTGCTCTTCCCAGCGCGCTCGTCCGCTTCTGTCGAACGTGCGGACGAGCACACCGCCAAGGTCCCATAACACGGCCTGATAGGGATTGTTTTTTATCTTCCTCGG
>WVZH01000467.1:2480-12089 GCA_011772595.1 Anaerolineales bacterium
GTTCGCGACCGGGACGCAGTTCGAGTTCATAAGTTAGATAATGACGCTCGACTCGCATGCCCGCTTTTTCGTAGAGCCGGGTGGCACCCGTTAGGCTCTGAGTGTCGACCTCTAACGCCGCGCCCCTTTTCCCGCGTTCGTGTAAGGCGTTGAAAGCGTGGTGTAGCAATTTCAAGCCCAGGCCGCGCCCTCGCCACGGCCGGCGCACGCCAAGGACATTCACCCATCCCAAGTCGGGGTTGTCATCTGCCTGAAGCCGACATAACGCGAGACCTACGATTTCTTCATTCTCTGTTGCCAGGAACCAGAGTGAGGGGTCAAAGTGTTCCTGGTCGATGTTGAAATGCTGCCACTGTTGGAAGCCTTTTTCGAAAAGCACATCGACGTATCCCCAATGGTCTTGGAAAGCTTCCTCCTGAGCTCGATATGTGGCTTCGGCATCTTCTGAGTGCTTGTAAGTGCGCACGCGAATCCCTTGCGGCCAAGATGGCGTGGCGGGTTGAGTTTCAAAGTCGATGCGCATGCGGTAACTCTGGCGCACTACTTGCATACCGAACCCTTCCAGCAGCTCATTTGAAGGCTTATGCGTCTTTATCGTGCCGCTGTACATGGCGATACGTACGTCCTCAGGAACACGGTGGATGGCTGCTTCATGAGCTCGAGCTTTTCCCCAGTTCATCATTGCGCTGGCGACACCATTGCCTTCCCAATTCGGGTGGACACGTGCCCACACCCAGGGGTGTACAGGAGGATCGGTGAGCGTCCGTACCTCAATGCAACCGACGATCTGGCTATCCGGGGAGAGTACGATGCGAGTGTCTTCGTCGAGGTTGAAGCCAGGTGCTTGCCACTCGCGTGCGTATCGTTCGAGGGTGAACTCGTGACTCCCGATCGTGGCTTGTGAACAAGCATTGAACATCGCTACTGCTTCCCGGAGATCTTTCATGTCAGCCGGACGTATGCAGTATCCGTTGTGATAGAGGTCTTCAAAAGTCGTGGATTTCATATTGTTTTTACTCTGTTTGGACTACTTCCTGATTCAGCCGATCGCAACGTGGGAACTGGCTCAGGATATTGGTTTTCGGTAGGTGGTGTAGCGTTTAACCGCTTGGAAGCCGACGCCCTGATACAAACGCAGTGCGCCACTCAGGTTTTCCGTGTCCACATCCAAACAAGCTTCTTTCATCCCCATACCCTTGAGCGTATACAGACTTTGGATGAGAAGCGCGCGAGCGAGACCTTGCTTCCTCCACGGTCGGCGAACACAAATGTCCTCCGTGTAACCACGCTTCCGATTGTAGCGAGCATTTTCATCGTGATCGATGTAGTTGAGCACCATGCCTGCTACCTGATCGCCGTCCCATGCAACTTTCCATAAATCCGGCTGGAATGTCGGGCTTTTCATCCACCATTCGTATTGCGAGTCCTTCGCCGGGACATACCCCCAGTGATCCTGGAAGGCTTCATCCAGTGCTTCCCAGATGGCACGGTAATGTTCGGGTCGGGCGGGGCGAAGCTCCAATCCCTGAGGTAGGGGGACCTCGGGTGGAAGATCACCGAGCGATCGTTCCATCTCGAAGGAGTATCTTGCTGGCTCGTAGCCGTCAGCCTCAAACAACGCTCGAGTTCCGTCTTCGGTATCCGCGTGCCACGATTGGAAGGCTTGAAGGCCGTCGGAGGGGTGCTGTGCGGCGATGGCACGCAGGCGTTGTTGCCCAAAGCGTAGTAACGCACTCCCGATCCCTTTACGCCGCCAATGGGGAAGGACACACCCGTTGTGAAAATATATTCGTGCGCCTTCTAATTCTTGAGCCCAATGGACGCGAATGTAGCCCACAACCTCATCGGCGATCGTTGCAAACAACACGTCCTTCTCAGGATTGAAGTTGGGGAGATGTTCGATCATACGTGCAACTTCGTCCGTGGTCCACAGGGTTTCGATCTTGTCCGCATCAAGGCAGCGCTGTCCGATATCCGCAATGATGGGTATATCGTTTTCATTGCGATAGAGTCGGAATGCCAAATCGGGAAGGTCTGGTATTTCCGTGTGCATCACGAGATTAAGGTGGTCGTTTTTAGAGTTCATGAGGTGCTCCTACTATCTCATTTTAACGATATTCGCTCATCCGTTTCTGTGTAACTTGCCGGCTCGTTTGGCGTATCGTTCAGCGATCGCAAAGGTCTTGAGACCCAATGGGATGGTGAACAAACCGATCAGCAAGGCAGGCCAGATCTCCGTCCACAAGGCGGTCGTCGAAACGCCCTCGAGCATAGCAGCGCGCACCCCACGCAGTACATACGTCGCAGGTGAAAACACCGCTGCTTTTTGCAGCAAGCGTGGCAAGACGTTCACAGGGTAGTAAACACCGGAGATGAGTAACAATGTAGCGATGATCACGTGCGTCATTTGTGCGCCGCGCTCGGGGAAGAGCAGTGGCAAGATAGAGCCAACGATGCCAACGCCGACGAAGGAAAGGCTTCCCGACAACATCACCAGTGTCGCCCCGAACAGATTCGCGTCGGTAAGATCGATCTGGAAAAGCATCACCGTGACGATCAGAATGATGGCCGTGAACAGCAAGCTGTACAGGACGGCAAAAGCTGTCTGACCGGCCATATGGGTGAGACGGTGAATCGGTGCCATGAGCGTATATTCGATTGTCCCCTCCCATCGCTCGAGGCTGATCATGTCGGTGATCCAATAAAAGATGATTGAGAGGTAACGCCAGACCAGTGTTCCAACCACCAGGTACAAGACAAGATAACGACCATCGACGCCTTGCCCACTGATCTGCTCCATACCTAACCCGATATAACTCACCGAAAGGCTGTTGGCGATCGAATATGCAAGCCAGACGATCTCCCAGGCCCAATATCGCTTTACCAGGTATGCATTGCGCTCTACGAAAGCGTAGGAAGCGCGGAACTGTCTCAGAGCTGATGAAACCATGTCTTAACTCACCTCCTTCTCGAACTCACTTCGCGGAAGTGGAGGGTGGGAATCATGGATCCCGACTCCCATCCTCCTTTGTGGATACCAACTTCTTACCGGTCAACTTCAGGAACACGTCTTCGAGCGTTGTTGTATGTCCGTTGGTCTTGGGGACTTGGTCCTTGAGCCGACTGGGAGTATCGAGTGCTACGACTCTGCCTTTATCCATGATGGCAACACGATCACAAAGCGAGTCTGCCTCCTTCATGTCGTGCGTCGTCAGCAAGATGGTTGTGCCGTCCTGGTCTCGAAGTTCACGCACGAGCGTCTGTACTTCTCGCTTGGAGCGTGGGTCCAACCCAGTCGTCGGCTCGTCCAGCAGGAGTACAGCGGGGCGAGTGAGCAAGGCGCGGGCGATGGCGACCTTTTGTTGCATGCCGCGCGACATCTCCTCGACGGGTCTGCGCGTCTCTGCGCGTTCCAATCCAAGGCGGTCGAGAAGCTCCAGCGTTCGTGCGCGCGCCTGCTGTGAATTTAGGCCGTACAAATGCGCAGCGTAACTCAGGTTCTCCATGGGTGAGAGCTTCTTGAAGAAGGAAGCTTCGACTGAGACCCGATTGATGAGCCGTTGTACGGCCATCGCCTCGCGCACGACGTCGTGACCGAAGACCGAGACGGCACCGCCATCTGGCAGGAGCAGCGTGGCGATTAAACGCACCAAGGTGGACTTCCCGGAGCCGTTGGGACCGAGTACACCGAAGATCTCGCCTTTCTGTACCTGGAACGACACGCAGTCGACAGCGGTCACTGAGGAGGGCTTGTCCTGCCCATTTCCACGCCGCAACGAAACTCGGCGTTCCTTATGGAAGACCTTGTAAGCCTCATGAACCTGTATCGCTACCTGTTCCATTGCATCCTCCCGTTAAACCATCCGGCCACGGATGCCCGCGGCCGGATGGGGGTGAAAACAAAAACCGCGGGCGCTGGAGCACGCCCGCGGTCAAATTATTGGGGGACCGTTATCTGCCAGTAGGCGCACTCCGCGTAGGCATACCTGCACCGAATCCGCGCTCGTTTCGGGTGCGGTCAGCCTGCATATCGCTGATCCCTACCATGCTCATCAGGTGCGCCTTCCTTTTCATAAGATGCTGCAACAGTCTACAACGAAAAATCCAATGCGTCAAGGTCGACACTCCGATCAGAATGAGTTTCTCAAAGGAGATTGTCCCTGATCCTCGGAGAGGTCTGTTGTCCGTTGTGCCGCTGAAACCCCCTAACCCCGGAGAAGGGCCATCGCGCCTTCGAGTGACTCGGGATTCCCGATCAGGCCGATGCGGTCTCCGATTCGTAGTATGGTGTCCGCGTATGGGACGGTGATGGATTCGTCGCGCTGGATGCTCAGGATGAGGGCATTCCCAGGCAGGCGAATTTTCCGAAGTGGCATACCACTCAATTGTGTATTGGAGAATCGCACTTCGCTTACTTCTACGTCCTCCACATGATGGACGAGGACATCGAAGGCGCTCGGATAGCGCATGGCTCCCTCAAGCGCCATCGCTGTGGCTAGCGCTGGTTGGACCACCTTCACATCCAATTCGCGCAGGCGAGGGATCAATTCCACATCGCTGATGCGCGAGATTACGAGAGGGATGTCGAATCGCACTCTGGCCAGTGTGCACACGGCCAGTGTCTCCTCGGAGCTACTGGTGAGGTCGAGGAGTACACGCGCTTCCTCAGCTCCGGCTTGTTCCAACGCGGTTTCCTGATCGGGACAACCCGTGACAATGGGCACATTGAGGCTTTCAAAAGCGGCCACACGGCTCTCGTCGGGGCAAACGACCGATACGCGTTCCCCTGTTTTTATCAGCCGTTCGGCAAGAAACTCCACCATCGGGTCTTGACCCAGGATGATCGTACCGCGACGTCGTTCGGGGACACCTCGCAGGAACAATCGGTTGAATACCAGGGGCGAGACGGTACAGGAGATTACAGCAAGAAGAATGACGGCAGAGTTGACCGCCTCTGTGATGGCATTGATACTCAATGCGATTGAGGCTGCAGCGATGATGAGTGAAAGGCGTGAGGAGAGCAGGAAACCCGCCGCCAGGGTATCGCGCCAAGAGAAGTTGAGGCGAAAGATCAAAGCAGGCAGGATCTTCACAGCGTATGCGACGAACACGAGTAGAGGCACTAGCAGGAGGGCAGTTGGAGATTCGATCAGAACCCGCAAGTTGAAGTCGACACCCACCATGATGAAAAAGATGGGGATGAAAAATCCGTATCCGATGGCGTCGAGCTTTTCTCGAGAACCCGTGTCGCCGGGGCCGGCTACCAGGCCGGCGATGGCGCCGGCAAGGAAAGCGCCCAGGATCAACTCAACACCGAGGGCTTCAGCGAAAACGACCCAAGCGACCATCAGCGCAAGGGCACCGCGAACGCGAATCTGTGCCGTCGCACTGGACAGTTCTTCAAAGATTCTGCGTAGAAGGGGTACCTCGGCGATGCGCAGGCTTGCTCTCGCCACCATGAAGAAGATAAGGAGTAAGACAGGGATCAGCAGCAAATCCAGCGTCAGACCCCTGCTGCGGATTGCGATCACGACGGTGAGAAGTAACAGCGTGACGAAATCTGCAACCGAGGAGGCAACCAGGAGAAATTGGCCGTAGCGCGAACCCAGGATTTCCTGCTCCTTGAGCACCGGTACAACGACGCCCAGAGACGTGGTGCTTAAGATGAGGCCCATTAACAAGGGATTTTGAACAACACCGAACATNNAGGCAGAGGGCGCTCCCATAAAGGCGTCTTAGTCTCTCTACGCCCTGATGCGAGAAGAAGATTGAAGTCGACTTCTAGGCCTGAGAGGAACATAAGGTATGCAAACCCAAACTCGGCCAAGAATTCGAGGGTGGGGGAGGTCTCGACAATATTAAATCCACTATGACCAATTAATATCCCGGCGAAGATCTCTCCGACGACGATCGGGATTGGGAGTCTGCGTATGCGGTTCGCCAAAACGGGTACGACGACAGCAAGTCCCGTAATGAGGAGCAGCGCTACGAAAGGGTTATATTCCAAAGCCGAATCTCCTTACCTATCGCCGAGGGGGACAGCGATGGTCCACACAGGGCCGCTTCTTCCCTGGCGTGCTGACGATGGTTAGATATAGTGGAACTATTCTATCGCGTATTATCTGTGAATATGTGTCTGTCCACTAGGCAGCGGCTGTCAGCAATCTGATCGCAAGACGCAGAAACTTGATTTGCTCAATGAAGAGGCGGGTCGCGGGATCGTTGTTGTGCGATTCTTACCGATATTGGCGCTCGAGCCGTTAATCAATCAATAGACAGCATTAATACAATCTGCCAGTAAACCGTACGCAGTGGTGTGTGGGCCGGGGTCAGCTTCCATGACGGTCAGATCGCCTAAGACGTCGCTCTGGAAGGTCACAGCCGAGGAAGTCCCCATGACGTTGTAGAGGGGATCTTCAGGACCGATTTGCTCGGGGCGCACAGTGGCATTCACCGTCCCCTCATCCAACTTCGCCTGACAGATCAACTTCCACCGTTTACCTGCAGCACAAGCGGAAGCGATGTCCTCGAGGGAGAGATCCTCAATCCCTTGGCGTTTAACCTGATCGGGTTTAAGTGGCGTGCCCATGAGGACTGTCACCAGGGCGGCAACTTTAACAGCGGCATCCCAACCTTGGGTATCGCCACTGGGATCGGTCTCGGCGATACCGATGGCCTGTGCGTGTGAAACAGCTTGGTGGAAGGAACTCCCTTGCTCCATGAGAGTCAGGATGAGGTTGGTCGTCGAGTTGAGAACACCGCGGAAGGCATGCAATTTGGAGGCTGGTAGCGATTGGCGCCACAAGGAAAAGATCGGCGCGCCGTCCATTACGGAGGATTCGAAAAAAAAGTGACGGTGCTGGCTCCGGGCTAATTCTGTCAGCTCACGATAGGCGTGAACGACAGGTCCTTTGTTCGCGGTGATGGCATGCATGCCGGCCTCGAGAGCAGCTTTAATGTGGTCGACGGCGGGTTGGCCGGTTTGATAATTCACCGGTGTGTTCTCAAAGAGCACATCGGCTTCTGAAGCGCGGATAAATTCGACGCTCTCGTCCGGTGTGCGGCCAACGGAGATCTGGTGTAAGGTTTCTCCGGTCTCGACGATCGCCAGGGCTTTTCCTAGATCGATGCCATCAGGATCGAGCGCGGTACCATGGCGCTGGGTTGCGATGCCCACGACACGCCAAGTAAGGTCGTATCGCTGGCGTAATTCATCATCTTTCGCAAGCAGGAGTCGGGCTAATGCCCGGCCGACGTTGCCGAATCCAAGAAGCGCGAATTTCACTTCGGACATTGGCTCTCCAAAATCGTTTCGCAGGTTCTGAGGTGATTATACTAACGGGTATGGATAAGGGCGTCCAGGGCCAGGCGCGGGGAAGCACCCTGTGGAGAGTAGCTGATCTGCGCGATGGAGAAGGGCCTGGATCTCTGCTTTGGAAAGTAATTTTGAGAAGGCGTCGCGTATGGGTTCCTCGGCCTCCACGCGTTCACGGAATCTAAGTACATCCCCCAAGAGATCCTGCGGAATAGGTTCGTCGACGAAATCCCATAGGACGGTGCGTAACTTGTAATCCTGATGAAAACATATGCCGTGATCGATCAGATGGATTTTGTCGTCCGGGGTCAGTAAGACATGCCCCCCTTTGCGGTCCGCGTTGTTGATCAGGAGATCAAAAGCGACGACAGGCCGAAGGCGTTGTTTCTCTTCCTCAGTGAAGGTGAAGTAATGGCGTTCGGGATCGGCGTCGACGTAGAACTGGAGAGAGCCCGGACCGGCAGGGCCATCTTGACGTAGCACGGTTGGAGGGACGAGCGCCCAACCCAATGCATCACTCGTGAGGTACGCGGCGACCTCGCGAGCCGCTAGCGTACCACGAGGGAAGTCCCACAGCGGTCGCTCCCCCTGAGAGGGTTTATAAACTGCTGGCAGTGTCTCATCGTCATACGTCACTTGAGTCAGGAAAGTGTAGTTTGAACTCCATCTAAATTGACCGACGACGTCGATATCACCTGTGCCTAGGATGCGAAGGATCGTGTCTGGGTGTGTGTAAATCGGTGAAGTCATAGCTGTCATCACAATGGCAAGCGGATTGAATGCCGACCATGCAAGCCTATGAGTACCTAGGCATGAACTAGTGTTTGTGTCCGTTTCGCTTGGGGCAGAAATGACCTTCGGGGTTGATGGGTTGGCCGCAGTTACCGCAAGTGGGGCGACCACGGCTCGCGAGTTCTAATCCCCAGGTACACATCACACGCAACTGAGATCGCGTGCACCAAAAACGAGCGACGTCGGCCTCTTCGGGATCGTCGTCTTCGTATTGAATTTCCCGAGCCACAAGCACCAATAAATCGTTCTCCTCATCATAACCTAGACCCATGTGACCAACACGAAAAACAGGATCGAGGGGCTGTTCAAGCGCCATCTCGTCCTCGATGTATGTCATTATCGCTTCGGGCAGCTCTGGAAATCGTTTGTCGAGGTCGGCGAGGAACTGTTCAAGACCGATAGCCAAAGATTGCACCTGCTGTTTTTCGACAAGCAATGTGACCAATTCCTCATCTTTGCGTGCCTGGATATAGAAGACGCGTTGACCTTGTGGCCCGACAGCGCCAGTCGTTATGCGACTAACTGGTCGTAGATCAAACTCTTTCGGGGACATTCCAGGCTCCACGGCAATAATTTCTCTCGAGGATATTTTTACGCACAATATTCTCTGGAGAAGTATATCACCCTCGCAGGCCTGCTATCGTCGCACGTGTGTCGTTGAGGCTGATGAGACGAGTATGCCGTTTATCGATGTGCAGAACGCTGATCGAAGCCGGTTCAACCGTGAGGCGTTGGAAGAGATCGAGTGGGAGACCAATATAGTGTGCGATGGCGAGTTTGATCGGGTCGGAATGGAAGACGCAGGCGATAACCGATTTTTGAGTATGGTGGAGCGCTCGTAGCGCCTCAAGCTCGGCGACGATGCGCGCTTGCGCTTCGGAGAACGATTCGCCATCGGGGAATCTGGCCAGAGAAGGTATCATTTGCACGACCGACCACAGTTTTCGCTTTTGCAGAGCTTTAATCGACCGGCCCTGCCAACGACCGTAATGGATTTCTCCTAAACCTTCCCGGACGACGACTTGCAGGCTCTTTGAAGCAGCGAGAGGTGTCGCTGTCTCAACTGCACGCTCGAGTGGACTAGCGTAAACGGCACGAAGTTTGATCGGTTTGAGAGCTTCTGCCAACGCTGCTGCCTGGATTTTACCGCGTTCGTTGAGATGGACGCCGGGAAGCCAGCCGGCAAGTTTACCCTCTCCTACGAAGGTGTTTTCTCCATGTCGGATGAGAAGGATTGTTGTCATGCGACTCACTCACACGTTCCCAGCGCCCCGGCGGGAGTGGTGTCGTTTAATGGTTTGAATTTCCCGCTCAGGGAGGTCGGGCAACGGTTCGGTCTCTTTGATCCCCAACGCTTCACGTTGCGCCACACGCCAGCGCTCAAGCCTCTCGGCAATCTCGGTTTCGTACCCTTGGTCGGAGGGTTGATAGAAGATGGTGCCCAACAATTGCTCGGGAAGATACTGTTGGCCGATGTGATGGTCGGGAAAATCGTGTGGGTA
>WVZH01000467.1:12099-39166 GCA_011772595.1 Anaerolineales bacterium
AGGTAAAGTGTGGCTTCGACGATCGGGAACACCCCTTCGGGTAAGCCTACGAATTCAAATGACTGCATCGCGGCTGCCGCGACAACCAAGCCCATAGGATCAGCCAAGCCGATGTCCTCGGATGCTAAAATCAACAACCGGCGGAGAATAAATCGCGGATCCTCTCCGGCATAGAGCATCTTGGCCAACCAGTAGAGGGCCGCGTCGGCATCAGAGCCGCGCACGGACTTGATGAAAGCAGAGATGGTATCGTAATGCGCATCGCCATCTTTGTCGTAGAGCACCGCTCGGCGCTGGATCGAGTCTTGGGCAACGCCTAGCGTTATGTGGATGGCACCGTCTTCATTGGGTGGTGAAGATTCCACGGCAAGCTCGAGCGCATTCAGGGCGTTGCGAGCATCGCCACCAGCAACGCGTACCAGGTGATCTAATGCCTCGTCGTCGAGAAGGACCTCTCGCGCCCCGTAGCCACGTGTGGAATCGTGCAGTGCATTTTCGATGACCTGTTGCACTTCGGAGTCTTGCAAAGGACGAAGTTGGAAGATACGTGAGCGTGAGACCAGCGCGCCGATGACTTCGAAGTATGGGTTCTCCGTAGTCGCGCCGATCAGGGTTATCCTGCCCGTTTCCACGTGAGGTAACAAGGCGTCTTGCTGGGCTTTGTTCCAGCGATGCACTTCGTCTACGAAAAGGATCGTTCGGCGGTTGTATAGTTTACGTCGCTCTTCCGCTTCGTGGATCACACGTCTCAGTTCCGGCTTTCCCGCCAGCACGGCCGAGATGGTCTCGAAGTGGGATTGGGTTGTATTGGCGATGATCATCGCCAGGGTTGTTTTCCCCGAGCCCGGTGGTCCCCAAAAGATGATCGATGAGAACAGGCGGTCGGCTTCGATCGCGCGACGCAGCAAACGTCCTTCTCCGACGATCTCCTCTTGGCCGTAAAACTCGTGCAAGGTGCGCGGGCGCATCCGCGCCGCTAAAGGTGCTTCTCTCAACATGCGTTTACTCAGGGCGTGATCGAAAAGGTCCATGGTGTGTATGCGTATTGTACCAATCATCGCATTGATCGGAGTTTGATTTCCTGTCTCGGCTCTATCACGGAATCTGAAGAATCCCTTAGCCAAGGTGATGCCTCTGATGAAATCAAACACGCCTCGGAATGCCCACATCCCTTGAAGCCAGCTTGGATACGGATATACTTGAATGGCACGGGTGGATTGGGTCCCGAATTTCGTTCGTACTTGATCCAACCCAAGGATCATGTGAAACGTAGGAGGCTGAAAATGGGTGAAGAACGTGTGCGCGCTGAGGAGTTTGAAATCAGTGGCGAGCAACTCGTTGCCAAGGTTAAGGAACTGGTACATGAGGGCAACATCCGTCGCATTATTATCAAGAACGACGAAGGCCAGACGTTAATCGAAATTCCGCTTACCCTGGGTGTGGTTGGAGCCGTGCTTCTGCCGGTGTGGGCTGCCGTAGGCGCGATTGCGGCATTGGCCGCGAAGCTTACGATCATCGTCGAGAAAATTGAAGAGTAACCAAGTTCGCACCCACTGAGAGGCGTAAGCCCTCATAAAGATTAAATACGGGCGATTTCATGGACTGGTGCGCTCCTGCGGCAGACTCGTGAAAACAAGCGCCTATGTTAGAATTTCCCCGTGACTGGGTTGAAAACCTGGCGTTAAGTTCCGGTATGATGCGGGTGGACTATGATTTTTGATCCTGAGCCGTACCGGTCGGTGTGTGATGTCTAGAAGCCCTGGAACGCACGTGAGTTCTGCGCTGTCATAAGGTTGATGAAAATAAAGTCTGAGCAATTGAACTTGGCGCTGGCTTCGGCTTCCCCTCGGAGACGAGATTTACTGGCCCTCACAGGCTGGGAGGCCGTCGTCGTTCCGGCACACGTTGACGAGCAACCCCGTGCAGAGGAGACAGCCGTGGTATTGGCGCATAGGCTCGCCAAGACCAAAGCGATCCAAGCCGCAAGCGAGCGATCTCGTGCGGACGTGGTCCTCGCTGCGGACACCGTCGTTGTGAACGGCGATCGTCTGTTGGGAAAACCCGAAAGTTTGCGCCAGGCTGTGCAAATGCTTATGGCATTGCGAGATCTTGAGCACCGTGTCGTGACGGCTGTCGTGGTCCTCGACAGAGTCGATGGAAAGGAATTGGTAGAGATTTGNNGACTCGGAAAGACCGTTCGACAAAGCGGGTGGGTATGGAATCCAAGATGAGGCGTTTCGACTCGTTGCTGTTGAGCGGTTGTACGGTTGTTACGCCAATGTGATGGGTTTGCCGCTTTGTCATCTTGTGCGTGCATTACGTCGACTAGGGCACGATCCACCGCAAGATGTGCCGGACGCCTGCCAGAAGTACACTGGATACACATGCCCGGTGTATTCTGAGATATTAGGGAAATCATCGTGAGACGCGTTGCCATCATCCTGCTTATTCTTTTCACACTGGGAGCCTGTTCGCAGAATGGGGGCTCGCCTACACCAGGCGATCAAACATCTCTTCCAGACCCCAGCCTCACGATAGTCCCAGCACCCAACCCGGACGCCGCTGCCATGCGATATCTCGAGGCGTGGAAGGACTGGGATTATGACGCCATGTATGCCATGCTCAGCCCGTTGGCTCAGGACGGTGTGAGTCGGGAAGCGTTTGCGAATCGCTATCAAGAGCTACGGGATACGGCTAGGCTAATAGGCATGGACTATCAGATTGTCTCGGCATTGGTGATCAGTCCTCAGGCAGCCGAGGTGCGTTATCGGGTGACGTTACAAAGCTCCGTCGTCGGTGACATCGTCCGTGAGACCCGTATGGATCTCAAACGCGAAGGTGAGGAATGGCGAGTGGCCTGGACGGACAGCACGATTCTTCCTGAACTCACCAATGGGAATGGTTTCGCCCTTGAGACCTTCACACCCACGCGGGCCAATATTTATGACCGCAACGGTCAGGCGTTCGCGTTTGAAGCGATGGCGGGTCAGCCCAATGTGGCTGCGTTGTGGATACAGCCGAATTTAATCGGGGATGAAGAAACTGAGGCTGAAATGCTGTCTGCCTTGAGGAGGATGTTTGATCTCCCGACAATCGATCCCATCCTTGAAAGGTATGACCCATTTCGAGGTACGGATTATTTCACGATGATCGGCACGGTGCCCTATAGTACCTATCAGAATTACGGTGGTGTGATCGATGCTGTCGGGGGCGTGTTGGTGAGATTCTACGAATCACGATACTACTACGGCACAGGATTGACCCCTTTTGCGGGTGGTTCAGCGCCTCATGCCGTCGGTTATGTCAGCCAAATCCAGGCAGCAGAACTGGACTATTATTTAGCACTTGGCTACGAGCGGGACGACTTTGTGGGACGTATCGGCATCGAGGAAGTATTTGAGGATGATTTGCGCGGTGTCCCTGGTGGTACGCTTTATCTCACTGGTCCCAACGGTGAGATCCTCCAGATTCTAGCATCGCGCGACCCGCAGCCCCCCTATGCGATCTACACGACGCTCGATCGCGATCTGCAACTCGTCGCACAACAGGCGATCGAGAATTTCGCCGGTGCGGTCGTGGTGCTCGAGCGTGACACAGGTGCGGTGTTGGCCATGGCCTCCTCGCCGGGTTTCGACCCCAATCTTTTCGATTTTCAAAACCCCAATGGCCTATATGGGGGTATCCAAAGGTTAAACGAAAATCCGTTCCAGCCGTTCATCAATCGGGCGACGCACGGCCAATATCCCCCTGGCTCGGTATTCAAGATCGTCACTATGGCGGCGGCCCTAGAATCGGGAGAGTATGAGCCAACGACTGTCTATAACTGTGGTCACTATTTCACCGAGCTTCCCGGCTTCGAAGGAGAGGATTGGCGTGTGGATAAGGAGTTGCCGGCCCCAGGCAAGATCACGCTGATCCAGGGGCTGGAATACTCGTGTAATCCATATTTCTGGCACATCGGGCTTGACCTATACAATAAGGGTCTGCCCACGGCGCTGCCAGACATGGCCAAGGCGTTTGGCCTGGGGCAGGAGACCGGTATCGAGATCGGCGATGACGCTGGTCTGGTTCCGGATCCCGAGTGGAAGTTGGCTGAGATCGGTGAGCAATGGCTATCGAACGACGCCGTACAAACATCGATCGGTCAGGGCTATCTCCTGGTCTCACCGTTGCAGGTGGCGCGCTACGTCGCCGCGGTGGGCAATGGTGGTACGCTCTACCGGCCACAACTCATCCTGCGAGTCGAGAACGCCGAGGGCGAAGTGCGCTTTGCCTTCCAACCGGAAGCTCAAGGCCAGCTGCCTGTGAGCCCGGAGAACCTGAGGGCGATTCAACAGGCCATGGTCAACGTTGTGCGCGTGTCTACCGCCACAGCTTACCGGAAGTTTCTGGGTCTCGATACAAACGTAGCTGGAAAGACCGGTACTGCCACGACAGTTGCCCCGGATCCTCACGCCTGGTTTGTAGGCTACAGCTTCGAAAATCTGGAAGACAAGCCGGATATTGCGGTTGTGGTCGTGCTGGAGTACGCAGGTGAAGGCTCAGACTGGGCTGCACCGGTTTTTCGTCGCGTGGTTGAGACCTATTTCAAGGGAAGGCCACTATCCTTGTATCCGTGGGAGTCGCGCATCCGTGTCGAGAGAACGGCTACACCTACCCCCGAACCGGGGGAGGGCGATGGCGAGGCAACGCCAGAACCTTAGTCCATGACTGAATTAGATCTAATTCCCGGAATGATCTTGCGTGCCCAATCTGGTTTCTTTGACGTGGAGACGGAGAAGGGCGTCGTCATTGCTCAACTGCGCGGCCGTCTGACCCAAGGCCGGCAAGAGACTGACGCCGCCGCGGTAGGCGACCGTGTGTGGGTACAACTCCTGGAAGACGATAAGGGGACCATCGAGGCGGTCGATGAGCGGACACGGGTCCTCTCACGAAGTGCGCCGGGAAGACAGGAGGTAGAGCAAGTTCTCATCGCCAATCCGGATCAGGCCGTTTTCGTGTTTGCCTGCGCCGAACCTGATCCGAACTTCAGGATGTTGGACCGGCTTCTGGTCGTTGCGGAACGCGAGCAAATCCCTGCCATCATTTGTGCCAACAAAATCGATCTTGTCAGGCCGCGCAGCGCAAAGGCCGAATTTGGCGAGTACGACCGCCTCGGATATAAGGTCATCTATACTTCAGCAAAAACCGGGAAAGGTGTACGCACCTTGCGAAAGGTGTTAAAGGACAAGCTGTCTGTGCTTACAGGGCCCTCCGGGGCAGGCAAATCAAGCTTGCTCAATGCCGTGCAACCCGGGCTGGGATTACGAACCAAGAGGGTGAGCGAAGCCACCGGGAAAGGACAACACGCGACGGTCTTCCCCGAGCTCATTCCTTTGGAGATAGGTGGGTACGTTGCCGACACGCCCGGATTAAAGGCTTTTGCGCTGTGGGACATAGAACCTGAGGAGTTGGACGGCTATTTCCCTGAGATGCGGGATTTGGTCGCAGATTGCGAATTTAGTGATTGCACGCACATTCATGAGCCAGGATGTGCCGTCATAGCTGCTGTAGAGCAAGGTAAAATCAGCCCGGAACGATATGATTCATACATGCGGATGCGGCTTGGAGAGCCCGACTAATCGTTCGTTTGTCTTCAGTAGTTTCAAGTAGTTCATGACTTGAGATCGGGGGCTGTCGGACAGGCAAGGGGCTGAGAGCCCTTTGTTTTTATGACATGGATCGATCTGGGTTGAAGGCGTCTTTTAAATCTGCCAACAATCCCTGATCCGGGATTGACCAGATGCGACCTCATGGTGTCGGAATTACACTCTCAAGGGCACAACGATTTAGGTAGCTTGCGGATTGTAAGCAAGCTACCTTCTTCTTACCGCCACCAGATGTATTTGGTTACAACATGGTGCGTTAGAGTGGGCGGAGAATCCGGTCCTCCCGCAGGCGCTTAAACCAGAGTGAAGCGCCGCGCGGCATGGTTTCGATGGCTGCCTCTTGCCATGCGCGTACACCGAGGCCTTGAATGGTTTGTGTCCGGTATCCCACCGAGCGCCAGGTGCTGGTATGTTGGGCCAAATATGGGGGCAGGAACAGGAGCGATGCTTCGCTCTGAAGTTCCTTGGAGGCAGTTTCGACCGAATCCATCAAGGCGGGAATGGCCAGGTCTAGTGCCAGGCCTTGCTCGAAATAAAGCTCGTCGATGCGGGTTACCAGATTCTCGACTTGCCATCCAGCCACACCTGCAAGCCGTCCGTCCTGTTCGATCAACAGGTAAGCCTTCTCACCGAAAGCCGCCATGACATCTTGGCGGGTCATCCGTCGTTTGCCGTGGGTCACGCGGGTGATGAAACGAGCGATGTCGTCCGCATCCTTCGGGCGTCCACGCCGTACAACAAAATCTCCGGGTCGTACCGGAGGAGGCTCGGGTAGCAAGGGCTCCTCTGGCTTTGGAAGCTCGGACCAGGCTTCCTGAACCTGTTCCCAAGTGTTTTCGAAGGAGCCGTCGTTGGAGATCACGACTTTCGCCGCGCGCAGTTTCAGCGACTGTGGGGATTGGGCTGCAATGCGTTGCCTGGCCGCAGCCTCCGACATGTTTCGTTTATGGATAAGTCGAGCGGTTTGAATCTCTTCTGGGGCATCTACAACCCAAATCGTATCGCACCCCGCGGCTAAGTCGGTTTCGAGCAATTTGATCGCCTCAATTACTACGAAATTGTGCCCTGAACGACGGATGAGAATATCAACTGCGTGGGCGACGAGAGGATGGACGACCTTTTCTAAGCGTTCCAAGGCCTTGGCGTCGGAGAAGACGATCTTGGCGAGTTTCACACGATCGATTTGGCCCTCATCGTCTAAAACCCAATCACCGAACGACCTCACCACCATGTTGTATCCAGGTGCATCTTTGGCGATGGCGCGGTGAGCGAGCGCGTCGGCATCGATTCCGTAGGCGCCGAGATGCTCGAGCATCTTTCTCACGACGCTCTTCCCGGTGGCGATATTTCCTGTGAGGCCGATGACGTATTTTCCGGGCCAACGACTCAAGCTGTCTTCTCCTGCGGCAAGAAAACTTGCCTCATTCTAACCTTGCGATGGAAGGATGTCAAAGAGCGTGCTATCGTGATGGTATAGCATGATACACCTGGCTGCCTGCCGCAAGGTATAGATCGTTCGGGGGACCGAGGGTTAAAGCCGTAATTTCTTCCTCAAACTGGGGGGTGGGAATATATTTAGCCTGATATACCAGACGCAAGCTGTAGTGAAACACGCTGTTGCTAAATGTGTCGAGAAAGAACAAGGAGGGTTCCGGAGGTGGTGAGTAGTCCAATTTAGCAGCGACAGCCCCTGGGATCTGGGACGTCGCTTCCCGCCCCGGGCGATCGTCTTGGAAATTGGGTTCCGGGTCACACTCCACGCGGATACGATCGGCCTCCTCAAATCGGCGACAACGGTCCAGTCGTCCATCAGCATATAGAATAAAAAGCTCATCGCCTGCCATGGCCATGTCGATCGCACCGCTCAAGTCTCGGACTTCCTCGACGAAGTAAAGTTCCGGCATTCCGCTGAAAAGTCCTCCACTGGCGTTGTAAATCCACACGGCATTGGTAGTTGGATCCATTACATAGAGGCTGTCCTCAAAAACATCAATCGCTCGAATGCGTCCCCAGCCGATGTCGGGTGGGGTAAGTTGGGCGATTGCGGGCTGGCGCTCTGGCGCGCAATAAAGCAGTGTGCCGGCGACATCGACTCCCACGACCCCTTCTCTGCCGAGTGCCCCCGGCTCTGCTTGAATGACGATATCAACCAGGGACCCGAGTTCGGGGTAGCGGTTCGGGCCATCTAGACACTCAAAAGTGGCGTCGATTTTATAGCCTCGCTCCGGCGTGCCTCTTGCGTGCCACAGGATTTGGTGTGCGGCGTCGAGTACGTAGAGGTCAGTCTCTGTAGCTGCCAACGATGAGATGAAGGCGTCGGTGCCGAAGCCGCCGCTCACGACAGGTTGGAAACCCAATCTAGCGATGAGATCCAGGCTGTCGAGAGTGTTCTGTGCCTCTTGCCACATGGCATCGGCTTCTTTATTCCAACCGTAATCCTTTGCCAGCTCGAGGAAGTTGAGTGCGGATTCCCAGTCGACTCGCGCCTTCTCGGCATCCGGCTTCATTTGGGCGATCTGGATAGCGGCTGCAGCTTGGAAAAAGTATTCGTCGAATTGTTGCCTGCGGCCGCGCCCGAAGTATGCGGCGGCCGCGATAGCCACCACAATCAGGGGCACCGCGACAGCCGTTCCAATGAGAAGCCGGGTCGAGAGAACACCTGGAGGGGGAGCGTCCCCCAAGCCAGGCGCCAACCGAGCCGCGAGGCCGGAAAGACCGCGACCCATCGTGGAGACGGCGGCGGTTATACGCTCACGCGCGCGCAAGAGATTCTCGGAGATTGAACCAAAATACGCTCTCGCAGCCCGTGACGAAGCCCTGGGGCGAGCGCGGAGAGTTCGTGGTGGCATCTGGGTACCAGGTGAAATGTCGAGCGCCTGCATGTCTTGCGTGGTGATACCTTCTCCGCGTGCGACGAGTCGGGTGAGCACACCCGAGAGATCCACGCTGCTTGCAGCGATAAGTCGATCAGCTGCTTGCTCTGGATCTAGCGACGACAATCCTGAAAGGGTTGTGTCTGACCATAGGGGTGGCGAGGCGGTGGTCAGGATGAGAAGATCACCAGGATTAACCGCCAAGTGATGGTAACGAACATAGGGTGAGAGGCTCAGACCTAGAGGACGATGGGTGGCTTCTTCGGAGGTCAACCGTATTACCTGCCCGGGGCGTACAAGTATCGCCTGACCCACACCGCACTGGGCAATGTACAGGTCTCCATCACGCAGCACACCTGCGATCATCCTCCCTTGGAGTTGGTCGGTCGCGTCCTCGAGTTGGTTTAAGTCGGCTAAGTGATCGTTAGCACTTTCTGCCCCTTCCCGAAGTGCGGAAGTGACTGAACCGGGTGTGCCGAAGTAGGCGTCCGCGGCTTCCCGTGCTAGGTGATCCAGGAGCCCGGGAGAAGGAGATCTGGCACCCTGCAGGCTAATGTTGAGAAGCAGCATATCCTCTGAGCGCCCACGCGCAGCTCGTCGGGGCGCGACAAGTGCGAGCGTTCCAGGAGGGGGCGTGATTCTTGAACCTCCGCCCGCGATGTTTAGTAAGGCAACGTCCGCTTCCAATTTCTGTGTCATCTCGCTTATTGTACAGAATCGTCGGCGATCAGCCAATTGGCGAGAACAGTGGGTGCAAGAAGCTTGCCTGGACTGGTACAATCATCGTTGCTTACGGCAGGTTGATTCCTCCCTACCAAAGTTGGGATCGTAACGTGGAGCGGTCTCGTTTCTTTGATTGAAGCGGTCAAGTGCCCTTTTTAGGTGATCTAAATATCTCCCAGCATACGATGTGCACACGACAATTCCCAAGCACAGGATGGTGAAGGAAAAGACACATGCAGATCACATTCATCCACGATGATGAAGACTTTCAATCCATGGCAGAACTGTGGAATGACTTGCTTTTACGTTCTACAACAAACGTCCCTTTTCTGAGACATGAGTACCTGAGTGCATGGTGGTCTACGCTTGGAGGAGGGGAATGGGAGGCTGGGTATCTGTGGATTGGTATAGGCCGAAATGACCAAGGGACGGTGATTGGGATCGCGCCTTTCTTTTTGGCAGATCTGCCCGATGGCCGCCGTGTGGTGCGCTTCTTGGGAACCCTTGAGATCTCGGATTATCTTGATTTAATTGTTCCACGCGAGTCCTGTAGTGCTTTTGTAGATGCCCTATTTGAAGCACTCGAAGGTGAGGGACCTGAACGCTGGGGAGTACTGGATTTGTATAACATTCCTGAAGCTTCACCCACCCAATCAGCGCTGGAAAAGGCGGCAAGAAAACAAGGCTGGAAGTTTGTGAGAGAGAGGTTGCAGCCTTGTCCAGTGATTGGCCTAGATCGATCTTGGGACGATTACCTCTCCGGGCTTGATAAGAAACAGCGACACGAACTCCGTAGAAAAATCAGGAGGGTAGAGCGGCATTCCCCGGAGATTCGCTGGCGAGTTGTAGGGACAGGTGACGACATCGAAACCGAGACAGAGAAATTTTTGGCTTTAATGGCTACCGACCCACATAAAGAAGGGTTTCTCACGGACGCAATGCGCAAGCAATTTCATCGCTCGGCAAAAGCTGCACACGAGTGGGGATGGCTTCATCTTTCATTTCTTGAGATGGGGAATGATCTGGTTGCGGGTTACTTTAATTTCGACTATCTGGACCGACTGTGGATTTACAATTCGGGGATGAACCCCGACTATCTCCATCTTTCTCCCGGCTGGGTTTTACTGGGATATTTAATAAAGTGGGCTGCGGAGAGTGGGAAGGAAGCAATTGATTTTATGCGGGGGGATGAATCCTATAAATATCGCCTGGGAGGCGTCGATACTTCGATCTTTCGATTTGTCATCGAACGATAATTCCTGCTGCGTTTTACAAAAGATGGCTTCACGCCGCGAAGCATTGCTTCCGAGATTGTCGGCAGCTATTTTCCTGCTGACGCGAATGCTGCTTGATTGAGTCATGTTTTAAGAGAACATGATACCGATTGATCGAGGCGAGAACGATCCAGCATACAGAGAATGAGTAAGCGTTACGCATACCTGGCCCTACTGCTCACCGTTACGTTTTGGGGGGCATCCTTTGTAGCTACGAAAATCGCGCTGCGCGAATTGAGTCCGGCTACGATCGTATTCACCCGCTTTGCGTTCGGTTTGATATTTCTATTCTCGCTGCTCGCCGTGCAAAAAAACCTGGAACCGGTTACACGCCGTGAATTGGGCTCACTGGTCGTGCTTGGTTTCCTGGGGATCACGTTTCACCAGTGGCTCCAGGCAACGGGCTTACAAACTGCTTCCGCGACAGTGACGTCTTGGATCATAGCCACGATCCCTGTCTTTGTCGCCTTGCTAGGTTATTTGTTTCTTGGGGAGAGTCTGAAATTATCTCGAATTGCAGGGATAGTTATAGCGGCCCTTGGCGTATTAATCGTAGTCAGTGATGGAAATCTAAGCGCGTTGGTCGCGGGAAGCAAAGGAAGCCTCGGAGATGTGCTTATCGCCATCAGTTCCTTGAACTGGGCCGTTTTTACCGTGCTGAGTAAGCGTTTTCTCGGAAATCCCGGTGGAGCAGAGTCCCAATCGGTTCACAATTCTGGAGGGTCGGTCGCTTTCATGCTCCACGTCGTGTTAGCCGGTTGGGTATTTACCATCCCCTGGGTTCTCGTGGACGGTGGATGGCGGGCATTGGCGACACTCAGCCTTGAAGGTTGGATCGCAGTTTCCTTTCTAGGTGTAGTTTGCTCGGGATTAGCTTACTTCCTGTGGTACGAGGCGTTAGCCCGGGTGGATGCCGTGCAAGCTGGAGCCTTTCTCTATTTCGAACCCATCGTGACAACTGCCTTGGCGGTGCCTCTCCTGGGTGAAGCTTTCACTTTTACAGCTGGCCTAGGTGGCGCGGCGATACTGTTTGGTGTCTGGCTTGTCAATCGTTGATAACTTGTCGCCATATCCCTGCGGTCCCCGGTCGACCTAGGGGAGATTGTGGAATCTGCGTTGGGTCTTGGGATCACGGACAGTATCGCGATTAATTGGGTCAATATCATCGGTGTCAAGGTGGAGCAGGGAAGGAATTTCAAGTGGGAGACTGTGCCGGGGGCGAGATCTGGGTCCTGGGAATTGTGTCCTACGACCAGGGCCACAACCCTAGCCACCAGCTTATGCCCATCGCTGCGACAACAACGATGGTCAGCAGGAGAATCGACAAAGCGGTCAAGAGAAACCAGTTGAATCGTCTTGCCCTCGGATGAGGTTTCGGCTGATCCGTCACCGGGAGCTCGAGGATCACCAGCGTAATGTTATCGAATCCTCCACGCTCGCGTGCCAGATCGATGAGGGAGGCCACGGCATCGATGGCGGGTTCTTGATTGAGCGTTTCTTGGATTTCTTCATCCTCCACAAGGTCGGTAAGACCGTCGGAACACAGTAGAATCCTGTCCCCTTCTAGCAACTGCAGACCCTGATTTGATTCCGACTTTTCATCGCTTTCATTCTCGGCGAGGCGTAGTCGTAGGTCAGGCTCAACTTCTTCTTTTCCACCGATGTGACGTCGCAGCACGTGGGCTTGTGGATGGTCGCGGGCCTGGTCGGGTTGGATGATTTCGTGTTTGATGGCTTCCTGAACCCAGGTGTGGTCGATGCTGATTTGTTGCAGGTTTCCTTGGCGTAGCATGTAGATGCGACTATCCCCAACGGAAGCCGTGTATAAATGCGTACCGATAACCCAGGCTATGCTTACTGTGGATCCCATCCCTTGGTGGTCTCTATCCGAGCGGGAGGCGTGGAAGACGGCACGGTTTGCCTCTGTGACTGCATCGATCAGCTGTTTCACGGGTTGGTGCCCATCCGATCTGCTCAGGCTTTGAACGACAGTGTCGACGGTCATTTCTGAGGCCACCTCGCCTGCTCTGTGTCCACCAATGCCGTCGGCGACGACAGCCAAGAGTGCGGGAGTGGGAGAGCGCTCCATGCGATATGCCGTCACGGAGTAACGATCCTCGTTGTTCGTGCGGGTCTCTCCTGGATGACTGTAGGCGGCGACATTTAGATGTGGTTTGTCGGTGGGAATCACGACTCAGTCTCCTGATTCGATTCGGGTTTCGCCTGGTGTTGGTCCGCCGGACGTATGTAGATCTCCAGTGGCTTTGGAGTGGAGGACAATTGAAAACGCAGCGTCACTCGACCAATGTGAATTAGATCGCCGTGTGTTAGCCGCTTCCCGTCTTCAGGCACTTCATCATAGTTAACCCACGTACCCGCAATCGATCCTTGATCGCGCAGTAAATAACCTCCACCAGCTAAACGAATCATACGGGCGTGCATCCCGGAGACGGAAGGATCGTCAAAAGGCACAGCTGTCATGCTTGGATCGCGTCCGAGAATAAATTCCACGCCGGTAAGCGGGATGGGTTCTCCCTCCTCCCCATGCGGTCCAAGGGGAATCAGATGCGCTTCAGCTTCCTCGGCTGCCGCCTGCCGACGAAGGCCGGCACGTATCAGTGTGCTTCTCCGCGAGGGCGCCTCTTTTTTCTGGGTTGTTACTGTTGCAGTCCTTCCTCTGCTCATGTTGACCAGACTAGCAGCAAGAAGGATGCCAGCGATGAGCACGGCTAGCGCTGCCAGAACAGGGCCAATCGCGCTGCGAAGGGTAGCTAAACCACGCGGCGGCGTTCTTACTTCAACAAAAACCGGCAACTCGATAGAGACTCCCTGAAGACCAAGAATATCTTCAACAACGACCTGGATCGAGTGTGTCTCGTCCTGCAGGTAGTCTGTGAGATCCCATTCAATTTCTTGGAAGGGTGCTTCTAGACGTTCGTTGACGATTTCGCCATCTACGATCAGTTGACTCCTGCTGAGAGGTCTTGGATGTTCATCGGGGAAAGTGACCAACAATTGCAAATCCTCCCTGTTGGGAGGCAGATCTTCAATGGCCAAGGTCGGATCCTCAGTCTGGCGCACGATTAGATCTGGAGGTTGGATAAAAGCAACTTCTGGGGGTAAAACGTTGATGTCAAAAGTGCGGATCTCAGAGAAGGTTTCTAAATCGACATCCGTGAGACGAACCTGAACGCGGTGGGATCCAGAAGTGATCGCTTTGGATGTGTAAGTGAGCTGGTATTGAGTGCGCTGTGCCAGAATTCTCTCCGCGAATTCGTTCAATCCTAGATCCGGATCAAACAGAAGCAATTGGCCTCCGGTTGCGTCGGCTATCTGACGCAGGGGCTCTGCCTCGGGTTGTTCAAGGTTTTCCGGTTGACCCATCAAGATGGGGTGTAGGATGGTGCCAGTCTGGCGTGCTCGGGTAATGATGTTGGATATTGGGATATCGCGTGGAATCCGTAGTAGGGGTGTGAGGAAGATTAGGTGTGTGGGCATGCCTGGATGTGCTGGGGGATCAGCGATCAGATCGAGTGCCTGCAGAAGCAACTCGTACCCAGTGAGGGTATCTTCA
Organism: Anaerolineales bacterium; assembly: GCA_011772595.1. Next base: position 26,192 of record WVZH01000467.1, read on the forward strand.
AAAGCAGGTGTGAAGTTGTCGAGTCTGGCGGCTAAATTGGCCGCAGAGCGACTTTGAGATATCAGCACACCTTCTGTGGTGATTAGACGCAGATCGTCGACCCCTAAGAGGCTGGCCGAAGGAAGCTGCCACCAGGACAGCAAAGCTTGACGAGCGCGGTCGAAGCGCGATCGACCGAAGGCGTCTCGAACCTTCATATCTAACGTCGTATTGAGCACAAATACCTGCCTGGTGCCGACATTCTGCTCGCTCACAGTGAGGTCTAAGAGCATGGTTTCGTCTTCGAAAACACTGAAGTTGTTTTGTGCTAGACCCGGCAGATGACGTCCGGTGCTGTCGGTCACGGCCAAGTACAGCGTGACCTGTGGGAAGTCATCTGTGATGGGTGCAGAAGCACGTAATGTAACGCTCAATTGTGCTGCTGCAGGTATCGCCGGTAACCAGGGACTAGCCAAGATCAGCGCCAAGAATATTCGTCGGGCGAAGGTAGAGCGAATCATGTGCTCATTGTAGCATGCGGGTTATCGACAAGAATAGCGAGTTTGCAATCGACTTACAAACCGCGCGCGAAACCGCATTCTGATTGTATGATGCAGTTGATGGGAGAAGGGGTCGTCGTGAACGGAATGCGAAGATACAGACAAATTGGTTTAAGGCGACCAATAGCGATTGCGGAGAGTATCGTGATGAGCACGAGTGAGCGCATGATCCGCGTCGTTCTTATAGCAGGGTTCGTGGCTGTTCTGGCGATCGAGGCCTGGCTACTGCTGCGAGCAGTGCAAACATTGCTCTGAAATATTCGACGGAGTATTGTCAGCTTTATAAGCTTACGTGCTGTGTTGTTGCCTAGTGTGAAGAGTGTGACGGTAAGAGGTAATTTGTACTGGTAGTTTTTTGAGCCTCCCTCTGGCAGACCCTCCCGCTTACCCCCCATAAGCGGGAGGGTCATTTAACGGGCGAGTTTTTCGCCCGTAAGGAGCGAAGGGATGTTCCAAGCCAGAATGTCATCCCTTAGGATGTCAACGCTATCGCTGAATCTTGCGAGCTGGGTGCGCTCGAAAGTTGCTTGTAGGTTATCGTCCACGCTCCGACGATAAAGGTTTGAAGAAGACCATTCGCGAGAACCAAAACGGGAAGGTAGAGTAGAAGGCATAATCCTGAGAGTATCTGACCGGAGAGCGCCGCCCGCCCACCTTCGATCAGAGCCCCCGTCGAAGCTGGAACAGCGATCGCGATCATCGGTGTGGCCAGGAAGAATCCGGCGATCAACCCTCCAACGACGAGGATAAGTGACATGGCGACGACAGGTCCCGGATTCTGTTGTAGCGTTTGCCAGGCTTTCCGGAAAGCATCGGGCACACCTAGATTATCGACCACGACTGCGACTTGTGTCAGGGATATGTAGGATCCAAAAAGGACCCCGAGCGGGATCAAAAGACAGATCAGTGGGCATAGGCAGAGGAGGCCAATTCCAAAGGTCAGAAACCCAATGGATAGAACACCGCAGAATAGCAGCAAACTCGCTGCAAAGGTGACGATTAACATCATAAGAGAAACGCCCAGAAGGCGCCAGAAATGGATGGAACTTTCTTTAAGCAGTTGGCCGAAACCGGGACGATCGTCTTGGTCGGCGCGATCGAAACCTACGATCAAGCCTCCTAAGCCAAGGATGCTCAAAATAATGAACACAATCGTAAGCAAGATAATGAGGACGACAATACCCGACGAGATTCCTATCGCTTGTTCTGGGCTGAGCGAGTCGAGGAAGCGTTCGAATTGGGGTATCTCCTCAGCTTGTATTTGGTATTGGAAAATATCTCGTATTCGACCGCTCATACTGCGGAAACCGGATCCCAGACCGGCGGAAAGCATTCCAAAGATCCATAGTACTTTGTGTTTCCACGTGATCTCCCAAGTGCGGCCGAGGACTGCTGCTTGATCCACAGTGGCGCCTCCTAATCTATTTGGCGCTATAGAAACCGATCTTCTCTGGGGTTGGCAATAGCCTTAAGGTGATTGCGTGATGATGCCTCATTCCCATTCGATAGTAGCGGGGGGTTTGGAGGAGATGTCGTATACAACCCGATTGACCCCATCCACCTCGTTGACGATACGATTACTTATGCGGGCGAGCAGTTCATAGGGAAGGCGAACCCAATCGGCGGTCATGAAATCTTCGGTGGATACGGCTCTCACCACGATGGTCTCGGCGTATGTGCGTTGATCTCCCATCACACCGACAGAGCGGACGGGAAGCAGTACGGCGAAGGCCTGCGCGGTCGTGTCCCGCAGTAATCCGGCTGCGTCCAACTCGTCGGTGACGATGCGATCCGCTTCTCTGAGCCGAAGCAAGCGTTGTAGGTTGACCTCTCCCAAGCAACGTACGGCCAGGCCTGGTCCTGGAAAGGGTTGGCGCCAAACGAGCGCATCTGGCAACCCTAGCTGTGTGCCGACGGCTCGCACCTCGTCTTTAAACATATAGCGTAGCGGTTCGATGAGTTCGAGATTGAGATCGGGGGGTAATCCGCCCACATTGTGGTGTGTCTTTATCCTGGCCGCAATGTGACGATCCGGCGCGCTCGACTCAACCACATCCGGGTAAATGGTGCCCTGAACAAGGAATTCAGCCTCCGCGCCCGATTTGCGTGCTTGCTCCTCGAAGAGGCGAATGAATTTTTCGCCGATGATAAGCCTTTTATCCTCCGGATCGCTTACACCGGACAAGGCGTCGAGGAAGGTCTCTGTTGCGTCGACGGCGATGAGCCTGGCGTTGAGGTGTTGGTTGAAAGCCTGTACTACGGTTTCTGGTTCGCCGTGGCGCATGAGACCGTTGTTGACGAAGATGCAGGTCAACCGTTCGCCGATTGCACGGTGCACGAGTGCTGCGGCGACCGAAGAGTCGACGCCGCCGCTTACACCCGCAATCGCCCGCCCGTCGCCGACTTGGGCACGAACGCGGGCGACCGCGCTTTCGACGATCGACGCTGGCGTCCATTCGGCTGCCGCGTTGCAGACCTCGAATACGAAGGCGCGCAAGATTGCCCCACCGGCAGGTGTGTGGCTGACCTCAGGATGGAACTGTAGGCCGTAGCGTTTACGATTCTCGTCGCCCATGGCGGCGATGGGAGAGTTTTCCGATCGCGCTAAGACTTGGAAGCCAGGTGGGGGTGATTCGATCCGATCCCCATGCGACATCCAGACGCGTTGGTGTTCTGCTCCCAGAATAGGATTGGGTATGAGAACCTCGATCTCGGCATCGCCGTATTCGCGTTCTGTAGAAGCCGCAACACGGCCGCCTAAGGCATGTGTGAGTGCTTGCATACCATAGCAGATACCCAATATAGGGAGATCAGACTCGAGTACGTAGGGTGGGACTTGTGGTGCACCGTGCTCGTATACCGAAGCAGGTCCCCCGGAGAGGATGAAGCCCTTCGGTTGCAGTTCCATAACGCGTTCAGGGGGTGTGTCGTGCGGGAACAATTCGCAATAAACTTGCGCTTCACGTACGCGGCGGGTGATTAGCTGCGAATATTGTGAGCCGAAGTCTAGGACGACGATCGCGTCCACAGGGTCTCATTCCTCAAATATGATCCTACCGTCGCTCATGTCGGTAATGACGGCAAGGGATTCTATAGGTACCTCCAGAGTTGAAAGCAAGTCACGGCCACCCTCAAAGCGTTTTTCGATCACAGCCCCAATACCTACGATTGCTGCGCCGGCAGCCTGGGCAAGACGTACCAAACCCATGATCGTCTGGCCAGAGGCGAGAAAATCATCGATGATCAGCACCTTCTCCCCGGCACGTAGAAATTCCGGGGACACGATCAGTTCGACCATACGGCCTTTCGTATGCGAGGGGGTAAGCGTTAGAAAAATCTGATCTGGCATGGTGATGGGTTTGGTTTTCCTGGCGTAGACGANNGTGGCGTTGACGTTCTGGAACAGGCCAGCGAGCTCGCGTCCACATGCGTCCATCAATACCGGATCAACTTGATGGTTGATGAAACCGTCAACCTTGAGGATGCCACCACCGAGATTCTGACCTTCGGCCAGGATCCGCTGCTTTAGAATTTCCATGGGGTGATCCTTATTATCATGATGTGGGTGTTCCATTGTACAACGAACCTTGAAGTGTGATCAACGTACGGGGTATGTCGAGCGTAACGAACACAATTTATGGGCAGCCATACGATTCGAAACGGAAGACTGTAGGCAATAAGGGTTCAGCGCTTTCCGCCAAGCAGCCATCTCGCTTGCGGCGATGTGGAAGACACAAGTTAGCGGAACGAAGCGTAATGACTGTGCATGGGGGCCTCTGAATTCGCTCAGTACCACCGTGGATCGCCCCGGTCAGGAGTTTGGATCATTTCCATTTGACGCAGGCCAATGAGATATCATTGTTGGGGTGATTATGCTTGACATAGAACGTATGTTCCTATACAATACGAACATGTGTGCGGATTTCGAATCTCGCAGGGGCGGGTTGAGCGAGAGGAATTATGTAAGGAGGCGAACATGGTGAAAGGTAAACTTTCTGACCGTCAACGCCGCATGCTGGAATTCATCGATAAGTTCACAGATGAAAACGGTTACCCGCCTTCCATTCGCGAGATCGGGAAGGCGGTGGGCATTACCTCGACTTCGGTCGTAAACTACAATCTCAACCGACTAGTCGAAGGGGGTTTTCTCGACCGTGACCAAAACGTCTCACGAGGGATTCGTCTGACAGAGAAAGTCGCGAGAGCTGCAGACAAGATTGCGAACGTGATACGGATTCCGATGGTGGGCCGTATTTTCGCAAGCGAACCCGTTCCGCTTCCGGGTACTGATTCGGCGATCTTCAGCCCCGAAGAGGCGATCGAGATCACCCGTGATATGCTCAGTGCTTCGGAGGGATTGTTTGCACTTGAGGTCAAAGGGGATTCGATGATCGACGCAATGGTCAATGATGGTGACGTGGTTGTCATGAAGCAGGAGCAGGAGTGGCGTAATGGTGATATGGTCGCCGTGTGGTTGAAAGACCGGGAGGAAACAACCCTCAAGCACATCTATCGGGAAGGGGATAAGGTCCGCCTGCAACCGGCCAACCCCACGATGGCATCAATCATCATTGACAATCCTGAAACTCTCGAAGTGCAGGGCAAAGTAGTATTGGTCGTACGACAATTGAACTAGTACGTCAGTTAATGCGCTAGACATACTCGCGATCGAATTCGTTGAACTACTTTCGGTAGGGGCAGTTTGCAAAAAGCCCCTACCTTGCGTTTGAATGATTGAAGGAGTTGACGTTGTATTGTGTCTTGAAAAGGAAGGGAGCTTCGTGAACGATCCTTTTCACATTATTTGCATACATCGGAGACGCTGAAGTCAAATTGTATCAAGGCGACGGCCTCTCGCCCGTAGCCTAAACGCCATTTGGCAACGATCGTCTTACCATCCGGACCCCAATCGAAATCGCCGAGACCAATCCCACCACCCATTGGCCAATACTCAGGAGATTGCGGATGATTGAATCCTGAGAGACGTCGTTTACAACTTCCGTCGGCGTTCATAATCCAATACTCGAACTTCGGGGGATGCTCGATGATGCCGGGAAGCGTGTCGCTTTTAACTTGTGGGGTCTCATCCGAACTGACCCATAAGATTGTTTCCCCGTCCGGCGAAAAATGTGCGTGCTCGTCCCACTCGTCGTTATTGGTCAATTGCTGTAGATCTCCGGTCGTAATGTTCATGGTGTAGATCTCAAGATCGTAATAATACTTGCCCCACTCGACACCGGAGAATATGATCGTCTTCCCGTCTAGTGAGAAACCGTGCATTTCATACAATTGCAGGTCTTCAGGTCGGGAGGCTTGAATGTTGGTCAGCAGGGGTTTCTCATCTTGTATGGAAAAGTCCGCCATGCGAATTTCCCATGTTCCGGTTTGATTGTCCGCTGCGTTTTCGATCATCTCGCTCCAAATCAGCTTTGTGCCATCCGGTGAGAAATGCGGGTGCAAAGCTCCACGCCGAGCTTCTACTTCAGTGATTTGCCAGAAACCTGAGCCATCTGTCTTTGCCACCCAGAGGTTGTTGTTGACCGCCACGCCTGGACTGGTGATGTAATTTGAGAGGATACTGGTGGGTGTACTCAGGTCTGGGTCTTGGGCTTGGAAAACCAACCATTCTCCGGAGGGATGCCATGCGGGATTTCCATTGTTTCGTTGGGGCACCTGTGCCGTGGCGCAGGTGAGGCACCTCAAATCGGTGCCGTCGAGATTCATGATATACACATCGAAGTATCGATCTTCGCCCTTGGCATCGAAAGCAATCAAGTCCTGTGTATGCAGCCAGGAGACACGCCCTCCTTGCTCCCGAAGCAGGGTGTAAGATTGGATGGCGCTAGGGATTGGAGTCTCTGTGGTCTGAAAAGTTGCCGTTGGTCGTTCCGCTAGATCGGGTGTGGATGTCTGGGAGACACGGGTCCATCTCGTACACGAGACTGCGAATGAAACTAAGACAGGGATGAGGAGAAGCCTCTTCATGATATGCCTCGCCTAACGAGTGGCTGTTGTCGTCGGTGACTGGATAATAGCATTTGCAGGTCGTGGCTGAAGTTGGCTGGATGTAAAATCGTTATTAAATCTGGGTGCAGACCCCGGCGACGTTGTTCTTACAAACGTTGGTTTTTGGGGAGCGTTCCTTTATTCGAGTATTCGAGGCCGGGTTTCAGAGCGGATGGTCGAGTGGGGGGACGACCTTCGAAGGAGCACCAACAGGAAGATGAAAATGACATTTATGTCGCGAGCTTTTTATGCTCGTTGTGTTCGACGTTTCTTCTTGGAGACGAAGCGCTGAGAAGCCTCCAGATGGGCAGGTGCAGCCCAAAGACCTGGGAATGCCTTGCGTTCAAGCTCTGCCGCCTCGTGCGGAGGGCGCATGATCCCTGCGCGCAGGATGCGTTTGATCTCTCGGATTGCCTCACTACCATTCTGAAGGATTTCTGCGAGAAACTCGAGTGCATTCTTTAGGACTGTACCGTCGGGCGTTATGCGATTGGCGATCCCCGACCGGAAGGCTTCCTCGGCGGAAAGCACGCGACCAACCGTTATCCAATACAGGGCACGTGCATAGCCAACGAGACGCAAGAGGCGCTGTCCCCCTCCCCATGCGGGAGAAATTCCGAGGCGGATATGCACGAGACCCATAATTGCACTTTCTGCCATGATGCGAAAGTCGCAAGCCAAAGCAATCTCCGCGCCCCCACCCATGGCCGCCCCTTCGATGGCAGCTATTGTCGGGCAGGGCAGTTCTTCGAGTCGTGCCAGAGCGTCGCCCATGACCGCGGCAAGGCGGGCGCCATCGAGTCTGCTGGGGTAATTATCCAACTCGAATAGGTCGCCGCCTGCACAGAAAGCACCGTTCTTTCCTGTGACGATAAGCGCATTCAGGTCGGGTAGGTCATGCGCGCTCTCAACGGCGTCGGCGAAGGCGTGCATGGCTTCCCAATTGAGTGCATTGCGAGCTTTCGGGCGGTTGATCGTAAGCGTGGCGATCTTGTTCTGGTTTACTTCTAAGAGGACTGGATGCACTTGGCGGCTATCTCCTTGACCCTGGCATAATCGGCCAGTATACTCTGGCGTAATCGGGGTGTAGCGCAGTCCGGTAGCGCACCGCGTTTGGGACGCGGGGGTCGGCGGTTCAAGTCCGCCCACCCCGACTTGTTGTATATAACACCAAATCGGGGGAAGGTTTCGGTGCGAGGAAAGAAAATTCCGAAGCAAACTCTGAAGCTTGATGTCGTCGTCGAGGCCGTACGATACGGCTCGAGGAAGAAAAAGCTATTGTTGGCGAGGGGGTATCAACGACGTGGCCCTATTTGGGGGGATCGGGTGCTCTTTGAGCGGAAGACTCTCATCGAACTGGTCGAGGCGAAGAAGACCGTCGTGACGGGCCGCCCTGCGGAGCTTGAAGGCGATTTCGAGGTCTTCGCTCGCATCCAACTGGCGGGCTCCAATGGGAGTTTGGTCGTTAAAGGAAGTTCGGAAGAGGGCGACGACTTGAAATTGCCGCTGTTCTGATGGTCTAACTCCAGGCTTTACGCATCCCCTTGATCTCGGGAATCCAGTTACATGACCCAGAATGGAATTATGGCACCCAATCCGGGTCGCCGTCGAATTCGACATTGTTGGTCAATCGCGTCACGGCGAGGGTAGCGAGCTCGAGATAGTAAATCTCGTAGTTTCCCAACCGGTTCGAATCAAAGGCTACCAACCTGCCATCAGGCGAGTAATCGGGTGAGGCGTCATGAGCCAGATTGGTGGTGAGATTCTCGGGGGGGTCACCGAGCAGGTTGATTCGGTAAAGTTCCCAATTGCCAGATTGGTCTGAGGCGAAGATGATCTCCTCACCGGATGGATGCCATGAGGGGTATTTGACATCTTCAAAATCCTCCGTCAGTTGGAAGACGGCATCTCCGTTCACATCCATGAGGTAGAGTTCTGCGTCTCGTGTTCGATTTGAAATGAAAGCGATCCTTGCGCCATCCGGTGAGAACGCCGGGTAGATATCATAAGCAAGCTCGTGAGTTAGACGTTTCACGCTGGTGCCATCTGTGCGCATGAGGTAAATTTCACGGTTCCCATCCCGATCGGACGAAAACACGATGAGTTCCCCATCCGGGCTCCAATTGGGGGCGTCGTCCTCGGCCCGATTGTTGCTGAGATTGCGCACATTGGAGCCATCGGCTTGCATGAGGTAGATGTCTCGATCGCCGTCGCGAGTGGAGACAAACACGATCTGTTGACCATCAGGGGACCAGCGGGGGTTGAAATCCGAGCCTGGGGAGTTGGTCAAATTAACAGGGTCCGATCCGTCGAGTGATAGAAGATAAACCTCCTCATCGCCAACAGAACCTGCGTGATAGACGATTTGGCCTGTTCCACCGCCAGTTGGGGTCGTTGTTGCTGTTGCGCTAGGTGTTGGAGAAGTTTGACGCGATGAGGGCNNTCGGACGAGGTTCTAGAACGCTGCGCGAAGTAATTCCCATGGTGCACGCCAGGGTAGAGAGTATCAGTATCAGGCTTACCAAGCGAATGTGCGACGCGGTTATGTGTTCTTTTCCCATTTGTTACCCAAGTTTAGGCGAAAGACGTGATGCCCTCGACTATTCTTCCTTATCGCTTGCGTACGGCAAGGTGAAGGTGAAAGTGGAGCCTTGGTTGAGTACCGACTGAACGCTTATCTCACCGCCGTGTGCATGAATGATCTGCTGGGCGATCGTTAAACCGAGCCCTGATCCTTCGACGGGTCGACCCTTCACGCGCCGGGCCCGATAGAGTTCATCGAAGATATAGGGTAGATCATCCGCAGGTATCCCTTCTCCCGTGTCCTGAACCACACAAACGAGTTCCTTCGCTTTCTCATCGGGACGCAGGCTGATCGTAAGCTCCCCGCCGTGGGGTGTATATTTTATGGCGTTGTCGAGCAAATTGAGCACAACTTGTTTGAGGCGAGCACGGTCAGCCTTCAGATGTGGAAATCCGGGCGATAAATTCAAACTGATTGCTAGCTGCCGTTCTTCTGCGAGGTCGGATATTTGAAGAATCGCTTCTTCAAGCAAGGCTGCGAAGTTTAACGGCGTTCGCTCAAGTGTGAAGGAAGGTGACTCCAATCGGGCGAGCGTGAGCAGATTGTCGACGAGTTGTGTGAGGCGTTGTGCTTCGTCGCGGATGATGCGGTAGGAGGTCAACCAGCCTTCACGGTCCTCGGGATCCTCGCCCATTTTTGCTGCATGCCCCTGGATGATAGTGAGGGGCGTCTTCAGTTCATGGCTCACATTTTGAATGAAGTTCCGGTAGAAGGCTTGTTGGCGCTGGGCTGCACCCATATCCTCCAATAGCACTAGCGTATGGTTTTTCGAGAGGCGTATTGCGCGTGCTTGATAGGACTGACCCTCGACTGCAGGAATAGTGCGGAGAATGTTTTGGTTTTCATATTGGGCTTCGGTGACTAGCGCTTGCAGTTCAAGGTTTTTTTTCCAATCTTTTCCCTCTGCGTTCGATAGAAGTGAGCGACTGTTTCGATATAAGATCGCAGGGAAAGGGAAGCCGTCTAGCAGGTGCACTCTCTCCGCTAGCCGGCGGTGGCGAACATAAATGGTCACTGCGAGGGTAGAAAGGATGATCAGACCGAGAATTACGGCTGCAAGCTCAAAGGGACCGAAGTAAAAAATCAGGTCTGACATCGTGGCTCCGGGGGCAACCACCTATCACTTATGAGCGGGATGAAGAGAGCCTTCATGTTGCATCGAACTTGTATCCTACGCCGCGAACGTTGAGCAGGTAGCGGGGTTCTTTGGGATTGGGCTCAAGCTTCTGACGTAGGGACCAAACGTGCTTCTCGAGGGTTTTAGTCTCAATATCACGGTCGCCAGGGATGTCGAAAACCGCTTCCAGGAGAGCAGTCCGCCCGATAGGGCGTCCCGCGTTGTTGACGAGGTGGAGTAGCAAATCAAATTCGCGCGGTGTTAGATCGACGGATTCCCATTTGCCCTCATGTTGGATGGAAACCACTCGGCGCGGAGCGTCAATGCGGAGGTAGCTGTCGAATTCTTGAATCGGTGGGGGTAGACGGGCCTTCACACGAGCGAGGAGTTCGCGAATGTCGAAGGGCTTCGGGATATAGTCGCTGGCGCCGAGGGTAAATCCGAGTTCGAGATCGCTTATGCTGTCACGCACTGTGAGGAAAATGATGGGCACCAGGTCCCCTTCGGCCCGTATCCTGCGACAAACGGCTAACCCATTGGGGTCTGGCATTTCAATGTCCAAGATGATAATGTCTGGATGCTCAGTCTCCCATTTGAATAACGCCTCAACCCCGTCATTTGCTGTGGAAACCAAATACCCCTCACGCTCGAGTGCGGGTTGCACGAACGAGAGGATGTTGGGATTATCGTCGGCGACCAGTATTTTGGATTGCACGATTTGATTATACCCATACCGTCTTTTCGTACAAAATTTCTGTCTCTCACCACCGGTTTGTTGCAAAGAATTAGTCCCTTTGTTTCATGTCGTGGGTGATACCCATCAACCTATTTCTCGTAATACGGGCTGATCTGAACGGTCGCTACCTCGGAAGCTTCCATAGGGAAACACCATCCTGGTTCTCTTCACCACGAAATCGCAATACTCACATGAACGGCTCATGATTCGTCCGGGAATTCATTGAGGGCTGAAGGTCGCCCGGAGCAGCTGAATCGTGTGGTGGATGTTTGATACAGCGGGGCTTATTCTCCCCAGGTAGAAGGGAGGACTTCCGTCGAATGAAGTCCCTCCTGGGATGCCGATGACGAAAGTATACTGCTGGGACGCTTGCATGATCATGCCGTCAGGATCTCGATTTCCGAAGGGTAGGATGAGTGTGTTGGGGCATCTTTCCAGATGCTCGCAGATGGTCTGATAGGATCCCGAGATTTCTTCCTCGAGAGTGTCCGGTTCTACCTCAGGGAGGTTGTAATGATGGACGGAGTGACTTGCCACCTCAACACCGAGAGAATCTAGTTCCCGCAAGTAGGCCCAATTCGACGGATTTTGAGGTCCGAAAACGATGACGCCGACGACGAGCGCGAGCCCCTCGGTTGTGAAAACCTCGATCATGTCTTTGAAGACAGGTCGAAGCCAGTTGGTACCCAGATCGTCGATCGAAACGATGATTGTGCCCTCTGGTGGACATTTCCCTAGTCTTAAATCGCTAAGCAGGTCACGATAAGTTGAGGTGTGGAGATCGTTTTTAATGATTTCCTTCGCAAGTAACTTCATGCGCTCAACCCCGAAACTGGAATGTAGCATGAGGGACATCGGCGTGGGGCAATTTTCGTTGAGGTAAATTGGGGACCCGGTTTGGAGGTAATGTGGCAGCGACTCTGTGCCAAACAGATGGCTCATTAATTTCTTTTGTCTTCTCTGAAGAGGATCTGCATGAAGGTAAGAATTGATCGAACGTGTGGATGGTGTGGTCTGTTTCTCATTAATGAGGAGGTGAGTTCGAGTAGGGAGAACGTCGAAGTCGGTTTCTTGGTTAGGGAGTGTTTTCGATCGGCCAACAAGCCATTCCACAGATGAATTCTTTATATGGGTTGGTGATCCAGGCATGGATACCGATCCTGGAGACACACTCGCGATGATCACGAACGCCATCGTAACATTTGGGAGGATTCTTAAGAACACCTTGAGCTCCTGATAAAAACTCGTTGTGTTCTTAATCTAAAGGTTCGTATTTACGATCAGTTCCGCGTGAGGTTACACCTTCGTTACGACGGTGGTTACCTTCTTGTAACTCTGATGGACGTGGATTTCGTAGTCCTCGTACAGTGCTCAACCGGGAGTGTGGCCCGGGTTGCAAGGAGAAATTGTGCCCGGGCGCGGGGATAAAACAGAAATCCTTGACCAGCGCCTTCATCCGCGGGTAGAATGCCCGTGCACGCGGGCGTGGCCAAGTGGTAAGGCATCAGCCTTCCAAGCTGACATTCACGGGTTCGAATCCCGTCGCCCGCTCTTACGCCCCCACCGGGGGCGTTTTTTTGTCGCATTGCAGTTCGTAATTTGATGGGCACAATCGGCGTGTGTGCAGTGGGATGTGGAACTGTTTGGATTGCGGTTCAAGAGACCCAATCTCTCGCGTTACGCGTCCATCAGCCAGAGCAATGTTGCTACATCGGCTCTGGTAGCGGGGGCTGATGGATCAATGGGTTCACTCATGAAACCGTGCGCAACAGCTGCTTGCACCCATGGCATCCACCACTCTTCGAACGTGCCGGCTGGTTTGAAATCCGACCCGTGCTGTGCGCGAATCATTAACACAGCGGCTTCTGCACGGGTCAGGTGTGAGTGGGGATCGAAGTGGTCGTCGTCACGACCGACAAAATAACCTTCGTCGCAAACGGAGTAGATGGCCTCGCCCCAAACCTCACTCCGAGGCACGTCGTCAAAGTGAATG
>WVZH01000467.1:39176-39638 GCA_011772595.1 Anaerolineales bacterium
CAGCTTAATGCAAAACGGCGTTCCATAGGACACCTCCTGGATGTCCGAGGCAACCGCCGTTTTCACTCTCAGAGATTCCTGGCGAGTTGAATATCTGTGGATGGGGAATCACTCTACCTTGAGTTTACATCGAGGTTGGCAAGAGATTCTTTTCAACTGGCTTACATTTGCGTTCCGGGAGAATTCCAGAATCGATGGAGGTGTTCGAATTGGTGTGGTGTTTCACGTCGGCGCTCGTGTTAGAAAGTCAGCGTGGTGAGGATCGTCAAGTCGCCGGGATTATTTATTGTCGGAGATCAGGTGCTACTGAATATGCGCTCGTGGTTGGCGACCGATGGGGAACGTGCGCCTGAGGAGATAGAAGGTTATACCTTGGTTGTTGTTGTTCGGAGGGATGCGACCAAGATAGTACGGAGGATAGCCACGAAAAGTGAGCCCGCCTTGGATTCCTACGACAAATGT
>WVZH01000467.1:39681-42170 GCA_011772595.1 Anaerolineales bacterium
ATCAGTGGCAGGTTGTAATGGTCGATTGTATGACTGGCTACCTCAATTCCCTGCGCTTCCAAGCCACGTAGATATGCCCATATCACTGGATCTTGAGGGCCGCGAACGATGACACCTACGACAAGGACAAGATCTCTGTCGGTGAAAGCTTTGATCATGGATTTGAAATCAGGCCGGAGCCAGCTCGAACCGAGATCATCGAGGGACACGACGATCGTGTTTGGATCTGGGCAATCCCCCTTCTTTAAATCTTCCAAGATCTGTCGATAGGTGGACGTGGTGAGATCGGAGCGGATAATCTGTCGCGCCAGCTCGTGCATCCTCTGTGCGCCATAGGAGGAGTGCAACATGAGCGATAAGGGAGTTGGACAATTTCGAACCGCGAGAATCGATTTCTCTCTCGAGGCCGGGAGTCCAGATTCGTTGTAGTTATCGGTGGAGGAACCTCCGGAGAGTTGAGAGAACTCGAAATCGGCTAGTTGACGTATGCTGGTGGACATTAGCATTGGGGCGGGGTACAGCGAAGAGGCTGTAACGCGATTGCTGCTGGGCAAGGGCTGATGTTGAGCTGACGTAGCGGGATACCCGCTCGGAAGATCATCAAACATCTGAGGACGGATGGGATTGAGTGCCGAGAAATTGGAGGGCTCAAAGCTGGCTACAAAGAAGATACATATAGTCAGACAACGATTGAGCCACGGTGGGCATTTTAGAAACATTCAGGCCTCTATGAACCCCTGGCGCGAGAGACAAAAAAAGGACAAGGTCCTGGTCTTGTAGGGAGTATTGCCATTGTATAGAGAGGAGCACCTTGCTGGACCTTACAATCACCTTACAGATCTGTAAGGTGATCCCAATTTCGTATAGGGATCGAGGCGGTTTGCGTGGAAAGATTGGAAAAATTAGAAAAACGGAAATGGTCGGAAGACACCAACTTTCCGACACATGTGTGGTCGCAGGATAGAAAAAGCTATGCTATTGAGGCGTGCTCTGTTAGAATGACGTTTGAGGGCCCGTAGCTCAGCGGTCAGAGCGGCCGGCTCATAACCGGTTGGTCGCAGGTTCGAATCCTGCCGGGCCCATCTATTTTTTATAGCGTGATCTGATAGACCCCTTATTGTCCCCCGCAAGGGTAGAGACCTTTGCGGGGGAAATTGGTGCAGGGCGAATTTTGAGATTTGCAATCCTGTGACCATTTGTTTCAGCGACCATCGATCCGGATCGTTGCTCATCCGGTCCTGGGCAGCTTGAAGCGATTATCCTGACTCCACCGGGTGGTTAGGCTTCGCGCCCGTCGCACCGCCCTACCACACATATGGCCTGGTTCGGCATATGGATACTTCCATCCGGTTGACCAAACTGTTGACTCACGGTCTCTTCTACGGCTCTCCACACCTCTGCTTGCCGTGAGGCAGCTTGGTCTGCCATCGCGGCGGCAATCACAGAGGCAGTGTCTTGAATCAACCTGACGAAAGTGTTGGCCGAATCCAGATCAAGGGTCATTGAGATCGTGTTTCAACATCCTCTCATCTTCAGCGGGCGTGGCGTCTATCCCCTTCTGCGCGTATAGTATGGATCTCTTGCTCTTGTCAGGTGGATTGAAGTTCGTCCTGGAGGAATGTGTGGAGAATAAAGGGAAAAGCGAGCTTATTTATACGCGTGCCCTGTTCTCGATCTCATTGCTTATTTCCATTGTCTTGGCCGTTGTCGTAACTTTCGACGATTTGCTCTTCGTCAAATTTCTATTCGGACTCGTCCTCTTTACAGTTGTCTCGCTCGTGGTCATGAGCATGCTGCACAGCATGGAAAAGAGGTTGGGATTTTTCCTGAGTCTGGCGATGTTGAACTTATTCATTGTCGTTCCCGAGTTGGTTTTACGGGTGGCAAATTTTCGCTACGAAGGCGGTATCCAATTCGGATACCCGAGACCCAGCCAATATATCCGTTTGATGCCGGATCCTGAATTGTTCTGGAGATTGAATCCTGACTACCCGGGCGTGAACTCGGAGGGTTTTCCAGGTGACGAATTTACTATCCCGAAGCAGGAAGGCGTGTTTCGGACACTCTATTTAGGGGATTCGACGACCGTACAAGGTTATCCGCATGAGGTCGAGCACATCATAAACCAGGAACATGAGAGCGGTGTTACAAAATACGAGAGCGTTTCACTTGCGGTTTATGGTTACAGTTCACATCAAGGACGTATTTTGGCTGAGAAGTATGCCATGCCATTGGAACCGAATCTCGTCGTCGTGTACTATGGTTGGAATGATCACTGGTTAGCTTACGAGGCCCGGGATTCTGAGAAAGAGGTCAGTTCCTCCTCTTTGACCGACTTCTTCATCTATCTGCATCAATATCGCCTTGCCCAATGGCTTTTCTGGTTGAGCGACACGATCAGCGGTGTGGAAAACAATCCGATCGAGGAAGTGCGGGTGCCGATCGAGGAGTACCGCGAAAACCTTTGCGCAGTCCGAGAGGCATTCGCC
>WVZH01000467.1:42198-45216 GCA_011772595.1 Anaerolineales bacterium
GTTGTGCGTCAAGTGGCGCAAGGTGAGGGGGTTTATTTGCTGGATCTGGAGGCGTCATTCGCCTCGCTGCCGGATGATTCGTTGAAACGCATCTTCATGGAAGACGGGATTCACTTCACTGACGAGGGGGTACACGAGGTCGCTATCCAAATCGCCGAATACTTGGAGACTCAGATCCTCGAGACCTTGGGAACACCTTAATTGTCGGGAGCGAGAGGTGGGAGCTCGTAGCTTGAATTTCGCGACTTTCTACTCATTGGGTAACAGCCCTTCGTGGGTCAAGTGATCATAGATAAGGCCCGCGGCCAGATCGTGACCGGCTGAGTTCCAATGCCCATCCTCAGGGAAGTACAGCATTCTCCCTTGAAGCGCCCGTTCGCGGAAACCGGGTAGCAAATTGAGGTACGGGATGTCGTGTGCCTCACAGAAACTCTGCAAACGGGCTGGGACCAAGTCAAGTTGCTTCCCCTTATCTTCCCCGAGTTGATCTTGTAGATAAGGCCAATAGACATGCTCGCGATAGGGCACGAACACGACGATCAATGTAGCCTGATTTATATTGGCCAATTGGCTGGCTTCAAGCAGGGCTACCTCGGTTAGTTCCCATCCGCGGGCGACTTCTGGCTGTGATGGGTCAGTCGTTTTCCATGCGTACTCGCCATAGCGAAACCGTAGCTGGCCATCGTCGTAGATCCTGTCGCCTGAGTTGGGCAAGAGAAATAATTCTGGATTAATCAGCGCGGCGATGAATTGAATGGTCTTCAGGCTCCACGGGAAGTGGAGTTCATCGGTTGTTCCCTGGATTTCACGGATCCAATCCAGGTAGTTCGCTTCGCCCGAATTAAGGAACGCCTCCGCGCCGGCGCTCTCAGGGAGATCATTGCTGACGAATGCCCAAATCCAAATACGTGTTTGAAGTGGGATAGCAAATCGTTTGATCGTGGTAGGGTAGACGAGTGAGCTCCATCCTGCCCATCCGAGGTTGGCGACGCGTACGCGGCTGAGGCTTTCCAAACGTGCTGGCCAGCTGTGAGGTTCCTCTACACCGAAGCCGAACGTGAAGGAGTCGCCGATTGCGGCAATGTCGTGGGCACCTTGAAAGGGTTCGTCGCGCAAACCATCGGCGTTCGTGAGTACTGTGTAGCTGAATTCAGGGTGGCCAGTGATACGCATATCGAGGTTTGGCTTTAGGCGTAAAAGTAGATCTTCATCGGGTTCCCATTGCTTTTCGAGCAACTTAATGAGCGTGAAGCGATTGGGGACGGGTTTGATCCTCAGTACGATCTCTATCAGTGTCAGTCCCAAGAGGACGCCAAAAATGATCAATGCAGTGCGTGAAAGTACGAATTTAAGGGCGCGGCCGCCATCTGAATCAAACAACATTGGCCTCCCTTGAATGTCCTCGGCTTATCCTTTTCGCACGACGTAGTTTCCAATGTAAAGTGTGTCGATACCGCTTCGACTGAAAGTGCTCAACGCGTTATCCGGTGAGTTGACGATTGGTTCGCCGCGTAAATTAAAGGAGGTATTGAGAAGGACTGGGACACCGGTTTGCTCATAGAAACGATTCACCACATCGTAGTATCTTGGGTTCCAATCCCGACGGATGGTTTGTAAACGGCCAGATCCACCCTCGTGTGTGACTGCCGGGATTTGATCTTGTTTGTCCTTCTGAACTGAGAAAACCATGAGCATGTATCGTGTGGGATAGAGACTGCGAGCATCAATCAGCCCAGCGTAATAAGATTCGGCATGCTCCTCGAGCACAACAGGAGCGAATGGGCGAAATGGTTCACGGAACTTGATCTTTGTATTGACAATGTTCTTCATCTCGGCAAGACGCGGGTCGGCCAGGATTGAACGATTGCCGAGTGCTCGTGGACCCCATTCGAAACGACCTTGAAACAATGCGATCACTTTTCTGGTGAGCAGATCGTCCACCATTGAGTTTGCCAGTTTCTCTTCGTCGTCGATTCGCTCGTAGTGTGCTCCGGCTCGATCTAAGGCGGCTTTGATCTCGTCGGCTTCGTAGCCTTGACCCCAGTAACTGTGTTCTTGGACAAATCGGCGCGGATTGCCGAGCAACACATGGTATGCGTAGAGCGCGGCGCCCAGTGCTCCACCCGAATCGCCGGCCGCGGGCTGAATCCAGATCTCCTCAAAGGGTGTCTCGCGAAGGATGCGTCCATTGGCCACACTGTTCAATGCCACTCCGCCGGCCATACAAAGCTTCTTCAAACCTGTGCGTTCGTGCGCATGGCGAGCCATTTTGAGCAGTGTATCCTCCGTGACTCGTTGGATGCTGGCAGCAATATTGGCGTAGTGCTGATTGCCTCGGGCGACATCCTCGTCCCATGCAGGGTGATCTTTATTGGGATGCGTAGTCGGTGTAAAAAAGGTTGAGTCGTGCACACGAGGCTCACCAAAGAGGTTTTCGAACTGACGATTGAAAGTGCGCGAGGGGGAGTAGTGGAATGAGAAGTAATCCAATTTGAGACGAAAACCACCGTCTTCGCTCACCTCAATCAACCGATAGACGTCGTCCATACGGTTCGGCTCGCCGTAGGGAGCCATACCCATTACTTTATATTCCCCGTTATTGACACGAAATCCGAGGAAGGCGGTAAAGGCTGAGTAGAGCAATCCCAGGGAGTGAGGGAAGCGAATTTCCTTGAACAACTCGATCCGATTGTGACCGTTCCCTCCCCAATCGGCGGAGGCCCTACCCATCGTGGCTGTTGTCCACTCACCAACGCCATCGACTGTCAGGATAGCAGCTTCGTCGTATGGCGAGGCGAAGAAAGCGCTGGCGGCATGAGAGAGATGGTGTTCCACAAATAGGACCTTTTCTTGAGCCACTCCAAGATATTTTGCAAGCACTCCTTTAATCCAGAGCTTCTCGTCGAACCATGCGATCATGCCTTCGCTGAACGTCTTCCATGAACGTGGGAAAGTAGCCAGGGTGGTCATGAGGATACGTTCGAATTTCAATAGGGGTTTTTCATAGAAGACTACGTA
>WVZH01000375.1 GCA_011772595.1 Anaerolineales bacterium
ACTTCCGGGTAGGGCCGGCGGTTGCCCAACCGGCCCCCCCACAGATCCGGACGTGAGCAATTTACTCATCCGGTTCCTCGGTAACCAGAGTATCGGCACAGCTCTGGCGCATAACTTTGCTGCCCGCGAGACGTTATCAGATGCCGTGGAGGATCCTGGGCCTCGGAAGCGGATATGTCAGCAGCACCCATTCGAACTTCTCCCATGAGATATAGCCCTTGTTGCTGCGACGACTCAGCCAGTACCGCCAGGCTTTCTTGGCATGCATGAAGATCGCCTCAAGCCTCCAAGAATTGCCCCGAATGGCGTAATACTGAAAGTGCCCTCGCAGTTTCAGACACAGAACCCGATGCTGCTCCCTCAGCGGTCTATGCCGATTGCTGCGACACCATTGCCATAGGGACTTCTTAGCCCGACGTAACCTTTTCCTTGCCGTCCTCCGCTTAATCACCCACGACCCTCGACGCGATGTGGCCCAGTAGTGGGTAAATCCGAGAAAGTCGAATGTGCCGTTCCCACCCCCAGACTCACCGCCTGACTCCGGCCTCCTGAACCGAATCAGCGCCGTCTTGTTCGAATGAATGGTTAACCCGAAACGACCGAAGCGCTTCGGAAGCACCTCCAGAATCCGACGAGCGTCTGCTTCCACCTCGCACCCAATGACAAAGTCATCAGCAAAACGGATCAGAAAACAACGCCCCTTCATCCGAGGTTTGACCTGCTCGACAAACCACTCATCCAGCACGTGATGGAGGAATACGTTGGCTAGCATCGGTGAAATCACTCCCCCTTGGGGGGTCCCTTTGCCCGGGTATGTCAGGATGCCTTCTTCCAGCACCCCAGCATTGAGCCATTTGCCGATCAGCCGTAATATGCCCCCATCATTGACCCGCTGCTTGATAAACGTCCTCAGCAGCCCGTGGTCCAGGTTGTCGAAGCATCCACTGACATCCGCGTCCACTATCCAGCCGATATTCATACGCTCACACTCGCAGCGAAGCTCCTGGAGGGCCTGATGCGCACTGCACCCTTCTCGGAAGCCGTAGGAGAACCCATAGAACTCCTGCTCATAGATCGCCCCCAGCAGCATCACCACCGCCCGCTGGACGATCTTATCCTCAAAGGTGGGCTTGCCGATCGGGCGCTTGCCCCCATCTGCCTTCTCAAGCCATGCCCGCTCCACAGGCGGCGCTCTATACCGCCCACTTCGCAGACGCTCGTGAAGGCTCCGAAGGTTCTCCTCAAGGTTCTCGGCATACTCCCTGGCCGTCACCCCATCTATCCCTGCCGCACTATCCTTGCGCGTCAGACGATAGGCCTCCCCCAGAAACTCCACATCCATCAAATGCGCCAGCGTCGTGAATACCATCCTCGGATAGCGAACAGCCTGCTGCGCAATCCGCTGGAGTCGCGTTGATATGGTTTGTGACCTCGAAGTGCCTCCCATATCTCCCCCCAGCTGAACGTTATGCCCGGCTTCGCCTTCCCTCGGGTGGGTCCCTTGGGCCTCGGTTCCCCCACCTTCATCGGTACTATGCTCCGCTAAGACTGCCGACTGCCCATCTCGAAGTCCTTCGCTTCTCGCTCGTCCCCCGATACCCTGGCCTGCACCGTTTGGTTCGTGTTCCGTTACCGGCTCGCC
>WVZH01000143.1 GCA_011772595.1 Anaerolineales bacterium
GATTGCTCCAGCACCCAGTGCTGTGGCCTTTTGGACAGCTTGACGAATCTTCTTCGTGGACATCGAATTGTCGATGCCACCGATTTCAATCTCGACGTCATGCGTCTCCATCGGGTCCAGCGGCTTGGCATCCCAGATTTTTCCATCAACAATGAGGATCTCTTTTCCGAGCTCCTTGGCTAGCGTGTTCAACAGCGTCGTATGGCTTCCTTTCACCTGATGCAGCAACGGGGCAAACAGGTTGACGTGTTCATGTTTGGACAATGAAGTGAGGTGGTCTACGATCTCATCCTCCGTCCACACATTCAGGGGATTATCACATTGAAGACAATGACGCACTCCGTAATTTGAGTAGAGTAGCCGAAAGAATGGATGTAGCCCAGATGTTGAGGCCAGGGTTGACAGTGGATTGCGGTTTAGCAGATTCTGTCCAACCGCAATCGCGGGTCNNCCGGTGATTGCCGTCACTTTTGCAGGAGCCAGCCGTTGTCCAGATCGACCATACAAAAGGACGTCCAAGAACCGTCGACGGGCTTCATGATACAACGTGTCAAATACCAGGGAGGTCTTCCCGGAGCCTGACACCCCAGTCACAACAGTGAGTCCATCTGCAAATCGCACATCGATATCTTTGAGATTATGTTCTCTTGCACCTTGAATACGGATATCCATCTTTACCTCACGAAACTAAGTCGTCATCGCCAATGAGATTTGTAGGTGCACCAATATCCTCCACGTCCTAAATAAATCAACGGGACCCCGTGTGCGCGGAGATATTCCGACAAACCACTCGTTTCTCGGTTCTCAAGTGAAAGTTTCTCACTTTCTCCATAATTTGCGTGCCGAATCTATAATAGCCTTAAGTTCTCTCAATAGAGGTGCACGCGAAGAAGTATTCAACTGCTCGATGGACAACTATGATAGAACTACCTGAAGCCATCATCATAGCAAGGCAAATCAGTAAGGAACTGAAGGGCAAACAGATCGTGTCTGGTGTGCGTGGCAGCTCACCCCATAAATTCGCCTTCACCGGCAAGCATTCTGATGAAGATTTCGCGGCGATCGTCAAAGATAAGACCATAGGAACCGCACAAGCCAACGGTTCGGTGATCCTGACTGACTTGGAACCTGATTATGTGCTCAGCTTGGGTTGTGGAGGAGAGCGGATCCTGTATCATACGAGTGAGAAGACGCTACCGAAGAGGCACCAGCTCCTATTGAGTTTCCGAGATTGCATCTACCTCACCGTCACCATCTCTGGATGGGGTGAGGTGCGGCTTCTTGAACAATCCGAGGTTTCAAATCACCCTCACCTAAAAAGGGATGCGGTCTCCCCTTTGAGCGACGCGTTTACCTTTGCCTATTTCAACGGCTTGTTTGATGATTTGCCAGAGAAGAAACGGGTGACCGCCAAATACTTTATCATCAGCGAACCTGGCATCTGGG
>WVZH01000304.1:0-125 GCA_011772595.1 Anaerolineales bacterium
AGGGTTCTGTCCATACCCTGGATTCGGGCACGGATGACGACCGTCGCTAGCGACATGGTCCACAGGGTGTGCGCCGCGATGACCGACATCAAACCGAGCCTGAGACGTGGCGCCGCCCCCAAATC
>WVZH01000304.1:281-1299 GCA_011772595.1 Anaerolineales bacterium
CGCCAGCGCCGCCATGGTCCCCATGATACAAGAAAGCACCGCGGTCGTGCCGGCAACGGTTAAACTCGTCTTCAGGGCATCCATCACCCACGGGTTCGACAGGGCAATTCCATACCACTTTGCGGAGAATCCTTGCAACTGGCTGGCATGTCGTCCGGCGTTGAAGCTGAATAGCACGATGATCCCGATCGGGACNNCTAGGAACGAGTAAAGCCGCATCGGACCGTCCTTAAATCATTGAGACCTCTTGCGTCTTCCCTGGGCGCAATATAAGGCGCATGTACAACGTCACGGTGACGAGCATAATGACCACGAGGGCCATCGCAACCGCCGAGCCGAATGGCCAGTTCCTTGATTGCAGAAACAGGTCGACCAGTGCATTGCCGACAAAGAATACTTTGCCACCCCCAAGCAGCGCGGGGATCAGGAACTCGCCCATCAGCAGGATGAACACGACCATGCAACCCGTCGCCACACCGGGAAGCGACATAGGCAGCGTCACTTGCATGAACGTGCGCAGCGGTGAGGCTCCAAGGTCACTCGACGCCTCGAGCAGGCGGTTGTCCACCTTCTCGAGGCTGACAAATATCGGGAATACCATCAGCGGCAAATATCCGTAAACGATCCCGATCAACACTGCGGTGGGCGTGTAGAGGAGGCGGCCCTCTTCGATACCTACGTACGCGAGCAGCACTGCAATCCCCCGTCCGCCAAGAATAAACATCCAGGCGTANNGCACTTGCCTTCCGCGCCAGGTAGTAAGCCAGCGGGTAGGCGATAAGTAACGCGGCGAGAGTTCCGGCCGGAGCCAGCATCAGCGTGTTTTTGAACGCGGTAAGGCGCGCCGGCAGGTTGATGTACTGTGCCAGTGTGAAGGCGGGCCTATAACCACCCATCGCCGCGAGTTCGCCGAAACTGTAAATGAGAACGACAATGAGGGGCAAGATGAGAAGCAAGAGCATCCACAACGCCATCGGAGCCAGCAGTAGTCCCGTGACGTAATGATCAGATTTTCTGA
>WVZH01000502.1 GCA_011772595.1 Anaerolineales bacterium
GACCTCACGGCCGGGGGCCAGACGGAACCACTTTTTCGGCGGGTCCTCACGGAAATCCTCCCGTTCGAGATACAGCACGCGGGAAAAAGGAACCTTCCGTGTGCCCATGCTGGCATCTTCGGGGTTGTTGATGCACTCCATCTCTTCCACCAGGTCTTCTGGATAGTTGTCAATGACCACCCGCAGGGGACGCAACACACCGAAGACCCGGGGAGCGCGTTGATTCAAATCTTCTCGGATGGCGTGCACCAGCATGGTGATATCAACGACACTGTTGGCCTTGGCCACGCCGATGCGATCGCAAAAGTTTCGGATGGCCTCTGGCGTGTAGCCGCGCCTCCGCAGACCCGATAGGGTCGGCATCCGCGGANNCGTCTCCGCAGACCCGATAGGGTCGGCATCCGCGGATCGTCCCATCCGCTGACCACTCCTTGTTCCACCAATTTCAGAAGCTTGCGCTTGCTCATGATGGTGTAGCTGAGATTGAGGCGGGCGAACTCGATCTGCTGGGGATGGTAGATTTCTAATGCGTCGAGGTACCAGTCGTACAACTGGCGATTGTTCTCAAATTCCAGCGTACAAATCGAATGAGTGATCCCTTCGATGGAATCCGACTGGCCATGGGCCCAGTCGTACATCGGGTAGATGCACCACTCGTCGCCCGTCCGGTGATGCGTTTCGTGCAGAATGCGGTACATGACGGGATCTCGCATCACCACGTTGGGATGGGCCATGTCAATCTTGGCGCGAAGGGTGCGGGCCCCGTCCGGGAATTCGCCGGCCCGCATGCGCTCGAACAGGTCCAGGTTCTCTTCGACCGAACGGTTCCGATAGGGACTCTCCTTGCCGGGCTCTGTCAAGGTGCCACGGTACTCTCGGACCTCGTCCGCGCTCAAGTCGCAAACGTAGGCCTTGCCCTTTTTGATCAACTGCACGGCCCACTCGTACAGTTGTTCAAAGTAGTCCGATGCGTAGTACTCCCGGTCCTCCCAATCGAAGCCAAGCCAGCGAGCGTCTTCCTTGATGGACTCCACATACTCCACTTCCTCTTTGGTCGGATTGGTATCGTCGAAGCGCAGGTTGTAAAGGCCTCCATAGTCTTCGGCCAGACCGAAATTGA
>WVZH01000550.1 GCA_011772595.1 Anaerolineales bacterium
ACACATCTTGACACGCTCCCTGAGACCGAGGAGAACCGACAGCGGCGAATCTCCCTGTTGGTGAAGCAGGGGATTGTGATTGAGCTGCTCTTTAAGTCCCAAGAGTATTACGAGCTTTTGATCCGCTACGAGCCCATGGCGATCGAGTTAGGCAATCCAGAGCTGTTAGCAGCACTCTATGGCCGTATGGGGGACTGTGATTTTGGGTTCGGCAACTTTGACCAGGGCATCAAAGCGTTAACCAAAGCGCTCGAGCTCTTTGAGACTGCGGGGAACGCTGAAGAGACCGGGGATGCTTATTTCCGGTTGGAATGGTGCCATTTGTACAGGGGGCACTACGACCGAGTCCTCGCCGTGAAAGAAGAGCTTCTTCGGGTGATGAAGCAGCGATTTAACCCCCGCTGGTATGTAAGGGGGCTAGGCGCAGCCTCAAGGGCTTGCATTTGCCTCGGTCGCTGGGACGAGGCGGTGGAAGAGGCCGAAAAGGNNAAGAGCCTTGTCCTTTTTGCGACCTGGACCCTCTCGATGGCCTATACCTCCAAAGGCGACCTGGGTCGGGGTGTTGAATACGGGGAGCTGGCATTGCAGAAAGCTGTAACGCCTGCGGACAAGGCCTGGGCTGGCAGAGGTCTTGGATGGGCCTTGTGCCGAGCCGGAGAGACAAACAGGGGAATCGAGCTTCTGACTGCTGCGTTAACGGCTTTTCAAGCTGGGCGCTGGATGCCGGGTGTAATTCCTGCTACATGCACTCTCGGCGAAGGGTATTGGCTGGCCGGGGAAGACGACAAAGCGAGACAGACGCTCGAAGAGGGCCTGGAAATCGCAGACCGCTGCGGGGCTAGGTATTATGCCGGGTTCGCCCAACGGCTCCTTGGCGAGATCGCCCTGAAAACCGACCCAGCCCAGGCGGCACCACACTTCGAGAAGAGTGTCACCGTGCTTCAAGAGATCAAGGCCGAGAACGAGTTGGCGCTGGCCTACGCAGGCTATGGCCACCTCCACAAGCAAAAGGGCCAAATCACGAAGGCTCGGGGGTA
>WVZH01000053.1:0-5321 GCA_011772595.1 Anaerolineales bacterium
CAAGAAAGTGTTACCTATCTCCTAAGGTCAAACTGTAACCTATGTCTTCGGGTCAAACATCGTGAACCGCCCCTACGATTTATTCACCAGGGAAACCCTCCAACTATATTCGCCCATAACTTTGCAACAGCTTGATATAACTCGCTCGCTCGAAGGCTGTGGGTTCTACGTAATTCTGTAGACTCAAACTCCCTTTCAAGCTTCCAATCGAATCGATCTCTATTTTCTCAAGCAGCTGCTCCATCTCGACCAAGATATGCTGCAACTTGTCGATCCCTCCAGCAAGTAAAACCGAAGCGATGTGGGCTACGTCTGCGCCGACCATCACGGCTTTGATTACACCTGCGCCTGAATGCACTCCACTCGTGAGCGCTAGCGAGCACCCCACCTGACCGTACAGGATGGCGATCCAGCGAAGTGGAAGCAGAATGTCTTCTGAGCGGCTTAGGCTGATGCGCGGCAAAACTTCTTTCGCCTCGATATCTATATCCGGTTGATAGAAACGATTAAAGAGCACCAATGCATCTGCACCAACGTCATCGAGTTGTGAGGCGAAATTGGGTAGCGCACTGAAGAAAGGACTCAGTTTCACCGCGACAGGGATCTTCACCATCCCCTTCACAGATTTCAAGATGTCCAGATAGAGATTCTCGACGTCCATCCCTAACAGGGTGTCCGCCGTTGGAAGATAATACACGTTTAATTCGAGGCCGTCCGCGCCTGCCTCTTCGATCATCTTGGCGTACTCCAACCACCCGCCCTTGCTTGTGCCGTTCATACTGGCAATGATGGGGATGTCGACAGCCTGCTTCGCCTGCCTCACATGTTCTACGTATTCGTCAGGATCGCGTGGATAATCGTGCCGATGTGGGAAATAGACCATGGCGTCTGCAAGGCTCAACGCTCCGCTGCTTAAAAGGTGGGACAACTCACCCGTCTCAAGAGCGATCTGCTCCTCGAAGAGGGAATATAGGACAACCGCCGCTGCACCCGCATCCTCGAGATCCTTGATCTCACCGAGGTTCCGGGAGAGCGGTGAGGCCGAGGGAACAATGGGATTCGTAAGCTCAATGCCCATGTACGTGGTGCAGAGATCTGCCATGACTCGCCTCCAACTGCGGATAAAAAATCTTGGATTCCTACTTTTTCATCTCTTCCAGGACTTCCGCCAATCGCTCCGCGACTTCCGCAGTCAACTCGATCGTTGCTGGACCGGGCTGCGTATCAACGCTAGCGGGCTGTACCTCACGCTTGAAGAGAACCTGTTGAACTGATGGTACTGCCACGCTGTAGCCAACAGCTTCCCAAGACTGCTTCCCAAGGTCCATGAGCGCCTGGTGGAATCTCTTCATATCCCCGCCGTATTCGGTCTTCTGATTGGGTGTGTAGATCGTGATCAGAATGTTCTTTCCTCGTTCTTCGAGTTCCGAAGTCATTAGACAATACTCCCAGGTTTTCATTCTGTAGCCTCCGCGGACCGATCGCGTATCAGTGTAGCATAACGCATAAGAAAGGCCTATGTTGAAGGCCGAGAAAGACTTCGGAAGTCCGTTGGACTTCCGAAGTCTCACTCTACTTGCCCGTCATTCGAACGAACTACCTATCCTCTAAAGCTGCACCGATGATGAGATATGTATTTTGATGCTATGATAATACTGTGACACTCGACGCGAGATAGTCACTGGGGGTTTATTTTTCTCACCGAGTAGCATGGGGAGCCTTTGCATTCAGATCCATCAAGAGGAGGAGAGAGATGAAACGCAGTCAGATCATTAATGAGGCGTTCTCAATTACGATTCGCAACAGATCGCTGTGGATCGTGGCGCTAATCGCCTTGGGCTTGAACGCGTTAGTCGGTCTGATTCTACCCGCCCAAGGCATAGTCTCGGCGATCATCAAAACACTCGTGAATTTCGCAGTGACTGCGTTCTTGGCGGGAGCGTTGATCCGGATGGTGGATTCAATCGCCGAGCGGCAGACTGTGAGCGTGAGCGAGGGGTTTGAAGCTGGAACACGTAGCTTTATCCAACTGCTTATTGTGCGAGTGGCTTTGATGATTCCGGTCTGGATCGTGCTGATCTTCGCCACAGGATCTTTTCTCAGCATCTTCAGCGAGCTTGGCCGACCTGGAGGAATCCGAGCATATAATATCGCAAATCTCGCTGCCTCGATACTTGGAACCTTGGGCATGCTCATGCTCCTGAGTGTGATCACAAGCGCCATCGGCGTAGGCGCTGAACGAGCGGTCGTGCTTGAGAACCTGTCCGTCATTCATGCGCTAAAGCGTGGGGCAGTGTTATTGATAAACAGGCTGGTTGATTTCATTTTTATTGGTTTGATGTTGTTTGTTGTCGTCCTCGCGATCGCAATTTTGGTCGGATGCCTATCCAGTGTGATTGCTCTGCCACTTATACAGAGTGATTTTGAATACGGTGAAGCCATAGATGTCCCGATAACGCCGAGCGCTGTCCCGACCGGTACGATCACGTCAATCATAGTCGGTGCCATCCTTAGTTTGGTCGTTGGAGCATTAACATCCGTCCTGTTTTCCGGTGCATGGACACTTGCCTTTCGTCAATGGCAGGGCAAACCCCCGATCCTTCCAGAAACTTGACGGATGAAAAGATGCAGTCATAGCCAGCAATGACTTCGGAAATCCTAAGGACTTCCGAAGTCATATTTTCATTCGTTCAGGTAGCCCTGCCGAAATAGTTGTTTAGCATAATCAAACATAAAAGGCATTCAAGAATTTGAATCTTCGTGTATGATAATAACAGGAGAATCTGGATGAGGTTGGGCTTAAATGACGGGGGTAGAGTTTGCATCGTCGGTGGGGGACCTGCAGGCAGCTTCGCCGCAATTCACTTGTTGAATTTAATGCGCCAGCACGATCTTAAGTTGAAGATCACAATCTTCGAACCGCGCGACTTCAGCCGACCGGGACCGGGTGGTTGCAACCGATGCGCCGGGGTTTTATCTTCAAGACTACTTAGTGCTCTCGAAAGTGTGGGGCTCTCCCTGCCTGAGGAAGTAGTCCAAGCTAAGATTAATTCCTATGCGATCAATCTGGATGGCGAGGTGCTCAACATTCATCGACCAGATCCCTCCCGTCGGATCTTAAGCATCTATCGCGGCGCTGGGCCTCGACTTACCCAAGGTGAGGTCATTGCGAGCTTTGATAACTTCCTACTCAGGGAAGCATGTTCCCGTGGTGCCGAACACGTCAATGCGCGTGTGCGCGTTGTCTCATGGGAAGGGAAGCCGGTTGTGTACACCGCTCAAGGACGGCACGAAGCGGACCTGCTCGTGTTAGCCACGGGTGTAAACAGCCGCGCGCCACTTAACGAGGCTTTTGGCTACCGACCCCCAAAGACCGCGATCATGGCACAGGATGAGGTCCTTCGGCCAGAAGATTGGCAAGATGACGAAGTGAGCACTTTCTTGAAAGAACCACCGGGGTTGATATTCGGTGCTCTAATTCCCAAGGGGCGTTATCTTAATATCTCGTTACTGGGCCGTGACCTTGCGACGGATGCCATCAGCGAATTCATCGAAGCCCAGAAGCTAAATCTTTCCATTCCATTCTCATCCGGCGGACTGTGTGGATGTACACCGAGGATCGCAATACGACCCGCAAGGGGTTTTTACGGCGACCGCTGGGTGGCCGTTGGTGACGCTGCAGTTTCACGCCTGTATAAGGATGGGATCGGATCCGCATTCTCTACGGCGGAGGAAGCAATGAAAACTGCGATTGAGGTAGGCATATCTCGCACCTCCTTCCGCAAATCATACGCACCCTTTTGTAAGAAGATAAGCACAGACAACACTTACGGGCGAATCCTATTTAACGCCTGGTCGCTAACACAGCGTATACCGCTCCTACTTCGGGGATGGTCTCGCGCGATTCAGGCAGAAGAGAACTTACCAGCTGCTAGACGGATCCACGCACGCACGCTTTGGGGAATGTTTACCGGCGATGAGCTATACCGTGATTTGCTTTGGCGTGTTTTGAATCCAACATCGATGATAACATTGTTGCAAAGTGTCTTCAGGGTTCGAAGAGAGTAGCCAATCACAATGTCCTACCAACTTAAAGATCGCGGACGTGTAATCATTCTCGGCGGGGGCCCGTCAGGCACTGCTTGCGCTCTCAAATTAAAACAACAAGCCGCTCAGATGAACAAAAGGATTGCCATCACGCTTATAGAAGGCAAGCAGTTTACAGGGGAACGCCACTATAACCAATGTGTGGGCGTCCTATCACCCCCATTGCCCCAGTTGATGGAAGGCGAACTGGGGATACCTTTTCCAGGCCATCTGACACGTTCTATAGTCAAGGGATACACCTTATATAGTGGCAAGGAGCGGATAGAGCTTGAGGGCGAGCACGAAGCGGCCACCGCGGTTCGGCGCATTCATTACGATGATTACATGTTGGACGCAGTTAAGGGCAGGGATATTGAAGTGTTGTCGGCGCGAGCAGTCGACCTGGAGTTCCATGCCGACTATCTGGTTGTATATACCGATAGCAAGCCTGTCGAAGGTGAGGTCATTGTTGGAGCCTTTGGGTTAGATGAAGGTAGCGCTTCGGTTTTTTCACGAGTTACGGCTTACCGCCCCCCTCAAGCACTCAGTTCGATTGTCACCAAATACCATCCCGGTCCACAAGGCATGCGGACATTTGGCAATCACATCCACGCGTTTCTACCACGTCATCCCCGCATCGAATTTGGTGGCATAACACCTAAAGGCAATCACCTGACCATCAACATAGCGGGAAGGGCTGTTGACGTCCCGTTGATGAAGCAATTCCTCAAACAACCACTAGTTCGAAAAGTGCTTCCCGATCTTGAGCACGCTGGATTGTACGACACAAGTGATTTACGCTTCTTCAAGGGACGTTTCCCATACGCTCAGGCGCGAAATTACTATGGGGATCGTTACGTGATGGTTGGAGATGCTTCGGGATTGGTTCGTTCATTCAAGGGAAAGGGTGTAACCTCGGCTGTCATGACCGGAATCCGTGCAGCAAATACCATTCTGTCTGCCGGGATCTCAAGATCAGCGTTTAAGGCTCACTACCAGCAAGCCAATAAGGACATCATCCGAGATCTACCGTATGGTCGCGCAATCCGCTTGCTCATCATCGCAATGGCGCGCGTGGGGATATTGGACAGGGTCGTTCGGGCTGCACATGGCGAGCCCCTGTTGAGGGAGGCGCTTTTTGGAGCGGTGTCCGGCCACATACCGTACTATCAGGTTTGGGCAAAATGCCTCACGGCACGAAGCCTTCGAGCTGTCTTGCGAAACAAAGGTTTGAA
>WVZH01000053.1:5346-8717 GCA_011772595.1 Anaerolineales bacterium
AGTGATCGCTTGTACCAAACTGTTATTCCTCACCGCCATCTCCAAAACCGGTCCAGAAACCGTCTGATGGTGGAAATGAAACTGCAAATATAGTGCTGGGTCTTTTGGTTGGCCAGCAAAGCGTGCTCAACCGAACTGTGAATTTATGCCGTTGGGATTTTAACGATAAAGCTACTGCCGTGGCCGTCCAGAATCGGGCTCACGACACTGATCGTACCCTTATGTGCTTCAACCGCTAATTTACAAAATGCCAACCCTAGTCCAGTATCTGATCGACTACCCCGTCTGCGGACTGAAGCCTGTGTAAATTTCTCAAATATACGTTCCTGATCCTCTAATGCAATCCCTTCCCCCTCATCATTCACACGCAACTCAAGATAGCGCTCGGTTCGCTCAGCTTCTACCGATGTTTCACATCCCTGATCACTAAACTTGATGGCGTTGGTCAATAAATTCACCAGCACACGATGTAGGAGTTCAGGATCTGCCGTGATAGAAGGTAAGTCCGAAGTAACGTTCACTTGGATCGTTTGTTGATGCCTCTTGAGTAGAGAATTTACGTCCGCCACCGCACCCGCTACCAACTGTTGCACATCTACCGGTGCCAGATTGAGTTCCATCTGCCCGCATTCCAGCTTGCGAATGTTGAGCAAGTTCATCACCATATTTTGGAGGGCGTCGGAAGCCTGTTGAATTTCACTCACTTGTCGGATTTGCTTGGAATTTAAATTACCATCTAGCGGCTTTTGCAGTAGCCCTGAATAGAGATTAATAACTGTCAAATGAGTCTTCATGTCGTGAACGATCATGCTGGTCAAGTCGTCTCGCAACCGTTCTAATTGCCGGATCTCTCTCGCATCCTTCTCTAGAGTTGCCGCCATCGCATTGAAGTCGATCGTTAACTGCCCGATTTCGTCCTCCCTGACAAGTGTAACTCTAGTGGACAATTCTCCTGAAGTGACCTCTCGAGTGCCAGCGCGCAGCCTTTGCACTGGATTGAGCACATGCCGCTTCAGCAAGAAGTGGACAATTAAAACAACACCCAAGGAACATAAGACAGCAGCAATCAGATAGGATAGCAGCAATTGACGTAAATGTTCTTCCATGCTGACCAAGATGATCTTAACATTTATCGCGCCTACGGTTTCGCGCTCGACGTGGATTGGCGCAATCAGGCTGACATATCGGGGCTTCAACCTGTATGGTGGCAGATCATCAGGGTTTGTCGCTGGTTCTGATGGTAAACCACCATCTTCCTCAAGGTCTTCGTCAGGATCTGTATCATCCCGGTCGATATAAACTACGGGCTCGTCGTTCGCAAGCACAGCCAACAACGCTTCGTGTTCCTCTTTATCTGTTGCCTCGATGTTATCGGGCTCATTGCTGGCAATAATCGTAGATCCTTCGCCTTCTAGGAGGATGATGTTGAACTCACTCGTTTCGTGGTTGGCGGAGGTCAAACTATCAATTTTCGCTTGCGCCCTCTGTGGAGATAGGTCTGCTCGCGTGGATATACCAGCATCGATACTGTTGGCCAACAATAGTGCATTTTCTTGCGCAGTGTTCAGTTCGGTTTTTTCAACCAGTTTGGCCTCATAAATAGCCACGGTAATGGATGTCGCCAATGTAATAACGAGAATCGGCAGAATGATGTGAACGCGAAGGGAATTAGGAAGACGTAACACTAAAACCTCAGTACCATTACTAGACGCTTTAATATGTATTTAGACTGCTCTAATACATATTAGTGGGTTTGCTTTAAGCTACGAATAAGCTGCTGGTACCATCATTGCGCTCTGAACATGTAAAAACCAAAAATCAATATATTTTCCAAAATTGATCGATTCATTATCTCTTGCACAACTAGCTTGATTCCAACTTTAATCCATTGCTCTCAGCCGATATGCCTGATCTTCATGGGTACAGTGACCGCTGTTCCCTATAAACAATTGCATAAAACGTATCCTCGATTAGACTCTACGAGGTCTACGCTCTCGAATGGTTGCCCTCTTCAAACCAAGACCGTTATTATTAGACGGAAAGTCCCATGCCAAGTAAAGTCTATTGCCACAGTATCCCTGGGCTTGCCATCCTGCTATTTATGCTCATATGGGGCGTTTCTGCATGCGGTGCTCCAACGCTGACTCCTACGCCAATGTCAATAACTCCTACATCAACTTCACCTCCCCCACCAACACCACAATCTCGTGTCTCAATTCTTTACCCACCTGACCACGAAGCTTGGCGTCATTTCGCTTGGTCACCAGATGGAGAAACACTGGCAGCGGCTAGTTTGGAGGGGATTGTACTTTCTCCGTGGCGATCCCTTAGAGGAGACTCATCGGGTAGATTTCAGACTCGACGAAGGCCCAATCCATCTCGCTTTCAATCCTTCCGGGGATACCCTGGCCACGGCACACGGCGATGGCCAGGTGCGGATCTGGGACAGCGTAAGTGGGAGACTGCTTAAGACACTCAATGCACATGGCGATTACGTGCACCTGGTTCTGTGGTCCCCAGATGGTGAGCGATTGATAAGCGTTAGCGACGCCATCGAGTTTTGGAATCCAAATCTTGAAGAGGTTGTGGATTACATCGACGGTGGAGCAATGAGCTTGGCCATCAGTCCAGACAGCTCAGCTCTTGCCGCTGGCTATTACTATAGCGCCCGTACGCAAATCTGGGATATTACCTCAGAAGCCCGGTCTACCATGCAGTTATCCACATGTGAGGAAGGCCAATCGATTGCGTTCAGCCCAGACGGCCAATGGATCGCCACAGCTAGAGGCTCGAACCACCGTCAAGTGTGTCTCTGGGATGCAACCTCGGGTGAACTTATTCACGAGCTATGGGGGCAGGATGGTGGCATTAAAACCGTAGTTTTCAGCCCGGATAACGAATATCTAGCTGCAGGAGATGATCTTGGCGTTGTTCTACTTTGGCGCTACGACAGCGCACAGCTGGTCTCGCGCTTGCCATCTGGAGTGGGGAGCATCAATTCGCTCTCCTTTCACCCAAACGGACAGGTGTTGGCCGGGCTGGGTGCACGCGGTTGGATCCGGTTATGGGATCTGACGAGCGCTGTAAGTGAGAGCGAAGATTGGAATGGAGTTCCTGCCGCAGAACTCGATAAGGTAAAAGAAGGGGAGGCGATCCCCAACGATCCTTCACTTCGATTGACCGACAGTTATGGAATGAAAGCTCTACCCGCGTGGTCCCCCGCTGGAGATTGGATCGCCTATAGTTCGCATTATGCCGATGCAGGCGTTTATTTACTTAACACTGGCTGCATTGCCTTGCTTAATCAGAGATTTGCTGACCCGTTTGAAGTATGTGAACGGAATGCGATTAAGATTGAAGAAGACGAACTT
>WVZH01000053.1:8793-9019 GCA_011772595.1 Anaerolineales bacterium
CTGATGGAAATCGCATCGCCTTCGTCTCGCAGCACAGTCAACTTGGGTGGGGCAATGCCGACATCTATATTGAGGATCTTCGGGGAGGTCCGCCAATGCAGCTTACAATGGAATCTAGCGAGGAGGATTATCCACATTGGTCATCCAAAGATGTGATTGCTTTCGTCTCCGATCGCTACGGGAGCCTTGACGTGTTCGCAGTCCGGCCAGACGGACAGGATCTGCA
>WVZH01000053.1:9102-9348 GCA_011772595.1 Anaerolineales bacterium
ATTGCTATGTATTCCTCCCCATATGGGAGACAAGAATCCACCGAAATCCTGATTTTGGATATCCCTAGCAGCCAGTTGATCAGATTCGTCGATCTTGAGCCGTATCTTGCCCCAGTGACTTGGTCGCCAGACAGCAAACATATCGCTTTCACGTCTACCAAGGATGGTTTTGATGACATCTATGTCATTTCGCTCGATGACCGATCCCTGATCCCAGTGACGGATTATCCAACCCAGAACTATTCA
>WVZH01000053.1:9379-35321 GCA_011772595.1 Anaerolineales bacterium
CTTCCGACGCAATTCCTTCAATCCTTGCCATATGTTTATTCAGGCCACCTCTCGATTGCAAGTGAGCATTTCGTATTCGCAGAGATTGTGTACGAGCAGAGTACTACTTCATACCCCAATCATGAGGTATTTATCACCGATCTAACAGGTGAAGATCCTCGCCGTCTTACGGATCATCCCGCATTCGATACCCTTCCCAGCTTGTCTCCAAACGGGCAATGGATCGTCTTCAGTTCTAACCGTGAGGGTGATCAGGCTCCGTATTTCATTGAAGCTCCAAGCAGTTTATACATCATGGACAATCAGGGTAATCAGCTACGGAAACTGACCGAATTGGATGGCGGAGACTTAACCTGGTCTTGGGATGGTAATTGGATCGCCTTTTCCCATAATGATTATCCTATAGCCGACATTTACATTATTCGGCTAGATGGAAGCGGCATGCGCAAACTCACCGACGGAAAGCTACGAGCAAACTCCCCGGCCTGGTCTCCAGATGGAAAGCGTATCGCGTTTGCTGCCCATGACCCTCAAATACAGGGCGTCATGGACAGCGATATCTACATCGTTAATGTGGATGAGCCCGACTCAGTCCAATTCCTCGCCGACAAATACTTATCTGACAGCGATCCAAAATGGTCACTCGACGGACACTGGATTGTTTTCACATCTAGGCGACTGAACAGCAAAGCGGACCTCTTCCTGATTTCTGACGATGGGGAGAAGCTGTACCGCCTCACAGAAGACACTTTCGATGACACGCTTCTGGGATGGTCGCTTGATACGTTTGAGATCCTCTTTATCTCCGTGCGAGATGGAGCGTGGGGATTATATAAAATGGACGTAAGCGAGCTGGTAGAAGGTGTGGAATAATCATATACGACTTCGGAAGTCCTTCGGACTTCCGAAGTCGTATTAAACGCCGATCACAGCTTGCATGCCTTGAAACACTTCATTCAAGTCCGTAATACTACGGATTTTCCTAAGCCGCATTGAAATGTACTCTGGGCGTAAATAGAATTTACGGTAAACCTGGTCATAGAATTCTTTAACTTTAACTGCGGAAACCGTCGGCAGCTCCATGACCGGATGGGTAAGATCATACTGCTCCCAATCTTTGGTTAGGAGGTAGCCATTTTCATCCGCCCAGTTGAACATTTCCGTGCCTGGGTACGGTGTTGTTATATTGAAAACTGCAATCTCTGGGTTCAGACGTTTAGCAAAATCAAGCGTATCCTTCATGGTGTGTTCAGTTTCACCCGGGTTGCCCAGCATGAAGGCTGCGCGAACATCAATGCCAATCCGCTTTGTCATCTGAATCACATTTTCAACTTGCTCAGTATTGAACCGCTTGTTAATGTTTTGCAAAATTTCATTGCTGGATGATTCAATCCCATACATAATCTGATGAAGTCCGGTATCCTTCATGACCTGGAGCAATTCCTCTGTCACAGAATCCACCCGGCTGAAACAACTCCACGTTAGGTCTATTTTTAAGTCCTCTACCCCTTGGCAGAAGGAGAACACCTCTCTCTTAAATGCAGTAAATGTATCATCATAGAAAGCGACTTCACGAATGTTATAGCGATCCTGTAGGTACTTCACTTCCTCGGCCACTATATGCCCAGAACGAGCACGCAAGCGATGCCCAAAAAGTCGATAACAGAAGGTGCATTTTCCCGGACACCCTCTGGTACTCAGCATCGAAGTTGCAGGTAGACGTTTACTGGCCCCTGTCGCAGGGTAGTAGCGATGCATGGGTAAAAGATGATATGCAGGAATGCCTAGAGAATCGATATCTTTTATCAGCGGACGGTCAGGCGTGTGGACCACACATCCATTTTCTCGGAACGAAATCCCTGAAACAGTGTCAAGTGGTTTATCTTCAACGAGTTCGACGATCGTCTGTTCACCCTCGCCGCGTACGACAATATCTACGGCAGGTTCAGCCAATACCTCTGCTGGAAGTACCGTAGGGTGAACACCACCCAAAATAATCCTGATTTCTGGAAACTCGGCTCGAATGGCTCGTGCGATCTCCAGCGCATTGGCGATCAAACTGGTCGTAGCCGTAATACCCACGTATTGGAACCTTCCCATCTCCCGTATACGTGAAACAAGCGTGCCGAAATCTAATCGCTCGGCATGTGCGTCCAGGATGTGGACATCATGTCCTCGTCGCTCCAAGGCAGTTGCCAACCATGCCAGCCCTAATGGGGGCAGAACCGAGGAGATATCATGCCAGATGTTTTCCTTGCGACTGAACCAGGGAGGATTAATCAGTAATGTACGCATAACAACACTCTGGGGGGACCACTAATCACTCTGTAAAACCATCAATCTCGCAAATCCATGTGAATATTGCCTGTTCCGCATCGTTCTNNTAGATGGCAACATTAGCCTACCAATTATTATTTGCACACGTTATGTCTAATTGGAATGAGACGAATCGGCTAATTAAATCGAACGACTTCGGAAGTCCCCTGGACTTCCGAAGTCGTATTTGCAGGAGCGCCCCTGGTAGGATTCGAACCCACAACAACCGGATTAGAAGTCCGGTGCTCTATCCGTTGAGCTACAGGGGCAATGGTTCGCTGCCTACACTCGACAGCCTGGTCCATTATATACGAAAAGTTCTCTAGCTAGGCGAACCAGGCTTCTCATAAGCGTTCTGTGGGATTGTGGATGGTGAGGTAGACGCAGGAACTAGGATTCGGTGTAAGGTCGAATCCCTTTGTAAACCCGCGGGCTGGAAAGGGTGCGCAGGATCATGCGTGGGGGGCGGCCCAGCCGCTCACCCAGTTCGGCTGGAGTCATTGGAGTGTTTCCGTTGGAAAGGAATACACGGAAGACACCGTTAACCAAGCTCGTCTGTGGCGTGAGGTAATCCGACTGGCGTGCGCAGTGGGAAATCAGTGTGTGCTGGATCCCCGCAACGCGTGTGACCTCTGCGGTCTCGGGATCGACGTAATCCACGAGCGTGGCCGCATCCATGTCCGCAAAGGCTTCCTGATGCTCTCTGCAGAGATGACTGCGCAGATAGACTTCCAAGTCACGATCTGCTCGGTCCCACCACTCGTAATCAATATGGAATTTGGTCTCTAAACTCGGTCTGACGAGGACACCTGGCCGCTGAGGCTTTCCGGAACTCATGCCCCGCTCCAAGCGTTTTGATCGAACCGCCAATAGAGGTTACCGATGTATTCGAAATAGGGTTGGGTGACCAACTCTGTGAACACTGTTGCCGGCGCTACTCGGCTTAAAACGTTGACGCCCGAGTAGAGGGATTGCGCATGAACTGCGCTCTGTGGAGTTAAGCGCGCCAATTCGCGGAAGATGTAGGCGATTAATCGATCGAGGGGCATCTCCCGCTGTTTACCACGCATCCATGCCTCGTCAAGCGCAGCGGGGTCAATCAGACCGACGACCATGAGGTCGTCATAAGCTGTTCCGACTGCCTGTTTTAGCATGGTGAAACCGATATTCCCTTCCTCATCGATCGTAACTGTACGAATCCAATCGTTCCGGCGTCTGCGGTCCACGGTCTCCACGATGACCTCACCGGGGTTCTCGCCGAGCCGCACTTTCACCAATCCACCTGTAGGCACTTCATAACGCCGATACCATTCATCGAGCCCGAAGACATAACCTTTCTCGCGAACAACCCAACCCGGAAACCCCTCTCTGCTGTGTCCGTCGATCAAATTGAAACGTATACGTGGCGCTTCATAGGCTGTGGGGAACAATGGTCGCAATCGCACGGATAGAGGGAGCGAACCAACACGCCAGTGAGGGAACAGGAGAGAGATCGTCACCTCATCCTGGGGCGTCCCCGGTCCAACCTCATTGCTGAGTTCGTCGTCAAGTGTTCGCTCAAGCGATCGTAGTTCCTCGGTAAGGAGGGATCGGTCGACCGATTTTGTCTCGCTTTCCAACCTGGGAGGCATGTAGAGAACTTCAGGCGGCTCGAGGCGTTTAAGATACCATAACACCTCGCCAGCTGGTCCGACCTCATCAAATCTGTCGTCTTCCTGGAGGGCATAATCCAGTGAGAATTCCATCAATAAGGGATCGATCCCTTCCTGAAGCTCGATGTGCTCAAGCAGATCAGAAGTAGGTAAGGGACCTCCTTCCGAGACGTCTAGGATCGCCTCGGCGAGATTAAGATGTCCCTCGTGTATATCAGCCACTAACGCCCTGGGAAACCACCGCCCGGCGATGCGGAGAATATCGTCCGCCTGATCTAGCCGTGCCTCTAGACGATCTTCGATCACCCTTCGATACGTCTCAAGCACACCTTCGGCAGTGCTGAGCGCGTTCTTTTCCCCATCGGGTTCTGGAGGATTGTTGAGCAGGTGATCCTCTAGACTAGCGGCAAACTCCCGCTTCTGACTGTCGCCCTCAAACTTGATTTGGATGACATCGAAGGTTCCGATGTCCGGATTTTCTCCCGGACGTACCGCAACGACCTCACCCACCACATTACCGAGCGCAGGGAATACCAGCAACTGACCGATCTCGAATTCCTCAAAGGGCAAATAGGTGATGTAGTCGGTCTTGGCAGCTTGTTTGGCTTCCTGCTCAAGTCGCTCGAGGCGTTGTTCGACCAATTCCAAGGACATTTCTGACGACGTAAGGGGAACTTCTCGTTCGAGCAGCAAATTGTAAATAAATTCGAGGTCGTCTTCCGTGAGCTCAAACTCCGTCCAATATGCCTCATTTGAAAAACCACGCACAGAAAGCATTGTGTGATTCAACCTACTAGGGGGGAATACTTTGACATTATACTACAAGCATTACAGTGGAGGCATTATGAGTGAAGAGATGGTAGTCGTGGAAACCACATCGGGTGTATTGGAGGCAGAGATCCTCCGCGGATTGCTTGAAGCGCGTGGGATTTCTGTCCGCCTCTCCCACGAATCGGTTGCGACGATCTACGGCCTGAGTGTCGGTCCTCTCGCCGCGGTCGACATCCTCGTTCCAACAAGCCAGGTTAGCGAAGCTCGACAGATCCTTGAGGACTACCATGCCGGGCGTCTCATGGAGGAAGACCCGGGACCCGAGGACGAATGATCATGTGTTAACTAGCACAAACTCGCAAGACTCACGGGAACCCGACCTGCACCCACTTCAACGGATCAACCGGTACGCCACCTACCCAGATCTCCCAATGGAGATGAGGACCCGTCGAACGCCCAGTTCCACCTACAATTCCGATGACCTGTCCAGGTACGACGGTATCACCCTCCGAAACCAGGATTTCCGATTGATGGAAGTAACCGCTATAAACCCCCCAGCCGTGATCGATGTAGGTAACACTGCCGCGCATCACAAGTGATCCGGCGAAGACCACCCTTCCGGGTGCTGGAGCCAGGATTTCCACGCCGGTTCCGCCATAAAAATCCAGTCCCGTGTGATAGTAGTAATAGGCACCTCGGTTATAGCTCCGGCGCGTACCGAAAACGGAAAGAAAACGCTCCGTGTAATAATCCGTTGGGAAGTGAAATGGACCTTCCCAAAATCGCTCCGGAGTTGCTGGTGAGAGAAGTGCTTCGACCATCTCTTGTTCGGGGTCAATGATGGCGAGATCGATCGTCTCGGAAGGCACACCATTAATGGTTTCGAAGCCGTACCCCCATTCCAAGACTTTGACGGGCTGCGAGAAAGTGTAAACCAAATCGCTTTGCGGGGATACGTCTAGACTGATTTCCAATTCGTACAATCCCGGATCGTTAAGCGCGTGAACGCCTTGAAGGGCAACGAGGGTTTCGCTTTCAAGGGGGAAGAAGTTTAAGCCCCACTCGCCGAACTGTCCTTCTACCTCAGCAGGCCGAATCAAATCGACAAGAAACCTTGTTGTCTGACCTTGACCGCTAGGCAGCGGATCGATCTCAACGCCTCGAATGGGCTCCGGAAATGCATTGACCGGTCGATCCCCACCTGGAAGTACAACCGGAGATCCAGGCACAACCCACGTACGTAGATCGTTGCCTGTGAAAGGGAAGAGGCTCCATGGGTTAACCCCAGTGCGTACTGCCAACTCAAACTTGCTCTCACCATCGTCGGGTATGAGCAGGGAGGAATTTGAAAGGGTTTGTGAAATGTCCTCCCGCTCCGCGAGAATCATCGGTTGACCCACATAGACACGCCCAGGACTTACAACTCGATTGATCCGTGCCAAGTCCTCGGCACTTGTGCCATAACGAATGCCCAAGCTGCTCAGGTTTTCACCAAAAACGATCTCGCGGATGACGAGTACGCCTTCCACATCGTCATAGCCGGGAATGATGAGTCGAGTGCCAGGGATTAGGATGGAAGGGTCTTCGATGTTATTCGCGGCGACAAGCGCTTCGACCGTTGTCCCAAACATAACTGCAATCGCCGTGAGGTTGTCACCAGGCTGGACAATGTAAACTGGACCTTGCGTTTGCGCACGTACAGGCGCGTAGGATACAAACAACAAAGCGATGATCAATGCGACTACGAACCTACCCCTACGGTTCATCTGAGAACTCCAACACCTCTCCCACACAGACCTGCTCTGCGATCTCAGGAAGACCTTCCAAGACAAAACGAGCTGGCGCTTGAGGTACATAGATTCTCCACGGTTGCGCTATTGTGTAATCTACGACCTTCTCGCTAGCGTCGATCCAAAACACACTCAATGGTAGAAATACGGCAAACATATGGATCGTCGTCAAGGTGATGCTCTCCGTAGGATAGACTAAGAGTAATCCTGTACCGCTCGGAAGCGTTCGGCGAAAAGTCAACCCGCGCAGATGGCAGAGGTACGAAGCGCACCTTTTCGCCCGCACGACGAACTCACCCCCTCTTGAACGATTGCGTACCTCAATCCATTGTGTCATCAGCACTATTAAATAAAAGAGGCGACTCAAGCCGCCCCGATTGATCGCCCCCTCGAAACCCCTCAGGACTGAAGGCTGAGGATCTTTTCAACGCTCTCCAACAGCTCCTGTGGTCCGAAGGGCTTGGTGATGTAATCGTCGACTTTGGCGATGTGCAGGCCCAGTACCTTGTCGATCGATTGTGCTTTTGCGGTAACAACGACCACAGGGATTTCTTTAATATCCTCGTCTGCTTTTATCTGTTGATAGACTTCCCACCCATCCATATCGGGCATCATGAGATCCAAAAGGATCAAATCGGGGCGTTCCCGACGCACAATTTCAAGCCCCTCTACCCCTCCATTGGCTCCGATTACTTGGAATCCCTTTCGCCCCAAGATGAGTCGAACGAGATCGA
Source organism: Anaerolineales bacterium (assembly GCA_011772595.1). The sequence goes on from WVZH01000053.1 coordinate 16,643, forward strand.
TCATCTCCGGTTCGTCTTCTATGCAAACGACTCTCTTCTCTTCTTTCACCATTCAAGCCTCCCCCAAGGCGTCATACACTGCTCGTAGTGTATCACAACCACTATCCCGCGCAACCATGGAGGACGGATCGCTCAAGATCGCATCTTTGCGGGTGTCGATCGTATCCGAGAGAAAGCTGCCCCTTGACGTCCCTACTCTGAAAATAATCGAGAGGGAATTTCCAAATCTTCAGGGGGTCTCTGGTGACGGATTACCTGAATACCCCTTATACAATAAAAACGATGATGACGATAGCGGACCATTTGGGCTATCGCGCATATCATCATCTCGATGTTCGAGCATCGAAAGGATATGTCTGACGTCTACCTACTCCTGAAGCGCCGGAGCAGTTACCGGGAGAATATCCGCTCGTGTTGAGACCAGGTGATACACCTCGCTGATATCCCTTGCCGTTAGCAAACCCATAAATCGACCCCCTTTACTCACGACAGGGAGGGCTTCCAGTCGCTGCTCCATGAGCCGCCTCTGCGCTTCAACAAGACTGTCCTGCGGTGTGACGGGATTAATTTCCTTATCCATGACCTGACTTATAGACACATCGGGACCAAACTCGTCCAATGCCTTTACCAGACGTGCATGGGTGAGAATGCCGACCAAGTTCTCTCCATCGCAGATGGGGAAATCGGACTGAAAGGTATTCAGCGTGAGTTGAACGGCTTCGCGTAACGTCGAGTTCATTCGGAGTGGCTCTGGTCCACGCGAGTACGCCTGCTCAACAGTCAAACCGCCCAGAACGCTACGAATTTGTACAGCCTGACCTTCCTGCCCAGCACCCATGTAGATGAAAACCGCGATGACAATCAGGAAGAGACCTCCTTGCAAGAAGCCCCACAAACCGAGCAGCCAGGCTAAGGACTGCCCGATAGATACGGCAAGCCTGGTCGCACGCGCATAGGACATGCGTGACGCCAAGATCGCTCGTAACACACGGCCTCCGTCCATCGGGAATGCAGGCAACAGATTGAACAAACCAAGGAACAGGTTCGAAGAAAACACGTAGCCAAATACTGAGATCAAGCTGAATTGCCCGAGATTCGATAGAAGCGCCGGGAGGTCGTTTAAACGAAGCTCCAAACCCAGCGCTAAGCTGACGAGAGCCAGCAAAATTGCCAACACAAAGTTGACCATCGGTCCTGCGATGGCGATGACAAACTCTTCCATTGGCTTCTCAGGAATGCGTGCAAGCTGTGCGACCCCTCCAATCGGTAGCAACACAATCTGTTTAACTGTCACGCCGTAGCGCTGTGCTGCAACGCTGTGCCCCAACTCGTGCAAGACAACGATGGAGAAGAGCAGCAGCGTTGAGACCACACCAAACGCAGCCCCGGTTGCCCCGCCACCCGTCAAGAGACTGAATTGAAGCGCCGACCAGATAAGGATCAAGGGGAAAGTTATGTGCATGCGGATGTCGATTCCACGCACGCTGAATAGCGTAAACGAATTACTCATTACGTCCTCCCTTGGCGACTAGATCCGTATAAAAACTGCACAGAAAAAAGGTTCGCTAGCGAGAATGGGAACGGTAGCAGCGCGCGTCTGGGGTTACCCACATAGCGGATAATCGTTCTCTATTCCGCCGTCGATGCATTTTTGAGCAGCTTCTTCAAAGTAATTCTATCAAAATGGATGCGTTTTCGGAGGTATAAAGCCGGAATTCGACATTGCGTAAGTTGTTGAGGTCGCTTGCGATATGACGCCAGTGCACCCTCATGGCCAGATGCGATAAAAATCTTGAGGTAGGACGGGATTATCAGGTTCGAGATATCCTGCGGCAAACAGGCTACGTGCCAACTCCACACCGACGTAACGGATGTGCCAAGGTTCGTGAATGTAATCCGTCACGACGGGCATCAGGCGGTTGGAATAAGGCCATTCTTCAGAAACTTTATACGGGTAGCTGAGCACAAAACCAAAGTGATGCGCATTCTGATTCAACCATCGATATAGCTGGTCATTTCTTATATCATGCGCCCCCATAATGACACCCGGCCAAACGACGTCGAATACCGTGCCTAATTGATGTTCGCTGTGACCCGGCATGGCGATGGTTAGGTCGGCCTTCTCGCCAAGTTTTGAGACCTCACGTGTATATGCCTGAGTCTGTTGCTCATACGTGCGGTACCCAGAGAGGTTATCGATCTTCAGACCTGCCTCGTTAGCAGCTTGTTGTAGCGCTTCCCACGCCTGAGTAGCTTCCAGCTGCGGCCCCGGGTCGTACCACGGAGGAAGACCGTGCTCCCGGTCAATCAAGACATCCAATGGCGCACCGAGCAGCATCCTTATGACCACATAAAGCTGTATGAGAATAGTCAAACTAACCTCACTTCGGGCGTGTGAGAGGCTACCTGCACAACGGATTCGTTGCAGATTGTAAAAGAACTACTTGGAAAGCGACAAGGAAAAAGCTGAGAATAATACACCGTGTGATGTCACTGCTAGGAGCCATGCGGCAGGCTCTGGATAAACCCCGCGACACCATTCCCGCTCGGCCATTCCGGGCCAGGGAGCGGAGCCGAGGGGAAGCAATCTGAAAACCGCCACAGAGAGATCGCTTCGCCTACAGTTCGCGATGACACACAGAGGCAGGGCGTACTCCTCACTGTGCTCTTTAATTAACGCCTTCTGACAACCCTGGTTGCCTCGATCACCATAACGGTTAGAGACGAAGTGTGAGTTATATTGCATATATGAGTGTAAGTAAACTGTAACGTCTTTATGGACGGGGATCATGCTACGATTTGCTAAAGCAGGGGCGCCATTTCCCTTTCACCTGTGAGAGGACGAACATTATGACAGATGGATCGAATGGTAGAGTGAGAGCATCCTTACAAGAGGCTTTGACGATCGCTGTCTCCGCCATCAAGCGTGGCGAATTGCAGCAAGGGCAGAAAGCCCTGAGATGGATCCTCGAGCAAGATCCAAGCAATACGTCGGCTTGGCTTTGGCTCGCTTGTTGTCTGGACGACGACGAGGCCAAAGCGGAGTGCTACCGGCGAGTTTCTGCAATTACAGGAGAAAATTGAAAGACTCGATTCCAAGCTTCCACAACCCAACCGATGCGCTTGTTGGCCCTCCCCCTATGTAAAGCGGGAGGAATTTGTTTTTCCCCTGAGCTTCTATGGAAAATGAAGTAAGGTACATGTATTCAACGAGGAATACGGCTCTCCACCCATGTCTACCCAATTTCCGTAATCTTTATGATAATGGCAAGGAATCAACCTTGAGGATGGGCATGGCAAACATCGTGATTCTTGGAGCTGGCGTCATGGGCACGGCGATCAGCACGCCTTTGGCCGACAACGGTCATCGGGTGCATTTAGTTGGAACCCACCTCGATACCGACATCATCGAAGAGATCCATCAAAATCGCTTCCATCCGAAATTACGCACGCCTGTCGCCAACGACGTTCACCCTTTTACACATCTAGACTTAGACCTGGCGATGCAAGATGTCGATTTGGTCATCCTTGGCGTGAATTCTTTAGGCATCTCTTGGGCTGCAGAGCAGCTATCCACCGTCCTTCCCCCGGAAACCCCCGTTGTGGCCGTCACAAAAGGATTGGCCGGGGATGGCGAGAAGCTTCATCTGTTGCCGGATGTATTCCGCTCAGGACTGCCTGCCGACATCCAACCCTCGGTGCAGGTCGCAGCGATCGGAGGCCCGTCGATTGCCGGCGAACTGGCCGTTCGCCGCCACACGAGCATCGTGCTCACCGGTCGCGATGAGGAACACCTTGATAAGATCGCCGCGCTGTTTCGCACCCCGTACTACCACATCTGGACCAGCACCGACATGGTCGGCGTTGAAGTCTGTGTCGCCCTGAAGAACCTCTATGCTCTGGCCATAGGGATGGTGAGAGGGCTGCTGGAACTCGAAGGGCTCGCAAATAATGATGCCGCCATGCACAACCTCGCTGCTGCGATATTCGCGCAAGGACTCTGGGAATCCGCATTCTTGGTCCAATTAATGGGGGGAGAGCTCTCGAACGTGTACTCCCTGGCCGGCGCCGGAGATCTATTTGTTACCAGTGTCGCCGGTCGTAACGTGCGTATGGGCCGTCTCTTGGGTCTCGGGGAGAAGTACAAAAAAGCCAAGGAACAACACTTTCCGGACGACACCGTCGAGGGTGCCGAGCTGGCGATCGCTATCGGGGATACGATCGAGCACATGCTGGATCGTGGGAAACTTGAAACGAAGCACATCCCTCTGATGCGAAAGATGATCCATATCATTCGAGACGAGGAGGCGATTGAAATTCCGTGGGATGATTTCTTCCAATTTCGATGATTTGGCTACACGAAAGCTACCGACAAAAAGGTAAAGCAGGTATATTAATAAATCGGTCTTTGAGAATCACCCTTGTCGGTTTTTCGAAAACGTCTCATTCCAACTGAAACCTTCCGGAGGTATGAATGGCCAACGAGCACTCCCCAGAAATCCGCGAAACAAAAAATGGACGCTTAGCTTTTCTCGATACACGCATCGACGTTGAGATCCTGCTGTACCTGGTGCTCATTGCACTGGCCATCGTGAGCCGATTTACCAGCCTCGGTGAACGCGTCATGAGCCACGACGAGACCACGCATGTCTATTTCTCCTGGTTGCTCTCCGAAGGCAAGGGATACCAGCACGATCCACTCTCACACGGACCGTTTCAATTTCATTTCATCGCCCTTTCATATTTTTTGTTCGGCGACACAGACGCATCAGCCCGATTTCCCGCAGCGTTATTCGGCGTAATCGCGGTCGGCATTCTGTGGGTATTTCGACGTTGGTTGGGACGTGCCGGGGCGCTTACCGCAGCAGGTCTCATTCTCATTTCACCGTACATGCTTTACTACTCCCGCTACGCCCGGAACGAAGCGCTAACCGTACCCCTATACTTGCTCACCCTCTGGGGAATCTTTCGTTACTTGGAGACCAAGCAAGCGCGCTGGTTGTACATGCTGGCACTGGTAGGCTCCTTGCATTTCGCGACCAAAGAGACCGCTTTCATCTTCACCGCACAAATCCTCTTGTTCCTGGTTGTAACCTTCGCCTGGCGAGCGATTCGGAAGCCATGGCCAAATAACGCGCTGCGCTGGACGTTCATCTTAGGCCTCGTCCTCACAGCAATAGGTACGGGCATGGGACTGCGCGGATACTTCCAGGCGCGTACGTACGATGTCGCGATAATCCCGGACGACTCAGAGCCGCTCGAAGGAGTCGACCCTACACTCGCAGAAGCCGTGGGGCCATCGTTGGGTATCCTGAGCGCGGGCATCATCGCGGCCACGGGTCTGGCACTCATCCTGCTGAGCCTCATCCTTGCATATCGATCTCGCCTGCGAACCGATTTCCCATCCCTCGACCTGCTGGTCATCTTCTGGACGATGGTTTTGCCACAACTCGGTGCTATCCCGGCAACGATCTTTNNTCATTGGGTTGGTCTGGAATTGGAAGAAATGGTTGATCGCCGCCGGCATCTTTGCGGTGCCTTACATTGTGCTCTACAGCACGATCTTCACCAACGGCAAAGGATTGGCAAGTGGTTTGGTGGGCTCCCTTGGCTATTGGCTGGTTCAACAGGGCGTCGAGCGCGGCAGTCAACCTCCCTTCTATTACGCTCTCATCCAGATCCCCATCTACGAGTTCTTACCCGCCCTCGCCGGTACCTTTGCTGCGTTGGCAGCTGGAGTAACTTGGTTGTCACGGATGAGGTTGCCTGAAAGTGATGTAGGTGGTGAGAATGAATCTGGCGTCCGCTCGCTCTTGCTCGTTTTCTTAGGATATTGGGCAATCTCTACCTTACTGGCATATTCATTCGCTGGAGAGCGGATGCCCTGGATCACCGTCCACATCACCCTCCCGTTTATCCTACTGGCGGGCTGGGGTGTCGGAGCGTTCCTTGAACGACTTGAATGGCGTAAGCTCCGAGAGAATCGTGGATGGCTCGTAGCAGGACTACTGATCCTGCTTACGATTTCAATTCTGCGCGCAATTACCTCTCTTCTGGGAGAAATCCCACCTTTCCAGGGCTACGAAATCCCTCAACTCAACGCCTCTGTAAATTTTCTGGCCGCAGTTGCCGTTGCACTCGGAACGTCCATCGCTCTGGTGCGCTCCGCGCAAGGTTGGAGTTGGACCCACGTGGCCAGGTTGTTCGGTGTGATCGCCCTCGTCATCCTGACCCTAGTCACCATCCGCACCTCCGCGCGTGCGGCTTACGTCAACTACGACGAGGCCACCGAGTTTCTCGTTTACGCGCATATGGCGAGAGGTCCGAAAACCATCCTGGAACAGGTCGATGATCTAAGCGAACGCCTGTCTAACAACCCGGATTTTAAGATCGCCTATGACAACGAATCGACCTATCCCTTCTGGTGGTATCTACGAGATAACGAGAAGGCAATCTATTTTGGTGCCAACCCCAGCCGTGACCTTTTAAACTATTCCGTGCTCATTGTGGGTGACGCCAATTGGTCCAAGCTCGATCCCTTGGTCCAAGACGCGTTTCATACCTACGACTACATGCGCATTTGGTGGCCAAACCAGGATTATTTCCAGTGGAGTCGCTCCAGTTTAGAAAGCGATCGCAACAACGAACTGCGCGCAGAAGGCGTTACCGAGATTCCACCCATGGGCGTTGGAGAGCATTTATTGCGCTTCTGGCAAAAGATCAGCCCATACATTCTCGATCCCGCACACCGCAACGCTGCTTGGGAGATCTGGTTCAATCGCGATTTTACTGAATATGGCGAGCTCAAAGGCGTCGACTTCTCCCTGACCAACTGGAGCCCGTCAAGTAAGATGCGTCTCTATGTGCGGAAGGACGTCGCCTCGAGGGTGTGGGATTACGGCGTCGACCAACCCGAGGTGGAGTACGCAGATATTGTCGATCCTTACGAAGACGAGTTGATCTTGCTCTACCCCGATCAATCCATTGGGGGTTCAGGTGTTGAAACAGGGTCGTTCGTCAGCCCACGCGGTAACGCCATCGCCCCAGATGGGAGCCTGTACGTTGCCGATACTATGAGCCATCGCATTCAACACTTTGATCCTGACGGTGAAGTCTTGCACGTCTGGGGCCGATTCGGCTCGACCGATCAAGGGAACGCCGACGAAGGGGCTTTCAATGAACCTTGGGGGATTGGAGTCGCGCCGGATGGCAGCGTGTACGTCGCCGACACTTGGAACCACCGTATACAACATTTCACTGCCGATGGAGAGTTCCTGGGGATGTTTGGAACCTTTGGTCAAGGCGAGACACCCTATGCGTTTTGGGGACCGCGTGACGTCGTTGTGGATTCCACGGGTCGTGTTTTCGTCTCCGATACGGGCAATAAAAGAGTCGTGATCTTCGATCAGCAGGGTGAGTATCTCAGCGAATTTGGCGGATTTGGCCTGGATATGGGCTTCCTCGATGAACCGGTGGGTCTCGCTCTTGACGAGCTGGGTCGATTATATGTCGCTGACACCTGGAATCAACGCATTCAGGTGTTCGAGGAAGCGGGCAATTCAGTCTTCCGACCAATTGCCGAGTGGCCCATCACCGCATGGTTTGGTCAGTCTCTTGACAACAAACCTTATTTATCTGTAGGCCGCGGATCCGTCGTTTGCACTACGGACCCCGAAGGGCCGCGCGTACTGTGCTTCGACCAGGAGGGTGAATTCTTGGTTGGGTGGGGCTCGTCCGTGGATGAGGGTCTTTTCTTTGGTAACCTGTCGGGGATCAGCTTTGACGACGATTGTGGGGTTTGGGTAACCGATACTGGGAACGGACAGATCATGCATTTCTCACTCGACATCTGTCAAGAGTGAGGCCAACACCAAAGGTAATCTTATTGAACACCAGTGTCAGGCTTCATGATCCCTCGCCTGACTCGAAGAAACGAATTCAGCAACCCTGCATTTGTTCCCGTATCTTCAAACCCCACTGGCATTGACATAGCCAATCGGTTGAAGTCTCCATTTTTCGTCTGATCATTTGGCAAAAGAAGTCAACTCACCTGATTGCGTGAGCTGACTTTTTCCTCTTGCTGGAGCAGGTATTGGAACCATTGAATTGGGCAGTGTAAAATTCAAACAACGAACTTCCCACCCATATTTTCAGCGCACTATTTCTTCGCCATCTCCTCCTTCATCGCTCTCCCTAATCGATAGATCCCCTCATGGATCATCTCTTCAGATGCGTTGGAGAAATTGAGTCTCAAGGAGTTATCCCCCCCGTCTCCATACGGGTAAAACGCGTTGCCGGGCACATAAGCCACCTTGGCCTCGACGGCCGTCTCGAAGAAATCCTTGGTATTGATCTCTTCGGGTGTTTGCGCCCAGAGGAATAACCCACCCTGCGGCTTGGTCCACGAGGATTCCTGGGGCCAATTTTCCAGCATGCATTCCATCATCAGATCGCGTCGGATGCGGTAGACCTCACGCAAGCGTTTCACATGTTGCCGTAGGATTCCACGCTCACAAATATCACTCGCCACCATCTGGACAAACGTGCCGGTGTGAAGGTCTGCCCCTTGCTTGGCCTGTACCAATCTTGCAATAAAAGGCTTTGGAGCGACGACCCACGCAAGGCGGATACCTGGTGAGAGTGTTTTTGAGAACGTGCTCAGATAGATCGTTCGTTCCGGAGCAAGACGGAAGATTGGCCTTACGTCCTCCCCTTCGTACCTCAACTCTCCATAGGGATCGTCTTCGATGATCACCAAGTCATATTGCCGTGCAATCTCCACAAGCCGTTTGCGCCGCTCCAACGGTAGTGTGGTTCCTGCTGGGTTGTGGAAGTTCGGAAGGACGTATACGAAGCGAGGATCATGCCCTTTCTCGAGGATTTTGGGGATTTCATCGACGCACATCCCCTCTTCATCCAGAGGCACGCTGCAATAATGCGCCTGATAGGCATTCCAGGCTTGGAGTGCGCCTAAGTAGGTCGGGCGACTGCACAAGATGCAGCCATCCGGGTTTATGAAGAGCTTACCAAGGAGATCCAATCCTTGTTGGGAGCCACTTACGATCAAGATGTTCTCCAGCTCCACGTTGATTTCGTATTTGGACATGGTCTCTGCCAAATACTTTTTCAAGGGCGTGTATCCCTCTGTTGGGCTGTATTGCAGCGCAACCTTACCTGCGGTCTGAAGGATGTGACGGCAAGCCTCTTCAAATTCACGAACAGGAAAAAAATCGGGAGCTGGTAAGCCCCCGGCGAAGGAGATGATCTCCGGTCTGGCCGTGAGTTTTAGAATCTCACGGATGAAGGAAGGTTGTATTTTTTGAGTTCGCTCAGCTAATCGTGATTCCCAATCGAATTCGGCGATTAATTCTTTTGTGGCATCCGACAAGCCCATGTCAGCCTCCGTATTCGGACACCCCCATTTTCCTCCATTCACAATCAAGTTGCAATGGACACATATCCCTAAAAATGGTAGATGAGTGGCTATCCTCGACCTCTGAGAGGTGTTCGTCAGCGGCTACTCAACAATGATCCCATCAGTATTGTTCGAGATCCAGCCGGCGTGAACGAGAGGGAAGGGTACCAATCCCCTAGGCCATGAAGGAGAGGCTGTCAATTCCCTCTCCCTTGACGGAGAGGGATAGGGTGAGGGTGATTATCCCCTGTTGAGTCCACTGCCAGTACCCTCACTCCAGAGGGGAAAGGGTGTCAGCTCATTATGCGTGAATTTGTGGAAAGTCTGTGACGGGAAGCGGGTGTTTCAGTGGGACGGCCTCAGAGGCCAAGATAGGTTTGACGGATGTGTTCGTTCCGCGCCAATAACTGGCTCTCCCCCTCCAACTCGACGCGTCCTTGAGAGAGGACGTAACCATAGTCACTCACCGCAAGCGCCATCTGGACATTCTGCTCCACGAGGAGCATCGTAATCCCCTCCCGTTTGAGTTGCAGGATGCTCTCGAAAAGCTGAAGCACCAAGACGGGTGCCAGACCAAGTGAGAGTTCGTCGAACATGAGCACAACAGGATCGGCCATGATCCCACGTGCTACTGCGAGCATCTGCTGCTCTCCCCCGCTGAGTGTGCCCGACTTCTGCTTTTCGCGTTCTTTTAACCTGGGAAACAACGAATAAACGAGCTCTAAATTCTGCTTCAGCTTCGCACGCGCGCGCAGTGGTGAAGCCCCCATTTCCAGATTTTCAACGACACTCATATCAGTGAACAACTGACGACCTTCCGGCACCAAGATGATCCCCATCTCCGCCTTGACGTGTGGAGCGAGGTTGCTGATGTCCTCCCCGTCAAACCAGATAGAGCCTGCCCAAGGACGAATCAGCCCCATCGCTGTCCGTAAAAGTGTTGTCTTTCCGGCGCCATTGGCACCGACCAGGGATGTAAGCTTCCCCTCCTCCATTCCTATGCTCGCCCCCCACAGGATCTGCACTTCGTCGTACCCGGAGGAAATTTCGCGAATCTCAATCATCGCCATGCTGATTCTCCCGTATTAACCATCTCGATCTAGTAACTTCCTCGCCAACTCTGGATCACCAAGATAGGCCTCGATCACGCGTTCATCGGATGCAACCTGATCAGGAGTTCCCTCGGCGATGAGCTCCCCATAGTCCAACACGATAATGCGTTCGGACACATTCATGATGGCGTGCATCACGTGTTCGATCATAATGATCGTGATTCCACGATCACGTATTCTGCGCACAATCTCCAACATCGCAGTAATCTCGGCGGGATTGAGGCCTGCAAGCACTTCGTCGAGCAGAAGCAGAGTCGGCAGGGATGCCAGAGCGCGCGCCAATTCGAGACGCTTCTTTTGCGCCACATTCAGGCTTCCTGCCAACTGATCGTGCGGTACATCAAGATTAACAAACGATAACTGCTCGTTTGCAATCACGGCCGATTCCGCCAGACCATGTCCCTTCCCCCCAAAACAAGCCCCAACCAGGACATTCTCTCGAATCGTGAGCTCATTGAGCGGTTTGACGATCTGATGAGTACGCGCTAGCTGCATGTGCGCCATCTCGTACGTCTTCCTACGGGTAGTATCCTCTCCACGGAAGATGACCCGACCCCCATCTGGTGGGTAAACCCCGTTGATCACGTTGAACAGCGTCGTTTTCCCAGCCCCGTTTGGACCGATCAATCCCAGAATCTGTCCCTCCGGGAGCTCGAAAGAAACGCTTTTCAGTGCTTGGAGACCCCCGAAATTCTTCGAGACTCCATCTACCTGCAAGATCATTGCAGCACACTCCGCAGTCTAGGAAATCGGGAGCGCAACCACCCAATCACACCGGCTGGGACGAAGAGAACGATCAACAACAACACTGCCCCAGCTATTGAAAGTTGGATGTTCTTGAATACAGAGCTCGTGACGAGAAGCCCGCGCAAACGCTGATAGCCTGCCGCACCGAGGATTGGGCCGAGAACCGTGCCTTGCCCTCCGAGCATGACCATCACGATGGTTTCTATCGACAGGTGGAGCGGAAATGCAGGATGCGGTTCGACGTTCCCATTCTTGAAGAAAAACAGAGTACCGATGATCCCAGGGAATATCGCGGAGAGTACGTACGCCCAGGTCTTCGCAGTCGGAGCTACGACGCCCATCACTTCTGCGGCATCCTCGTCCTCTCGAATCGCTAAGAGACCAAGGCCAAACTTCGACGTCTTTACAAGATAACTGACCAGTACCACCGCAACGGTGAGGCCGGTCATTACGTAGAAAACCATCTGTAGCGCTTGAGCAGCCCCTCCATATTGCTGATACACCTGAAAGTTAAGGGTCATCCCAATTGGGCCGCCAAAAGGATCGAAATTGTTGATGAATGCGCGCACAGCCTCGTTGATGCCGATAGTCGCAAGCGCAAAGTAGGCGCCTCGCAACCTGAGGATCGCTTTACCAAGTAGAAAAGCCAATATCCCCGACGTTAAGCCCCCGAGAATCATTGCGAACCATAAAGACCATCCCTTGACAGAAACCATATAGAACCCGACGTATCCCCCCAGGCCAAAGAACACAATATGTCCAAAGCTGACGTATCCAGCGTATCCCAGGAGAATATTCAGGCTGGAGGCCAGGGCGACGGCACGGAGTATGGTAAACACCAATTCCCGCGTTGCCGGCTTTCCTGTGATCATGGGCCCGGCAGCCATGACACCGACAAGAAGAAGCGCAAAGATTAAACCCAAATGCTTGCGAAGGATATTCACTCTTTCGCTCCCAATAGACCGCTTGGTCGGATAAGTAGGATCAGGACAAAGAGTACAAACTCAACGACAGGAACCCAGGTTGTTTCCATAAATGCCGGAATGACTCCTTCAAGCACCCCCAGGATCAAGCCACCGAACAGCGATCCAATCGGATTCCCCAACCCGCCTAGCACCCCGATTACAAAGCTCTTGAGCTCATATCGGCCGCCTGCGAGGATTGTGAAAGGAAAGAATGTGGCGATTAGCCCGCCAGATAGCGTGGCGAGCATCGTGCCGAGCCCGAAGCTAAGCGCGAGGATGCGATTCGAGTTTACGCCAACCAATTCCGCCGCGTTGCGGTTGTTCGCCACGGCACGAATGTACCTTCCCGGACGCGTGCGATAGAGGAATCCGTAAAGACCCAGCGCGGTAAGGACGGCCGCGAGGGCGGCGATAACGCGCGTTCCTAGGAGAATCGCAGGGCCCAAGGTAACGCTCCCGAGAGTAAATTCCACATTGCGCGGTGCGGTCCCGAAGGCGGCCGTGGCCAAGCCGATGATGATCATATTCACCGCAAACGTGGCCAACAAACTAGAGAGATGGGGCGCGTTGATCACTCGGCGGACCGCAACGACATAGATAAACACTCCAATAATCAAACCGGCTATTAACATAATGAGAATTGCAAGGTAGGGATTCAATCCAAGTAAATTAAAGGAGAAGTACACCCCAAACATCCCCAGAGCGATGATGGGACCATGGGAGAGGTTGATAACGTCCATCACGCCCCATATCAACGTGAGACCCATCGCCGCTACGCCATAGACAAAGCCCAGGAGAAGACCATCGATCAACGAGGCCAGCAACAAATTCCCCATGTGTTTCTCCAATAATGGTTAGCCTCCCCGCAGGCGTTTTAACACCTGCGGGGAGTATCATGAATGTTATGTTGACCGATTACGGCAAGGGGTATACCGTCTCTGACGTTGCGCCTTCGAGAGGCCAGACGACTTGTTTGGCTAGCGTGCCGGCCTCATCTTGCTGCCATTGGATGTATACCATTGAATGCCCGATTTGCAAGCCGTGTGCTTCTGAGGAGACGTCGAACTTGACGCGACCATAGAAAGTCAGCACGTCCATGGCATCAAGGGCTTCCTTGATCGCCGCAGGATCGGTTGAATCGGCGTCCTCGATCGCACGCTGTAGAATCAATCCTGCAGCATAGCCTCCAGCAGAGTGATAGGAGGGCTCTTCATCGTATGCCGTTTCGTAGGCGCTGACAAACGCATCACTTGATGGTCCGAACCACGTCAAACCAGCAGCCTCCGCGGACTGCGGCGTAAAGGCCGCAAGTGGCTCCCATTGACTCGGACCGATCACACCAAAAGCCGCTTCACCGAGATCGGCGAAATCCGGCTCTGGTGGCGCGACGAGCAATGTGATATAGGCGAGATCCGCACCCTTCTCATGAAGCTGGCGGGCAAAAGTGCTGCCGTCCTGGAAGTGACCGCCACCGAGTATTGCGTTTGCGCCAGCTTCCTCAATCTTGTTGATGAAGGGCCCGAAGTCAGCAGTGTCCGAGTCATAACCCTCGTAAAGAACGACTTCAAAGCCGAGGGATTCAGCGTACTCCTTCGCCGCCGTGACGACGTCGGTGGAGAACTTATCGTTCTCATAAACGAACGCGACCTTCTTCAAACTCGGATCAACCTCACTCAGAAGGTCCACTGCGCCAGTCAGATATCGACTCGCTGGCGTGTAGATTTGGAAGACTTGCGTGTAACCCTGCATATAGTTGGCGTCCGAAGCTGCGCCGGTAGTGATCATAACCTTGCCGTACTGCTCTGCAATGACAGAGGCAGCGGATGTAAGACCGCTGGAGTAAGGACTGATGAGAACGTCAGCGTTGTCCTCAGTCGAGATGCGCGTATAAAGTTCCTGTACACGATCGGTGTTGCTCTCGTCGTCGTAGAACACGGTTTCGAATTTGACGACCGTACCGTCGCTGAGTTTAACACCACCCGCAGCGTTGACGTCTTCAATCCACAGTTGTAGACCACGAACCTGGCGTCCGGAGGAGGTCTCGTACTTCCCCGTTTGGGAAGCGGTGAACCCCACGACGAAGACAACTTCCTTTTCGGGTGCCTCGGTAGGTGTTGCTCCTCCACCGCAAGCTGCGACAAGCAGACCCCCGATCAGGAAAATGCCCATCAACACTCGATACGATTTCTTCATCTTTCTTCCTCCTTTGCTTGCAAAGAATTCTTTCCGAGCCCGAAACTTCCGTCTACTTGGAGAACGAATCCAAGTACGACAATCGAAGACGATCATAAAATGTAAAGATCGCAGCTCCGGTAATAGCGATATTTATGCTGCGTGCCGTCAATGAATATTTGACATTTGTTCGCTCATTGGGAGCAAGATACTGCGTCAATTATCCCCGCTGGTCCTTTGAACCCTAATCCCACAGTATTCATCAGTGGAAAATTCTGATCGAAGTTTTTTTATTATACAAAGATAATTTCATAAGCGAAAGCATCATGATGTCAATAGGAAGAAAATCACACGAATTGTGATACAAAAATCAGGGCACTTCCTGAGCGGAGTGAGCCGCAATTTTGGTGAACGAAGACGAAGGACACCCATCGACGCCACTCCACCTCATGGTTGCTGTTCCGGTCACCTGTAGCTTCGCCACAGGCGTAGGCTGGGCGTATTGTAAGGTGGGTGAAAGGTCCGACCGTTCCATTCCCTGATATTCTGTAATCGAAGAGAAAGTCATCCGTGTGATATGTAGACAGAGGGAGGGGTGTGTATAGGAGTTAAAGATGGGACGCCAGGTCACCGACGACGACATTCGAACCTTCTTGCGCCTCAATTGGAACAAATATTCCAGTCAGATGGAACTCATGCAGCAGGCCATCAAGCTACTTTGGCCGGCTGGTCCGCCTGAAGACGGAAGCAAGCGTGTCGTCACGATGTGCCTGACTGAATTCCACACGTTGTCCGCTCCAGGGTTGCAGAAAGTCTCAGTGCCCGCGCCCATCGTGCCCCGTAAGTCTACGGAGCCTCTCTACTGAGAAGCTGAATAACCTATCGTAGAGGAAAAGCCCGACTAGAAGTCAGGCTTTTTTGATTTCACGATGATCATTCCGAATTATTAACTTATTGCGAGTACAACGATAGCTTTCTATCTCGATCCTGTTTTGATCCCTTGGAACTTCCCTCCGGCACAAAACCAGATTATTCCACAATTCTTATAAGCTTGGCCGAAAAGATACGAACGTGTCCGCAGTTTGGGCAAATGAGCGGTAAGACGGGAATCTCTGTCCCACTCCGTTCTCCGGTATTGGACTTCACGTGCAGCTCGACGATGTCACAACACATAAAATCCTCACTCGCACCGCAGGAAGGGCAGTTTCGGTGGAGTTCCTTCTGCCGCATCCACTGTAGCACCTTCTCTTGTTGATTAGGTTCAAGAGTCATCGCCGTGCTCCTTGCTCACAGGTCCTAGGGTTCTACGATGAGGACGTGTACGTCGCCGTGTGGAGAACCGGAGGTGATCGACGCCCAAGAAATAATCTCCAAACATACAAACTCTATCACGCATGCAACGCCCTGACGCGAGCTTGATTTGTGATCTATTTTATCAGGTGCTGTCCACTCGGAACATTCAGCATGTCAAACGAAATCAATTTATACAAAAACTATCTTATTTCGTTGAGAAATCGTTCAGAAGAGAATGATAGGATAAGGGCGCAAACCGCCCACGGTCGACCTCCGTTTCAAATTAGGTGCTGTATGACCTGGCGGTTTGCGCTATGATGGACTTGCGACGGGCTTCGACAAATCTCCTGCCCGAGGCATCTCATTCTCACTATCGTGCTCAACATGGCGAAGCACGAGATCCCTCACTGCTCCTTCGACTTCGCCTTCGGCTCCGCTCAGGATGTAGCTCGGGATTAGGTTGGTATCAACTTCCACATGTCATTCCGAGGGACGACAGCCCCGAAGATACTCGATTTCACATAGGGCCTTTTCCTACTGATGGAAGAGATTCCTCCCTATGTTCGGAATCGAAGGGAAACCTCTCAACAAACGGCATTGCCGATCCAGTATAAAGTCGGAGGATTAACTTCACAGATCTGGTATTCAAAAATGGCAGCTTTGAGGTGATCGCTCGTGAAACGAAGAAACGCAGAAAAAGCCTTAGCGACAATGTGACTTTCCCATCGTGATCTTCTGTTGCTCAAGGAGACACGATGACTTACGCCGGCATTTCTTCCAGAGTCTTTGATCGGCTAGGGCTGCTAAGATGGAGAAAAGCAAAATAAGAATGAGACCAGCAACATACAACAATTGATTCATCAAAAGCCCCATCATTTAAAGTTTCAATCCCCAATCTCTTGATGCTCTCCAGGTGGTTCATAACCTTCATCCGACAGGGAAGGCAGCGCCTCGTGGTAAGCGAACATGGCTTCACATTCTTGGCACTGATAGTACCCTATTTCCTCTCCTGAAAGATTACTTGAACCACAAATCGGACACCGCTTGGTGTGAAATCTTTTCAAGTGCTCGAACCTCTCAAGTTCGTCGCTCATAGAATACCCTCATTAAAGTGTGGCTGGGAATTGGATTGCAACAAACCCGATGTTGAAGAAAAGGACGGGTAGCAAGTCGAGATTCAAGTCTTCCCCCTATCTCGCAGGTCAGGGAGAAGACCCGAAAACGAAACGAGTTTTAGTTTTACCAAAAGATGGTTCATGCCTCACGCTGCAAGAGCCACTCCATGATGTAGGGGCCTGATCCTAGGATTACGAGACCTTTTCCACCTCGATCATACCTCAATCCCGAACAGATCGAACGTTAGGGATTCTTCCAGACATTATCCGGAAAGGGTGCCACATAATGGGGAGAGATCGTTAGAGCCGGCCCGTAATGCCTTTCACCGCTCGAATCTTTGTCCTCATGGATGGAGAGATACTTGCTTTTCAAAGGTATTAGGGCGTCTCAGGGGGCTCGAGTCCGTGATCCGAGAGCAATCGATCTGTGACGATCCTCTTTTCACTCAAATGGGATCGTAGCCAAGGAAATCGAACCAAGGCCTTCTCTAACCAATCGTTAGCCGCATCGATTCTTTCGCGATACACCATCTCGATGATCTTCAGACACCATCCCAACACAGCGTTCATTTCATCGATTTGACGTTGCGCGAGGATGTACTGTTTCTTCGTTCGATCGAGATCCTTTTCTGTTCGCTTGAGCTTCAAGAACCAATCTGTGGTATCAACGAGCTCTGCGCGAGGATGCGTATCAGGATCGACTTCTCGCTTTGGAAATCGAGGTTTCGCAACCATGTTCTTACCGTCCCCCGCCGCCTCTGTGACCCGTTCCTACCGTAATTATGAGATCAGACAACGGCTACACTCATGTAACCATATGATATATAGAATACGGGAACCATGCAATCAGGATACCCTGACCATTCGTGGGGATTGGAGGACAACTAAATTCTTTCTGAAATTACCTTTTATGGCTTCTAACAAGCCCGTTTTGATGTATCTTGTTTCACAGAAATTGAGTTTTCAGGATGTCCTGATTTCCTTCGCGCTTCTGGCACCGTCGGTGTTTCTGCTGCCCGTCCATTGGTGTGAAGGGGAAGTATCGCATTGTAACTTATCGCGTTTAGAAGAAGTTCAGACACGCTGTAATATAAAGGATATGCAAACGGCCTTCTTTTATACCCCCAGTTCTGGTCGGTTTTCTCATCGGAAGAAGGTGGTTTGATGCATGGTTTGCTCTGGCATATGTAAACGGGGGCAATCGTTGGTACGTCCTGGAATTCGGATCCATCACCTGGCCAGAAATTCATCGATCATGGCGAAGTATTCTTGCTTGTGCGTGAGCCCGATGCCGTGCTCACCTCCCTCGAAAACAACCATCTCCGCCTGCGGGTAGAGCTCGCGCATCGCCTGTCGCTTCTCCGCCGGCGTGGCCGGATCCTCTGAGCCAAACATCATCAGGATATCCCCAGTCCAATGCTTCAGATCTTCAGCTGAGAAGGTGTAATTCTCCGTCTGATCGATTAGTCGCCGCATAGCAGCCAGGAAATCCTGGCGCGTCACGCGGGTATACATGACCTCTGTAATCAGCGCCCAGAGCAACTCCAGATCCGGATCGCCTGTCCTACTGCTCACCAAGCGGGCGAAGGAGCGGTTGATCAACGCTCGCAACAGAAACATCGGCATAAATCGAAACAGAGGCATCATCTTCGCTAGCTGGCGGCTGTTCTCGGGATTGGGTGGCCCGACGACCGTGATCACCACTTTTCGCACCCGCTCGGGGCTGTACCGTAGGAGAGATTGCACCAGCCAACCACCGTAGGACCCGCCCATGGCGTTGAACGTGTCGACGCCCAAGTGATCGAGCAACCGCAGATAGCCTTCAAACAGCTCCTGAAGGGTGTCAACCGGCGGATAATC
>WVZH01000053.1:35331-37569 GCA_011772595.1 Anaerolineales bacterium
GCAAGGGCAAGCAAGGCAGCTTCGCCTCCGCGACTGTCGATGAAGCGCCAATTCCTTCCCTCGATAGTTGTCGTCTGGTATGGGTAACGCTGACGGAACGCCTCAAGCTGTCTCAGCGAATCTATAGGCACGTTGGCATAAAACTTTGCGATTTTCGGGTTCGAGCTGATCATCACCACCCTCCTGATGCAGAACACGATCCACGATTGGATCGAGGGCTGGCTCATTCATAAACCATTCGGCGCTCCTTTGCCTGACGACCACCTGTGACCTATCCACCGATGGCCTGACGGTTTCCTGTTGATGTACAATCTGCGCATGCTCTGTCGTGAACCGCCGTCTGATGGGTACCGGGAAGGTTTCGGGATCACGCGCCTGCCTCGAAAGCAGCCTANNCGCCAGCAGGAACGTAAGATGACCGCCACCTGTGCTCACCGTCCCCGAATTCTGCACGTTTTGGCCGTCTTCATCTTCGTGCTTGGGATCATGGGCTGGTGGCTGTACGCACACGTGGTCGAACCGCAACCGGTCTTCGTCCAAGCCGACCCCGAGTTCCCGTACCTGATGAGCGCCCTGTCTGTCTTCAAGGGGTACAACTACACCTTCATCGACCACCCCGGCACACCGGTCGAGATAATCGGTTCTGGCTTGATGCTCCTGACGTATCCATTTGTCGGGGGTTCATTCCAGTCCTTAGTGACATTTCACGTGACCAACCCTCAACTGTTCCTTACAATGGCGCATGCCCTGCTCACACTAGGCAGCATGGTGACATTGGTTCTGCTNNGCCGTCGCGGTGCTCTATTTCGCCATCCACCCGCTGGCATTCGATTCGATCATCTATTGGTCGCACAACTCCTTCAGCTACCCCGCGGGCGCTTTGCTCGCTCTGGGTCTGCTCACCACGCTTCGCACCGAGCGACACCTGACCTGGCAGCGGTTAACTCTGTTGGGCTTCGGCATGGGAGTGCTGGCGGCGGTACAGCTCTACTTCATCACCTGGGTGGCAGGTGCCGCCGTGGGGGTGAGCGTGTATTTCCACTTTCAAGGACATGGAAGGCGCCGTGCTTCCCTGGCTGGCCTGAACGTCGGCGCGGCATCACTAGCCGGCTTCGTGGTCGCCACCTCGCCGATAATCAAACGCTACCCAGAATTCGCCTCCTGGATCCTCAGCGTGATCGGCCATCAAGGGCGCCACAGCAGTGGGCCTCCAGGTTTGATCTCACTTCCATTGGCCGTCTCCAACTTCCTGGGCCTGTGGAATGAGTTGCGCTTGCTTTTCCTGACGATTGGGATTGTTCTGACCCTCTTGGGGATCGCGTTCGTAATCCATCGCCGCACTTACAAGCTTAACGCCGGCCTTTGGGCCGCCGCACTGGGGCTGACCGTGCAATTGACATGCATGACCGCCCTGGTGATCAAGCATCCGGCCGTGAAGTACATGCAGGCGGTCGCAGCTACCCTGCCGCTGCTGCTGGCGATCGGCTTTATACTGTGGAACTCTGAACGCCCACGCATCAAGTCGTCAGGACGGCTGCTCAAGTTGGCGCTGAGCACGCTAATCTTCTTCGGATTCGCTGTCAACTTATATCGATCAATCATCATCCGGAGTGCAGTAACACGACAGGTGGAATCTGCGGTCGCGGACATCGACGCATATACAGCCCAACTAGCCCGGGAAGTCGGGCGCGACCGCCAGTCGATGACCGCATTGTGGGTTTACGGGACGCCTTCGGAGTGTTGGGCGAAATGGTACGGAAACCGGCACGCCGATTACGTGCTTTCTGCCGAAATTACTTCCCAATGCCCGCGCGATCTTGAGTTGGACATTTTTATGGATCGCGTCAGCTTGCCCGACGGAACGATGGTCCCTGTGGACGAGGTCGAATGGGACGTCATTGTAACTACCGAGGCCAGCTTGAACGACTACCCCACCCTCGCCGAGCACGGCGAACCCGTCTATTCACAAGCCAGACTGGGCACCTTTGGAAAAATCGTGTACCTGCTCCCCCCAGAAGTGCGCTAAACAACCATGATAGAGGCTACGCAGGCTCAGGTAGCCACATCCCCGACGCCAAGTGGTTCCCTTCTGAGCACGATCCTGGCGAACATCGCCAGTCGACCCATGGCCGGCTGAAACAGTCTTTCGAGCGTACGCCAAGCACCGAAGCTCCAGCCGGGCATGAGCTGTCGCATCGACACCCCACCAGAGACCAGATAACGAAACGGCGTGTTGAG
>WVZH01000053.1:37574-62963 GCA_011772595.1 Anaerolineales bacterium
TCGAAGACCATCCAGGGCAACGCGCTATTGGCCCCGGAGAGTGGACCACTGGAGGGGAATTCCCACGCACCTACTTCCGGCTCGAAGGGTTCATGGTGCAGTCGTGTGTAGATGAAACGCGACCAGGGCGTGACCCACGGTTCGTGCATCGCCAAGACCCCACCCGGTCGCACGCAGCGTGCCGCCTCACGTAGAAATGCTCGCGGTTGAGGAAGATGATGGAACACATCGACCATCACCAGCGCTCGCAATGCACCATGATGAAGGGGCAGCCTCTCCCCATCCAGAACGACGTCCACGTGCCGAGAGATTAATCTTTCCGAAGTGATCAGATCGGGGATGAATTCACCAAAGAAACCCGCACCGGAGCCGAGCTCCAGAACCTCGCCAGGGGCTTCAGGCAGGGTGGAAGCGAGGTGTGTGTACCATTCCTTGAATATCTGCTGCAGAAAGCGGTTCTCGCGGATGATGCGCCGTCGCAGGTCCGTGGTGCGCGGGTCATCCAGATCCAAACCGCGGGTGAGTGGGTGTGCTAACAAAGCTTTGAACATCAATCAAATCAGATTCTAAGGATGGTCTCCGCACACTCACCAGCGGTTTAAGCAGTGTGCGAAACTGTCTCGGAGGGACAGGTATTGTCGTTGATCATGCGAACGGTAGGTTTTTATAGCGTCTGGTAGTTGCCCGTGTTCATTCTAATGCAATAAACCGCGCTGGCAAGTGAGTGGGAAATCGTCATTCAATGGGAGCTGAGGTCAAGCGTGCTTTTGCGAGCGTATAAGTTGGAACAGTAGCTTGCGTCCATGTGATAGGATGGGAATCGCAGGAGTAAGCCGATTATGAGAATCCTAAAAGCAATTGGTACCGGAATTGTTGGTGGATTATTGGGACTTATTCTTGGATTTCTCCTGCTTCTTGCCCTTGAAGCATCTTTGTACCCCGATTTCCCCCCTTTTAACCCCTATCCACTCATGGTATAGGTCAGTAGCAACGGGTGGGTCATTATCCTACTCTGCACTGCCGGTGGATTTTTCATCAGCTTTATGAGTGAAATTAGGAAAAAGGAATAGTCCCCCCAAATTCATTGATTTCTCGGTTTTTCCTCGCTTTTGTGCTCCTCACGCGTCCGAACAGATATCAGCCGAAATATTCCTTCATGGGATTGAAATATGCGTCTATCCAGCCCTGACGGTATTGCATGCCATGCTCAGGGAGATTGGAATGTCGTATGGTCACTCTCGTACCCTTCTCGTGTGATTCCAGTAAGACTTCTAACCGCGAATCTTCATCAGTATCTGAGAATTCCGACGTTCTCCATGTTTGCACGATCCGGGCCGCGTGTTTCAACTCGATATTCTTGCCTTGAATATATCCGTCCCATGCCTCGAACGCTTCTCCCACCACGTTTGAAGTCCTTGCTGGACTACCCGTCATTTCTGAGTGGCCCTCTGAGCTGAGCCATGCATTGTAGATCTTTTCCGGGATTGCCGGGATGATTTCGGAAACTTCAAATTCGATGGCCATGGAATACCTCCAAATCTACGCGTCAAAGTGACGGCTCTCCGCACCACGACCGCCAGGTAAGCGAACTGGCGGTAACTTTTACCTCTTCGCCACTCGTTTCACATGACGTCTGTCTTTAGGCGTCCCTAATCGTGTGAATGTGAAGATGGCTTGAGATTTTCTGCACCCTCTAATCGTCCTGCAAGTTGTCCCGGCTTATGGATGAGGATCGGCAAACAAGAGGCACAAATGCCCATCTCGCTACCTTTGAAATGGACCTTTAGCATCGGTGCTTCGTTTTCCGTCTTCCCACAGTTCAAGCAACTTTCGCCATCACTCATACCTAAATTTATCTCCCATTAAGTTTATTGACTGATGTTTAATTTTATCCGCTACCCTGGCACATGATCACCGACCAAGACCGTAGATACGCCCCGGCGGTGCGTATCTAAAAAAAATACACACACATTGAATCGATTTGATACGATCACCTAATCAATTCATTCAATTTGCACACAACGAAGACACTCCGTAGGGCACACCGATTTGCGTGACCTCGACTTGCCGTCGGACACATCAATCACGACCTGTTAGGGTTCGCTGGAAACCAACCTTTCTCGACACGCTCAACTTGCTCGTGTAGTTCACGGATACTCCACAAGCTGGCAAAACCAAATAGTCCAAGTATGGCTGACACGAACGCGTCGCGCACAATGAAGGAGGCCGTGATACTCCCCAACCCGATCAACAGGAAGAGTGGCCAGATTTTGACGCCAACATGATATTCTGCTTTCACGACAATCGGATGATACACCCCTATGATGATGAACGCGGCAAATCCTATCAACGCACCTTGGAAATTCATCCGTTTACCTACCTCTCCTGGCCGTATTCGGGTGGATGTCATTTGGCCCAAACTGCCTGGCCTGGTGGTTAAAGTTAAGATGTATCCCGATTGCTTTGCGGGAGGAGGCTCCGATGGATCGGATCGTACTCGTTCATCATTGCTTACGACGTCCGCACCAGCGAATTAAGAGGCTGTGGTTCTGGTAAAGCACCAGGATCGATTTCACCATCTCCCGGGCACGACAACCCTGCGCTTTGGCGAATAGGTTATGGTCACCGGTCCGAAGCTGACCTGTCCTCCTATTGGTTGGCGAGTGCCGATTGGTACGCGTTTCGGTGTGGTTCGAAAGCGGGAACGAATTTGATTGACGATTCTTGGATCCCCAACGCCATACCCCCCGGGGTAGCCTTTCCTGCCACCGTATGTAGACCCTGTTCCGCCGATTTGACGCCGTGAGGGAGTACGACGGAAACGAGAGCGGATATCACTTGTAATGCCTGTGCCATACGTGCCAAAACCACGTCGCCTTCCGCTTCTCGATCCTAAGACTCCAATCCCACTCGATCCCCCGGTTGATGCCTTTGGAAAATTGCCCCCGAATCGGGTTCGCATACCAGTCATGCCGCCTCCTGCGATCCCAACCACCGACCGTTTGGGTTTGAAGGTGAAGCCTTTTGGTTGACGATAGCCAGGTGGGGGCACGACACCAGTAGATCCTGACCGGCTCGAAACCCGCCGGCTAGATGAGACGCTCTGCAGGGTCGCCGCGTAGGCCGGCGATGAGATCAACCCCTCCAAAACTGCGGCTAATCCACGAGTTTGTGTCCCCTGTAACTGGCTTCGTTGCCCTTTAGGGACAAGGGATCGAATCATCTCCTGGGGAACTTTCAGCTTATCGATCCATGTATCGATCCAACCCGTCCGGGCACCAGGAGCGGTGGAATTGTATTCTGGGAAATCTGCGAATTTCGCGCCCGAGGGCATGATTTGCTTCCAAGCCTTCTTCTGACCACGCGTCAAACAGGATATGAAAGCGACAAATTTCAGATTTGGTGAGGCCTTCGGAAGTTTGGCTACCTTGATCTCAATCTCGTAGCGGCCGTCCTCCAGCTGTTTGACACGCCGCTCTTCGTATCCTTGAATGACATACGTAAAGCCAGCCTCACGGACCTCCTGCAATCTCCGCTCGACGGTTTGTTGAAGTTGACCCTTCGTCCCTCCACGCAGGATATGGGTCGTGGGTTTTGGGTTCAGATCCATCGAGCGATATTCTTCCATCAGTGAGCTTGCGCGTGGGTCGGGATCTGCCTGGGGATACCCATGCTGATCGCCATGCGAATTCCAAAAAATACCGTACGTTGAAGGATCGCTCCATATGCGGATAAACGTCCTTCTCGAGCATGTATGCAAGTTAATGAATTTGAACCCTCGTAGTGCCGGTATCCGTCCGGCTTCTCGTTTCAAAACGTTGTTGAGCTTCATGCCATACTTCAGAAAATCAGACGCCCGTTCTTCAGGCTTGAGGAACCCACAGATCCAATAGATCTTTTTTTCTGCCATGGATTTTGCTCCACTTGATTTCCGAGGAATGGGTTTGAATGGTTTGTCATCCTGAGAACCATCCTGCGGACCGTCGATTGTATGGTTTCTAGATCAGATACCTCGTTTATGCATTGTGATCGTCCGACGGTTCGTCACCCCACGAACCTGCCAGGATATCGTCCAACAACGCCAGGTTCAAGTCGAGTTCATCCGCCACGGCAACCAATTGCTCGATGGAGATTCCCCTGTCTTTGCACAATTGATCCACTATAGGGTCAGACCTTGCCAACGGCATATTAACCGCATTTTGTAACCAGTGCGTAAAGGCGTAGCGTGCATCTTCCTCACTTAGCTCACTGAACGAGAAGGTATCGCCGACATCATCCAGGATCTGCTGTCCGTAATTGCGTAGGTACTGCTGCACTTTTCCGGCATGACCCTGCTGCAAGCCTACCGCGGCTTGATAAAGTGTGGTGACGATCGCCTGAGCACGTTTCGGCTGAGCCCCTGCACGCTCGAAAAGCTGGATCATGAAGACCGCATCAGAGTGTGAGGCATCCGATGCACCGTGGCCACCTGCTAGTTGAGCCAGGGTTTCAACCTTCAACAATCCAAGTCTTGATAGGATGTCCGTCAAACTTCGAGCCATATCCGCCTGGAAGTCCGGCGTTCCGAGCCGGGCTATTAGGCAGAACATGAGTTCATTCCACCGATCACCTTCCCATATCCATGGATATTGTTCGGGTTCACCATCGAATGCTTGCCAGCGTTCGAGCACGTACTCGCGTACTTCACTGCGAGCATCTTGGTTTCCCTCAGGTGCCTTCTTTTTCTTCGCCATTACATCTCCTCCTAGATTGCATGATCAATTCGAACAAGGTCTGCTCTTGGGGCTATGTGGGCATCTTTCAACCCGCGGCATGAGGCCAACTCGTGTAATCTATTAGTCCAAAATGCCTCCGTAGAAGGAGGCATATCATTTCGATCTTCAACCTTTATCAAGGTATAAACAGGATATTGCGCTGCTCTTGACTTTACCCGCTTGCCCCTGGAGACATCCGAGATCTGATTGCCATCGGCATAATCCACTTCCTCGCTGTTGACGGCGGGCAAGAAATTGCTATGATGCGATAACGAGTACCCCAAGCCCCTTCCCCCCACTACAGCATGAGCAGATCAATTTTCGCAGAACTTTCAACTGGCCAAGGTTGATCTTTCTCGAACGAGAGTAAAAGCGTCACAGTTTGGATTAACCAAAAAAGTGACCCGCCCAGGACTCGAACCTGGAACCTACTGATTAAGAGTCAGCTGCTCTGCCAAATTGAGCTAGCGGGCCGCGTGGGGAGATTATACCGCGATTAGCGTTTGACTCATTCATTCAGCGCCTGAATCAGTGCTTCTTCTCGCAACTGATCCAAACTATCGACCACCAGGTCTGCTTCCACCAGATCGCTGGCGAGGTTTGTAGTGGTCACGGCGATACATTGCATGCCAGCCCGTTTTGCTCCCCTGACACCCGCGATGGCGTCTTCGAAAACGATACAACGGTTGGGTGACAACCCAATTTGCGCGGCAGTTTTCAGAAACAAAGCCGGATCTGGCTTCCCAGGCAGATCAAAACCAGAAACAATCGCATCGAAATAAGTTCGGATTTCCAGCTCATCAACCAGCGCATCAATGTTTTCAAGGGGCGCTGAGGAGGCGATAGCCTGCTTGCAACCCCACTCATTCAAACGTTTTAACCAACTCGCCACTCCGGGCAGGAGTACAACCTGTCCCTTAACTGCGTTGCGAAAGCTACTTTCCTTTTGATCACTGATTTCAAGCAACAGCTCTTGTGATGGTTTCTCGCCCAGCATGTATTCCAGTATTCCGGCGTTATTCATGCCAAACGTCTCCCGGAATTGTTCCTGCGAGAATGGAATACTCCGTTCTCGGAAGGTCTCCATCCAGGCGATAAAGTGAAAATGGCCGGTGTCAATAAGAACGCCATCCATGTCCCACAAAATCGCATACTGCGCTATTGATCGCACAATATCATCTCCAGTCATTCGCCCACACTTAAAGGCAACTCAAGCACCCTTCCATTCCTTATACTATCGCAGTTAATGAGTTATCTTCCCGAAGATTCATATCGAATTCTATCCTTTTGAACTGCTATCTGCACTGCGTGCTCTATCACGTGACTAATTATTCCTCCCCAAATGTTCAGATACACTGGTCTCATATCGCCCCAAGGGGCAGGTGTTGGTCTATTCAATTCAACTGTGATTTTATCTTTTGATATCGATTCCAGATACTCCCGGGTATTATCTAGAACCTGAAATAAATAATTGCTCATCTGATCGTAATCAGCGTACACAGGCAAGTCATCCCAACACCGATCGACCCCCTCTGGTTTACTAGTCTCGATACAATATAGATACATATCTCCCGTTTGAGCAACATGGTTCATCATCCATGCTATCGTTGTGAACGGAGGCGGATCCAGGATTTCTGCGGTGTAATCGTATATCCAAGTGCCTTCTTTTTGATAAACTCTCCATACCTTTTTTCGATCAGGTGCTAACTTCAGATCAGCTGATCTTTCTGTTCCAGTTAGCGGCTCCCAGTGGTATTCATTGTTATATATATCCGCAATCGCTCTGCTCAAAGTTCCCTTTGCGTACGCTAACCCGAAGACCAGGATATCCCTGGAGGATTCGACTCTCTTTCCTTGGATATTTTCAGAACCCATCCACACTACTCCTGAACTTCAGTTAAATAGTGAAGCCCTATTGGCTTAACAGGTACCACCCAACATCTTGATGATAGGCAATATTGATTGACTATTGAAGATATTCAGGCAAATATACTTGACCTCTGTTTTTCCGCCACAAATAATTACAACATTGTCAGAAATCAAGTCTTTTGCCCATATACATTCATATAGCGATCATGCAGTTTCTTCACATCCTCATCGGAGATCACTTCCGGGGCACCCAACAACATCGCAAACAACACCGTTTTAGCTGAATCCTCAGTCATCACAGCCGCCTTCACCGCCGCTTTGCCAGTTTCGCCAACTGTGAAAACCCCATGGTTTCTTAGAAGCACGGCTTTGCCATTGCCTTTCTTCAACTCCTCGACGACGATCTTGCCGACCTCTTCTCCCCCGATCAGCGCAAATCCCCCACAGGGAATCGAACCACCGAATTCATCCCCCATGGCGGTCAATACAATCGGGATATCCATATTATTCGCCGCGAATGCCGTTGCATAATTCGAATGCGTGTGCACCACGCTTTTGACATGATCTAGCTGGCGGTAAATATATAGATGGCTGGGTGTATCAGACGAAGGCACTAAATCACCTTCAACTACATCGCCATCCAAATTTACTACGACCATGCTTTCAGGCGTGAGATCCGGGAACATCACGCCTGAAGGTTTAATCACCACCAATCCGCTCTCAGGATCTAGGACACTTGCATTCCCCATTGTCCAGGTGCATAAACCATACTTCGGAAGCGCCTGGTTCAATTCAACCAGCTCTTCTCGGATTTCTTTCAATAACATAAATCACCTCATTCTCCATCCCTGATCAAATCACTTTCTCACCAATTTATCGCAAAACATCTACTTCAGCGCATCAACAGCGGCTTTTTCGATGACGAGCCCTTTTTTGTAGCGTTCCATGAACGCTGCAAAGCCATTGACATCCCTTTGATCAGGATCTATCGTCGTGACATCTTCCCTTGCAAAGACTTTGTTGGAGAGATAGGCTTCCAAAGGTTCATCCTTTGTCTTGTGGAGCATATAGGAGGCAAGCAACGCGATCCCCCATGCGCCGCCCTCACCTGCGGTCTCCATCACTGAAACGGGGACATTCATCGCCGCTGCCATGACCTTTTGCCCCACTTTCTTTGTCTTGAAGAAACCCCCATGACCGAGGATTTGGTCAATCTTCACCTTTTCCTGTTCAAAGATGTCCAATCCGATTTTCAATGCACCGAGTGCTGAAAACAGATGCACACGCATGAAGTTCGCCAGTGTGAAACGGCTTTCAGGTGTACGGACGAACAGCGGGCGTCCCTCCTCAAAATGCGTGATGTGTTCGCCCGATAAATAATTGTAAGCAAGGAGACCGCCACAATCCGCATCACCGGAGAGCGCCTTTTGATACAGTAATTCAAACAGCGTAGATTGATCGATCTCCACACCAATCGCATTGGTGAATTCGTTGAACAAATCGACCCATGCATTGAGATCGGATGTGCAGTTGTTGCTATGTACCATCGCGACCGGCTTGCCTGTTGGCGTCGTCACCATGTCGATCTCGGGGTACACCTTCGATAGAGCTTTTTCCAAAACGATCATGGCAAAGACGGATGTTCCTGCGGAAACATTGCCCGTTCGCTCTGCAACGCTGTTGGTCGCGACCATGCCTGTACCTGCATCCCCCTCAGGAGGACAAAGTGGAATACCTGCTTGTAACTGGCCGTCGGGATCGAGCAGTACAGCGCCTTCTTCTGTAAGAACGCCTGCGGAATCTCCAGATACGAGGACTTCAGGCAGGATGTCTTGGAGTTTCCATTTGATGTTTTCCGCTTCGAGTTTCTCGTTGAACAACGCCATCATGTGTTCATCGTAATCGTTGATTTTGCTATCAATGGGGAACATGCCTGACGCTTCACCAATTCCCAACACCTTTTGTCCTGTCAGTTTCCAATGGACATATCCTGCAAGTGTGGTCAGATGGCTGATATCCTTGATATGAGGTTCCTTGTTTAATATCACTTGATAGAGGTGCGCAATACTCCAGCGTTGAGGAATGTTGAATTGGAACAGGTCCGTAAGTTGCTGTGATGCTTGTCCGGTTATGGTGTTTCGCCAAGTGCGAAACGGGACGAGTAGATTTCCATCCTTGTCGAATGCCATATAGCCGTGCATCATGGCGCTGAAACCGATAGCGCCAATGGTCTTGAGTGGGGTGTTGTACTTATTATTGACCTCTTTGCTAAGCAACCGATAGCTCTCCTGTAAACCTGTCCAAACATCTTCGAGACTGTATGTCCAGATACCGTTTTCGTATTGATTTTCCCATTCATAACTTCCCGAGGCGATCGGTACATGATCCTCGTTGATCAGCACCGCCTTGATACGAGTCGAACCGAGTTCGATTCCAAGCGCGGGCTTTCCGCTATCAATTGCTTTTTGGATTCCATATCGATTCATGTTCAACTCCTGTTGTGCCGTAGGCAAACCAATAATTGGCATTGTTGTTAGGAATAATAGATGTAATTTAATTGTCTACTGATATGGCTGCAACCAGCGTGTGAATTCCAATGACAACACCAAGGATCACAATAAGAACCTCATTGAACCCCAATCAGCTTTTGTCGAAGTAGACATAACGATTTCATTACGAGAATTCCCATAGTAGGTGTCTCATTCAACCACCTCACCCTGGGCATTGAATGTTTGTTCCCAGACGTCGAAACCAGTAGGTCGTTTAATGCGAAAGCTGATTAAATAATCCTCCTCTGGCATATCAATTTCTATGGTGTCTGCCCAGATCGCAGCAGGAGAGAGATCTGGCAGCAAGACTTGACCCTCAGTGAGCGTTGAATATCCTTCTAAAGACGTCACTTCCCAAACCAAAGAATACCCCCGCAAGGTGTAAACGGGCATATCCTCTTCCAACGGCCCGCGCGTGACGAATTCGACTGCGAAAGCGTCATCTCCCACGCTCGTCACGGATATATCTCGGATGGGTGAATACTGGGCTCTAATTTCATCCCAAACTGGTGATTTATCTCTGTATTCGTCGACAATCCCCATGATGAATCCACCACCCGAACGGTAATCTTGATAAGTCCAAAAGATCGCCCCAGCCACATACGGCCGGCTGCGGAAGATTTCCATCTGATCGAATACAACTTGAGAGCGTCGGCGGTAAACTTCCTCAGAGAAAGGTGATAGACCAGGCTCAATGTAGTAGTAACTATCATTGTTCATCCATGTGGTATCACCCATCCAGGGTGCACTCGTCCATTCTGATTCAAGACCAAACTCAGATATCATCACCACTCTATCTGGCCAGAGTCCATGGATCTGATCTAATGCTTCGGCAAGGCTCTCCTTTGGGGCAGCCCAGGAACCAGCATATTCATTCATCATCACAAAATCTGTTATCGCCGTTGCATCACGTGCTTGATTGCTCCAAAGCTGGTAAGAAGCAAACCCTACTGGCCGGGTCGGATCAAGTTCATGCGCCAGCGACACCATCAAGCTAACATATTCCCTACCTCTTGGCGTATTCGAGTCAAGCTCATTGCCCACGCTCCAAGCCCAGATGGAGGGATGGTTGAATGAAGCGATAATCATCTCTGTAAGCTGCTGCGCAGCCGTCTCTTGTGTATCGCGACTCCACAACCGATCTATTTGCCAAGCTGGTATTTCTGGGATGAGCAAAATCCCATTGCGGTCGCAGTAGTCATAAACTGTTTCGTCTTGCGGGTAATGAACTGGACGAGAGAACACCATGTTCAGTCTTTTCATATCATCATAATCCGCAACCATAAATGACAAGGGTTCTGCCAACCCATACTGTGGTGAATCAACATGGCGGGACATCCCCACCAATCGCACCGGTTCGCCATTCAAAATAAAATGCCCATTGATTAACTCAATCAAACGTGCACCAAAAGTATCTTGCCTGGAATGTAAAACCCGGCCTTTATTATCTAAGAGGGTCGTGTCCCATATATATAAATTGGGATTATCAAAGTGCCACAACTTGGGTGAAGGGATCACAGCATTCAGGGTAATTTCAACGCTCTCTCCAGCTGGAACATTGATCCTAATTTCCTGAGGCGCATCAAACACTGTACTGCCTGTATCATCATCAATAACAGTCGCCCTCAAAAAACCTTCTAAGCGATCAGCTGAAGTATTCCTGACCGAAACTGAAGTTGAAACCGATGCCTCATCCGCTTCATTCCAACCAGTGATGTTGGGTACCGTGGAAATAAACTGCTGGTCAATATACGTACGGCTGGTGACAATCAACGTCACATTTCTAACGATGCCACCATACGGCCACCAATCGAAGACATCATCTGGAACACGATCGGACTTGCGATAATTGTCGACCTTGACGATGAGGGCATTTTGCGATTCTGCCACGACCAAATCACTGACATCAAATTCAAACGGCGTGTACCCACCTTCATGTTCTCCCAGAAGTGTTCCATTCAACCAGACTGTTGCCTTGTAATAAACCGCGTCAAAATGCAAACGTATGTGTGCACCAGAAATATCGGCCTCAGGTGTGAAGTCGCGTCGGTACCAGCTGATCCCTACGTAATCCCTATACGCTTCCATCACATTCCAGGTGTGAGGGACCTCAACCAACAACCAATCCGATGCAACATAACCAGGACTGAACCACTCCTCTTGTTCACCAACATTGTCTCGATCGACTCCAAATCGCCAATCACCCGAAAGAGATTGGGAATCCTGCTCAACAGCCATTATTTGATTCGAACCGGCGTTCTCCGAAATCTCCGGTTCAACCTTTGCAGAACAGGCAATAAAGCATGAAAAAGCAAAGGAGACTCCAACCAATCGAAGGAGAGTAGTCCGACATGAAAATGGCTCCACAGGCTAAGTCACCTCCAGAATGTCAGGTCGCTGATAAGATCTGCCGTTGACCTTTGTAGCGATTGTTGGCCAGCCTTCGATTTCAGTAAGGATTTCATTATTCTCTTCGCTGATCAGGATCGTGTCCTCTGACTTGACCCCAGTGATCGATGGGTTCCAGGCGTAGACCTGACCCAGGGTTACTTCCTCGGTCGAATCTGGCCGGGCGAGATATTCTCGCGGCTCATAACCAACTGGTCCACCCTGGTGGTGTTTCTTCCATTCATCGGGGAAGCCCATTGCGGCGTACTCATTGACGGCATGTTGAAAGATCTCACCTACCCTTTTACCTGGTCTGGTCTGCTCAATAAAATGAGCATCAATATGGGCCGTTGCGTTTGCCTTTTGCCGTACTTCTTCCGGCACAGCCCCGAAATGCACCAACCGGGTGATTGAACAAACCAATCCTTTCCAGCGCCCGCAGAAGATCAGCATTGCATACCGCTGTAATTTCTTTGCTGTGGGCAGTGGGTGCCGGTATGCAAATATCCTTTCGTCCGTGCCTACCAGGTTCACGGTCATCTGTACGCCCCGCTTTTCCAACTCATGCGCCATCATGCCAGCGATTTCGAATTCTGTCATGCCGGGTCGGACGCTGTGCGCGGCTGCATTCATCGCCTGTGCACACTGGCGTCCTAGCACTCTAAAATGTTCTCCAGCAGATGGAGTAAGAACTGCCCTGGTTCTTGCCAATGCCTCCGACAAGTCTTTGTATCTCGTTCCGGAGATGTCGGTTCCAGTTTTTAATCCCCGGGTGAGATCAGCGATTACATCATTTTGTTGGTACCAGAGGGTTTCAATGATCTCCCACCCCTGGTTTTCCAGCTTTTCTTCCACGCTCATCCTGGGGCGTTCAATGTTATTCGTCACCAGGAATTTCTTCTCACTCGTGATCACCAGAGAAGCCTCACCGGTTGTCGAAGCGATATTGATATACGAAGCTGCACCGCAAGTCGCCCAAGAAAAACTGCTCACCGTATGCAGGACAAGGGCATCAATCTTGTGCACCGCCATAAACTCATTGATCACCAGTTGTTTTTCTTCGAATTCATTCATGTTTGTTTTCGCCTGCAGTTGTTTCCCTGATCAAATTAATCAGCCCTACCCTCACCTCACATTCCTCCAGGGAAAAAGATTTCATCAAGTGCTTGATTCCTTCGTCAGTAATTCCTCGAAACTGTGATGCAAACGCGGGCTGTAGGTATTGTGATATCAACCCATCGCATATTCGCCACTGAATTTGTTCTGCAAATTCGTCCCAATACCCTGGCATTTCCTTAACGATAGAAAGTATCTGCTTGCTTAGTACTTCAATGGCATCATCAATCTCTGCCGGTTTTCTCTCAATCCAATGATCACACCGCAAGGCAGTCTTCACCCTACGTACAGGCTCCGTTTTTCGCATCCAGTCAGAATCTTTTTTGGGAGAAACCACCCCCATCAAACCAATGTCCTTGTAATTCCAAATCGTCCAGTGATCCCTAAATTCTTCAATGATGTTGAGCATATCCGCCATCACTTTCAAGCGTGATTTTTCCAGAACAGGGTCAGAGTAGATCGGGCCAAACTCCCCCAGCCAATGCGGCACGCCATGGCGTTGGCTGAACTCCCGCCGCCCCTCGTATTCACGCCTTAGCTGATCCTTGTCGTAATAAATACCAGCGAACTCACCAGGATATTCCCCCAGATCAGTACCTGGCAGCACATACAGGTGGCTGCTGTAAACAGCATTATCATCGAAGGGGTGGTTCAATCCATCAAACTGTTGGGAATCCCGGTTGCCTTCATAGAACAAGATGTGATCGGGATCAATTTCCCGAATCGCCTGTGTTACCCGTTCGTAATACTGATTGAGCCATTTGATTTCGGTTGTGTTGGGTTCATTCGCCAGGTTATAACCGGCGATAAATTCCTCTCCTCGATATCGGCAGGCAATTTCTTCCCACAAAGCAACCGCACGGTCTTCGAATACCTTTTGCCCCCAAAACAATGCCGAATTTGTGAAATTATCGGAATGCCAACCGCTATTCTGCCAACCCTGGACAGCATGCAAATCGAGGATCATGTACAGGTTGTGATTGCGACCCCAGGCTACCAACTGATCCAGATACTTAAAACCCGATTCCTTGTATGCATACGGACTGTCATCAGATTCAAATTCTCGATAATTAAGTGCCACCCGGACGGTATTACAACCAAGGTCCCTAATAAATTTCACATCTTCTTCCTTAAAAAAGTGTTTTCGATATTCTGTGAAAAAGTGTGCGGCGCGCTCCAAACCCAATTCATTTGCTATCGCTTCCCGCATCCCGGCTTCGTGGCCCGGATAGCCAAGCATGAAGTTTTCCATATGCAGATAACCACCCAGGCAAAAACCTCGCAGCCGGACTTCCTGCTCCTGCTGATTAAATATCTTCTCTCCATCTACCTTTAAAAAATTTTTGCCTAATGACATTTTCCCTCCAATCCAAACCGAATTATCAATATCGTGTTTGTATAATCGCATCTACCATTGCCCAGAAGTTTTCCAGTGGTGTATCCAATTGCACCGCGTGCGTGGGGGCAATGACCAACCCTCCGTCATATCCAACCGTTTCCAAACGAAGTTTCACTTCGCTGGCGACTTCTTCCGGCGAACCAAATGGAAGCGTGTGTTGTTCATCAATCGTGCCCCAGAAGCTTAGTTGGTCACCAAAATCTTGCTTCAGTTTGGCCGGTTCCATAGATGCAGGTTGTACTGGGTTGAGCACGTCAATGCCAATCTCGATCAATTCCGGTATGATCGCTTCAACATTACCATCTGTGTGATATGCAATTTTCAAATCTGGGGCGATTTCCTTCACATCACTAATGATTATTTTCATCCTGGGTTTCAGGTACTTCCGCCACATCTCGGCTGAGATTATCATCCTATTCTGCGCGCCGACATCATCTCCCAGGAAAATCATATCCACGCCAATTTCCGCCAGCTTTTTCGCAATGAACAGATGATAGTGAAAGGGGATATCCAACAATCGATAGGCGATCTCTGGATCACAGGCCATATCCATCATCATCTGTTCAAATCCCCGCAACGCCCAAGCGGTTTCAAATATGGTTGTATGGACCTGACCGACAATCCAGTATTCTGCTGCAGCCTCTCGAACCAATTCTTCAACGGCATCGTACAGCTCAGCTCGATTGGGATCTGGCGCCTGATAATGTTTTATAGCTGAGTTTTCGGCCAGAGGGTGACTGCAGATCTCAGTGTAATGGCCGATGCCAAATGGCGTTTCATAGGGTTGTATCTGCCAACCAATCCCCCATTCATCGACATATGGCTTATCATCCAAATAATAGGAAGTTGACCACCCAAGCGAAGCCACGCGCATATCGCCAGAGATGACTTGTTCAGCCTCTTCACTCGGAATGTCCTTCATCCGACTAGCCAAATCTTCCTCGAGGCGAGAATAAAACTCAGGCGTATATCCCATCTGCACCGGGCAACGGTCGGGTATTTGATGATTGAGTGCAAGCTCAACACGCTCTCTTGGTTTCAATTTCAGGCACCTTTTGTCACCTCAGAGATCAGTCCGACAATATCAACACCCCAAAAGGTGGAATACCCACGGTCTCGTGGATGATCTCGCCATTCAGTACATTAGAATAGCTGTTCTCCAAGTGAATATTATGTTCTTGCTGCGTATGGTTGAGTATGAACAACAAACGCCGGTTTCCCTTCCAACGCACTGTCACTTCGACGCCATCCGGCGCAGCTATCGGGGACTCAATCCCAGCCAGATTGACCAGCCATTGAGCGATATCTTTGTAATACTCATAATTTCCCAGGGCACCTAAATAAAGCACTTTCCCTTTACCAAATTCGTTCAGCGAAGCGGCAGGTTGGTCGGCGATAAAGTCCTTACTGTAATGTCCTATCGGCTGCCCTTGTTGGAGTGACAATACATCCGCCCATATCGGTACGGGATAATTCCCATCCAGAGTAACGTGTGAAAATTTAATTTCATTTTCTTCATATTCTGGCAAGGAAAGGTATTCTTCTACTTCTATCCCACTCATCTTCGCCGCCAGCCCGGGGAGCTTCATATTTACTACGGCATTGTGCAGGTTTTTGACTCCTGTCAAGCCGGTCAACACAACCATCCCCCCCTTTTCTGCAAACCTTTCCAGATTTGTAATCGTTTCTTCACTTAGCACATACATGAGAGGCACAATTACGAGTTTGTAGCCAGAGAGTCGATCTTTCTCCGAGACGATATCCACACCAATATTCTGAGTATGGAAAGCCTTGTAGATGTCCCCGATTTGCTGTTCATAGTGCAGTTTGGGATTGACCTGCTGGATCTGGAACGCAAAACGGGCGTCATAAGACTGCATGATCGCCACTGCGGGTTTCATCACTGCGCCGTTGATTTGCTCGCCAATCAGGCTGATCTCAGCGCCCATCCTGGCGATTTCTTCATAGCGACGTCCTGGAATCCCGTGATGATTTAATACACCGTGCCAATATTGCTCTGTACCAAAACGACAGGTGCGCCACCGGAAAAAGATGATTCCGTCTGCGCCATGAGCAATGCCTTGGTATGCCCACAAGCGCAGTTCACCCGGTTTTGTGGCTGCGGCCACATGCTCCCATCCTCCCGGTCCCGATTGCTGCTCCATCACCCAAAAGTTTTGTTTTTTCAAGCCCCGCATGGCATCATGATTAAGCGCCGCATTACTCGGATCCACATCCGCATCCATCGTCCACTGCATGCGGGCGTAGTTATCCCATGAGACGAAATCCAGATTTTTAGCAAGATCGAAATAGTTCAAGTTCTTGTATTTAAATCCCATAAAGTTGTGGGTGATAAAGTGCTTCGGACACTTTTCCCGCAGGATATTCATTTGCAGGTCCTGATAAGTCACATAAACATCACTCATAAATCGAAAATAATCCAATGCCAGGCCTGGGTTGGGCGAACTATCCATCGGGTGGTAACCAAGCTGAACTGGCACTGGTATTTGCGACCATTCCCCATACACATGTCCCCAAAAGATCGTTCCCCACTTTTCATTTACCTCATCGAGATTTGCATAGCGCGTCTGCAGCCATTTGTGGAATTCCCCCCTGCAAATATCACAGAAACAGCGTGCCCCAAATTCATTGTCGATCTGCCAGCCAATCACCGCAGGATGATCTTTGTATCGCTCCGCCATTTGGGTGACGATCCGTTCTGTGTGCTGATGATAAAGCGGGTGGTTAGGACAGTATTCCCGCCGGTTGCCGTACCCCAGCCGAACACCGTTCTCCTTTACAATGAACAGCTCACCGTCTTTAGCCATCAACCAGGGAGGCGGAGAAGCCGTCGGTGTTCCCAACACGATCTGAATATCTAGCTCCGCAAGGATATCTATCGCCCGATCCAGCCAGTCAAAATTAAAATGACCTTCCCGCGTCTCAATTTTTGCCCAGGCGAATTCTGCCAGACGGACGATATTAAACCCAGCGGCTTTCATCAATTTTGCGTCTTCCGACCAGCGTTCTTCTGGCCAGTGCTCCGGGTAATAATCTGTCCCAAAGAAGAACTTCGAAAATTTCATGTATCCTCCACTTCAAATATGGGCATTTGCTTGCAGCTGTCCTCTATCAATGCCGCTTGGGTCTCCAGGTTCATCGGCGTAAATTTCTCGCAGGCCTCCACCACGATTGGCAGCAGGTTAATATCCGCTGCGGTACAGATGCCCGTCACGTCCTGTGATAAAGCAAAATCAATCCCATTTTGGATCTCTTCAGGAGTGTCAAAAGGCCCATACCAGGTTGTATAGTTTTTTTCCCGCTCGCCCCACGCCCCCTTGGCAATCACCTTGATGATCATCGTGCCAACATCCTCGTCTTTGCAGCGGGAAAGCAATTCCTCAGTTTTCGCTTTGTAATTGGCATTGGAAAAGAAATTCGGGTTGATCGGTAATAACGCGCTGTCAAATGGGAATGGATTTAAGGCTTCCAGCAGCAATCCTGGGGGTTTCCAGCCGTGACTGGTAATGCCATTGTATTTCGTCAATCCTTCTTCCTGCGCCTCGAGAACCGCCTCTGACGCCCCGTTTTTTGACATATCCGCATCTAGCTCATCGAGTGTCGTCACGGCATGCAGTTGATACAAATCAAAATGGTCCAGATGTATTCTCTCAAGCTAAATACGGAGCTCGGCGGCTGCATCATCTTTTTCGCGCGCCATTGTTTTTCAGCCCACAAAATATTTTCCACGCTGTCTCTCTAGCCAAACCCCCATTCTTGCTTCTGCATCTCCGTATCCAGGGGCGATATCGATATGGTTGATCTCAGTGCTGAGCAGATAATTCATAACTTCATCTGCTTTTTCCTGGTCAATTTAGTAGAATGCGGCTGCCCCAAAAATCGCCACTGAACTCAAGTGTCCAGTACGCCCAAATCGTCTTTTTTCCATTTTCTCAACTCTCACTAGAAACGAAACGCCCGGTTAGGATTCTCGCAGGTCAGTTGTTTGATCTCATCTTCGGAGACGCCTTTTTCCTTCAATGCAGGTATGAATTTCTCAACTATGTCCACAAAGCCGCGGTACCCACCTTCCGGTTCCCCCTTGGGTCTCCCTGGTTGATACCAGCCAGCATCGTGAGATAGGAGGATCTTATCGATGTGTCCAGCTTCTATCAGCTTAAGGGTGTAATCGACCATCATCTCTTGTGACTGCCACGCGGCACCAATTGCGTCAAATTCAACGAAGACACCCATATTTGCTGCTTCGAGGTGGATTGATACGTCAGTTTCAAGATTCGCATGCACCCAGATAAACCGGGAAAGGTCAAAATCCAGCGCAGCACACACTTCAACCTGCCGCTGGAATACCTCCCCGCTGGCTGTGTGGCTGGCCACCGCTGCACCGGTTTTGCCACTGGCGATTGCCGCTGATTCTAGCAGGCGAGATTCAAGAGGCGTAGGTCCATCATCACTCATTGCGATCTTGATAAACCCTGCCTTTGCTCCCGTACCTTCCATGCCCACCGTGAGTTCTTTCGCCCATCCATCGGCAAACGCCTCAGGAGTCCATGTTCTTTGTGACTCTGGTACAAACGCCTCTCGGTAAATGCCAGTCGGGGCAATGATATGGATTAGAGTAATTTCACTCAGGATTTGTAAAATCTGTAAGTTCCTGCCCACACCAATGGTAGAACACTCCACCAGTGCGGTCACTCCAGCTGCACGAGCCTCCAGAAGAATGGGCTGCATGGATTGCACCACATCATCAGGAACCGCCGTGGCATAATCTGGAACACTGGGGCCTCTCAAATCGGTGAAAAGATGTTCATGCGGAAGAAAAATGCCTTCATCAATGAACGGGACAGCACCTTTTATGGTTTGAAGGAATAATTGGCGTTCTGCTTTCATCAGCATTCCCCAACCAATTATCCAGAGCCCTACGCCAAATGATAATAAACCTCATTCCATTTCAGTTCTTTTTTAAATTCGGATACTTGGGTATCACCATCGATTAATAGATATTCTATCCCGACCATATCGGCAAAATCTTCCAGATGCTTTGCTGTCAATGCTTTGCTGAATCCGGTATGGTGTGGTCCACCAGCCAAGATCCATGTGGTAGCTGCTATGGACAAATCCGGTTTGGGAACCCACAGCGCTCTGGCAACCGGGAGTTTTGGCATCGCCTGTTCTGGGGTCACCACATCCACCTCGTTGACGATCATCCTGAAGCGTGAGCCCAGGTCTAAAATAGCGGCGTTGAGCGCTGGTCCTGGGGCGACATCAAACACCAACCGAACCGGGTCCGCCTTGCCTCCGATGCCCAGTGGATGAATCTCCAACGAGGGTTTGCCATCGGCGATCGACTCGCAAATTTCGAGCATGTGCGCGCCAAGCACCTTGTCTCCATCCGGGTTGAAGTGATAGGTGTAATCTTCCATGAATGAGGTTCCCCCCTCCAATCCTGCACTCATCACTTTCATCGCCCGTACCAGGGCACATGTTTTCCAATCGCCTTCAGCGCCAAAGCCGTAACCATCAGCCATCAAGCGCTGCACTGCAATCCCCGGGAGTTGAACCAGCCCATGCAGATTTTCGAACGTGTCGGTGAACCCTTTGAAATCACCTTCATCCAGAAATGCCCTCAAGCCCAGTTCGATCTTGGCTGCTTCACGCACAGACTGGGCTAATGCGCCACCAGATTTTACGGATGCTGCCATCTGGTACTGTTTTTCATACTCGGATATCAAGCCATCGACATCCGCTTCTGATACTCTGTCAATGAAAGCAACTAAATCGCCGACTCCGTATCCGTTGACTGAATAGCCGAATTGGATCTGCGCTGTGACCTTATCGCCTTCAGTTACCGCCACTTCACGCATATTGTCACCGAACCTGGCGATCTTCCCACCCTGGGCATCCGCAAAGGCACAGGCAGCACGGACCCAGACATCGAGTTCCCTCAAAACGTTTTCATCCTGCCAGTGACCAACGATCACTTTCCTGTTTATCCGCATTCTGGTGTTGATGAATCCGAACTCCCGACCACCATGTGCCGACTGATTCAGGTTCATGAAATCCATGTCAATCGTCGCCCACGGGATCTCTTCATTGAATTGGGTGTGCAAATGCACGAAGGGTTTCTGCAAGGCTTTCAATCCCGCTATCCACATTTTTGCGGGTGAAAATGTGTGCATCCAGACGATCAAGCCAGCACACTGCGGGGAACTATTGGCTTCCTGACAGAGCTTGTAAATCGCATCCGAGGTTGTGAGCACCGGCTTTGCTACGACATTCACGGGCAACCTGTTCGATTCTCCCAATCCGCGCGCAATCGCATTTGAATTCTCTGCAACGAGTGCTAAGGTGTCTTCTCCATATAAATGCTGGCTACCTGCAACGAACCAAACTTCGAACCGCTTCAACGCATCCATAACCATAACTCCAGTTTGATTCTTCTTCCATTCAATTATGCCCCGGCAAGAGCACCAGCAGTGATCCCTTCCACAAAACGACGCTGGAAGAACAAGAACAGGATGAGCAAAGGAACAACGCTGATCGTCGCCAGAGCCATCCATTCACGATATTGTGTATATCCAGCTGGACCTTGCATTTGCAGCATCAGAAGTGGCAAGGTGAACATTTCTTGTTTCTTGAGATAAATTGAAGGCAACAGATAATTATTCCAGGTAGCCATAAACGAGATCAGGCCTAAAGTAACCATGCCCGGGCGTACAATCGGCAGGATCACTCTCCAGAATATCGCGAATTCGCTGGCGCCATCGATCCGGGCTGCATCCATTATTTCTTCGTTGACTGTTGAGATATACTGGCGCATGAAGAAAATACCGAAAGCATTCGCTGCGCCAGGAATAATCAAAGGGAAATATGTATTGAACCAGCCGAAATATTTGACCATCATGATATACGATGGCACGATGAAGATTGCATAGGGGATGATCATTGTGCCTAGTAGAAATCCAAAAAGGGCTTTCCTTCCGGGAAATCGGAATTTAGCGAAGCCATAGCCTCCTAAAGTACAGAAAAATAATGACGCTGCTGTAGCAAGCGTCGAAACAAGTGCTGTGTTACCTAATGCCCTCAAGGCATTGATCTCTCCGAATATAAAGCGGTAACCATCAAGCGACATATTGGGCGAAATCAGGACCGGCGGAATACCAAAGATCTCATCATAAGGTTTAAAAGAGGTGCTCAACATCCACAGGAAGGGTAGGATCATGAAGATCGAAAGTATGATCAAACCCGCAGAAATAAGGAAATTGATCGTTAAGGAACGCAGTTTGTTCATGGTTTTCTTCCTTATTGATCCTCGCGACCGAAGTAACGGAGCTGTAATAAGGACACTGCGAAGATGAGCAAAGCGTATACGTAGGACATGGCCGAAGCGCGCCCATATCGGAAGTCTTGGAAGGCAACGTTGTAGACATGCAGGAAAGGCGTAAGATTTGCTCGCATGGGTCCACCAGGGACCGTCGTTAGCGCATAGACTTCATTGAACAAGGCAAACGTCCCCATGGTGGACAATATCAATGAGAAGATAATTACTGGTCGCAATAAAGGGATTGTGATGTGGAAAAAAGCCTGTACGGGTGTCGCACCATCTATCTGGGCAGCTTCAGTTAATTCACGCGGGATCGTCTGCAATCCAGCCAGCATCAATACCATGTTGTATCCCAACCAACCCCAGATGACGAGTAAACATAGGGAGATCCGAGCCCACCACTCATTCTCCAGCCAAGGTACACCGGATATTCCCACCAGATTGAATAGTATATTGAACAGTCCACCATCTTGTTCCAATAATAAGCGGAACGTGAAGCCAGCGGCGATCATTGAGGTTACGTATGGGGCGAAGACCAGCGTGCGATAGAAACGAAAGCCTCGCACACGGCGTGAGTTTAGAATCACAGCCAGCACGATGGCCAGGAATGTCATGATGGGGACATACATGAAGAACAGGATCACACCGTTGCCGATAGATTTCCAAAACACTTCCCCCCCGCCTGGCTTGAACAGGTACTCGAAATTCTTCAGACCAACAAATTCTATGGGTCCCAACCCATCCCACCTGGCGAAGATCAAATACAAAGAAAACAGAAATGGGCCTAATCCAAAAATCATCCAGAGGATGTAAAAGGGCGATATGAATGTGTATGCCCAGCGATTTTTCCACATCTGTTTCCAGAGCTTAGATTTCCTG
Organism: Anaerolineales bacterium; assembly: GCA_011772595.1. The sequence goes on from WVZH01000053.1 coordinate 59,871, forward strand.
GAAACATCTGTCTGTGCGGAATTAACGTTTTCTGCCATAAATACACCCACCTCTCACAGGAAGTTGAGGGGAGATCTTCATGACTCTCCCCTCAACTTTATGTCCCATTCTTTTACTCGAGGTTGGAACGGATCTCAGCAGCTGCTTCTTCTAACGCCTCCTGCGCTGACAACACTCCAGCAGCATACTGCTGGATCGCATTCGATACAGCGCTGTTCATCATGTCGTAGTTCGGACCATAGATGCCTGCGCTGGGTATGCGCTGCACAACGTCAGCGTACAGCCGGAAAGTGACCTGACCAGCAAAGAAATCATTGGGAGTATCGAAGATCTCATCGTCGTAGGTCGTTTCCAGAGAGGGGATGAAACCACTGACCTCGAACATCTTCAGCTGGCTCTCCTCTCGTCCGAGACAGAATTCGACGAAAGCCCATGCCGCCTCCGGATTCGGAGCCTGTGCTGGGATCACGAAGACGGACCCACCATCATTCGATGTGCGCGGGCCATCACCCGTGACGCTCGGCATCTCGGCCACACCCCAGAGTCCAGCCGTGCCTGGAGCGATCCATCCCTTCAGGAAGACCTCCATCCAAGCTGCTTCGATGAGGGTTGCAATGGGGCCTTCAGAGATTTCTACCGTACCAAATTCCTGGTACCATGCATCCGTCCATTCAAGATTATCCGAGGTCATCTCTGCATCCCAGAAATCTCCCAGTAATTCCAGTGTGGCCACATTCCCGGCGCTATTAACAGTGATATCACCGGTATCCAGATCGTAATAACCAAGGCCTTGCTCCCATAAAAGGATCTCGTATAGCCTTCCGTAGTTGTTGGCTTTATTGTGCGCGAAGCAATACGCCCCGGTTGTTTCTTTGATCGTCTGGCAAGCCTCGAAGTAAGCCTCAAAATCTGAAATTAGGGCCGAGACTTCGTCTGGTTCACTCGGTAACCCCGCGGCTTCAAATACATCACGACGGTAATACATGACAACTGGACCGGAGTCCCATGGCAAGCAGTAATACTTTCCATCCAAAGTGCAATCCGTCCATTTATAGGCATTCATTTTGTCAATGTAGGGAGCGACTCGATCGGTCAGATCCATCAGACCAGCCCCCCCGCCCATGTGAACAAACTGCGCCAGATGGCTGTTCTCCACGAGACTGACATCGGGAAGTCCTTCACCAGCTGTAAATGCAAGCGGTAAGTTGGTGTAAACGTCGGCAGGATCGGTGATCATGAACTCGACTTCGATATCCGGATATTCGGCGTTGAAATCAGCCAGGACACCACTTCCCTCGATGGTATCCACCAATGCGGACGACCACCCCCATACAACGATGTGTCCGGATGGTTTCTCAGGTGCTGCTTCTTCAGCTACCTCCCCTTCCACCTCACCTTCTTCCTCTACTGGCGCAGAAACGACAGGTTCTTCGGTCTCACCTGCTGTTCCGCATGCAGAGAGCACCATGGACAGGATGACAAGAAGGAAAAGGATGGTTTTGGACAACTTCTTGACGTTCATTTTCCTCTCCTTAAGAGATTCTTACTCTGTTGCGATATGGCAGTATCGATGAGTATCGTATAATTAGGGTGAGCGCTCGCGAATCAGTCAAACCATGATTTGACGGTTTGCGTTCGCAGGGAAGTGCATCTCATGGGGTCGCTGTCCTATCGGGAAGCACTTCCCTTTCTTTGTTGATGATTTCTCTCTCCAATAACCACCTCCTCTATCCTGGTTTCATGCTTTGTGATTGCGTCGATTGGCCAACGTTCAGCCTGCTGGTTGTACAGATTTCGTGCTTTCACGGACGATTAACTCAGGCTCAATGATGGTCATTTTTGGTTCGAGGTCAGTTTCTCCTCTTTGCCACGCCTCTATTAACTCGACGAGTGTTTGAACAGCTGTGCATCCAACTTTATATTGATCCTGATAGATGGTCGTTAATGGTGGCCAATAGTAGGCTGCATCGGGAATGCCGTCAAAACCAACGACAGCCAATTCATCCGGGATTTTGATCCCGTCCCGACAAGCGATCTGTATGACACTCAAGGCCATTTGATCGTTGCCCACAAACACACCGTTCATGCCCGGATAGTCATCCAGGAGTCGTTGAAAGGCTTGTTCTCCACTGCGGGAAGACCAATTCCCCTCTGCAGCAAATTTCTCATCAACTCTCAGATTGGCGTCGAGGAGCGCATCCAACCAACCTTGTTTGCGCTGCTGCGCCTCCCACCAATCCAACGGTCCGGATATATGCCCAATTTTGTCCTTGCCCTGTTCAATGAGATGCTCCGTCGCCATCCTCCCACCGAGGTAATTGTCAACCGAAACGATCGACAAGCCTTTTTGAACCTGCATCGTGAGAAAGATCAAGGGAACTGACAAATCGGGGAGCTGATCTTGCAGCCAATCCCTGTTCTCACCGACTTCAGGGACTGCCCAAATGATGCCGTCAACCTGTCTCGAGAGAAACCACTGCAAAAGTGGATCGACGTCATTGGTTGTGAAACCGAGTAATTCTTTCAGCAACAGTCCATACCCCATCTCTTCAGCCATCTCGGTGATCCCGTTGAGTGTTCTGGATGGGCCGACAAATTTCAAACCCGCGATGACGACGCCGATGGTGTAACTGCGCTGTTGAATCAAACTGCGCGCGATCGCGCTGGGTCGATACCCCAACCTTTCGATCACTTCCTGCACGCGCTCACGTGTCTCCGGGGCGACGTCCGGGCGATTGTTGATCACCCGTGAGACCGTTTGCCGGGAGACATTGGCTTCTTTGGCTACCTGGTGGATGGTGACTCGCTTCTTCTGGCTCATAAATTGTGATTTCTATGGAAAAAATGACCCTGTGATCGTTCCCGCTAACGTGACCGTGAACGTGACCGTGAACGTGACCGTGACCGTTCACAGCCATAATAGCAAATTCGGACATACGTGTCAAGTTTTTGGGGTTAATCTGATAATTTGAGGTGTTTTTGGTTTACTTGACTGAGAAAAACCAATGCGGATTATCTTTCGGAGTATTTCCGCATCCCCCATTGGAGGCAGAAATCGCCCTTCCTAAACGAAATTTTCGGTGCAATTTCGGT
>WVZH01000053.1:63011-63368 GCA_011772595.1 Anaerolineales bacterium
CCTCTAAAAGCTCAAAATCTTCCGGATTTGATTGCAGTGGCAGAACTCGCTTTCACCATGAGCAAGCGGTGTACTCCCTGGACCTTGGATCAAAGGAAAAAGGGCCGATTTGACGGCCCTTGCTTCCAAGGGGTGAACAGACATTAGATTTTGTCACAGATCATTACACCGCATACATGCACGAGATAATCGAGTTTACCCCTCTTTAGACAACCTTTCAATCGCCTCAGCAGCGTAGGATCGAACGATCTGAAAACCATCACTCTCTACTACTTCCTGCAAGGTGGGAATGGCCTCAGGATGACCGATCATCTCCAGCGCTTGAATGATGGCACAGCGCACCATCCAAAAAGGATC
>WVZH01000053.1:63416-66180 GCA_011772595.1 Anaerolineales bacterium
AGTTGCAAATGTGTTCAACTCGTCCACGACTTGCAGTCGTTGGTCTAAATTCGCTGTAAGCATCTTTCCTATCCTTTCGCTCCGATCTTCTTTCCATCTTGTAATAAGATCGTCTCCACTATAGAAGATTGTCAAAGCAGGGTCATCCCTCTTTTGGGAGGTAAAAAGTCGGTAAATCCTGTAGAATAATTCGGACGCAATCCGTGTTGAAATTTCCCTTCAAATAACGCTTAAAAAGATTAGTCATGAACAACCTTGATTTATCCGGCGATGAAGTGCATTCTGAAGATCTGACCTGGCGTGAGCAGGACGTTTTGGTTCTGCTCGCTGAACGATTGACGAACCGGGAGATTGCTGATCGCCTGCATCTTGCCGAGAGCACTGTCAAGGATTACGTCGGGAAGATCCTCAGCAAGCTGTATGTGAAAAATCGGCGGGAGGCCGTTGAGCGGGCTAAAACCCTGGGCCTCCTGGACCTTGGCCGAAAAACCGTGGCTAAGCCACAAGTTTACTTGCCTGCCGAACCGACCCCGTTCGTCGGCCGGAGGGACGAATTAGATGAAGTTAAGCGGCGCCTGGCGGAGACCCGTTTGCTCACGCTCACGGGGCCGGGTGGTATTGGCAAGACACGCCTGGCCGTGAAAGCGGCGGAGGAGATCGCCGCGGATTTTGAGGACGGATGCTTTTTTATTTCCTTGGCTCCCATTCGTTCGGTTGAACCCCTCGTTCAGACCATTGCCGAAGCGGTGAAATCACCCCTCGCAACCCATGAAGACCCACAACACCAGCTGCTTCGCTACCTGCAAAATCGGAAGCTTCTGCTGGTGATGGACAATTTTGAACACTTACTGGACGGCGTGGGTATCGTCAGCGAGATTCTTCAAGCCGCTCCTGCAGTGAAAATCCTGGCTACGTCACGTGAAAGACTTAATTTGCAGAGCGAAACAATCAATACCGTAGCTGGTATGGCATTTCCCGATCCAGTAGGTTCAGTACATACCCTGAACTACGATGCCATTACCTTATTCGTGCAGAGTGCCAGTAAAGTACGCCCTGGATATGACCCTTCACCAGACGAACTGGAGCAAATCGCAAATATCTGTCTAATTATGCAGGGAATGCCGCTGGCGATCGAGTTGGCGGCTGCATGGCTCCACATTCTAAATGTGGATGAAATTGCCAAGGAACTCAAGAGGGGCTTGGATATCCTTTCGGCCGAAGTACATGATGTACCAGACCGCCACCGCAGTATTCGCGCCGTTTTTGATCATTCGTGGTCCTTGTTAGACCAGGATGAGAAGCAGATATTCATGAAGCTCTCTGTATTCCGAGGCGGCTTCACGCGCGAGGCAGCTCAGCAGGTTACGGGAGCCTCGCTCCAATTATTGGCTGGATTGGTCAACAAATCCTTCCTGAGCCTCGATCCAGATTCTAGCCGCCTGGAGGTCCACGAGTTGTTGCGGCAATACGCTCAGGAGCGGCTTGAGGAGACACCACAGGTCAGCATCTCCGCTCAAGAAGCGCACGCTGACTACTTCGCGACGTTCATGCAACAGAAGGGAGTACATCTTAGAGGCAAGAGACAAACGCTCGTTCTCAACGAGATCGAACATGATATTGAGAATGTGCGCGCGGCATGGCGATACTATCTGGCCCAAAGGAATTCCCTCCAGATGTGGAAATTCATCAGTGGCATTTGGCACGTTTACTGGATTCGCTGGTGGAACCATGCGGGAATGGAGTTATTCGCAGAGGTCGTCAGGGTATTTCAAGGTGAGGAGGACGAGGACTCTGTAGCCTTACGGGCTCTTGCGATGGCACACCAGTCATACTTCATGGCCTGGTTGGATCTTTCCGATCAAGGCTATGAACTGGCAAAAGAAAGTACGGAGATCCTGCAACAGCATGATCGGTCTGAGGCATTGGTGTTCGCTTATGATAGCTTGGCTTTGAACGCCTATATGCTCGGCCGAATGACCGAGGAAGCCAAAGCCATACGTAAAATGTATGAGATCACCACTGAGATGGATGACAAGTGGCTTTTGGCCTTTACTTTATTTGCAGCGGGCATGGTTGCATTGATTGAAGGGGATTACGGAGAGGCCATGCGCCTTGCAGAGACGAATTTGAATCTATACGAAGAAATCGGAGATGCGAGCGGTTCAACGATGCCCTTAATTGTCATGGGTCACGCGGCTTTGGCTCGCGGCAAGCACGAGGAAGCACGAGAACTCTATCTCCGTTGCTTGCATCTTTCGGAGGAAGTCGACTTTCATTATTCGATTCAAACCGCCACCAAGTATCTGGCGAAGGTGGCCATATCGGTAGGAAAATACGCAGAAGCAGAAAGGTATCTGCACCAATCCCTAGCGTTAACGAAGGAAATTGGTTTCGTCCGGGATATCGTCAATCTCCTTTATGAATATGCCCGGTTGCGGGTAGCCCAAGAGAATTCAGAGCAAGCAGTCGAGCTGCTGGCGCTGGTCGTTCAACATCCCGCCAGCAATCAGACCAGATGGCTAGAAGGGCGCATTCGAGATAGTGCCAAGAATTTGCTTGCCAACCTTGAGGATGAGCTTTCCCCGGAGGCATATTCAGCGGCTCTGGAACGTGGGCAGGAATTGGAGTTGGATGAGATCGTTGCCGATTTGGTTGGCCCATAAGATTGGAAATTCCCGGTGACGTAACCTCACCCAAAGACAGCAGGCCGGGCTTACATGCCCGGCCGATGTTATTTGAGGCTCATTTTCGGTCAACGCAGCGG
>WVZH01000539.1 GCA_011772595.1 Anaerolineales bacterium
CATCAAGGGAGAGTTCGGAATGCTGAAGGACGCCATCGCAGCGACAGGTGAATCTGTTGAGACCATCGCAAAGTTATGGGTGAACGACCTGTTCGGCATCACGGCGCGAGACGCCGTCATCGATCTGTGGAACAAGGACCCTGATCTCGGCGGTTATACGGTCGTGGCAGATATACCCCACGCCCCGAGCCCGTCGGACCTCACGGCAGAGGTGCTTCAGCTAAAAGCAGCTAACGCAGATGTGCTTTTTGTCACTCAGCACGAGCCGGGCGCCACCCTGCTCCAGAAGGCCTTAAAAGAGTACGACGTCAACTTCAAGCTGATACTGGCTACCGACGCAGGTCAGACCACCGAGTACTTCCAAAACGCTGTCAGGGAGGACGCCGCCTACATCGCCTCGAGGTCGTCTTGGAACTGGGACATAGAGAAGGAAATCTCTAAACAGGTCGATCAAGCATACTACGACTTGTGGGGGCTACATATGACCGGGATCAACGCGCGGCACTGGGTTGGTGCCTACACCGTGCACAAGGTCTTTGAGCTTGCCGGCTCCACAGATCCCGAGGTGCTTCGCCAAACCCTGGTTGACCTATACATCGACCCTGCGGAATTAATAACTCCGTGGGGTGTACAGTTCTATCCACCTGGACACCCCGAGAGAGGTCAGAACAAACTCGCCTCAGGAGTAATTATACAATACATGCTGGATCCAGAATCTGAATACGGCGTTACTACGTACACAGTCTGGCCCTTTGACGCAGCCTCAAGAGACGCTGTGTTCCCTATACCGACCTGGGCTGAGAGATAGTAACATTTTCGTATATCCCTCTCCCTTTTTTTTTAAAAAAAATATAAAAAATATATATTCCTCCACTTTTTCCTTCACAAGACTTATATACACTCTTAAATCTACGATTGGTAACGGTGATATCGTTTGAGTAGATCTACACGTGACAAGAGAGCCATTACCACAACGCAGGGAACCCTCATCGCGGTAATCGTTGTCATAGTCATCGTGGTCGCCGGACTTGCCTACTGGCTAACACTGCCAGCCCCTACGCCTACACCTGTTCCTACTCCTACGCCTACACCTGTTCCTACGCCTACACCTGTTCCTACGCCCACTCCAACGCCTACACCGACACCCACGCCCACACCTACTCCAACGCCCACACCTGTTCCTACGCCCACTCCAACGCCTACACCGACACCCACGCCTCCTGTAAAGGAGATAAGGATCGCTGCGGTGTTACCTATAACCGGGGGTGGAGCAGCTTACTCAACCGAATGGAAGAGAGTCATGGAGCTGTATGTGGACGAGTANNCCTACGCCGACACCCACGCCTCCTGTAAAGGAGATCAAGATTGGCGCTGTGTTCCCCGTAACGGGCGGTGGAGCCGCATACGGGACCGAATTTATAAGGACTGTCACGATGTATGTGGACGAGTACAACGCCAAGGGAGGTATCCCGAGTGGACCCCTCAAGGGTGCAAAATTCAAATGGATCTATTTTGACACGCAGACCAACCCCGAGATAGCCCTGTCCGAGACCGAGAGAGCGATCACCGAAGAAAAGGTGCATATGGTTACCGGCTCCATATACAGCTCCAACACCAACACAGGCCAAGAGGCTGCGGAGAGGTATGAAACACCCTGGGTGTGCTTCTCGTCGTCTTCTCCGGCTCTGACCAAGAAGGGCCTGAAGTGGTTCTTCAGGACTGGGCCCCACGACGACCTCTTCATCAAGGGAGAGTTCGGAATGCTGAAGGACGCCATCGCAAAGACAGGTGAATCTGTTGAGACC
>WVZH01000243.1 GCA_011772595.1 Anaerolineales bacterium
GCGCCAGAGGATCCAGATGAGGTACTTTCGAGTACATCTAGTTCTCTACTCCTGCCCATCACCCTCACCCCCTGTCAATTTCGGGGGTAGCCTGAGTTGAACGTGCGCACGCTCCTCAAATGCGGTATTGTTGAGTTGCCGACTCACAATCTGCATAAGAAGGAGCGTGCCATGAACCATCATACTCTGTATTTGCATTTGGTGCAGCATTTGCGGCCCTTGTTGCGTCCCGCGACGAGGCCTCAGGTCCACAATCTGGCCTTGTTGACACTGGGCCTGGCGGAGAGCTCCAACTGTCATCTGGCGAGCATTGCGACGGTGCTGCCCATTGAGGGGCAGCGGGAGAACCTGATCCAACGTGTGCGACGCAGTCTGAAGGATGCCAACTTGATGCGCCGCCGAGCGTATGGCGGCGTGATCCGGCATGTGTTTGCCCACTGGACGGCCCAGGAAATCGCGTTGGTGATGGATCGCACTGACTTGGAAGACCGGCTGAGCATTTTGATGCTGGCAGTGGCGTATGGTCAGCGTGCGCTGCCCCTGGCCTGGCGCGTGTTGGATTTTGGCGGCACCAGTGCCGAGTTGCAGATGGAATTGCTGAACCAGGTGACCGAGTGGATACCTGCCGGGCCGCGCGTGACCTTGTTCGGGGATGCCGAATTTCGGGCTGTCGAGGTGCAACGCTGGTGCCAAGGCCACCACTGGCACTGGCACTTGGGTCTCAAGTCGGACATCTTGTTTCGAGAAGCCGGGGCAGCCTGGCAACCGCTGAAGGCGTGGCAGCTTGGGCCAGGCGAACGCCAGTACCGCCAGAACGTCTACCTGACCGCCGAGCACGACTTTGGTCCGGTCAACCTGATAGCCGATTGGCTCACGGACAAAGACGCGCCACGTTATACGGTCATGGATCAGCCGGCGAACCGGCAGGCGTGGCGACGCGGGCGTAAGCGCCAATGGATCGAGAACATGTTCCGTGACTGGAAGAGCTACGGCTTCGACCTGGAAGACAGCGACCTGGACGACTATCATCGTTTGGATGGACTGTTGTTGGTTATGAGCTTGGCCGACCTGTGGTTGATCCACCTGGGACGATGGCTGACGGACACCGGTCAGCGCCCCTTGCTGGAGGCCAAGCACAAACAGGACTACAGTCTGTTCCGCCTGGGACGGGATTACCTGCGACGCGCCCAGGTCATGCAGTGGGAGGTGCCCATTGGCTTCACGGTGACGCATCCCTGTTCGCACCCGGCAAAGCACAGCCTGCCAGGCGTGAACTGACCGGCTATACCCTGTCCCCGTGCATAACGGGGTGCAGAGCTTCCCGGTCACTCGCCAGGGGTAGACTGCACTTTGAATCCAACACGGTGGTCGAATGTGCTCTGTCATCGTGAATCCCAGGCTGTAGCCTGATGCCTATCCGACCATTGGGCAGCGCCTGTGCATAATGGGCAGCTTTTCCGTCCCGCCGCTCGGAACAGGACATCTGACCCTACGGCATGGTCACGCCGACAACGTACAACCTGCCGCCGCGATGTTAGAACAAGGTTGCGCCTCGTTTCCAAGAGCATGTCGCTGCCTACAATGACGCCTGTCTGTTTTTCACTGACAGGGGATGAGGGCTGAAGGCTTGAAACAGCAGCCCCACGAGCAGCATGACCGCAAGACAACCATAGAAAGTTCGCTTTTCAAGGTGCAACCCAGTACAATACATCCTATCGGCTCCTTTCGGGATTGTGGATACCTGGATTGTACCAGGCCT
>WVZH01000255.1 GCA_011772595.1 Anaerolineales bacterium
CCCATTGCCCGACCCGACATAACAAACGACGAAATAGAAGCCGTGAAAGAAACGATGAGCACCGGCTGGATAACCCAAGGCAACAAAGTGGAAAAATTCGAGCAGGTCTTTGCAGAATATTGCGGAGCCAAACATGGAGTCGCTACCAGCAGCGGAACAACCGCCATCCACCTCGCCTTGACTGCCATCGACACACAACACGGCGACGAAGTCATAACCACGCCCCTTTCCTGCGTCTCCACGGCCAACCCCATACTCTACCATAACGCGGTGCCTGTGTTCACAGACATCGACCCCTCAACCTTAAACCTTGAGCCCACAATCATCCGAAAAAAAGTAACTACTAAAACACGAGCTATACTTCCCGTCCACATGTTTGGCCACCCTGTTGACCTTGACCCCATGCTGGAAATCGCTGAAAAGCATGGCATCTACCTAGTAGAAGACGCCGCCCACGCTCTTGGCGCAAAATACAAAGGTAAGACAGTTGGCTCAATCGGACACGTTGCTTGCTTCAGCTTCTACGGCGACAAAATTATCACCACTGCAGAAGGCGGCATCGTCCTCACAAATAACGAAGAACTCGCTGAAAAGATGCGCATGCTGCGAGATCACGGTATGGACAAACACCGCAAATTTCACCATCCGATCCTAGGCTACAACTACAAGATGTCTGACATTCACGCCGCAATCGGTCTCGTGCAAATGCAAAAGCTCCCCAGATACATTCANNAACTACCTCAACAACCAACTCAGCGATTTGGAGCTGAAGCTGCCGACTGAACAAGACTACGCCTTCAACGTGTACTACGCCTACCACCTGATTACAGACAAAGGAAAAGCGCACGCCATCACGTATCTAGAGAAGCAGGGCATCGAAACCCGACCCTTGCTGTCTCTCATCCCGGAGCAGCCGCCCTACCAGAACCGTGGATACAATAGCCATGATTATGCAAGAGCGGAAAACGCGCATCAGAAAGGTTTTTACGTCTCCAATTCTCCTCTGCTCACCCGAGACGAACTCGAGTACATGGCATCCGTGTTGAGGAAAGCCTGTGGCGACCAGTAGAGAAGCAGCACCTAGGTCAAGAGCCAGCCACGTTTTGCGCTCGCTTCAGGACCGAATGAACCTGTTCTACCTACTAGCGTTCGCTCCGTTGCTCCTGTTTGCCTTCTCCCACGGCGATTGGGTCTTCCCCATCATCATCCCTACGTTCGGCTTCATTCTACTGCTCCTCAAAAGACAAGAGCTCCAACGCGCTCCACCTGCTAGACCGATCCACCGAGTCCTCGGCTTCCTCATAGCACTGGGAAGCTTCTTCATCTACTACCTCGTTGTTCCTTTCTTGCCCTCCGCAACATTCTACACCGCGGCGAACTACGTGATCTACCTGCTCGGATTAAGCCTCAGCTTCTTCGAACTCCCGGCGTTGAAAACAGCCGCGTCAGCAATCTTCCTCATCGCAGCCGGCGCCTCCAGTCCCTTCATTGCAGACTGGCTGGAACCACGGCTGTCCCCCTACATCACGGCGCAGTTTGCCTACCTGATTCGAGGCCTCATGAACCTGCTCGGTGTTAGAGCAGAAATTATCGAGTCCACAAGCAATCCGTTGATTACGTTTCCCACCAATCAGGGAGGACAAGTCACCAGCATCTTCAACTGGTACTGCGTCGGCGTTTCAAGCCTCCTCATCTTCTCCATCATCCTCATCATCCTGCTCATCGAAGAACATACAGATTTGAAATCAAGAATAACCTGGTCAATCATCGGCATAGCCGGCATACTCGTGCTCAACGTTGTCAGAGTGGTCATCATCTTGCTAGCGGACTACTTCTACGGCGCCGAAGTAGGCGGCACAATTCACTACGCTATAGGATACACCCTCTTCATCGCCTGGCTCACCACCTTTCTCTACCTATTCTCGAAGAAAACGGGGCCTTCACAATGAACAAAAGCGTCTTAGTAACCGGCGGCGCAGGATTCATCGGCAGCACCCTCATTCGAAACCTACTCCAAAACGAGTTTCAAGTGACCGTCTTCGA
>WVZH01000072.1 GCA_011772595.1 Anaerolineales bacterium
CTGGCTGGAATCGGGCATGCTCTCATGTTCTGGGGTTTTAGCTTCTTCTTTATCAGCTATATCGTCTTCATTGGCCTGGCAGAAGGTTTTGGCCTCGCCCCGGTGCTCGCGGGCGCCACCTTTGAGACGATCTATTCTTCCATTCTGGATATTGTCGGGGTATTCGTTATCATCGCTATAGTCTGGGCAGCCATCAGGCGTTATGTCGTGAGACCGGAAAGGCTGGAGACAAGCGCCGAGGCGGGCATTATCATGGTTCTAGTCTTCAGCCTTATGTCGCTCCATTTTTGCATCGAGGGCTTCGGCTTCGCAGGCTCCGGTGTTACCACCGACTGGCCCCCTGTGGGGGCGGCGTTCGCTCGCTTCCTATCCGGCACCGGTATCTCGGAAAGCACGCTGATAGGGGTTTACCAGGGGGTTTGGTGGCTTCACTACGCCTTGATCCTTGGCTTCATGGTGTATATCCCACGCTCAAAGCACCTGCACGTTCTTGCCGCCCTTGTCAATGTCCTCTTCAAACCGCTGGGACCTCAAGTGGTGCTTGAGCCCATTCCTCTTGAAGAGACGGAGACCTTTGGCGTATCGAAGGTTCAGGACTTTACCTGGAAGGACTTGCTTGACCTTTATNNTTATGCCTGTGCCGTGTGCGGTCGGTGCCATGTTAATTGTCCCGCCCAGCTTAGTGGCAAATCCCTCTCGCCCAGAGAGGTAATTCGGAACTTAAAAGAACATTTACTGGAGGCGGGCCCTGGATTGCTTGCTGGTAAGGCGGAGGCATCTTCGGAAAGCCGGGCCAAGACTATGATCGGTGATGTGGTAACCGAGGAGGAGATCTGGGCCTGCACCACCTGTGGTGCCTGCCAGGAGTTATGCCCGGTTAATATAGAACACATACGCAAGATAATCGACCTCAGGCGAAATCTGGTGCTGGCGCAAAGTAAGATGCCTGAAAGTGCCCAGCTTATGCTCAGAAATATGCAGTCAAGAGGACACCCATGGGCTGGAATCCAGTCGCTGAGGTTGAGGGGCGACTGGACAAGTGGTCTGGAACTCAACATATTGGCTGAAGGTGGTAACGCTCATACCCTATTCTG
>WVZH01000340.1 GCA_011772595.1 Anaerolineales bacterium
ACAAGCTCAAGGCCGATCCAACGGAGTGGCTGTTGGAGCTGGAGAATCCCCCCGTCCGTTACTGGACACTAGTCGACATCCTCAATCGCCCCCCCGACGACCTGGAGGTGCGTGCAGCGCAGGCGGCGATTCCTACCTATCCACCTGTGGCTGAATTGCTGGCGACCCAGAAGCGTGATGGGTATTGGGGCAAGCGAGATTACTACCTACCCAGGACCGGTCGTGGCACCTTCTGGGTGTTGAGCGTGCTGGGCGACCTGGGACTCACTGTCGAGGACGAACACGTACGGCGGGCGTGCGACTTTATGTTCACGCAGCAGCGCGAGAATGGTGCGTTCTGTCGCCGCCGGCGAGTATCAGGCCAGGGGACGGTGTGGCAGAAGCACACGGAACCTTGTACCCACGCGCGCATCGTGCGCTTTTTGATCCAGTTTGGCTACGCCAAAGACCCACGCGTGCGGAAGGCCATAGACTGGCTCCTGCCGATCCAGCGAGACGATGGGATGTGGTTCTGCCGCGGTGCTGGGGGTCGCGGCTGCCTGCGGGCTACGCTTGACGTCCTGCGCCTCGCGGCTCTGGACCCCCAGACTGCTGCTCAACCGGGAATCACCCAGGCCGCTACTGCCGTCTGCGATCTATTGATGGAGCCGCGTATGAGCCGCTATCACGTCGGCGACGCGTGGGGCACGTGGGAGTGCCTGAAGTACCCGTACTTTGGTTTCAGCGTCATCAGCGCGCTCGATGCCCTGGCGCGACTCGGCTACACGCTCGAAGAGCCCAAGATCGCCGCCGCAGTGGAGTACCTGCTGAGCAGGCAGTTGCCCGATGGGACCTGGCCCCTGGATGAGAGCTGGTCCCGCTCGCCGATCAACTTTGGCCAGCCGGACGAGCCGAACAAGTGGCTGACGTTGGATGCCTTGCGCGTGGTCAAGCTGCTCTACAGCCAGCACTGATATGGAGAGAAGCGATAAGTTTGAAGTCTGTCAATTTTTAAGCTCGGATAGGAGAAACAGGAATGAAAGAACATCGAATACTGATACGGACTAGCTATTGGGTGGCAGCCGTTGCCGACTTTATCATCGCCATTTTGGTTCTAATTCCAGACAGAATGGGAGTCACCGGATTTGTCTACCCCATGGGATTAATGTCAGCGGTTGCGTTTTCATGGGGCGTTTTGTTGATCCTCGCTGACCGTAAGCCAATAGAGAGGAAATGGGTGCTGCTGCCCACCATATTGGTAGTGTTTTTACTGGGCGTCGCTGGCGCTTACGCAGTTATTTCAGGCGTCCTTCCTTTTAGCCGGATAATTGCATCCTCAGCGGCTGTAGTTATCGTCCTATGTCTCCTGATCTACACCTGGTTCAAAACCCGTGCAACGTAGGGTAGATCCATGCACTCTAATGACTGTTTATTTTCATTCATAAAGGAGGAGATTGAATTATGGTAGATACGAGGATAATCCTTTCAGGATTATGGGTAGCTCTAATGTTGACCTATCTTTGGGGGGATGTGCTGCGAATAATGGCCGGCGATGCTGAACCGGGAAAAATCTTGGGTCAGCAGCCAGCTCAGGGAATGTGGTTGCTAATTGCAGCAATCATGTTGATTCCGATTGTTATGGTTGTGCTGACCCTGACGTTGAAGTATCCCGCCATTCGCTGGGCAAACATCGTCGTAGCCATCTTAGTTGTTGTTTTCAATCTCTTTGGCTTGCCTTACAAGGGCGCTTATGACAATTT
>WVZH01000019.1 GCA_011772595.1 Anaerolineales bacterium
ACGATTTCAGACACAAATATTGCATAACCGAGATCAGGTCGAAACGCCATGATTCATCTTGAAATCATAACCGCCGCATTAGACTAAACAGCGGGGCAAAATGACTCGGGGCAGCACCGAAAGTTGCCATTTAAAATCCCTCGTGGTAAAAAGCCAGAGGGGAGAGTTATGAATCCAGAAAACCTGCTGCTGCCCCTGACTTCAAGTACGCTCTCGTTCCAGTGATAGCGGAACTTCACACTCCTGCTCAATCTGATCCTGACACATCGTTTCCCTAATTCTCTCCCGCTCCCAAAAACTCAAGGGGGGTGATCCCATGGCCGAGGAGAGCTTCAAACGCAAGCTCACCACCATGTTCAGTGCGGACGTGGCAGGGTATAGCCGTCTGATGGCTGANNAGGCAGCACCGAGGCCGAGTGGTGGATTCTCCTGGGGATAACGTGCTTGCTGAGTTCACGAGTGTCGTCGATGGTGTTCAGTGTGCAGTGGCCGTACAGAAGGAGTTACAGGCTCGAAACGCTCAGTTACCGGAAGACCGAAGGATGGAGTTTCGTATTGGGATTAACCTTGGAGACGTTATCGAAGAGGGAGATCGGATCTATGGCGACGGCGTGAACATTGCGGCCCGGCTGGAAGCACTGGCAGACCCTGGGGGTATATGTGTGTCCAAAACGGCCTTTGATCAAATCGAGACCAAGTTACCTCTAGGGTATGAGTACTTGGGCGAACAGCCGGTTAAGAACATACCCAAGCCGGTGGGGACCTATCGGGTCTTGATGGAGCCAAGGGTGACAGTGGCCGAAGAGATTAAAAAGGAAAAAGCCGTGCCACTATGGCGTCGAAAGGCGGTTTTTGCGGGGGCAGTCGCAGTCCTGGTGGTGGCTGTTGCCGCAGCGATCTGGAACTTTTACTTGCGTCCGCCTCCGATTGAGCCTGCCTCTGTGGAGAGGATGGCATTACCGCTACCGGAAGAGCCTTCGATCGCGGTGCTGCCGTTTACCAATCTGAGCGGTGATCCTGAGCAGGAGTACTTCAGCGACGGGATCACCGAGGAAATCATCACCGCGCTCGCCAAGATCCCACAGCTGCTTGTGATTGCCCGCAACTCCACATTTACCTACAAGGGAAAGCCGGTCAAGGTTCAGAAGGTAGCCGAGGATTTAGGGGTGAGGTACGTGTTGGAGGGCGGCGTCCGTAAAGCTGGAGACAAAATACGGATCACCGCCCAGCTGATCGATGCCATAAGTGGGCATCACCTCTGGGCGGAGCGCTATGACGGTACCCTCGGCGACGTCTTTGGCTTGCAGGACAAAGTAACGGAGAAGATCGTTGCTTCCCTCGCCGTGGAGTTGACATCGGACCAGAAGGAAAACGTTGCCAGAAGAGGTACCGATAACGCCGCGGCTTACGATGCCTTTGTGCAAGGCAGGGAGTATTACCTCCGGCATACACGCGATGATATGGTGAAGGCGGTTACCTATTTTAAGAGGGCCATCGAGCTGGATCCCAATTTTTCAAGTGCCCATGCCGCCCTATCCATTGCCTACACAACAAGCAGAGCAAGGGCTTGGGATCAGGATCTGGGCTGGACCGACGCCCGCGCCCTGGCGGAAAAACACCTGCAATTGGCCATGAGAAACCCGACCCCCAAGGCGCACCGCGCCGCTGCCTGGAATTATATTTGGAAGGGTCAGCACGAGAAGGCCATCGCCGAAGCAGAGCGCTCCCTCACCCTTGAGCCCAATAATGCTCTAAGCCATCACACAATGGGCCAGGTTTTGATTTACGCCGGCAGATCGGAGGAAGGCATAGACTTTTACAAAAAGGCGATGAGGCTCGATCCGTATTATCCAGCCCGGTATTTGTGGTTTCTCGGGCTGGCTCAATTCTGTGTGGGGCAATTGGAAGAAGCTGCAACCTCGTTTGAAAGAGCGCGCAAACGGAATCCAGGATTGCCGGTGTGGCCCCTCGCGGCCACATACGCACACCTGGGCCGCGAGCAAGAGTTTAAAGACGTGGTCGCGGAATACATGAAAATGAGGAAGATGTCGAAACCGCCCACCGTGAAATCGCTTTTGCCGTATTTTCCGTTCAAGGACCCGAAAGATACGGCTCGTTTTGCTGAAGGCCTCCGCAAGGCCGGACTTGAGTGAGGGGGCAAGCAAGCCATCATCCACTAAGTAGTTTTGAGGATTATCCCAAAAGCAATGATCCTAACTG
>WVZH01000022.1:0-1168 GCA_011772595.1 Anaerolineales bacterium
AAAGGGTTCCAGCTATGGCGTAGCCGGCTTGAAAGTTAATGTTGCATGTTGTCGGACGGGTCGCGTTATTTTCCACAAATACCCGTTGCATGGAAATGCCAACGGCCCCGTTCGGTACGAGCCAGCCCGCTCCCTGGTATTCGGAAAGGGGCCTGGGGTTGCCATCAAAGTCAATAAAGCCGTCGTACATTCCGGCTTTGACAATATAGTCACCCGTCCCAAAGCCATTGACAGCGAATGTGGCACCCGCTGTCTGAATTCCACCATTTGCGACAGTTGCGAGTTTTGGGGGAAGCCAATCCCATGGGCGCTTGACTTCGACAACCACTTTGTTCAAGTCGAGGGTGCCGGGACCGGTGATCGTGCCTTGAACGATGCCTTCGTTGGGTTTAAGAACTACATCCTGGTTCGCAGTGTCTATCACACTGACAATGACCGGGACATTGCCGTTGTCATCGACGAGTTCGTAACCCTCGCCGATCCAGGAGTGGACCTCGTAGGTCCCGTCAGCAAGGCCACCGATGGTGTAACCGACACTCTGGTTTAAGCCTCGCGGCACCTGGACGTTGGTGCCACCCCATCCAGCCGAGGGGGACCAGGCATCGATCCAGACATTCATTGGATCCTCGGTATCCCCCTCCCATCGCATGAGATTCGTCGTGTCTCCCTGAACGGTTAGGATACCTGTGATCTTGCTACCCTCGCTGACCGCTATCTGTCCGACGTCTTTGTCCTGGCCCTGGACGATGATAACATCTTCTAAGATCGAGACAGCATAGCCCCAAACGCGGATTTCCAGATCGAAAGTTCCAACGGGTACACCGTCGATCTGAAAAGTACCCGTGTCAGTGGGCCCCTGGGATGGGTCAATATTACCCCACCCCCAATAGCGATCTTCACTGTCTGTGACGTTGATCGCCTGGACGTCGATGTTTTTCCATTCTGTGATGGCTGCTGGCAAAAGCACAGACCCTGTTAGAATCGATGCCTTTGTCAAAACGATCGTACCAGCGTCGCCGCCGTTGGAATCAACCGGGATGGCGACAGGGCTTGCAGCATAGCCCTCGACATGGATACTGATCTGATAGGTCGTCGGGCTACTCGGAGGAGGGATATCGACGGTGAAGCTCTTGGAGCTATCCCCTGCATAGAAAACAGCCTCGCCGTT
>WVZH01000022.1:1185-1316 GCA_011772595.1 Anaerolineales bacterium
CCCCATCCAGGTCCCTGCTGGTTCCAGGCATCGAGCCACACTGGCAGATCATTCTGCATCCACCCCCACTGGTTGATAAAGGGCTGAAACTGATCCTCAACTTCGTCTGTGAATCCATCGGCATCGATGTC
>WVZH01000066.1:0-1969 GCA_011772595.1 Anaerolineales bacterium
ACCTTGTCCCCATAGCCAACGGTCGTAACCGTCACCAGAGACCACCATAACGCATCCCCCAAACCTTTTATATCACCATCGGGGGCACGGTGCTCCAGAGTGTAGATGCCGATTGAACTCAATAGAAGAACAACAAAGAGAGCGCCCAGGACCATCACCAAGGGTTCTCGCCTCAGTCGTCCCAGGGTCTCTACCCACCCCCGAGCCCTTCTCACAACCCTTCCCCCCTCTGCAGCTCCCCACGATCTTGCCTGATGCCAAGCCTGCTCCTTTTCAAAGCAGGCAGACAAGGCTCCTAACCTTAACCTCACCTCGGCCAGGAGGAACCTGAATCTCACTTCTCACCTGCGGATTCATGGCTCTCCGCCCCACCCTCACGGATGGTTTGGCCTTGTCCACATCTCAAATTCTAGCAGGCTGAAAAAACACGTCAAGAAGAAAAAAGGCTGGCAAGGGCTCTTTCACTCCTCCCTGGATAGCTGTAAACCCATATAGCTCGGCCGTTCAGGGCGTTTAACACTCCCAAGAATCGTCCAAATTTTGTGCTCTTTAAGATCTCACGACCACAACATATTGCATGCCTGGATGCACACAGTTTCGTTGAAAACCAGATGAACCGGAAGATGCCTTTTGATATGGGAAACAAGGACTGAAAGAAGAAACTCCCGACCCATGGCGAAAGGTGATTTCCGGAATCGTGCCCGGAAGTGCTCGTTTGACACTTCCCTGGCGCCTACCCTATAATCAGGCCTGGGGCAACTTACGTAGAGACTTCTATCCCATGCCAGGGCAGCGAACGCAGAGCCATCCTCAGTGCAAATGCCACAAGGCTATGGCGGTTTGATGCGCTCTGGGAATTCAGATGGGGGTAAACGATGGACTTGCCGGAAACGATTGAATTTCTTAGGAACGAAGTGGCGCTCTTTAAAGACTTCCCCGATGCTCGATTAAAGGAACTGCTAGAGGGGTCGCGCATAATCACCTTTGAACCAAACGAAGCCGTTATTCGGTTTGGCGAGGAGGGACGTTTCCTCGGCATTCATTTACATGGAGAAGCCGAGGTTTCGATCACCGATGACAGCGGAGAAAAGCACCATATTGATATGATGAGGCCGGGCGACGTCTTTGGGGAGATGTCGCTTATGACAGATAATAAGACCACGGCCGATATCATCGGGGTTACTCGGTGTGAGGCGCTCCTCATTCCAGAGAGCCTCTTCTCCACTGTTCTCATCACCCATCCGCCTGCCCTCAAGCATTTGTCGAGAACCATCTCAGAGCGTTTAAGAAGATTGATCTATGATGACACGGGAAAGGAGTTAGCCGCTTCCGCTTTCCGACGAAGTGACGATCCCTACGGCTTCAAGCTGAGAAGTGACGAGCCGATGAAGCTTCTCATTGTGAACTGCGGTTCCTCCTCTCTCAAGTATAATCTCTTTGACACGGCCGATGAGGCTGCAAATTCGAGTGGAATTATTGAGAAAATCGGTGAGGAGGGAACACGCCATGTCCACCGTTCCCCCAAAGGCGAAATAATTCGACAGCTGCCCAAGCGCGGTCACCGTGAGGCTTTTGCCGCAATGGGTAAAGCGCTCATGGCAAAAGCTTCTGGTGTCATCAGCTCTCCAGATGAAATAGCTGCCGTCGGACATCGTGTGGTGCACGGAGGCGATAGATTCAACCACCCGGTCATCATCACTGAGGAAGTTCTCAAAGATATTGAAGAGTTGGCTGATCTGGCGCCCCTTCACAATCCGGTCAACCTGATCGGCATCCATGAGGCCAAGCGGATGTTTCCCAATGCGTCAAACGTTGCAGTGTTCGATACGGCATTCCACCAAACTCTGCCGGCCTATGCTTACCTCTATGGGCTTCCCTATGAATACTACGAGCAGAAGGGAATCCGGCGTTACGGTTTCCACGGAATATCTCACGCTTACGTTTCACTGAAGGCTGCGGGGCATCTCAA
>WVZH01000066.1:2041-2398 GCA_011772595.1 Anaerolineales bacterium
ATGGGCACTCGTTGCGGTGATCTTGATCCCGCAATCCTGGTCCAGCTGATGCGCACTGATGGTATGGGCCACTCGGATTTAGACCGTCTGATTAATAAGGAGAGCGGTCTCCAGGGAATCTCAGGCATATCCAACGATATGCGAGAAATTGAGAAGGCTGCTAATGAGGGTAATCACCGCGCACTGCTGGCTTTCAAAACATTCTGCTATCAGGTGCGAAAGTACATTGGTGCTTACGTTGCGGCCATGGGGGGGATGGATGTCCTTGTCTTCACAGGTGGCATCGGACAGGGAAGCGCCGGCGTTCGAAGCCTGGCGTGCCAGGGCCTGGGCAACATGGGCATTCACATTGACGAG
>WVZH01000066.1:2439-2760 GCA_011772595.1 Anaerolineales bacterium
CGGGACACAGGCTTACAAAAGAACACGAGCTTTCACAGCCGGGTCAGTATGCCTGCAAGGAGAAGCTGAACCTGATCGGACCTAGAGGCAAGGTGGACCGGGTGAGAGTGCTCGGCCCCCCGCGCAAACAGACTCAGGTAGAAATCTCCATGACCGAACAGTTCAAGCTTGGCATCCAACCCCCGATCCGCCAGTCCGGCGATATTGAAGACAGCCCTGGCATAACTATTGAGGGACCAAAAAGCGCAATACGCATCGGCATGGGGGTAATCTGCGCGCTTCGTCACATTCACATGTCGCCAGAAGATGCCCTGCACTTCG
>WVZH01000066.1:2894-5153 GCA_011772595.1 Anaerolineales bacterium
ATCCCTCGTCACCTTAAGCCTGGACCTTTCCTTTTGCCTTAGCAGTTGATGTCTCATGTCAAGGCCTGACCCCATAGCCGTTCGACAATGTGTCTCGAGAGATTGGCGACGGTGCCACGGCGACTGCGTAAGCGTTTGTTATCAAAATTCACGATGATGGGTATTGCGTAATTAATTTTCAACGTTTATAATTGGTTTTCAGGAAGATGTCCACAAAATTACAAGAATACGGGATGCGGACTGTTTTTCATGAACACCGCCACAAGTAACCGGTTTTCAGGACCAATCACCGTTTTTCATGACTATCGCCTGCCGGAGCGTGCAACACCAGCAGGGTATGCAGCGTTGATTGATGCATACGGCCTGAAAACGCCGCTGCCGCGGACGCTTTGCGCGACCGGCGAGCGCCACCGGATTATTGAGCAAGACGGGTGGCGCATTTTGACCCCTCGGCACGCACCACAAGCCAGTCTTGAAGGGCATCTTACCTTTGCTCTCAAACACGAAGGGCTCGACCTTGTGGTGTTGAAGCGGCTTTTCGAGGCGCTGACCCCTGGCGATATCGAGGCGCTATTGCGGGCTAAGCCGACTGGCGGTTATGCGCGACGCGTGTGGTTTCTCTACGAATGGCTTACGAGCCGACGGTTGGATTTACCTAATGCAGAGCGCGGAAGTTACGTTCCGGTTGTCGATCCGAAGGTGCAATGGACAATCGAAGGTGAGAATTCTTCTCGGCACCGGGTCCGGAACAATCTTCCCGGAACACCTGAGTTTTGCCCGCTTGTCTTCCGGACCGACGCTTTGGAGCGGTTTGTTTCGATCGATTTAGCCGGGCGTGCCCGTGCGGTTGTTGCGCAAACGCCGCGCGACGTGCTGGCACGCGCGGCAGCATTTCTACTTTTGAAGGACTCACGCTCGAGTTATGCAATTGAGGGTGAGCGGCCTCCTCAGAGTCGAATTCAACGGTGGGGACGCGCGATCGGCGAGGCAGGGCGGCGGCCGCTGGATATTCAGGAGTTGCTGCGTTTACAACGTATTGTCATCGGCGACGCGCGCTTTGTGCGGCTTGGTTTGCGGCAGGAGGGCGGCTTTGTCGGCGAGCATGACCGGGAGACTGGTCTACCGTTGCCCGACCATATCAGTGCGCGTGCAGAGGACTTGCCCTCGCTGATTAAAGGGATGCTTGCGTTTAATCACGGACCCAGCCAAGAGCTGGCACCTGTGGTTGCGGCGGCGATTCTGGCCTTTGGATTTATCTATGTGCATCCGTTTGAAGATGGCAACGGGCGCATTCACCGTTACCTCATTCATCATGTTCTAGCGCAAAGAGGATTTAATCCACCGGGTGTCGTATTTCCAGTCTCGGCAGCGATTCTGGAGAACATTGAGGCGTACAAACAGGTCTTGGAAGGCTATTCCGCTCGCTTGTTGCCGGTCATTGTATGGGAGCCCGCTGATGCCGGAAATGTGAGAGTTCTAGACGACACGGGAGACTTCTACCGCTTTTTTGACGCGACTCCGCACACTGAGTTTCTTTACCGCTGCGTTGAAAGGACAATTGAGGAAGATCTGCCGCGAGAGGCTGACTTTCTAAGGCGATACGATCAGTTCCGCACCCGTATTGAGGCGTTCGTAGATATGCCGGACAATAAAATCGATCTGCTGTTTCGCTTCCTTCACCAAAACCACGGGCGGCTCTCGAAGCGAGCGCGGATGCGTGAATTTTCAGAGCTGAGCGATGATGAAGCCCTACGCTTTGAGGAAATCTATGCGGAGACGTTCGGGGGTGCTGCGTAGCAAGATTAGGTTTTGCGCGCTTAATGTCTCATGTCAAGACCTGACACCGTCCCCACATGGGGGTAATCTGCGCGCTTCGTCACATTCACATGTCGCCAGAAGATGCCCTGCACTTCGGCTTGCACGACAAAGACAGGGTGATGGTGCGGGTGGAAGGCCGCCGGGAACTCATCTTCGGTGATGTCTTGATCAGGGTGGATCCGAACTTCAAACTCACGGTGCACATCGATACTGATGAGGCAAACGCAGCCGGCATCGCCACGGGGGTTATCGGCTACATTGATGGAATTCAAAACCGAGGCTAATTGGTACACTCACAAATCAAAAGTTTAGCGCTTCGATCCCTCGTCACCTTAAGCCTGGACCTTTCCTTTTGCCTTAGCAGTTGATGTCTCATGTCAACGGGTTGTTGCCCAAAGCTGAATTTAAAGTAGTGCATGATTAAAAAGTGGCCCAAGGCGA
>WVZH01000399.1:0-2518 GCA_011772595.1 Anaerolineales bacterium
TTGCCAGAACGCGCTCGACGGTGAGGGATGAAAGCTGGGGGAGCAAACCGGATTAGATACCCGGGTAGTCCCAGCTGTAAACGATGCAGACTCGGTGATGGGTTGGCTTCGAGCCAACCCAGTGCCGCAGGGAAGCCGTTAAGTCTGCCGCCTGGGGAGTACGGTCGCAAGACTGAAACTTAAAGGAATTGGCGGGGGAGCACCACAAGGGGTGAAGCCTGCGGTTCAATTGGAGTCAACGCCGGGAATCTTACCGGGGGCGACAGCAGAGTGAAGGTCAAGCTGAAGACTTTACCAGACAAGCTGAGAGGAGGTGCATGGCCGTCGCCAGCTCGTGCCGTGAGGTGTCCTGTTAAGTCAGGTAACGAGCAAGATCCCTGCCTCTAGTTGCTACCACTGCTCTCAGGAGCAGAGGGGCTAATTAGAGGGACCGCCGCCGCTGAGGCGGAGGAAGGAGGGGGCTACGGCAGGTCAGTATGCCCCGAAACCCTCGGGCCACACGCGGGCTGCAATGGTAAGGACAGCGGGTTCCGATTCCGAAAGGAGGAGGTAATCCCTCAAACGTTACCACAGTTATGATTGAGGGCTGCAACTCGCCCTCATGAATATGGAATCCCTAGTAACTGCGTGTCATTATCGCGCGGTGAATACGTCCCTGCTCCTTGCACACACCGCCCGTCGCTTCACCGAAGCTGGTTCTTGGCGAGGTGGCGCCTCATTGGCGCTATCGAACCTGGGGTCAGCAACGGGGGAGAAGTCGTAACAAGGTAGTCGTAGGGGAACCTGCGGCTGGATCACCTCCTTAGTTTAACGGTCCGGGCAACTTTGTGTAAAGGATAATCTGGGATGTTCGTGTGACCAATATACTGAATATGCAATTCCTTGTTTTTACGAGGAATGAAGGACGTAGCGGAGCGATCCGCAATGACCGTCGTGTATAGGATCACAGGAAAATGTGCCACGATGTCAGCGTAATAACTGACAGAGTGAAAATTGTGGCTTTACGGAAATGTTCGCGTATAGTTTCCGGGGCTGCAATAGTAAGAAGAAAATGGTGTACCTGGTATAGTGCAAAGACGCCGGTTGGGGAATGACTCGGCTTGGTAAGCGATGAAGGACGTGGCAAGCTGCGATAAGCCTGGGGGAAGTGCATGCGACCGTTGATCCCAGGATTTCCGAATGAGGTCTCTCTTAACACTCCCTTGCTTTTCGCTTGGGAGGGCGAACCGTCCGAAGTGAAGCATCTGAGTAGGACGAGGAAAAGAAATCAACACGAGATTCCGCTAGTAGCGGCGAGCGAAAACGGAATAGCCCAAACTGAATCTGCTACGGCAACGTGGTAGAGATGTGGTGTGCTATGGCGTACAGGATGCTGTTCCTTGAGCTGAAGTGCTCTGGAACGTGCTGGCGCAGAGGGTGATACCCCCGTAAGCGTAGAGGAATAGGATTCTGCCATAGCAAGAGTATCTGGCCTTGGCAGTGGCCAGTGACTATGGGTGAAAGTAGCATCTAAGGCTAAATATTCACCAAGACCGATAGCATACTAGTACCGTGAGGGAAAGTTGAAAAGTACCCCGGAAGGGGGATGAAAAGTGTCTGAAACCAACCGGTTACAGACGTGTACGGCCCAAAAGGAGTCTGGTGGAGGTCCCGCAAGGGACTGAAGCCTTCCAGGGTCGTATGTTCCGTCTAGAAACACGGGCCAGGGAGATTGCTGTCATGGCGAGCCTAACCTGACAAAGGGAAGGCGAAGGGAAACCGAATTCGCGCAGCTTTGGCGAGGCGAAGGATCCGAAAGGGTCTTCAGTCATGGCAGTAAGGCTAGAAACCGGACGATCTAGTCCTGGATAAGACGAAGGCGGGCGAAAGCCCGCTGGAGGTCTGCAGGGGTCCTGACGTGCAAATCGGTCCTCAGATCTGGGATTAGGGGTCAAAAACCAATCTAGTCCGGTGATCGCTAGTTCCCACCGAAGTAGATCGCAGTCTTGCCTCAGCAGAGATTGCTTGTATTGTAGAGCACCGATCGGACGGTAAGGGCCCGAAAGGGCTCGCCGTTCATTCGAACTCCGAATGTACAGGCTTCGTAGAAGCTGGGAGGCGGGTTTATGTGGGGTAAGCCTCATAACCGAGAGGGGGACAACCCAGACTAAAGTTAAGGTCCCCAAGTGTCTGCTAAGTGTCAAACAAAAAGGCGTTTTCGAGCAAAGACAGCAGGGAGGTAGGCTCAGAAGCAGCCATCCTTCAAAGAGTGCGTAACAGCTCACCTGCCGAGCTCGGAAGCCCTGAAAATGGACGGGGCTCAAGCAGACCACCGATACTTTAGACCACCGGCAAAGCCGGTGCGTGGTAGGTGGGCGTAGTGATTGGGTAGAAGCTGGGCTGTAAAGTCCAGTGGACCGATCTAACTATTGCAGATCCTGGTGGTAGTAACAGCATAGCCGGGTGAGAATCTCGGCGACCGCAAGGGCAAGGGTTTCCCGGCAATGCGTCGTCAGCCGGGAGTTAGCCGGTCCTAAGA
>WVZH01000399.1:2661-2845 GCA_011772595.1 Anaerolineales bacterium
GTAATGGCGAGATCCTATGCGAGGGGCGAATGGCCCGCCGCAAGGTGGGTTTGCTCAAGTCCAGGAGACATTGAAAGCAAGGTCAGGGAGATCTGTTCAAGACCGTACCGAGAACCGACACTGGTGCCCTAGCTTAGTAGGCTAAGGTCTGTCGGGCATACCGTAAGGCGAGGGAACTCGGCAA
>WVZH01000287.1:0-11209 GCA_011772595.1 Anaerolineales bacterium
AACGGCGACCATCACCAGTCAATCACCCATCCCCAGTGTCTTTGATAGTTCAAGTGGTAAACAGGCGATCAGTATCATAGGTCGGGATACGGAGGTTGAGGTGCTGGGGGAGAGCACCAACGAGGAAGGGGAGCTCTACTACTTAATTCGGGGCTTCGGGACAGAGGGCTGGATCGGAGCCGGTGACGTCACTTTTGAGGCGCCCTAGATAGGACACTGCAGGAGCGCACAGCAATACCTGGAGGGTTAAGCAGGTATGAGCACATGGGCGATGAGTACGTTGTGCGACCATGTGCTTTTTATTTAGACCTGAGAGGAGCCAGACAAAGACACCTTTAACCGCGTCGCAGTTCTTTTCTTTCTTCCCACACATCATCGGTCATCGGTGTCGGAACGGTAGCTCCTTTTACTTTTAACGACTGCTATTGATTTGAAGAATCTCGCATTGTCTGCATACCCTTCAGGGCTTGCGACAGTTTGAACGGCGGGAAAGAACTGGCCAATTCATCGTGATCAGGGGTTTGACGAACGTCGCTCAGCCGAGGTTGAACCTGCATAGATCGCCTGGTGTATTCCATTTAGGCCTGCGTATGTTGCCAGATCATTCCCCTACGTGCTCCTGTCGAATGATACATGTTTTCACCCTTGCGTGATGGCATCATTTTGGGAGCGCGGATGCTGTGTATCGTCTTCGCCGCTTTGAGGGGTCCAGTCCATCCGACGGAGAGGGACGCGAGGAATGGCGGTGATCGGTACGCCGATTATTGAGAATACCCAGCTGTCTGGGGGGGAAGGTGTGACGGATGGTTAGGTATATCACCCGGCGGTTCCTTGGATCGCTTCTCGTGCTTCTAGGTGTTGTGCTGTTCTCTTTCGTCATCATACGCGCCGCACCGGGTGGCCCCTTCAGAGCTTCTGGCCGTGCAACAGTCATCCCGGCTCAACTCGAGGGTGAGCTTGAAAGACTATATGGATTAGACAAGCCCATCTATGAACAAGTCATCCTCTATCTTCGCAACGTGGCGCGAGGCGAATTGGGACCACTCTTTGCACGCAGTACGCAATCTGTGAGGGAGGTCATCTCGCAATCCTTGCCTGTTACCCTGCAATTAGGGGCTTTATCTATTCTGTTAGGCTACCTTGTCGGAATTCCTGTAGGATCCTTGGCCGCGATCAAGCATAATACTATCGTCGATCACGCTGCAAC
The DNA here is from genome assembly GCA_011772595.1 of Anaerolineales bacterium. Next base: position 1,208 of record WVZH01000287.1, read on the forward strand.
GTTTACCGTTCTACTTGGATTATCGATTCCCAATCTGGTCCTCGGCCCTTTACTGATCCTCATTTTCGGGCTTCACCTCGATTGGCTTCCCTTTGGCACCTGGGGTGCTACGCCACCGTTTTTATTAGGCATCTTCCCGCGTTTGAGTGTGGACTTCTTTACTCATGCGGTTCTTCCGACGGTTACACTGGGCACAGCTTTTTCAGCTAGTGTCACGCGCATCACGCGGGCAAGTCTGCTTGAAGTATTGACCAAAGACTATATCAATACCGCGCGCGCCAAAGGGTTGGCCGAACGAGCGGTCATGGCGAGGCATGCTTTAAGGAACTCGCTCATTCCCATCGTTACAATTTCTGGGCGGTATGTCGTCAATGTGCTCACGGGAGCCTTTATTGTCGAACGGATTTTTGGACTTAATGGGCTTGCACGTCATTTCATCGATAGTGTTGTACGTTCAGAATACTTCTTGCTTACTGGATGTGTTTTGGCCATATCCGTGTTGTTAATCACGACGAATTTCATTGTGGATATTCTTTATGCATTTATCGATCCCAGGATCCGATATCGATAATTTCATTGTTGATATCCATCCGATCACAATCAAGGACTTTTAAGGTTTCCTCTCGTGAGCCGATGGCCGAATAAATACGTTATTGGTCTGACAGGCAATATCGCTGCCGGTAAAAGCACCGTACGCAAGATCTTGCAAGATCTTGGCGCATATGGCATCGATGCCAACGAACTGGCGCACCGGGCCATCGGTAAGGACGCGCCTGGATACGAACGCTTGGTAAGGACATTTGGTGAAAGTATCCTTGACGAGCATGGCCGTGTCGACTACGAGCATTTGTCAGCGCGCGTGCAAATCAACCCAAGCGCTGGGAAACAACTACGTGAGATCATTCAGCCAATCATTTCGAAAGCTGTGGACTTGCTCGTCCAGCATGCAAAACAGGATATCGTGGTGATTGAGTCTACTAATTTACTCGAATACGATATCGCGTTGGGTTGCGAGGCAATTTGGACGGTCTACGCTACTGCTGAACAACGTGTTGCTCGGCTGATGCGTGAGCACCATTTGTCTGAGACGGAGGCACATCAGCGCATCGATGCAGAATCTCCTATTGCTCCGAAATTGCGCTCTGCGGATATCGTGATTTTCAGCGACGGTTCGATTGAGCGTTTGCGCCAAAAGGTTGAAGCGGCTTGGTCGTTGGTCATCAATGCGGAGGCGATTGATGGTGCAGCGATCCCGATATCGACAGCAGAGGAAGTCGTATTGCCACCAAGTCGGCCGAGACCCATCGGGAAGAAGCGACGCCCACTTCTCGATCAATCAGTGGCAAAAGAGGCACGCAGCCCGCTCATTGATGTGTGGCGTACCTTTCGGCGAAATAAGGCCGCGATAGTGAGTGTCGCTGCACTAGCTATGATTATCCTCATGGCGGTTTTTGCCCCTTGGATCACTCCTTATGATTTCGATAAAGGTAGTTTGTCTGTAATGTACGCAAAACCAATGTCAGCGGTCACTCCTTCTGAACGGCTTCTCAAGGAGTGTCATTGGGCAGGAACTTTTTTGGAGCGAGGATGCTTCATCCACTTGGCCGGTTCTGATAGATTAGGGCGCGACATCTGGTCGAGGACGATCTATGGCGCTCGCGTCTCCCTTTCAGTAGCAGGAGTAGCAGCTGCCACTTCGTTGATTATCGGCATGTTCATCGGCACGATCTCGGGCTTCGCCGGAGGCCGCCTCGATGAAGCCATCATGCGATTTGTTGATTTCCTCTATTCGTTGCCGATTTTCATGGCTGCAGTCGTCTTGCAGTTTTTTTTCCGTTCCTATCATTGGGCTCGGTATGGGGTAAGGGTAGATACTTTACTTGCAAATTTGGATGTCGCTCTCGGGGGACTATTGTTCATTTTCCTTGCCATTGGCGGGCTCAGCTGGGTCGATACGGCACGCATGGCGCGAGGTCAGGTTTATGCGTTTAAGCAAATGGAATTCATTGAGGCCGCGCGTGTAGTTGGGGCCACAAATGAGCGCATTATCCTACGGCACTTGCTACCGAATATCATTGGCCCACTGCTCGTCGTCGAAACGCTCGCGATTCCGGGCTATATCTTTTTAGAGGCGGCCCTAAGTTTTCTTGGTGTGGGCATCATCCCTCCAACACCGAGTTGGGGCTCCATGATCGGAACAGGTTACTCAGGTCTCCGATCCCATCCGCACCTTGTCGTCTTGCCCAGTATTGCCATAACCGTTTTGACTTTGTCCTTTAATTTCATAGGCGATGGTTTGAGGGATGCTTTCGATACCACCTTGCGTGGCAAGGTATAGAAAGCAAAAGTTGGTGGTGAGTCACTGGCGTGCGCACTTACTTTGAAGGTTGTTAAATCTTGAGTTTCACGCCTTTGGCAGATTGTGGAAGTGTATGTGTGGGAGTATGAATAAACCTATCGTCCGCAGAGAATCGGACTCACAGGTGGAGACTTCACAGCGATGAAGAAACGAAGTAATTCTTGGGGCGTTTTGCGAGGTTCGCTCTTGTTAATCGTTGTAGCTTTAGCGGTTTCGGGATGCAGCGAGCCGCCTGGGCGCCTTTGGCTTAAAGCCCCTGGTTGGGGACGTGCAAAATATGTAGCGCACACTGCGGTAAACGATCCGGCGTCCATCGCCATCGACGATCTAGGAAGAATCTATCTGCTGGTCGTCGACCGCACTGAAGATCTTTATCGCCCGCGAGTGATCCAGTTAGATCGTCAATTAGAGCGTTTGTGGGAGCGGACGTACGACCAGGCGCTGACAGCGATCGATCAACCGCGGATTCTCTGGAATGGTGAAGCACTTCAAGTATTCTGGATCAGTCGAAACAGCCTCTACTATTCCCAAACACACCCTTCGGGAGATTATCTAGGCACCCCGGTCGTGATCTCGGGCGACATTCCCGTCGAAAGCTTCGATGTGGCATTCGATCCTGACCATGGCCTTACGGTGTGGTTTGCAGGTACGGAAGAGGTACCCGGTCTCTATGCCATGCCGCCAGGTCAATTAGCAGGCGCGCCCGAACTGGTCGATCCCCTCGGTTTGGCGCCAGGCATTCAATACGACGACCGCGGAGTACTGCACACCATCTGGTGGCATGACGATCTGGTTGGCAGTGATAATCGAATTTTCTACGGGGCATATCCTGGCGGTCGGTTTCAGCCGGGACGTGAGACGAACGTATATGAGGTTTATTTGCAGCCGTCGGATGGTTTCGAAGGTCCCTTCTTTGGAATTGATCAAGATCAGGCCTATATCCTTTGGACGCTAAGCATACGTACAGGTCTCAGAGCCGGGACCATTGAAGCGAGCTATCTTCATTTCCCGCTCTCCGAACCGACGATGGTTTCCCGGAGGCGTGTGGTCACTGTACCTGTAGATTTTGAGCTCGATTATCTTTCAATGGAAGGGGTTGAGCTGGACACGGGGGAGAGAGTATCTTTAACGGATTCGATTGCAGGAAGGACATCCGTCGTCAGCAATATCGCAATTCAACCTGGGGTTGGTCAAGAATTAGCGATCGCGGGACGTGTGCGCGTAAATTACTTGATGCGTAAAATGGAAAACCAGGTCGCGGTGATTTATTTTTCAAACGGATCCCCAATTTCCTATCAACTGCTAAGTTTTACTGCGACGATCTCTACAAATCCAGCCATCATCCGTGACGACCAAGGCTTCCTTTACTTCAGTTGGCTCGAGAAAATCGGCGAGAGCGGCCGTGCGGTTTATCTTACCAGCACTTCCCCTGATATCCGAAATTCGATCCGTTCCCTAACTCTGGAAGATGTTCGTTCCTTGAGTGTAGAAATCCTGTTCGGTATGCTCATGGGGGTGCTGATGACACCCTTTGCCGTGATATGGGTCATTGCGCCGATCATTGTCCTCGGCTTGACATACAAAATCAGGAGGGAACATGAGAGTCTAACAGGATTGGGGACGATGGTGAGTATCATTTTGGCTTTACTTGCTTATTGGCTGAGCAAAGTCATTATCTTACCAACAATGTGGGACTATGTGCCCTTCTCGGGTTGGGTTCCGTTCATTCCGGAGGTCTTGAAAACCTCTCTACAGATCGTTGTGCCTCTGGCAATCGCAGTGATTGGCTTTGTCATTGCTTGGAATTATACTTATCGCCGCGAGCGTAATTCGGCGGTATTTTTTACTCTCCTTTATGTAGCTGTGGATGCCGTACTTACCATGGCAATTTATGGAGCTATCATCCTGGGGGCAATTTGATCTTGTCAGGTAAGTAGATTTACAGACTCCAAAAGATCCCTCCATTATCAAAGTAACATGTGGAAATCTATGCGAATAACAGCCAACACGAGTTGGATTGTACGGATACGATCGTTTCTTGCTTTTGCAGCACTTAGTTGGCTAATGGCTGCGTGTGGTACCAATGGGGAAAGTGTCGAACAAATTCCGGCCGATGAGCTCGTACACCTCGATGGTCTGAATGCCAGCTCTCAAATCGAACCGGCAGACGATATCTCGTTGATTCCGACACCACGTCCAAGAATGCTATGGGTAGGCGAATTGGTGCTGGCTGCCCCCTTCGATGCCGTACCGGCAATCTTTGCGAGTGAGGATCTGTTTTTAGATTCGGATGATGGCGACCTGGAGTGGGAGGATGATGAACCCGTTGTAGGGTTAGAAATCTTCGGGGATGCGCGTGCTTATCCTGTCAGCTTGCTCAGTTTGCATGAAATTGTAAACGATGTGGTCGGAGGGGAACCTGTCGCGATCACTTGGTGCCCTCTGTGTTACTCGAGTCTTGTCTTTGACCGAGTTGTGGATCAAACGCTCACCTTTGGCGTGTCGGGTTACCTCTATTACAACAACCTGGTGATGTATGATCATCAAACGAACACCCTTTGGAGTCAAATGCTGGCACAAGGGATGAGGGGTGCGCTTCGGGGACGTCGCTTGGAACTTCTGCCTTCTGAATTGACCACATGGGGTGCCTGGAAGGAAAGACATCCTGACACCCGAGTGCTCTCCGCCAAGCAGCTGGGAAGGCAAGCGGAAGATGTCATCGATCCGTATGGGGGTTACTACACAAGCGGGTATGCGGGAGTTACAGGGTGGAAGAATCCCGATGTCCGTTTGAAGGCGAAGGATCTGGTCGCAGGCGTAGTGTTGGGGCGAGAAGTTCGGGCCTATCCCGTAGCGACCATCCGTGAAACAAGAATGATCCAGGACGAATTGGGAACGACACCGTTATTGCTCGTTTATGACGAGCGACTTGGGACCGTGCTTGTGTACCGACGCGACGTAGGCGATCGGACGCTGGTGTTTGACACTGGGAGCGCAGGTGTCACGATTCGCGATCTTGAGACGGGGACCGCTTGGGACCTGCGCACAGGAGAGGGGCTAGAGGGCCCGCTTGCCGGATCGAGGTTGGCACGGATCTCGGCTCCGCTTGTATTCTGGTTTGCATGGTCGGATATTCACCCAGGCACGGAGATATTCCAGGAGCGTGCGCCGACCGATTGAAGTTGGGGATGCTACCTAGGCAATGATCTTGGAATCGGTTATGGGATTCGATCTAGGAGACCCTTCACGAGTGCCCATGACGGTGATGACCCTGCGGCCACCCACTGCGAGTACGCTCATATTCGTATGTGGGATAGGTAAAATGTCACACGCCTCCTCAAAGAAGCACGGACATTCTTAGATTTGATTCCTATGCTAGAATGTGTGCAATGAGCGCGCCACGTATCTTGATCGTCGATGACCAAAGGGATGTCCGACGTATCCTGCGGACCAGCCTGGAGTTAACCGGTCATGGATATACAGTCATTGAAGTTCCCTCTGGAGAGGAAGCTCTCATCGAGTTGAATCGAGATCCAGTTAATCTTCTGGTGACCGATCTGCTCTTGCCCGGGATGTCGGGTCTTGAATTGCTGGAGAGATATCGCCAGCTTAATCCTCGAGCTCGTGCGATTGTGATTACAGGCCATCCTACAGAAGAGGCGCGTACAAGGGCAGAGGAGTTGGGCGTCCTCGCCTTTTTCCAAAAACCCATCGGGACCACATATTTCCTCGAAGCGGTCGAGCGCGCCCTCGCGCTCCAGGAAGACAACGAGGCACAGAGGAAGATGGAAGTGGATCTCAGCCCGGATTTGGCTGAGATCCTGCACCGTGTCCGTCATACGCTGAGCGCAGTTTCAATTATGTTACTTGACGAGCACGGGCAGGTTTTGGTGCAATCTGGAGACATCAATGTGCCTGATCTGAAGAAGGCACTTGCGTCGATCGCGGAGGCCTTCAGTGCGGGACTAAAGGCCTCCTCACTCATGGGATCGCTCCTGCCGGGGAATATTCAATACTTTGGCGGCGATGAGCATGATCTCTATTTAACGAACGTGGATGCTTCCCATGGACTACTTATCGTCCTCCGCAGTGGGCAGGCTGCCACGAGAATGGGCGCGGTCGTGCACTACGGAAGACAGGCTGCCGATTCGATCAAGGTGATCCTTGCATCCATGAGGCAAGGAGAATTAGCCCAATATGCGTCGGCAGTAGAATCGAAGCCGGAGTGGCAGGAATACCAGATGGCGGAGGCGGCGTCTGAAGAGATTGATGAAGCGGAGACGAGGAAGGATTGGACGGGATCTGCGTTGAAAGCGGACGATAGCCAAAAACTGCGAGAAGACGCAGATGAGTACTGGGGCAAAGCCTCTGACGACACCTCGGATTTTGAGCATGAAGATATCATGACATTCAAGGAAGCTAGGGATAAGGGTTTGGTGACGGACGATCCCGAGACGATCTATTGATTCATTGAGGTGGGGCAACCATTAACTTTGAGATCTTCCCGGAGTTTTATCCATCGACTGCGTGTGTTACAATTCTGAGCACTTGGTTTCCTGGCTGACATATTGGGGCGTGGTGCAATGGCAGCATAACGGACTTTGAATCCGCTGATCCAGGTTCGAGTCCTGGCGCCCCATCCTAATATCGAATATGTGATTTGAGCCTCTGTGCAAGACGACAACCCTCCATCTGCATTCTTTCCCAATATCCGCCAACCATATGATGGGGCCCCCCGCGGGACAATCATCATCCTAGTCTTTTTTGTGTCTGTTCTGTCCATTCTCGAGGATATGGTTTGGATAAATCTTGTCTTCGAAAAGGATTGCCGAGGAGGTAATCATGATTTGTGAAGCCGTGGTTCTGGCAGCTGGATTAGGTACGCGGATGCAATCCGAGACACCTAAGGTTCTACATCTCCTGGGTGGGCGGCCGATGTTGGCATGGACCGTAGAAGCTTGTCGAACGGCGACCCGCCGGGCGCCCACGATTGTTGTCGGACCTGAGTCGGAAGTCTTTCGGTCGCATTTTGAAGCTGACGTTCATTTCGTGGAACAGGTTGATCGCCTTGGTACCGGTCACGCCACGATGCAGGCTCAGGAAACCATCGCGGAGCGATCGGATTTGGTGCTGGTTGTAAACGCGGATTTGCCGTTACTGCAGACCGATACACTGCGTCGATTAATTGATACGCAGATTGCAAACGAAGGTCCTCTCTCTTTACTAACCGCTATTTCCCCTCTATCGCGAGGCTTCGGCAGGATTGAGCGATCAGCCAATGGAGAAATCAAGGGCATCATTGAAGAATCGCATGCCTCTCCTGAGCAACTAGCAATTGAAGAGTTGAACGTCGGTGCGTACTGCTATCGGGCTGATTGGCTTTGGGATCACCTCAGCAAGCTGCCACTCTCTCCGAAAGGTGAATATTATCTCACGGACTTGGTGGCGATGGCGGTCGAAGAGGGTAAATCGGTTGGGAGTGCCGAAGTGAAAGATGCAACCGAGATGATCGGCGTTAACACACGCGAACATCTCGCGCAAGCGGAAGAGGCATTACGGAAACGGATCAATCGGCATTGGATGCTCGCTGGAGTCACCATGCTCGATCCGGCGACGACGTACATAGGCCCGGATGTCGAATTAGGCGCCGACACCGTCATCTTGCCAAACACGCATTTGGAAGGGGAGACACAGATCGGTCCAGGATGTCGCTTGGGTCCCAACACGATCATTCGCGATTCAAGTGTGGGGGGTCGCAGTCGTGTGGAAGCTTCTGTTGTTGAAGGAGCGGTTCTTGAGGAAGACGTCGAAGTCGGCCCCTTTGCCCATCTACGCAGTGGTGCCAGGCTTGGCCGCCAGGTTCATGTAGGCAATTTCGGAGAGGTGAAGAACTCCACGTTGGGACCCGGTGTCAAGATGGGGCATTTCTCCTACGTTGGGGATGCGACGGTGGGAGAAAATGCGAACGTCGGAGCCGGGACCATTACCTGCAATTTCGATGGTGAGCGTAAACATGCAACGGAGATCGGCGAGATGGCGTTCATTGGTAGCGACACGATGCTCGTCGCGCCGGTACGAGTTGGTCGTGGGGCACGTACCGGTGCCGGTTCCGTAGTTAACCGCGATGTGCCGGATTGGACGATGGCCGTCGGAGTCCCGGCGCGAGTGATTCGCAAGCTCGAGGAGACGGAGTAAGATGCTTGCTGGCACCTTCGTGTTTGTAGGTTTGCTCGTTCTCGACTTTCTATTGGCCTTTGCGCGTGGCGCATTCGTGAACAGCCATCCTGCCAAACTAAAAGCATTGGAGGCTGAGGGTGTCGCTATGGCCGGGTTGGCAGTGCGGGTGGCGGAAGAGGCGCGGCGTTTAATCCTTGCCTTGCGTGTCGCCTTGAGTATAAGCCGCCTCGCAGTACTTGGTTTGGCGTTTGCAACCTATACTACGCTGTTGGCTGACTTAGGCGTAGCCCACCTGCTTGCCATCGGAGGTGTCCTGTTTGTTGCCGGACTGGTCATGGGCTTTCTGGAATTTCTGGCCGAAAGCGTGGCCTTGCGCAATCCGGACCGGTGGGCTGCTCGTTTTGCGCCTCTCGTGTTGGCGGTCGAAGTTGTGCTGACGCCATTTGTGTGGCTAATGACGCGGCTCGCGGGTTGGATCACAGGTGTTTCTGGCGAGGGTTCCCACCCTCTGGTAACCGAAGAAGAGATCATGACCTTGGTGGACGCTGGAGAAGAAGAGGGTGTCATCGAAGAGGAAGAGAAAGCGATGATCTACTCCATCTTTCAGCTTGCCAATACCCTAGCGCGCGAGGTCATGGTGCCGAGAATCGACATGCTTGCCTTTGAGCAAGGCACCTCCCTGGTTGAGGCCACCGAATCTCTTCTGCAAACAGGTTTCTCACGTGCACCAGTCTTTTCTGAGACCATCGATAACATCGTCGGCTTGCTTTATGCAAAGGATTTACTTGCAGCCTGGCGGGAGGGTGGCCAAAATCAAGAGGTCACCAAGTTATGCCGGGAGGCCTATTTCGTGCCGGAGGCAAAGAAGGTTGACGAACTGCTGGCGGAAATGCAAGCCAAACAGGTTCACATGGCAATTGTGGTCGATGAGTATGGCGGTACTGCTGGGTTGGTCACGATAGAAGATCTCGTCGAAGAGATTGTGGGGGAGATTCGAGATGAGTACGACTTTGCGGAAGAAATTGCCTTTCAGCAACTTCAGGAGGGCGAATANNTTGCCAAAAGAAACAAGCGAGACGCTCGGTGGATTTATTTACAGTCAATTAGGTAAAGTGCCGGTGGTAGGAGAGGTTGTGCAAGAGGGTGGATTACGACTTATTGTGGAGGAAGTAAGCGGACGGCGCATTCGAAAGGTACGGGCTCGTCGCATCGAGATCTCACCGTCGGAGACAGGTAAAAATGAAAATCACAACAGAAATGCGGAATGAACTCGTATCCCGCGCCTTGGATGCGCGCCAAAACGCGTATGCACCCTACTCCGAGTACGCAGTTGGCGCGGCGTTGCTCGCAGATTCAGGTGCGATCTTTCATGGCGTGAACGTCGAGAACGCCGCATATCCATCGAGTATGTGCGCCGAGAGAACCGCGGTGTTCAAAGCAGTGTCGGAGGGCGCTAGAACGTTCAC
>WVZH01000287.1:11223-15633 GCA_011772595.1 Anaerolineales bacterium
ACATTGGAGACTAGCGTGGGGGAGTTGCTGCCCGAAGCTTTTGGTCCTCGGCATCTTGTGGATAGGTAAGGCAGCGGCGTCCGACTCTATCCGATCAGGTCGATCCCTTAAGACCCACTATTGCTTTTCAATGGACACATTGGCGTTCTTTTTTTGCTAGGGCTATCTAAGAATCAACCCCTTGACCTGTGCTGAGAACTCATTGTGTGTGATGTCATTGCGAGTCGAACGCGTTCACGAGTGTCATCGCGAGCCCCGTAGGGGCGAAGCAATCCCCATGCCGCGAGTTGGGGATTGCTTCGTCGCTACGCTCCTCGCAATGACATCACGGTAAATTTCTTCAATTACTAGTTACGAGCTCAGTGTTTGAAACCGCCCCAAACCTTCTGTGGGAGGAGGCGATTCGCTATTTGTTCTCTGGATCACTGCCTTCGTCGAAGGGTGTCTCAGAACCGCTCGCCAGGTCGACGCGCATCGCTTGGCCACCATAGCCATGACGCATGTCGTGACCTCGCACGATAACTGTCGTCACAGAGGATGGGATGGTGATCGTTTCCGAGCGCGTGAACTCCTGCGTGCCGTGGCTGTGAAGCAACACCCGACGACCGAGTAAGTTTCCGTCCAAGTCTTCCACCTGCCACCCGTCTGCGAATTCCGGTGCTTCGCCATCATCGTCGTGAAGCATGGTGACGTCGAAGCGGAATTGCCCTTCGCCGAGATCCTCGATGCTGACCGAGAGAATGTTTGCTTCGTGCAGATCAAGCTCATCACCAAGAGGAGAGGGTGAGGGTGTTTCCGTCGACGACTGTGCTGGCTGAGATTGACTCATAAGGGGCTCCTGCCTGCTCGAGCAGCTTGTTAGGACAGCGATGCTCATCCAGATAAAGAGTGTAACGAATGAGAGCCTAGGGTGTATTCGTTTTGGATTTGCCAGTCCTTGTGACCTCGATCGCATCAGTAATAGTCGATCTCCTCGTCCGTCACTTCGAAGTAGTGGTAGGGACGACTGTATTGGGAGTAGAAGATTCTGTCGGGCAGTAATTCGTAGCTGCCGCCGAAGTAGTAGTTAAACACAACGCGGAAGGAGTTGACAGGTGTGATTTCGGGGTAGAGCAACGCATCTCCCCCGCTCGGCAGGTAGTAGGCATTCAAGATTGCCAATCGCTCGTGTGTATAGGGGAGGATCTTGGTCTCGGCCTTCGGTCCATGGTCAGCTTGAATGATGATAATGGGAGGGATTTCGGATTCCGCGAGGATGGTGCTGAGGACTTCTGTCATCCGTTTATTGACGAAGATCAATTGCTCGCGATACCCCTCGATCCAGGATTCCAGTTCTTCGGGTCTGTAATCTCCGTAGCCAAATCCGAGTGAGAAAGGTTGATTGGGATCCACTGGGTTGCCGTCACGATCGAAGACGAATGGTGGATGCGGTGCGATGATGTGTGCGAAGACGAAGTGTGGGCCTTCCAAAGCGGGAATTTCCATCAGACGGTCGAAGGCGTTCAGGGTTCTCGCACGGCGTACTTCAAACGGATATTTCAAGTCGGTTATGAAACTGGGCAGGACAATCAGCCCGTCGGTGAGGACGCGACCGGCGGAATTGTAGATCAGCATACTCTCGAACGGTGTAACTGCGCTCAAGCTGACGATTTCGTCCATCAAGCCTGCGCTGAAATACACATCCGCATTCTGGAGATCGGTCCCAGCGAGACCGGTGGGAAACGCCACCGTCTTATAGCCAATCCCTTCTAGAGCTGTCCTGATCTTGCTACTCTGGATCAAACTCCATAGCACCTCACGGCTGGTGTCGCGAGAGTCGAGGTTGGGAAGCAGATCTTGTAGATAGTTCATGTTTGTTGAGGAGGTGATGGAAAGACCTGTTTGGGCGTAATTGGCAAGGCTGTAGTCTGCCACGTAGAAGCCCATTTCCTCGAGACCCTCGAGGAAGGAAGTGTTGTCATAGGTGAAAATTCTTTCGATGACGTCGGCACGGCCGTAGGCATCCAAGATGATGTAATAAACGTCTGGTGCCTCTCCTTCCGGAGGCGCTTGAAGTTGTTCGCTTGGTTGTGCTTGAACAGCTTGTGCTGCCGCCTGGCCGGAGTAGGAATGGATTTGGTAGCGGACGATGGTGAGTACAGGGATAACGAGCGCAGCGATGGAGACCACGTTCAGAGCGTTGGTCAATATTTGGAACTTATGACGAGAGCGGAGAATCCATAGAGCGCCCAGCAGAAAGAGCACAATCCAGACAGGTATCATGAATCGATGGCGACCGATCGCCGCAAACAGATCGGATTTTTTCAAAGTTTCGTAGATGTGGCCGTATGAGAAAAACAGTAGTACGGCGAGCGAGGAGATCACCCCGGCTTTGATCCAATCATTCGCTATCCATCTGAAGAACAATAGGAGAATTGCTGTGAAGACAAGCGCTGATACTCCGGAGCGAAGTGCATCTCCAACGGTTGCCCATACGATATTGTGTGCTAGTAGGGCGGCGACGGGATAGGTGGCGAAAAGAAAAGGGTGCAGAATATATGTACGTCTCATGTATGAACGATCCCTTACATGCGAACGACTCATGAGTGGCGAACGATCCTCCGGATCAGCGCCACTGAATCAGGCCAGATTGTACCCTAAGTTGATATGAATTCCACGGAAAGGCATGGCGCTGGTATAATCGCAACATGCCATCGCGCGAACGAGTGTACCGCACGGAGGCGGTCGTTCTACGGCGCCAAAATTTAGGCGAGGCGGATCGATTGCTCACGATATACTCTCCCGGCCGCGGGAAGATTAAGGCAGTAGCCAAGGGGGTTCGCAGGCTACGCTCGCGCAAGGCGGGTCATCTGGAACCCTTTATGCGGGTGGACTTGATGGTTGCACGCGGGCGGGAACTAGACATCATTACCCAAGCCGATGCACTAGAGATGTACCCACATCTGCGGGAAGACCTGGTTCTTCTCAGTCAGGCAGCCTATGTCGTCGAGCTCATCGATCGCTTCACGGTTGAGGGTGATGAAAACTGGTCTCTGTACCGGCTTCTGATCAACACGCTGGAGCGACTCGATCTTGGAGCGGAACCAGATGCCGTGCTTCGATATTACGAGCTGAGACTTCTCGATCTAACGGGTTACCGTCCTGAGCTCTTCAACTGCGTGAGCTGTGGTGCCGAGGTGCGACCAGAAGATCAATTCTTCTCCTTCTCCTCTGGTGGTTTATTGTGCCCGGTCTGTGGTCCTGGTCGAGAAAGCTCGCGTCGGATCTCACTCGCGGCCCTCAAAGTGCTACGTCATTACCAGCGTAACACGTATACCGTCGCTTCCGCCGTTCGTATTCGCTCTGGGGTCTACCAGGAGCTTGAAGCGCTAATGGAAGATTATCTGGCACATATCCTCGAGCGTGAGCTAAATAGCCCAGCTTTCCTCCGTCGCATCCGTCGGATGGTACGCGAGCAGCAGGCGACGGATCCCATCACTTGATTGAGAGGCAACGATATTGTCGACAAGATCTAAGCCTACAATGCAATCTGTGATCCTCAAGCTACAACAATTTTGGGCAGATCAGGGTTGCGTGATCTGGCAGCCTTACCACACGGAAGTTGGCGCTGGCACAATGAACCCAGCGACGTTCTTGCGGGTATTGGGCCCGGAACCCTGGTGGGTGGCTTACGTTGAACCTTCTATTCGACCTACCGACGGTCGCTACGGTGAGAACCCCAATCGCTGGCAACATTACTATCAATTCCAGGTGATCATGAAGCCCGATCCTGGGAATCCCGTCGAGCGTTACTTGCAATCTCTTATGGCGTTGGGGATAAAACCGGAAGAACATGATATCCGTTTTGTAGAAGACAACTGGATTGCACCGGCGTTAGGTGCGTGGGGTTTGGGTTGGGAAGTGTGGTTGGATGGACAAGAGATCACGCAGTACACCTATTTTCAGCAGGCTGGTGGGCAAACTTTGGATCCTGTTTCTGTCGAGATCACCTACGGAATCGAACGTGTCGTCCTCGCTTTACAGGATGTGGAAAGCTTCGTCGACATTCGCTGGAATGAGCATGTCACTTACGGTGAAATCAACCTGACGGCCGAGAAGGAGCACAGTCGCTACAACTTCGAAACTGCGGACGTGGAGCGTTTGCGAGTGATGTACGATGAGTTCGAGGCCGAAGCCAAAGCTTGCCTCTCAGCAGACATGGTTTTCCCGGCGCATGATTATGTACTCAAGTGCTCGCATGCATTTAACTTGATGGATGCGCGTGGTGCGATTGGTGTAACCGAGCGCGCTGTGCTATTTGGGCGTATGCGAGAAATTGCCCGCCAAGTTGCTGAGCTGTACCTTGCGCAGCGCCAGACCATCGGTTTTCCCTGGGAGGGACGTTGGCAGATTCATGCCCCTCAGGTCGAA
>WVZH01000287.1:15657-29813 GCA_011772595.1 Anaerolineales bacterium
CAATCAGCTGTTGGGCGCATGCTCGATGAAAGCAGACTACCCCATGGGACGATACAGGTTTGTGGCACCCCTCGACGTCTGATCATCCATATTGAGGATCTTGCCCCCGCACAAGCAGATCGAGTTTCTCTAGAGAAGGGTCCTCCGGCAGACCGAGCCTTTGATTCAAAGGGTAAACCAACCAAGGCCGCGAAGGGATTTGCGCGCAGCAAGAACGTTGCCGTTGAGGCTCTTGAGGTGCGCGAATTGGATGGCGGCCGCTACGTTGTTGCTGAAGTGCGTGAACCTGGTGTATCGGCGGATAAGGTACTGCAGGAGGCATTACCGGCGTTGATTGCCAGCATACACTTTGAAAGCTCTATGCGCTGGAACGCCAGCGGTGTAGCGTTTTCGAGACCGATCCGCTGGCTTCTAGCGTTGCATGGAGACCATGTTGTCCCCTTCGGTTATGCGGGGCTCGCGGCTGGTCGCGTAACCCGTATGCTCCGGTTCGATGAACCTGAGGAACGCCGCATGCAAAACGTGGATCAGTATTGGGAAATCATGAATTCGCGCGGGATCATTTTAGACGTTAAGGCGCGTGAACAGGCGATTCATAAGCAGATATCACAATTGGCGTCGCAGATAGGCGGTGAAGTTTCCGAAGACGCAGCCTTGCTTTTAGAGGTCGCGAATTTGGTCGAGAAACCGNNAAACAACAACGCGCGTTTCCCGTCCAACGGCAGGGCACCTTGCTGCCTTCCTTCATCGTGGTACGCAATGGTGATGAGGAACATTTGGACATCGTCACTCGAGGTAACGAACAGGTCATAGGCGCCCGCTTCGCAGATGCTGCTTACTTCATCCGCCGTGATCTCGAACATCCGCTTGAGAGTTATCTGCCCCGGCTTGACACACTCACATTCCAAGCCCAGCTGGGTTCCATGTTGGACAAAACCGAGCGCGTTGAGCAACTTACGAAGATCCTAGCGAAGGATCTGGGCTTGAAATCCGGGCACAAAAAGATCGCACTGCGCGCCGCTCGCTTGTCGAAGGCGGACTTGGTCACACAGATGGTCATCGAAATGACCTCCTTACAAGGCGAGATGGGACGGGAGTATGCAAGGCATTCTGGAGAACCGGAGGGCGTGGCGCAGGCGATCCTGGAGCATTATCTGCCGCGCTTCGCTGGTGATCGGATGCCTACATCCATTGCCGGATTGGTCGTGGGAATTGCGGATCGGTTGGACACACTCGTGGGCTTGTTCGCGGCAGGTATTCAACCTACCGGTGCAAGAGATCCGTATGCAATGCGCCGAACCGCGATCGGCCTCGTCCAGATTCTCATATCTCACGAACTGCGATTCGATCTGAGGCGGGGCCTCGCCATTGCTGCCGAGGGGTTACCGATCCAGGCCACGGAAAAAGATATCCAAGCGAGTATGGATTTCATCGCCACACGACAACAAGTGCATTTCCTCGGCGAGGGATACAGCCACGACGCGGTTGAAAGTGTGTTGGCGGCGCAAGCATACGATCCTGCAGGTGCAGCTCGAGCCCTCGCAGCGCTCGAAACATGGCGGTCACGTGAAGATTGGAACGAAATCCTCCAGGCGTATGCCCGCTGTGCGCGCATCACGCGCGCCGAGAAGGAGATATATGCGCTAGATCCTAAGCTCTTTGTTGAAGAAGGTGAACGCTCGTTGTTTAAAGAACTGGAGCGGGCAGAGGGCGCGAAACGGGAGAGGGGATCCGTAGACGATTTCTTAAGTGCTTTCGTGCCCGTGATCCCCGTCATCACAACTTTCTTCGAGGACGTCCTGGTGATGACCGAGGAGGAGGAATTGCGCAACAATCGGTTGGGTTTGCTCCAACGAATTGTTGCATTGGCCAACGATGTGTTGGACTTGTCAAAACTTGAAGGATTCTGAGGCAACATTGACCGCTTGCGTACATGTGATCACCAGCGTGCACATCGCATCTCATGTCCTCAATCTAGCATTCGTTGGTGTTAGGATTTGTCGTGGGCACTGTCACAAAAACGCATCCCTGAAAGGCACATCGTTTTGTGACTTGTGAGCGAAAAGACAATCGGTATTTGCTTGAAAAGTGGCCTGAGACTATAATTCTTCGCCCACCGATACTGGCGTAGTCCGGTCACCGGTGGCAGATTAGTGCAGATCGAATTGTTTATGGGGGACCCGGATCAAAACGAAAGATGCGACACGGTCCATCCTTGTGAAGATCGCGCGATCGTGTCATCAGGCATTCAGGTCCGTGGCAGCGGTCAGGGACTTTAACCTGAGTGTCATCCATTGTGTTGCTTAGAGCCCTAATCTGGGTGCTGACAACGCTTGGAGTTTGTTGGGAAAGATGAGCGTCGTCGACGAGGTCAAAGANNCATCCCAACACACGCACACCGGCGTTTGCAGTCTTCGCCGAGAGTGGTACTTGGCGTTGCTTCGGCGCCTGCAATGAGGGCGGGGATGTCTTCAGCTTCTTGATGAAAAAAGAAAGCTGGGATTTCTACGAAACCTTGCGTTATCTGGCTGAACGCGCTGGGGTGGAGTTGAAGCCCCATACCCCCGCCGATGAGGCTGCGAAAGAGCTTCATGAGCGTCTGAGAGGTCTATTGGAATCGGCGGTGACGTATTATCGTCACAATCTCCTCGAGACCTCGCAAGGATCAGCAGTGCTTGAATACTTACAAGGGCGTAGTCTCACGAGCGACGTGTTGGAACGCTTCGAGATTGGCTACGCACCGGCAGGTTGGGATATCACGCTAACTTATCTGAAAGACAAAGGATACAGCGAGCAGGAGTTGGTCGAGACGGGGATGGTGACCGAGCGGGAGAGTGGGGAGGTATTTGACCGCTTCCGAAATCGGATCATGTTCCCGATCCGAGACGCACGCGGTCGGATGTGCGGCTTTGGAGCTCGGATTGTGGACCCTGAAGACGTGCCCAAGTTCTTGAACTCCCCTCAAACGGTGTTGTTTGACAAGGGGCGCATGTTATACGGTCTGGACAGAGCTCGAAAAGCGATCCGCATGGTAGACCAAGCACTGATCGTAGAGGGGTACATGGATGTGATCGCTCTTCATCAAGCCGGTTTCGAGAACGCAGTTTCCCCGATGGGAACGGCGCTTTCCGAAAGTCAACTGCGTTTGCTCAAGCGTTACAGTCGTCGAATGGTCCTTGCCTTGGATGCCGATGCCGCGGGAAGCCAAGCGACGCTGCGCGGACTCACGGTTGCGCGCGAGGCTCTCGACCGACAGCCGGATCCGATTTTTGATGCCCGTGGTCTCATTCGTTATGAGGGTCGCCTAGACACGGAACTGCGTGTCTTNNCTACTCTTTTAGAGCGTTCTAAGACGGTCGTCGATTACGTGCTTGAGGTGCTTACAGAGGGTCGTGATCTGGAAGATCCGAAAGTCAAAGCGGAGATCGGGCGTCAGGTTCTGCCGCTGATCGAAGATGTCGCCGATCCCATCGAAAGGGAAGCCTATCGACAAAATCTTGCCCGCCTCTTGAGAGTCGATGAGCGGGCCTTGATGAATTGGAGCCCAAGACCGACCAGACGTCGTAGACGGCGGCAACCGGAGGTTGCCGATGAGATGGATGGGGCGATCGAGGTAAGAGGGGAGTCCCCTGTTGAACAATTTTGCTTGGGTGTACTGCTATTCGATCCGGAATTGCTCTACCGTGTGGATCGGCAATTACAGTCGCTTGAATTAGAGCGACTTTCAGTGCAGGATTTCAGCGGAACGGAAAGTCAGGTGATCTTTCGAACACTTCGAGAAGCGCTCTCCCAGGATGATGTCGAACCGTCGGGTTATTGGAGAAGTGACCTCGGTGCGCCTGTATTAGAGAAGGCCGACACTTTGATGGCGGAAGTTATTGATCTGGATTTGAGCCAGATTAAGGTCCTGGAAGAAATCATCACCAATTTCTTAAGGCTCAGGAAACGCAACTTGGAGATGAGGTTAGGTCATCTCCGTTTTCAACTCCAAGCTGCACAAGAAGTCGAAAACGAGGAGGAGCAACAGGGGGATATGTGGCACTTGACGCGCGAGGTTCAACGTATCGCTGCGCAGAAGGATCGTCTTGACCGGGCGATGGCCCACCGTGGGGGCACTTCACACGCTGTAAGCGTGGCTCAAGGACGGTGAGAGATATGAGCAAGCGTAGGATATCGCCAGATGAAGGAACTCTCGACTCAACGCTCATACCCGAAGACGACGTGCAACCCGATCCGGAGGATGCGGTTGATGTAATCGGCGGCCAGGCACTTGAGGTCGAGCCGGATTTTAATGCCTCCGCTTCCGCCGGTGATGGGCAGGGTGAGGATGTCATGGAGAGCGCTGAGCTCCCCTTGGCCATTGAATTGAGTGACGATCCGGTCCGGCTTTATCTGAAAGAGATCGGACGCGTCGAGCTATTAAGCCCGGATCAGGAATTATGGTTGGCCGTACGCATGGAGGCCGCACGGCGGTTGGATGTGCTCCGAGTGGGGCGAGCTTCCCGCAAACCGACTGATGAGATCTCGCTCGCCATTCGGCAGGTAGTGTATGACGATATGCGCACGGCTTGGAAACGTGTGATTGAGGACGCACGGCGCCTAGACCAACCGGAACCTGATTTGGCAGAGATCCTTGACGAGGCGCGCGCGCTGCGACTATCCTGGAATTCGCTCTCTGAGTCGTACCTACGAAATTGGCTTGATAACGAACTTTGGGGCACCGATCCGGCTTGGGAGCAGGTGGCACACAATGCCATCGAAGTCTTGCTGGCGATTTATATGTTCCCCACCGATCTCCAGGTACGCCTAGCGGATCGCCTCACCGAAGGTAAGCGTCTGCCGATTGGCCGAACGTTCAAGCGCTGGCTACAGAACCTGGAGACTCTGGATGATGATGAGTGGTTGATTCTGGATCGAGCGGGAGAAGCGAAAGCAGCACTAATCCGCGCCAACTTGCGCCTGGTCGTCAGTGTGGCGAAACGTTATATGGGGCGCGGAATCGCCTTCCTGGACCTCATCCAAGAGGGAAATATCGGGCTTCTGCGAGCAGTTGAGAAGTTTGATCCGGCCAAGGGATACAAGTTCAGCACATATGCAACATGGTGGATCCGGCAGGCGATCAGCCGTGCAATCGCCGATCAGGCGCGCACCATCCGTATTCCCGTCCACATGGTGGAAACCATCAACCGTTTGATGCGCGTTAAATTACGCCTCACACAAGACCTTGGGCGAGACCCGACGTCCGAGGAGCTGGCACTCGAGATGGAATTGCTGGAGCCAGAAGATATCGCCGCTATCCGCGGTCGCATCGAAGGGGAACCACTCGATTCCATCTTGTTACGGAAATGGAGACGGGCCGCGGCAAAAGTGCGTCGCATTATTCGTATTGCTCAAGAACCTATGTCTCTGGAGAGACCTGTCGGGGACGAGGAATCCAGCCAGTTGGGGGATTTCATCGAGGATGAGACCATGCCGGAGCCTGTCGACGCTGCGGCATTAGAACTGCTCAAAGAGCAAGTGCAGAATGCGCTCTCCGTGCTGACGGAGCGGGAACGCCAAGTATTGGAGATGCGATTTGGCTTGCGTGATGGCAAGGATTACACGTTGGAGGAGGTGGGTAAGCACTTCAAGGTCACGCGCGAGCGCATACGGCAGATCGAAGCAAAGGCATTGCGGAAATTACGCCACCCAACCCGTAGTCGACACCTAAGGGATTACCTCTCTTAATCTTCCTCGGATTCGTCATAAAGCAACCTTCATTAACCTAGTCGCAAAGTCGTTGATGCCTGCTCGAGTGCTCGTATGAACCTTGGGATTTAAGGCGCTGCAGGTCGCAGCGGGCGGTGTACGCAATCATCACGCCTTATTTGTGATAAAGAGCACATACTCTGCAATGTAAATGTTGATATAATTTCTCAGGTTTCTACCCCCACCTTAATGAGGTATGGATGCCTGGTGAATATCTCCCCATCGCAGTTCTGATCGTCCTAGCAACCGCCCTTGCCCTCTTTATCGTGGTCCTCGGTCACCTGTTTGGTCCCCGCCGACCGTCCTCTGTCAAAGCAGAACCGTACGAGTCCGGAATGCGTCCTTACGGACCAGGTCAGCGACGGGTACCAGTACATTTCTATCTGGTGGCCGTTCTGTTCATTCTGTTTGACGTGGAGATCATTTTCCTACTTCCCTGGGCAGTCGTCTTACGAGAACTCAAGCTATTCGGTGTGATTGAGATGGTGATTTTTATCGGGATGCTGATGGTTGGTTTCATGTATGCGTGGAAGAAGGGAGCGTTAGAGTGGGAGTAGAAAGCAAGCTGGGAAACTTCGGCGTGGTCACGACCACGATCGAGCAGGTCGTTAATTGGAGTCGAACAAGGGCCATGTGGCCCATGTTGTTTGGGTTGGCGTGCTGCGCAATAGAGATGATGGCTGCTCAAGCCTCGGATTACGATATGAGTCGCTTTGGGATGGAACTTATGCGCGCCAGCCCTCGGCAAAGTGACTTGATGATCGTTGCTGGGCGGGTGACCCGCAAGATGGCGCCGGTTCTACGTCGGCTCTACGATCAGATGCCCGATCCGAAATGGGTCCTTGCCATGGGCGATTGCTGCTCTTGTGGGGGTGTATTCAACAACTACGCCATCGTACCGGGTGTGGATGAAATCGTACCGGTGGATGTTTATGTGGCCGGTTGTCCCCCAAGACCGGAAGGCCTCATCCACGGTATCTTGATGCTTCACGAGAAGGTCAAAGGCGAGGAGATCACGGCCTGGTCGTGATCGTAGATGGCCCATATCCACCGAGGCCGGGCGGATATCGGTTGCCTTGATCTGTTTGAGGGATACAACAGCATGAGTCACTTGGAGAAAGCCGTCGAGACGTTACGCAGCAAACTTGGTAACGGTGTGCTTTCGGTCGAGGAATTTCGTGATCAAATCACGGTCGTGCTTGATCGTGGCGTGATCGTTCAGGCGTGCGAGATTATGCGCGACGATGCGGCACTCAAGTTCAATCTGCTTGCCGCACTTACGGCAGTCGATTACTGGCCGGACGAGCCTCGCTTTTCCGTTATCTATCAACTTTACAGCATTCCCAATCGTGTGTTCTTAGGATTGCGAGTGCCGGTAGACAGCGAGTCGTTAGAGGTCGACACCATCGAGGGGATCTACCCGAATGCCAACTGGCACGAGAGAGAAGTTTTCGACATGTTCGGCATCGCCTTCAAAGGTCATTCCGACTTGCGACGCATCCTGATGCCTCACGACTGGGAGGGGCATCCGTTGCGCAAGGATTATCCGCTGGGGTACGAAGAGGTTCAATTCAGCTTCAATTTCGATGAGATTGATGGCCGCAAGCCTTACGCAAAAGAGTAGCGGTATCAGAACGAAGAGAGATGGTAGGATGTTGGAACCTGAAATGAATGTCACGCTCGATGAGCTACGACACCTCGTGTCGGATCGAGCGATCGAGGGCGAAACCATGGTGCTCAACATGGGCCCTCAGCATCCCAGCACCCACGGTGTGCTGCGTTTGCTGCTCGAACTCGACGGAGAGCGTGTTGTCAATTGCTCGCCAGACATCGGTTTTTTACATACCGGGATCGAGAAAAACATGGAAGCCAAGACCTACATCAAGGCCTTGGTGATGACCGACCGTATGGATTACTTGAACAATCTGGGAAACAACCTTTGCTATTGTCTGGCGATCGAAAAACTGGTTGAACTTGATGTGCCCGAACGGGCCCAAGTGATTCGGGTGATCCTGACCGAATTGCAGCGCATCGCATCTCACTTGGTCTTCTTAGCGACGCACGCCCTCGACACGGGCGCAATGTCGGTTTTTCTTTTCTGTTTTAGGGAGCGCGAATTAATCTTAGATATCTTTGAAATGTGCTCGGGACAACGCATGATGACGTCATTCATCCGCCCAGGCGGTTTGTGGCGGGACGTTCCGCAGGGGTTTGAGAAAGCAGTACGTGATTTCATTCGGGTATTCCCGAAGCGCATCAAGCAATACAGTGACTTGTTGACCAAGAATCCGATCTATCTCAGCCGGACGAAGGGTATTGGGCCGATTTCTGGAGAGGATGCCGTCCGCTGGGGGTTGACTGGCCCAAATCTGCGAGCCACCGGCGTGGACTTCGACCTTCGGAAGTCCAATCCCTACTGTGGTTACGAACGCTACGAGTTCGATGTGCCAATTGGTGAGAACGGCGATGTGTTCGACCGTTATTACGTCCGGCTGGAGGAGATGCGCCAGTCGTTACGCATCGTAGAACAGGCTTTGAACACCCTGCCGAATGGCCCTGTGCGAAGCAACAATCGTAAGTTTGTGCCACCACCGCGCTCCGAACTCGGGACCAGCATGGAAGCGCTGATTCATCACTTCAAGCTGTGGACGGAGGGTTTTCCTGCGCCTAAGGGTGCGGTGTACGTCGCCGTCGAATCTCCACGAGGCGAATTGGGTTGTTATCTTGTTGGGGATGGGGGTCCGAAACCGTATCGAGTTCACTTCCGGACGCCGAGTTTTGCGGCCATCCAGACGATCCCAGTATTGGTGCGCGGTTTTCTTGTGGCCGACATCGTAGCTGTCATCAGCAGCTTGGACGCCGTTCTGGGGGATACGGATCGTTAGACAAGCAGGGGTTTGACAGGAATTCTTGATTGATATGTAGATCCAGGAGCTAGACCTTGCTCGCTGAAAAATATCGCTCAGAGATCGACGACATACTGGACAAGTATCCGATCGGACAAAAGCGCTCGGCGGTGATGCCGCTGCTCTATCTGGCACAACGCGAGTACGGGTCGATCACGAGGGCGGCGATTGACGAAATCGCCGAGTTACTCAGCCTGGATGCCACCGAGGTGGCATCGCTGGTTGGTTTTTATACACTCTTCCATGAGGAACCAGGGGGCAGGTATCGTGTTCAGGTGTGCACGGATCTGCCTTGTGCATTGCGTGGCGCCGACGCTTTTGTCGAAGAGCTGTGTGAGCGGCTGGGAATACAGTCTGGGGAAACTACCCCGGACGGCTTGATCACGGTAGAAGAGGTCAAGTGCCTGGCCGCGTGCGATCGTGCGCCCATGTTTCAACTGCAAGACCGAGAGGGTATTCATTATCACGAACATCAAACCGTGGATTTGGCGATGGCGTTGATTGAGGAGTTACGCAAGAGGGAGTCCGATGCCTGAACATATTTTGCTTCGGCATAGGGATATCCCCGATATCGATAAACTGGACGTCTACCGTGAGCATGGCGGATTCGAAATCTTCAAGAGCGTCGTCAAAGAGAAGACGCCTCAAGAGGTGATCGACATCGTCAAAGCCTCGGGATTGCGTGGCCGCGGCGGAGCGGGCTTTCCCGCAGGAGTGAAATGGGGATTTCTGACGCCAGGCGTTTTTCCGCGCTACGTCGTCGCCAACGCCGACGAGTCGGAGCCGGGCACCTTCAAGGACCGCGAAATCTTAGAACAAAATCCGTACCAGTTCCTGGAGGGTGTGGCGATCTGCTCTTATGCCGCACAAGCCGAGACGGCCTACATTTACTGTCGAGGTGAGTTCTGGGACCTTTCAATCGAGTTAGAGCGCAAAATCGCCGTTTTGTACAAGGCCAAGTTGCTCGGCGAGAAGCTTTTCGGCACAAATTACAACCTCAAGATTTACGTCCACTTGGGCGCCGGAGCCTATATTTGCGGCGAAGAATCCGCCTTGCTCGAGTCGATGGAAGGCAAGCTGGGTCAGCCGAGATTGCGCCCACCTTTCCCAGCTGCCGAAGGTCTTTACGCTAAACCTACCGTGGTGAATAACGTCGAGACGTTGACCAATCTTCCACCGATCCTGGAACGTGGCGCTGCGTGGTATCGGTCCATAGGGACCGAGAAGAGCCCAGGTCCCAAGGTATTCTGCCTTTCAGGCCATGTGGAGAAACCAGGGAATTATGAGT
This sequence comes from Anaerolineales bacterium, assembly GCA_011772595.1. The sequence goes on from WVZH01000287.1 coordinate 25,600, forward strand.
TGCCACTAGGGACCACGTTTCGCGAGTTAATCTATGAGCATGGGGGAGGCGTTCGCGGTGGTCGGGCGCTCAGAGCCATCTTGCCAGCCGGTGCGTCCGCCCCATTACTGCCAGGAACAGATGAGGTCCTGGATACACCCATGGATTACGAATCTGTGCCACAGGCGGGTTCGCAACTTGGCTCAGCGTCGATCATCGTCATGGATGATACGGTAGACATCGCCTGGCTTACCCATAAAACGACCAGCTTCTTCGAGCACGAATCGTGCGGCAAATGCACACCTTGTCGTGAGGGTACCTACTGGATGTACTCCATCCTGAAGCGCATCATGCAAGGCCAGGCAAATCCGCAGGATGTCGAGCTTCTAGACTCTGTTGCGAAGGGCATGCAAGGGAAAAGTCTGTGCGCGTTGGGTGAATTCTCGGTGACCCCTGTAATTTCAGGAATCGAGTTGTTTCGGTCGGATTTCGAGGCACGCGCCGGGGATGGACGATGAGCGAAGAGTTGGTAACGCTGACGATTGATGGCAACGAAGTAACTGTGCCCAAAGGCACGATGATCGTGGACGCTGCCAAGAAGATGGGGATTGATATCCCTGTGTTTTGCTACCACCCTAAGTTGAAGCCGGTCGGTATGTGCAGGATGTGTCTGGTGGAAGTGGGCCGTCCGGCTTGGGATCGCGAGAAGAATCAGCCTGTCCGAGATGCAAACGGGGAGCTGGTGATCAGGTTTGGTCCTAATCTGGAGACGGCTTGCACCACACCTGTGGGAGACGGCTGGGTTGTGCGTGTGGAGAGCGGGGTTGCGCGTGAGGGGCGAAAGCAGATTGTCGAGTATCTCCTCACCTCGCACCCTCTTGATTGCCCGGTCTGTGATAAAGGCGGCGAGTGTCCTTTACAAAACCTGACCATGGAACACGGACCCGGCGAGAGTCGCTTCCTCTTCGAAGAGAAGATGCACCTGGCCAAGCACGTGCCCTTGGGAGAATTGATCTTTCTGGATCGCGAGCGTTGTATCCAATGTGGTCGTTGTACACGCTTCCAGGACGAAATTGTGGATCAACCGGTTATCGGATTCAAGGAGCGAGGTCGGCGATGGGAGATCGTCACATACTCCGACCCGGGCTTCGACTCATACTTCTCAGGCAACACGACGGACATCTGTCCGGTCGGGGCGCTTACGACCGCTGATTTTCGTTTTGGTGCGCGTCCTTGGGAGCTTGACGCCTCGGCATCCATCTGCACGCATTGCCCGGTGGGATGCAATCTGACGCTAAACACCCGTCGCGAGGCAAGCTCTGATGGCCGAGTCGTTGTCAAGCGCGTCATGCCGCGTCAGAACGAACGCGTCAACGAAATCTGGATTTGCGATAAAGGTCGCTTCGCCCATCACTTCGCCGGCAGCGCGGATCGCATCACCCGTCCTATGGTACGCAAACGTGGCAAATTCGTCGCAGCCGACTGGGACGAGGCGCTATCTAGAGCCGCAAAAGGGTTACAGGGCGCTGCCAAACTGGTGGGAATCGCCGGCGGACGGACGTCCAACGAAGACCTGTTCACTTTTCGACGCTTGATCGAAGAACTTGGAGGACGAGCGATCCTGGATGACCGCCTCGCCGGTGGGGAATTTGTCCGTAAAGTTGGGCTGGGGAGTGGCTCTGATCTCGGGATGTTGGGCGAAGGGGACGCCGTGTTGGTGATCGCCTGCGATCTTCATGAAGAGGCGCCTGTCTGGTGGCTGCGGGTGAAGCAAGCCAGCGATCGCGGGGCCTCTCTTATTGTCGCCAACGGACGACCAACACCGCTCGACGTATACGCCAGTCACGTTCTGCGTTACCCATACCCAGAAGCGGTGGCGACTGCTTTGGGTCTTCTTCATAATGTCAGTGCGGTTAGAGGGCTTGCAACCTATGGCAAGAAGAAGGAAATACGGGCTGCGGCGAAGACCCTTGCGGATGCCAAGAACTTGGTCATTTATTACGGAGGCGAGGGTCTGGGATACGCTGACAGTGAGGCGCTTGCGGAGGCGTGTGCCGCTCTGCTGCTCGCGACGAAACACACGGGCCGGCCGAACAATGGTTTGATCGCCGTCTGGCCACGCAACAACACACAAGGTGCCTGGGACATGGGTTTACGTCCTGAAGCGGACGGGTTGGCCGCGGTCTTCGAGAATATGGACGCGGTTTACCTTATGGGAGCCGATCCGCTGGGTGATCAACCGATGTTGGCCGAGAAACTAAACGGCGATGTCTTCGTGGTGGTTCAAGAGCTTACCATGACGGCCACAGCCCAACGTGCCGACGTCGTCCTACCAGCGCAATCTTTCATCGAGCGTGAAGGGACGTACACGACGGGTGGGCGGAGGGTTCAACGCTTCTACCCAGCGGTACCGGCTATGGGCGAGACGATCGAAGATTGGCGTATCCTGGCGATGTTGGCTGGCAGGCTGGGGATCGAGTTCGATGCCCATTCAGCGGCCACAATATTGCTTGAGATTGGAAAGGCAGTTCCGGAGTATGCTGGTGTGACATACCAGGAATTGGCGAAAGTTCAGCCGCAATGGCCTCATGTGGGTGGCGAAGATCTGTATTTCGGCGGCACATCTTATGCCAACGAACAGGGACTCGGCGTGCAGCTGGCAGTGGAGGTTGAAGGTCACGAGATCACCTGGACAAAGCCCGTGGGGCAACGTAGAAAAGATGGTTTCCTTCTCGTGCCTTTCGTGCAGCTCTATGATCGAGGGACGACCGTCATGCCCTCCTCCGTGCTTCACCCGCGCCTGGCGGTAAAGCAACTGATGATGAATCCCGATGACGCCGATCGCCTCGGCGTGGCGGATCGTGCCGAAGTCGAAGTTCGATGGGACGGACGGGTTGAGCGCCTACCTGTTAACATCAAGCAGGGTACGCCGCAGGGGATTGTTCTGATCCCTCGCAATGTGGATGTGCCGTTGACGGACCCGACTCCCGTCGAAATCAAGCCGGCCTAGGATCGAGAGATCGCATGAACCTCGTATTGTTGTTGGAGTGGACGATCAAGTCGTTGGTGATCCTTGTGGTCTTTGTGATCCTCGGGGCGGCGTACCTGACCTTCTTCGAGCGCCGCGTGCTGGCCCGGATTCAGACTCGCATCGGCCCAAACAGAGCTGGCCCATTCGGCGTGCTGCAACCAATGGCGGATGTAATCAAGTTGGTCTTCAAAGAGGATTTAATTCCGGCCCAGGCGGATAAAGTGTTGTTCATTTTGGCGCCGGTGATCACCGTCGTGCCCGCATTTATCTTGTTGGCCGTCATCCCTATAGGTCCTAACATCGGGAATATCAGCATGGGCTTGGCTGCGGACATTAATGTAGGTGTGCTCTACATCATGGCCGCCGCATCGATCGCCGTGTACGGGATTGTCATCGCCGGTTGGGCTTCGGCGAATAAGTACGCGCTGATGGGCGGGATCCGATCGACGGCGCAGATGATCAGCTACGAACTTGCACTGGCGTTGTCCTTTGTCGGCCCGATCCTGTTGACGAACTCTGAAAACCCAATGAGCGTGAGCGAGATTGTGATCGCACAAAGGAGTCTGTGGTTCATCTTCCTTCAGCCTGTTGGATTTCTTATTTACCTCATGGCTGCCATCGCCGAGGTCAATCGCGCGCCGTTCGACTTGCCAGAGGCCGAACAGGAGCTCACGGCCGGCTACCACACCGAGTATTCCGGGTTGAAGTTTGCCCTGTTCTACCTGGCCGAGTACGGCAAAATGATCGTCATCAGCTTCATCGGGGCGACCCTCTTTCTTGGTGGGTACTGGGGACCTTTCGTTGAGCAGGTACCGTTGCTAGGTCCACTTTACCTGATCGCCAAGGTCGTCGCGTTGCTTTTCGTGATCGTCTGGCTGCGAGCGACGTTTCCGCGCTTGCGGTACGACAATCTGATGGCCTTCGGATGGAAGTTTATGCTTCCTGTGGCGTTGTTAAATGTGATGGTGACGGCATTGATTGTTGTGTTGGTAGGAGGTTGATCGATGAGTCCATTCGAACTCTTGCGCGGCTTATGGACGACGTTTCGAAGTATGTTCGAAACTCCGGTGACGTATCAATATCCGGAGATCAAACGTCCGGTGCGTGAACGTTTCCGTGGCCGCCATGAGTTAAAGCGTTTCGACAATGGTTTGGAAAAGTGCATTGGGTGTTCGCTCTGCGCCGCCGCATGTCCGGCGGACGC
>WVZH01000287.1:29825-30864 GCA_011772595.1 Anaerolineales bacterium
GAAATCAACATGCTGCGTTGCATTTTCTGTGGGTTTTGTGAAGACGCCTGCCCTACGGAAGCCATCGTGCTTGAGCATGCGTATGAGCTTTCGTACACCAACCGTCGAGGGGCGATCTACACCAAGGAGATGCTCGTGGTGCCGGTGCCTGAGGGTGGTCAACCTACGCCAATGCGAGTCACGCCCGGTTCGTTCGATCGCGCCGTGCCGGAGATGGAAGATCCTCGGTAGAGACAGGCACCGGGACACCTGGGCACTCAGGCACCAAGGCACCCAGGAAAGGATTGTTTGATAGATGGTTTATTTGCCAACAACTTAGTGACCAGGTGTCTGGGTGCCTGACCGTAAGGATACGTTATGACCGTTGATCTGCTCTTGTTTTTCGGTATCGCCATCGTCGCTGTGTTGTCGGCGATCAGCATGCTGGTCAGCCGCAACGCTGTGTATTCTGCGCTTTTCCTGGTGATCAATTTCGTCGCCATCGCGACGCTATTTCTACTCCTGAATGCGGCGTTTATTGCCATGGTTCAAATCACCGTGTACGCCGGCGCGATCATGGTGCTCTTCTTGTTTGTCATTATGTTGCTAGGAGCAGAGCGCGTGGAGACCGCGCCGAGCTTACCCTGGCAACTCCCTGTGGCCATTGTCCTGGGTTTGGGTCTCATCGCTCAAATTGTTTTTGTGCTTTTTAGCCGCACGGCGACAACGGTGGAAGCCATGGGAGACGTCGTCAGGGGTTTCGGAGGCCCAAGCTCGATTGGGAGAATCTTGTTTAACCAATATCTGATCCCATTTGAAGTAACTTCCATCTTACTTCTGGTCGCCATGGTCGGAGCGATCGTGATCACGCGTGACGAGCGCAAGGAGAGCCAATGAACGTACCCTTGAGTTATCTGCTGGCGCTCTCGGGTGTACTCTTCACGATAGGCGTGCTTGGCGTCCTCGTGCGGCGCAATGCAATCGTGATCTTTATGTCGATTGAGCTCATGCTCAACTCCGCCAACTTGGCGCTGATCGCTTTCGCACGTTCCTTTTCGCC
>WVZH01000287.1:30913-38036 GCA_011772595.1 Anaerolineales bacterium
CTTGTTCGTGGAGGGTGTGCATGTCCCTGAGTGAAGTTGTGGAAGGTGGCGGGTTATTTTTGTACGCGCCGTTGATCATTGCCTTCCCAATCCTTGGCATGCTGATTAACCTGATGATCGGGCGCCGGCTGGGAGAGCGTTTCGTAGGCGTCGTCGCCAGCAGTGCAATTGGATTAGCTTTTGTCGTCGCCCTTACCCAATTCCTTGCGTTACGCACTCAACCGCACGGCGTATCGGTGCCCGTCGTGGACTGGATTGTCATCGGTGAATTACAAGTGTCCTGGTCTTTGAAAGTCGACACTCTCTCCACAACGATGATGCTGATGGTCAGTGGCGTGAGCACCTTGATCCACATCTACGCCATCGGCTACATGCACGACGACGTACGCTTCCAGGGAGACCTAGGGCGTTACACGCGCTTTTTCGTATATTTCAATCTTTTCGTCGCCGCCATGATGGTGCTTGTCACCGCCGACAACTTCCTGATGATGTTCGTGGGTTGGGAGGGAGTCGGCCTGTGTTCCTACCTTTTGATCGGCTTCTGGTATGAGAAGGGGGAAGATGGGATCGGTAACGCGATTGCGGGGAAGAAGGCTTTTATCACCAACCGTATCGGAGATTTAGGATTCCTGATTGCCATGTTCATGATCTTCGGCGCAGTTGGCAGCCTCCAATTTGATGAGGTTTTTCTCTGGGCGCACGAGCACGGACTGGCGCACGAAGGCATCGTGACGGCGATCACGCTCTTCCTGCTTCTAGGTGCAACAGGCAAGTCGGCGCAGTTGCCGCTCTACGTCTGGTTGCCGGACGCCATGGCCGGTCCGACGCCGGTTTCGGCCTTGATCCATGCTGCCACGATGGTCACGGCCGGAATCTATATGATCGCTCGCAACCAGGCGTTGTTTGCGGTTTCCGAATTCTCCTCCGGACTGGTGGCCATCGTCGGTGCAGCCACGGCCCTCTTTGCGGCGACGATCGCCGTCGGGCAATTCGACATCAAAAGGGTGTTGGCCTACTCGACGATCAGCCAACTAGGGTTTATGCTCGCTGCCGTGGGGATTGGTGCACAGGTGGCCGGTATGTTCCATTTACTGACGCATGCTTTTTTCAAGGCCTTACTTTTCCTGTCCGCGGGTTCGGTGATTCTGGGAATCGAGCACGGCCACCATCATCTTGCGCGCGCAGCGCACGGGAACCCGGGCGGGGAAGAGCACTTCGATCCGAACGACATGCGCAACATGGGGGGCTTGCGCTCGCGGATGAAAATCACGTACTGGGTGTATCTGATCGGTGCGCTGGCGCTGGCTGGGTTACCACCTCTGGCTGGGTTCTTCTCGAAGGACGAGATTCTGGCGGACGCCTTCGCGGAGAATATGGTCGTGTATGTCCTGCTCGCGATCGCGGCTTTCTTCACCGCATTTTATATGGGCCGTCAAATCCTGATGGTTTTCTTTGGCGAACCGCGTTCAGATGCTGCTGAGCATGCACCGGAGAATCCGCCCGTTATCACCGTTCCGTTAATCTTGTTGGCTGTAGGGGCGATATTAGGCGGCTTGCTCAACTTCCCAGGTGTGCACACGCTCACGGATTGGCTCGAACACACCTTACACGTGCACGTATCCGATTTTAATCTTCAGGTTGCGGCGACTTCCACGGGATTGGCGCTTCTGGCCATCGCGCTCTCTTGGCGGCTTTACGGCCGGGCACCAATGGAAGAGGGGCAGCCTGATCCACTGAGAAAACTTCTCGGTCCGATCTTTGTGGGCATGGAGAACAAATGGTGGGTGGATGAGATTTATGATTTTCTCATCGTCCGCCCTTATGTTGCGCTGGCTGCATTCCTGGCCGATGTAGTGGATTGGCGATTTTGGCACGATTGGTTCCACGATAGCGTCCTTGCACGCGCGTTTCGTGAGGGTACGCGTTGGTTAAATGATGCTTTCGATCTGCGCGTAATTGACGGCGCAGCCAATGGGCTGGGGGATCTCACCAAAGGCGTTGCAGCTCGATTACGCCTGCTGCAAACGGGTTACGTTCGCAATTACGCCTTAGCGGTACTTGTGGGCGTGCTTCTGATATTGAGTTACTTTCTTTTCGCATAACGCTGGCTAAGGGATGGCAATGATCGAACCGAAACTGATCCTTACCCTGGTTACCTTCTCTCCCCTGCTTGGTGTGCTGGTGATGCTCTTCATACCCAAAGATCGCCACAAGGTCATCCGCTGGGTGGCACTCCTTGCTTCAACCATCACCTTCGTACTTTCACTCTTCATGTTGGTGCAGTTCAATCGTTCGACCGCTGGTCTTCAGATGGTCGTGCGTGGAGATTGGTTCCAACTCGCAGGGGTGGGTATCGAGTATTTCCTGGGCCTGGATGGCCTCAGTCTGCTGCTGGTCTTGCTGACCACGTTGCTCACACCGATCTCGATCCTCTCGACCTGGACGGCGATCGAGGAGCGCGTCAAGGAGTTCATGATCTTTTTCTTGCTGCTCGAGATCGGTATGGTCGGGGTTTTCGTCGCCCTGGACCTCTTTCTCTTCTACGTCTTCTGGGAATTCACCTTGGTGCCCATGTATTTTCTGATCGGCATATGGGGCGGCCCACGGCGGATCTATGCAGCGATCAAGTTCTTCTTATACACCATGGCCGGCTCGATCCTCATGCTACTCGCCATTCTCTGGTTGGGCCTCAATCAAGGCACCTTCGCCGTGCCTGATTTAATCGCCGCGGGTAACATCCCGGCCCATATTCAGACATGGCTTTTCCTTGCTTTCGCGGCGGCTTTTGCCATCAAGGTGCCGATGTGGCCGCTCCACTCCTGGCTCCCGGACGCGCACGTGGAAGCACCGACAGCAGGGTCGGTGATCCTCGCCGCCGTGTTGCTGAAGATGGGCACCTACGGTTTCGTACGATTCAATATTCCCTTATTCCCGGATGCTGCAGTTCGCTACGCGCCCTGGATGGCACTGCTGGCGGTCATCGGGATCTTGTACGGTGCCGCGGTCTCGTATGCCCAGAGGGACGTGAAGAAACTGGTCGCATATTCCTCTGTGAGCCACCTGGGATTCGTCATGCTCGGTCTGTTCGCGCTCAACGCACAGGGAATACAAGGTGGGATCCTGCAGATGATCAACCACGGTTTGAGTACGGGCGCCTTGTTCCTCGTCGTGGGCATGATCTACGAACGCAGGCACACTCGCGACATGGAATCCTTCGGTGGGCTTTGGAAGATCATGCCAATCTACGGCGCCCTGACGTTGATCGTCACGCTGTCGTCGATGGGACTGCCAGGATTGAATGGTTTCGTGGGCGAGTTCACCATCCTGCTGGGTGCGTTTGGATCAGTTGCCATCGGCTCGAGTCTCTATGCAGCATTAGCAGCAGCGGGTGTGATCCTGGCAGCGATCTACATGCTTTATATGTTTCAGAAATTGTTCCTTGGTCCACTGGACAAGGATGAGAACAAATCGTTGAAAGATCTGAATTGGCGCGAGATCATCACGCTGGTACCGATCGTGGTGTTGATTTTTTGGATCGGCTTGTATCCAAAGCCGTTCTTCGAGTTAATGGCGCCTTCGGTGGACAAATTGATGGCCACGCTACAGGCAGCTTCCCTGGTGGTGCGTTAAATCATGGACGTGCGCGAGTTGACAGCCATCCTCCCATTCCTGATCGTGGTCATATGGGCCTGTGTCCTTCTGCTGGTCGATCTGTTCATCCCTCGCGACCGAAAAGGGGTCACCGCCGTGCTTGCTGCGGTCGGCTTGATCGCCGGTCTGGTCGCCGCAGTCCTGCAACTCGGCACTGAGCGGGAGGCCTTCGGCGGCATGATCATCGTCGATGGATACGCATCGATCCTGCAGATCCTATTCATGGGAACCGGTTTGATCGCCATCATGCTGGCGTACGACTACGTAAAGCGTAAAGGGATCGAGCGCGGCGAATACTACGCTCTGCTGCTCTTCACGCTCAGCGGCATGACACTCATGGCTACGGCCGGCGACTTAATCGTTGTCTTTCTGGCGCTGGAGTTGATCTCGCTGCCGCTTTACGTACTTGCCGGCTTTGCCCGTCCGGATCTGCAATCCGAAGAATCGGCGATCAAGTACTTTCTCTTAGGGGCGTTTGCGTCCAGCTTCGTGGTTTATGGCATTGCCATGATTTTCGGAGCTACCATGACCACCTCTCTGGCAGGTATCGTTGCTGCTATAGAGGCTCCCCCTGCGTTGATGTTGGTGGGCGGTGGTCTGATCCTTGTGGGGTTGGGCTTCAAGGTGGCCGCGGTTCCCTTCCACATGTGGACCCCTGACGTCTACCACGGCGCTCCCTCCGCAGTGACCGCGTTCATGTCGGTGGGGGCCAAAGCAGGAGGATTCGCGGCGTTGTTGCGCGTCTTCGTAGCCGCCTTTCCCGATCTTGCCTCCTCCTGGGGGCAGATCGCGATGTGGATCGCGGCGTTGACGATGGCGTGGGGCAACGTTGTGGCCATCGCGCAGACCAACATCAAGCGCATGCTGGCTTACTCGAGCATCGCACATGCGGGTTATATCTTGGTCGCGCTTCCCGCAGCGGCGAGCCCTCAGGTGGCCCCGGAAGCGATTCGTGCTGCGTTGTTTTATCTTTTGGGCTATGCCATCACCAATCTCGGTGCCTGGGCTGTGGTTCTTGCGTTGGAGAGAGCGGAAGGCAAGGGATTGGCAATCGACGATTATGCAGGGCTCGGCTCGCGGCGGCCGGCACTGGCGTTGGCGATGGCGCTCTTCATGCTCTCCCTGACGGGGATGCCGCCGACCGTGGGCTTTGTGGGTAAGTTCTACATCTTCCGGGCAGCCATCGACGCCCAATTGGTGTGGCTTGCACTGGTAGGCGTGATCACGTCTTTGATCTCGGCTTATTATTATCTGCGCGTGATCGTCACCATGTACATGCGGCCTGGCGAGCCGCAAACGCACTCCGAGCTTTGGCTCAACGCCACGGTTCTGCTGACGGCGGTGGGGACCTTCGTGTTTGGTATCCTACCCGGTCCGTTGCTGGCGCTCGCCGGCCAAGCTGGATTGTTGTCCCTTTTACCTTGATTTGGATCAACTCTATGTAATCATCTTTACAAGAAAGTCCTATATTTTGTTGTTCAAAGGAGAAAAGCAATAATGAGTACAAATGATTCCCGTACTGAGACACGCCAGGTCAGCGATTTCGATCGGGTTGCCCTTACGGGGCTTGGCGAGTTAATCATCCAGCAAGGTGACGTAGAGTCGCTGACGATTGATGCTCCTCCGGAGATCCTGAATCGGATTAAAACGGAAGTCATTGATGGCAAGCTCGTCATTAGGGTCAGCCGGCATTGGCTGGACTGGATCGGTGACGTTCTCACCGCCGGTTTCACTGGAATGCGAGTTAGATACAATCTAACGGTGAAACGGCTTTCGGGCCTAAGGATTACGGGCGCTGCTCGCGTAAAGGTGGGCAACATCGAAACCGACAGCCTGACACTGGATCTACGCGGGGCTGGGGAGGTCATGATTGAGTCACTCGATGCCGAACAGCTAGACGTCGACCTGCCCGGCGCAGGCAAGATCAGGGTAGCAGGTCGGGTTACGGAGCAAAAGATTACCCTTAGCGGCGCAGGCAGCTACACTGCCCGTAAGCTGGAGAGTCAAAAGGCAAGGGTAACGCTCGAAGGCTTAGGGAGCGCCACAGTCTGGGCAGTCGATGAGTTGGATGTAGCGATACGCGGTGTTGGCACAGTGTCGTATTATGGTTCGCCAAAGGTCAGTAAAGAGATCGCCGGTCCTGGCAGCATAAATAGCTTGGGGAATCCTTAAACAGACAGAGTATAACCTGGTAATTCTTGCCGCTCTGGTTGAAATTGCGATAGCCAATTCAAATCGAAAGAAAAAGGGCGCGAGCATAGCAACTCAGAGAAAAATACCCGGGAGTTGCCCTCCGGGTGGTATAACGAAATTTGGCTGTCCAGAGAAATGATTTTCGTGCGGGGGCGAGGTTGAACTCCCAAAGGTAGGATTAAGGAATAAGCTTTAGTTGTATTTAGCCCTACGCTGACAATTGTGATCCAGAAGCATGAGAGGCCTATTCGAAGTTGTGTCAAGTTGCGCTTGGCGGGTGAGAGGGGGTTCTAATCAAATCTTCGATGAGTAGTCCCAAAGGTTAAGACGAGGAAAATGTATACGACCAAAGGATCTATGCCCTATTTCTGGATTCGAATTCCTACTATGAAGGTCAGAGGCTCGAATCCGAGTCCCGCAGTCAGCTGTCGAAGCTCCTTAGAGGGTGTTTTACTTATAGAAAATCATGCTTAGCAAACTTAGGTTCTATCCTCAAGGTGGCTGCGAAGATGTAACACGAAAGTAAATGCGTGTCTTTCTATGGTCAGATCCATGGGGATTAATACTTTCCAATGAAATCATGTAAAGTTAGATGCGCTTGAGATTGTCCTCGCCGCTATCCCAATCAGGGCGTAGAATGGGTGTGAAAATTCGATTGGATTTCATTTCCAAGGAAGGATGCCGATTCTACGAAGCGGGGGTTGTTTCAATTTGCAGAACGACTCAAAGGAGGCAGGATGACACTAAAGGATCAACTGCTACAAATCATGGATAAGAGCAGGGCTACCGAATTGGAATTCATTGCGAATCTTACAGACGAAGATCGGACACAGGACGGAACCTACGAAAAATGGTCAGCGAAGGATATCCTCGCGCACGTGAACTATTGGGAGGATGTCCGCAGCACACGAGCCGTTGGATGGGTCCGTGGTGAAGAGTTGGAACCCTTGCCTACGTTTGAACAAGCCAATACGGAATGCCATGCGCGCTTCTCCCAGAGCACATGGGACGAGGTGGAAGCATTTGCGAAGCAAACCCACGCGAAGATGGTTGAAACCATACGAGATATGGATGAGGAAATCCTCGCGGGGCCGTCCGTGGAATCGGAAGAACGGAAAATGTGGGATTCCCTTGTGATGGCCGCCTATACCCACAAGCTGGGGCATTTTTCGAATTTCTACCAAGATAGTGAGCGAATGGAGGCTGCAAGTCGGCTGTGGAGCGAATGGGCAAAACTCGTATCACCTCTTGATGCCGGTTCGGAATGGCAAGGTGGGGT
>WVZH01000287.1:38135-38320 GCA_011772595.1 Anaerolineales bacterium
GCAGGGCTGGGGCTTCACATTGCCCAAACGGTCTATTCCTACAGCGCACTCAGACCCGGCGAGCGCTCGGAAGACCCTCTCATGAAAGTCAGTTGGGAAGAACGTGATTCCTCAAAGCTGCCCTCACAGGAGGACCTTCAGCGATTCCTTGATACGCTTGAAAGGAGGCTGGCGAACTTCATCGT
>WVZH01000455.1 GCA_011772595.1 Anaerolineales bacterium
CCGCACGATGCCCCCATCGTTGACCCGCTTCTTGATAAAAGCCCTGAGCAGCCCATGGTCCAGGTTATCGAAAAACTCTCGCAGATCGGCATCGACAACCCAGACGCTGCCGGCCATAAGCTCCCGCCAAACCTTACGCATCGCATCGTGTGGCGAACGTCCTTTGCGATGTCCAAAGGAGCACTCCACAAACTTGGGCTCAAAGATCGGCTCCATCCTCTGGACCAGTGCCTGTTGAACCACCCGATCCATGACCGAAGGAATGCCAAGTCTCCTTGTCCCTCCCTCGGATTTGGGTACCTCCACCCGGTTTACCGGTTTCGGCCGGTAGTTTCCATCGCGAAGCTTTCGGTACAACAGATCCAAGTAGTATCCCTTACGCTGACTCCCATGCCATCTCAAGGTTCTTTCGACTGTACACCTTGTCGATCAGTGAGTGGACATTCCTCTTTCTCCCCTGCCTCATCTTCGATGCACGTGGGGTCTGCCGCTCCACGGTCTCCTCAGTGCCGGCCTTGGGTCTTTCTCTCATGGAACTATCCAACATCCAAACACTTACTTTCCGCTTCCCAGCCCTTCCCACGCTTCAGCAAAGTGCGGGGCCTTCCCCCTCCAACGTGCCTTTTGAACGCACGGGCGTCACTGCTCTGAGGCAATGATCGAAGGCCTTTTGCTCTGACCTCGTTCCCAAGTACTATTCCCCGCTCCGATCCCCGGCACCGCTTCGGCCGGAACTTTGCTCGCCCTTATATCCGCAACCTACCTCCCGGTGGCTCGAGGCCGATGTTTGTGTTCCCCGTTTCCCGCCCTTTCGTCTGCGGGTGTCACAGTATCTCGACCATACCTTCCGCTCGGACGATACCAGGCCTCCCTGGGTCACACACGCCTCTTCCCCACCATGTCGCCCGCACACACCCTGGTACGAGGGACTGGAACCCTACGCCTTCGCCTCCATAGTGCAGGCTAGACCATTGCCCATCTTTGGCCGACCGGTTCATCTTCGGAATGGCTCCCATCGATTACGACCCGGTGGTTCTCCTCAAGCCCTTCAGACCTCACCTCACGGTAGGCGCCTTGCCCTCCGGAATCTCTTACAACTCCGGCCGGTGAGGCATTACCCCCCCTCGGATATCAACCCGGGGCCTCGGGTCGAGTGGGACTTTAACCCACCTGAGACGTGTGCTGCCAGGCACACACTATGCTCGGCTAAGACTGCCTGCTGCCCTTCTCAGGGTCCTTCACTCCTCGCTCGTTCCC
>WVZH01000447.1 GCA_011772595.1 Anaerolineales bacterium
CGGACGTGAGCCTCTCGACTCATCCGGCTCCTGCCAGCCATCCTCTTGAGGCTTCACAGCCCCAAGCCGACGCAGAGAGAAACTCGCTCCTCCCAAATTATTGGTTGGCTTGCCCTCTCCACGAGCTGACCCATCCCCTTCGCTCCATTCTCATTACAAGAACTTCATCACTGTAGAGTCGGAAGAGGTCGGGCTTGTAGGCCCTTCCTCTGTCCGCTCGACCAAACGGCTCGTACGGTTTTCCCATAAGCCGCTTTCCTTTGCTGCTCCCCCCTGTGGAGTCATCTCGGAACGAGGCCAGGAATGAGATGGATCAGTCGCACGAGTCCAAACTCCCCAATCAGCCGCCTGGTGGGATACTTCCGCCACATCCTACTTCGCCAACGTTTGGCCAGGACTGAGTAGATGCGTTGCGAGATCCACCGGTCTAGCTGGTTAAAGAGCCGCCTTACATGCGCCTTGCGATAGTAGTTGCCCCAACCGCGTATGACAGGATTGATCTGATCGATCAACTCTTGCACCGTGACAGGAGCCTTCCTCCGTGTGAGTCTTCGAATCTGATCCTTGAAGCGTTTAACCGACTTCTCACGGGGTATGGCATAAAGGTCATAAGGGTTAGGTCTGCCATGGCGCTTTTGCGCCGGTAACCGCAGGCCCTTTCCCTTCTTCACCTTGTAGCCAAGGAACTCAAAGCCCTGCCTAATGTGAACAATTTGGGTTTTGTGGGCATTGAGCTGAATTCCCAGCCCCTGCCGGAGAAATCGCTCGGCACACGCAAGTGCCCGACGGGCCTCAGCCTTTGTCTTGCACACGACCACAAAATCATCGGCCCAACGGGTGAGTCGAAAGCCCTCCTCAATCATCGCACGGTCGAAAGGCGTTAGGAAAATGTTGGACCACAGCGGACTGGCCACCCCACCTTGGGGTACCCCTGTGAGCGTCGGCTCCCAGTAGCCTCCTTCCACAACCCCCGATCGCAAAATGTCCCGAACTAACCGGAGGACTCGGCCATCACTAATCTCCTCAGCAATCAGGTCGATAAGCTTCTCCTGGTCGATGGTGTCGAAAAACTGTCGCAGATCGGCATCGACAACCCAGACGTAACCGGCCATAAGCTCTCGCCAAACCTTGCGCATCGCATCGTGTGGCGAACGCCCCTTGCGGTATCCAAAGGAGCACTCCAGGAACTTGGGCTCAAAGATCGGCTCCATCCTCTGTACCAATGCCTGTTGAACCACCCGATCCATGACCGAAGGAATGCCAAGCTTCCTTGTTCCTCCATTGGACTTCGGTACCGCTACCCGCTTTACCGGTTTCGGCCGGTAGGTTCCATCGCAAAGCTTTCTGTGCAGCAATCCCACATAGTAGCCCTTGCGTTGGTCAAACCTCACAATGGTCACCTCATCGATACCAGCACTGCCTCGGTTCTCCTTCACCTTCTGCCAGGCCATCTCCAGATTCTTTCGACTGTACACCTTGTCAATCAGTGAGTGGACCTTCCTCTTTCTCTCCTGCCTCATCCTCGATGCTCGTGGGTCCTGCCGCTCCACGGTCTCCTCAGTGCTGGCCTTGGGTCTTTCTCTCATGGAACTATCCAACCTCCAAACACCTACTCTCCGCTTCCCAGCCCTCCCCACGCTCAGCAAAGTACGGGGCCTTCCCCCTCCAACGTGCCTTTTGAACACGCCAGCGCCACTGCTCTTAGGCAGTGATCCAAGGCCTTCTGCTCTGACCTTGTTCCCGAGTACTATTCCCCGCTCCGATTCCTGGCACCGCTTCGGCCGAAATTTCGCTTCCGCTTATATCCGCACCTACCCCCCGGTGGCTCCAGGCCGATGTTTGTGTTCCCCGTTTCCCGCCCTTTCGTCTGCGGGTGTCACAATATCTCAGCCATACCTTCCGTTCGGACGATACCAGGCCTCCCTGGGTCACACACGCCTCTTCCCCACCGTGTCGCCCGCACACACCNNGCTGGAACCCTACGCCTTCGCCTCCGTAGTGCAGGCTCGACCATTGCCCACCTTTGGCCGACCGGTTCATCCTTGGGATCGCTCCCATCGATTACGACCCGGTGGTTCTCCTCAAGCCCTTCAGACTCCACCTCACGGTGGACGCCCTGCCCTCCGAAGCTCCCATCAACTCCGGCCTGTGAGGCGTTACCCCCACCTTTGGATATCGACCCGGGGCCTCGGGTCGAGTGGGACTTTAACCCACCTGAGACGTGTGCTGCCA
>WVZH01000274.1:0-533 GCA_011772595.1 Anaerolineales bacterium
TTTCTGAAGTATCCGTTGTACTTGTCTGAGATGATTGTGACCACGCTCGGGTCCGAGAGTCTTATGCTATGGAGGTCTAGAAAAGTCATTCCGCGGCCGTCGACAACGAAGACTAGCGTCGCCAAAGTTCTGTTTCCGCTGGCTCCTTCTGTGGTTCCAGGTGGCATGCTGAAGGAGACACGAACATGAGCTGGAATTTCGTAGTCTGCGGTGATGGCAACCCCGAATCCAGGAGCAGTTGTGAACGTTATCTGTCCAGTCTTGTAGTTGATGGTGTAGTCGGTGAATCTTGTTTGAGGAACTCCACCTAGGTAGATCGTCTCTGAGCCACACATTAGTCTTGGCTGTTCAAGGTTGAAGACTGTCGTCGAGTCATCACCTTGTCCAACACTTTCGCCCGTCACCGCGGTGATTGCATCTTCTACCACCGTGGGAAACGCGCTGCTGAATGGGGCGGCGGAAAGGTAACCCAGGGCGGTGAGACCCGTCGTTTCATAACTCACCGTGAAGTCATAAAGGACAAGGTTGGCTAC
>WVZH01000274.1:548-1051 GCA_011772595.1 Anaerolineales bacterium
CCTGACCATCCGCCGACCGATTCAGAGAGCACGCCTGCATGCAGGTTGGTTATGTCGGCCCAGGTCCAGAGGGCTTCTGTGTACGGGTTGACCCCCCAGGTGTACGAGTACTCTGCGTAGCTTGTGGTCAGCGAGAAACTCTGTGGAGCCGCCCTCTCCCACCGTGAGCCAAAGACGAGCGTCGGCGTCAACAGTTCGTCCATTCCCCCAGTGGCGTAGCGAGCGTATACGACAACCCTCACGCCAGCGATTTCCCATGTTGCGGGAGTGGGGTTTTGTAAGCTGGAACTCTCCCTTTGAAGGCCCGAAGTTGTGGAAACGAAGGAGCTGTCGCCGTCTTGAGCCGTTTCATCCCAATCCACGTACGTGCCAGCCCACTGCGTGAAGAACCCGTTGCCATCGGGTCGTATTGTGATCGGAGTCTCTGCTTTCAGCGAATAGTCTACCACGCTCTGTGGATGAACCTTAACCTGTGCGTTGGGAAGGTTAATGGTGATCCATGC
>WVZH01000274.1:1087-1675 GCA_011772595.1 Anaerolineales bacterium
GTGGTTACGTCTTCCAGGTAGCCCGCTGTGTAAACCCTCAGTCTCATCGCATCAACCTGTATCTCCTCTATTGCTGGCTCTACCTCGTTTCTGCCTCCGTCCATCGTTATTTTGGTGAAGTAAGCCTTTGCGGCGTTGATCTTAGCCGGCGTATCAAGTGTTTCTGTAACGTCGACGCCTGCGACGGATACCCAACCCCAAGCGTTGCCTGGCGTTGTGGTCCCAATGGGCGCCCACGTGGAGCCGTCGTAGACAGCTATTTCAACCATGTCGTTGTTCGCCGGACCCAAGTTTCTAGCGTAGATCTCCAACTCGACCGTCCCAACGTTAAACCCGAGGTCTATGTCTTCAAATGAGAAGTCGCCAATCTTTGCGTCCGCACAGAAGACTTCGACAAACATTTGGGTGACTCGTAACTCGCCTGTCCATGCGCCGACCTGCACTGATTGAACGCCTACTTCCAAGTTGTTTATGTCAGTCCACGTCCAAGTTAGATTTGTCGCTGGATTTTGGAACCAAGCGCTCTCGATCTGCCCATAGGACGTCGCTGGAGCGAATATCTCTTGGGCACCGTAGTAATCTTTTCCG
>WVZH01000037.1:0-1362 GCA_011772595.1 Anaerolineales bacterium
CCAACGACGGCCATCATCGCGCTCCACACCCGGGCAACCCTACGAAGTCCCAAGATCTTTCCCAACCACCATTGGGACAGGCCCGCGATGAGCAGGACGCCTACAAGCGCCATCTTGGAACCGTTGATCACACCCCAAATCCACGTCGTGACGATGACCAACGGGTGAAGCGTACTTGCGGTGGGATCGATGAATGCCGGAATTCCCCCGCGGATGCTTCCAAACCATAATGCGCAAGCACCACATTCTTTTGCGTTTTCCCATACATGATGCATTTGGATTGCTGAGAGGTATTCACGCCCCGCAGGCACCATCGAAGTGTTCATGTCCAGGTACGGACGCGCAACGATGAGTGTCCACACCACGACGATCAATAACTCAAGACCAAGGAGTAGGGCATCGTTTGGTGAAATCCGCCATGAAGACCGACTTCGCAGCCACTTGTTCAGACCTTCCCATGCTCTTCCGGTACTACCCGACATACGGGACTCATCTGAATTCTCGTCGCGACTATCTTCTGTTGGAAGATCTTGGTCCGAATTCATTCCCGCTCCTTCAACATCGAACCCTCAAGTGATCTTGCGCCCGAATGAGCTCCTGCAAGTTCGATTGTACAACGGCGTTTGGTATTCAAACACAACAAGGCCCCGGCAAGATGGCGTGATTATAGACCCGTTGCAGGATGGGCGCTATTAGCGCCCACCCGTCCGCCACCGACAAAGCTTGGGAGAACGGTTCGCAAAATTCTGGGGCGGTCGTCCAACCTGCCCCGGGGCTGTCTCAAAAGCCACACGCATGGCCAACGATTTGAAGAAACTCCTCCTGATGTCATTGCGAGGAGTCCTTCGTCAAGTTCAGGTTAAACACGGCGACGCTCGTCCCGCCCTTCCCCTGGACTGTGAGCCAGGACAGGCTGACCGGGCCAGGGTGCAGTGTCGGGCGGAATCAATCTCCCCTTCCTCAGTACGTCGTTGCGAGGCACATAATGCCGAAGCAATTACTTCATTAATTGTGAGGAGCCCTTCGTCAAGCTCAGGATAAACTCCGCGACGAGGCAATCTCCAGCTCGCGGCTTGGGGATTGCTTCGCAACTGGAGTTTACACTGAGCGTAGGCGAAGGGGGGCTCACGACGACATGCAGTGGGGCCAGGGAATCGCGTCGCCCTTATGGGGTTCACGATGACAGATGTGAACGCCTTCGCTCGCAATGATTGTCAAGTCCCTTGGTAGTTCACCAGGCTCTTGACCCGAGAGTGCTGAACCACCCTCCAGCCAAGCCCGGAGGGCTTTAAGCTCTGAGTCCGACCATGGATAGGCGGGTGGACTGCGTTCCTGCCGCTTTTTTGTTTATCCAACCCTGCG
>WVZH01000037.1:1457-2197 GCA_011772595.1 Anaerolineales bacterium
ATCAAAATGCGAGGTAAGCTTCCGTGTCGTGGGTATCCACGGCATTAGGACCTACACAGATCTCCGATATCGGTCTGTCAACCCGACAGGATGAGCGCTAATGAGTGTTACAAGAGGCTACGGTCTACTCGAACCCCTTCTTGCCCGCCTCAGAACTCGACAGGCGAACAAATTAATTCCCTCGAACCTTCGCCTTGGGCGCATCCTGGATATCGGATGTGGGAGCGATCCGTATTTCCTCGCCCACACCTCGTTCAAGGAAAAGTTCGCCATCGACCAGCTTCCCGCACCATCCACCAGACCAGACATCACATGGCACACGATCGATTTGAACAGCACAGCCATGCTGCCATTCCAGGGCAGATTTTTTGACGTCATATCGCTGCTGGCTGTCGTGGAACACCTAAACCCGGAAATGCTCGTCGAACTGTTTCGTGAGTGCTATCGAGCCTTAAAACCGGAAGGAATGGTCGTTCTAACTACGCCGGCTGCATGGTCAGACCGGATACTCCGCGTCATGGCCAGATTGAAGCTCGTGAGCAAGGAAGAGATTGACGACCACGTTTTTGCATACACGTTGCCTCTCATCGGTTGGTACTTCGGTATGGCCGGCTTCTCCATGCACAAGCTCGATTTTGGCTACTTCGAACTCGGACTCAACATGTGGGCTACTGCCAGACGTTGAGGGACGATGCGATACGATTCATAAGCACGCCCCGCGAATTAATCCCTGACGACAT
>WVZH01000037.1:2216-17016 GCA_011772595.1 Anaerolineales bacterium
CACGATTCCCAAGGGGACATCCCAAGGCCGATACTCAAACCGGTAAGAATGCCTACCCGCTGGCGCTTCGACCTCCAACCATGCATCGCCGACAAGGGGAACAGGCATATCGTCTCGCCACGCTTTCCATCCGGTCCACGTGTTTTCCTGCACAACCAGTCGGCCCGGCAAATCGCTATTGCAGTCGACCCTAAGATCACCACCCGTGCCTGTGGCCACACATGGTTGTTGACCTTGATCATCGACAACCGCAGCGTAATATCTGTCTTCGTGGAGGTAAACAAAGATTCCGAATTGATCCTCGACCAAAGAAACAGTCTCTGAGGGGGGGCCTCCGCGTAGCGCTTCCAATCTTGGTAAGGGTACCGGTCTTTCCTTCCAACCCCATGGCTTGAGGCCCGGCGAGATCTTCAGACCCGATGTGATGGTCGGTGTGATGAAATAATGCTCCCCAAATGGCGGAGAAACCCATTGCAACTCAGGCGTCGTCAGCGTCTCTTCGATCCAGGGGACGTCATCACCAAGCTGGAGCGTCGTCAACCACGCTTTCGCGAAGGTGGTGCTGGTCTTTAAATTTATGAATAACGGAACAAGCAGGATCCATCTTAGCGAGAACCCAAGAGACTCCGATGGTTTTGAACCCGGGAGTCGAACCATCAGGGTCGGCCAGTCCAAGTTCAAGATACGCTCAAGACCATAAGCAGAAAGGCCCAGTATCATGGGGATGGCAAATCCAGCGATAAAACTGGGAAAGCGCACGGCTGCTGCGATGGGGAGAACTTTAAAGAGCCAATTTAGAAGAAGACCACTGGCGACAAGAAAGACGAGAATCGCACCGCTAGCCAGATAATAAATCCTGCCCCTATCCTCCTTGCGTACAAAACCCATCCCGATCACCGCTAAGATGACCGCCACCCATCCAATGTACATTGTGTAAGGCGCCGCAGCTGCTAACTTCTCCAGCGTCTGAGTGGTGAAATAGAATTCGGGATCGTTGATAACCAGATTGAGCGGAAGGTACTCCAAAGGTTGGGCGGATTTAAATTCCGGATCAACCGGCTTTCCGAAATTCGGGAAGAAGCGGGTTAAAGGAAGAAGCAAGGGAGCGGCGAGCATAACAGCCAAAACAGCCGCGAGCACATACCTCCGCCAAACAGGACGCAGCATAAGCTTTTTATCCACTAGTAGGAACGTCACCGCTGGCAAGCTCAGCAGAATGCCGACTTGCATATATCCCTGCCCTCCAAATATCGCCGATGCAAGGACAATCGCCAATAAGACAGCCGCACGTCTGTCCCTCCTACGTTCGACAGCCAAGAGACCCGGGATTACAAGACTCGCTACAGCTGTGGACATGAGAATCGTAAAGGCGCCCGCCTCAATCCGACCTGCAAGATGCCCTCCCGCGACAGCGGTGAGCGCTGCCCACATCCTCGGCAACCACCCTACCCGTAACTCGCGCCCGATCCACCATTGTGCCAATCCGGCCACCCATAATGAGATGACCAAGGCAATCTTGGTGCCGTTAATCACTCCCCAAAGCAAAGTCGTTAGGATGATAATCGGATGGAGCGGTGCCCCGAACACTTCGATAAATGCCGGATAGCCACCCGTCGTGGAGCCATTCCAAAAGGCACAAGTCCCACATTCCTTTGCAATGTTCCAAAGATTGTGAGATTGGATGACCATCATGATTTCTCGTCCGAAGGGGACTGTTGCAGGATCGAGATCCAAATATTCGCGACCCAGCCAAGCAGCAAAGAGTGCGATTATCGCCAGTTCAATAACGGGGATCCACCACTTGTTTTCGACGATCTTAGCTATGATGCGATCGACTGAGTTTGAGAAATTTTGCAGCATTGTCTTCCTTCCCCGCATGATATCGCTCGACACAATTGTCTCCCTTTCCATCGTCTGTAAACTTTTCGTCATCCCGATCGCTGGCTCACCAACCCGGAGAGCTAATCCTCGAAAGGCGTGCCCCAGTCACTCGAAGCGTTGGACAGTATAGACGCTTTTACATTTTCCCGCCTAAGATACAAACGGGTTGATCCCCGCTGTCGCATCCCATTCCCACTGGGATACACTAACGGGTTGATGGGACGCTTCGCATCGGAAATCGGGATTTATGATCAGCACTCCCTCGAGGAGCTTCTCTCCGACTTTCGGTAGTCAGGTAAAAACCGTAAAATTATCGCCGCTCTGTTCCGGAATTTGAAGCGCTCTTCTGCGTGCGCGATTTTTGTTTGTTGTAAACAACACTTTCGAAGCTCTACTAAGGAGCATGCAGGCGTAAAGAATATTAGAAACGATCCCAATCCGAACACGATTGCTCTATACCTCCTGTTGACCTAAGGGAACACACGTCTTCTGTGAGAGGTTGAAGCCTTAGCAACATCTTCGAAACGCACCGGAGAACAAGGATATGGCGAAAAAAAGAGAGAAATCAGAGCCCTCACAACACGGGACACTATCGCTCGAACGGTCTCTCTTGATGGCAGGAGGCCTTGTGCTGACCTTGCTCAGCCAGCACCTCATGCAAGTCAGTCCTCACAACGTGATCAACTTTACTTTGCTCCTGCTAGGAGCGGCCTCGTTTTTGATTGGGATCATGCTCTCCCCGTCGGAACGCTCTCTAGGGTTTCCGCGCGTGGTACTCGATAAAATCGCACAGTTCCTTGGGGTATCCATTATCCAAGTCCTATTCATTCTCTATGGCCTCTCCTTATCCCTCGCTTCCCGATCGGCGGCAGGAAACTCCCTCACCGCTCACTCTTCGTTGTATGGTCTTGTCTGGATCGTTGGTTGTCTACTTGTCGTCATTGGCTGTTGGCAAAAACCTTCGAAAGACACACCCTCCAACTTGGACCGTTGGGATTGGATCACTTTAGGTGTTCTCCTGATCGTAAGCCTGGCGACAAGAATTATCTACTTAGGGGAGATTCCCTTCACGGTCAGCGGTGATGAAGGCTCGGTAGGCTTGATGGCGTGGGACTATAAAACTGGCGTGCGGAATAATCTGCTCATCATGGGATGGTTTTCTTTTCCGGCTCTTCAGTTCTTACCAGCTTCCATCATGCAGCAGGTCTTAGGGCGAGGCATACTCGCTATACGCTTGCCTTCCGCCATTGGAGGAGCTCTGGCGGTATTGGCGACATACTGGGCGGTACGCCAGATATTCGGTCGCATCCCAGGAATCTTGGCCGGCCTATTCCTTTCAACCTTTCATTATCACCTGCTCTTCAGCCGCATCGCGTTAGTCAACATCTGGGACGGATTCTTCATGATGACGATGATCGCTGGCTTGTGGATCGCATGGAAGGAAAACGAGCGTTATGCTTTTCTAGTTGCCGGTGCCGCGATCGGTATGGGGCAATATTTCTATACCACCTCACACTTGCTTCCCCTCTATGCTCTGCTCTGGCTTCTAATACTGCGCGTCTCGCGTCCTGCACAAGGACGACTTCCCGGGCTCATTTCGCTTACACTCGTTCTTCTCGCGCTTGTGCTCCCGTTAACTCTGTTTTACATCGAGAACCCAAATGAACTCATGGCGCCTCTGAGTCGCGTCTCCATCTTAAAAGCAGATTGGATCCGAGGGGCGACTCAGTCAACCGGGAAACACATACTTATAATATTTGGTGAGTTGTTCTTGAAGACCATACTCGGCTTCACCGCAAACCCCATGCGGGGAGTCTACAGCCCAAATTCACCAATGCTGCTCACCATACCCGCGACGTTGTTCCTGGCAGGTCTTCTCATCACCGCACTGCGAATTAAGGATCCTCGACACAACATCCTCTTGATCGGGCTTCTCGGTCCCATATTCGCTTCGACATTCAGTGTCGAACCGCCCAACGCTCAGAGGTTGCTATTAACCGCACCCCTCATCAGCGTGCTTATCATCCTACCCCTGAACGAGATCTGGAGTCAGCTGTTGGAGGCAAGACCACAATTCAGAACCGCACTTTCAGCCACGGTAATTGGTTTCATGTTGGTCATCGGATTCCTTGAAGTGAAATTCTTCCTACGCACAATGGAAGAGGGAAGATATTCGGATCGGAAAAGTTACGTCGCTCGACGAATCGCTGGATTTCTCTTTGACGAGGGGTTTGACATGGAGGTGTATTTCTTCGGCCAGCCTGTGATGGACTACCACACTCTTCCAAGCGTTCCCTTCATTGCATACAATGCAACTGGCCACGACATGATCTTACCGCTCGATGCGGAGCAAAACCCACCCATCGAAGGAGAAAACATCGCCTTCGTGCTCTTGCCTCAGTACTTCGATGCAATTGCGGATGTCGAAGGACGATTCCCTCATGGCACAACCATCACGGAGCGCGACGAGATGGGCGAGCCCATATTCATCGTACACCTTGTCCGCCAGTGACCATGTCGTCGCTGTGATTAAACCGACTTATGGGATCAACTCCATTTACCCTACTTGCGGTTATTGCCGCCCTCATAATCGACCTTGTTCTGCTTTTCATCTGGCGTAGACGAAATCGCCCGCTTCGTAGACCAGACATTGACGCAAAAGAAGCGATACCCACGAGTGCTGCGCGCATCCAAATTACTGTAAAGACAACAGATACTGACGGACTACAGCTCACCCTACAAGCGCTGGCCGCGGACGAGGAGCCAGAGAGCGAGCCCCAGGCTCTCGTGAGGATCGATCTCGACGCAGGTTTGGGCGAGCTTCCTAAAACAATCGTTCTCGATCCTGCTCTCAAGCCCGCTGTCCCGCATAGACGCTTATCGCCAGAATTGGTTTCTATGTGGGCTCGTCCTTTAATCAATCGTTTTCCGCGAGCAAGGCTTCGCCAACTATGGGAGCGTCTCAAAACCTCAAGGCTCAGCCAGAATATCCGATCCCTTAAATACTCTATCGACGCAAGGCTCTTCCTGATCTCGCTTCTCGTCTACGCGCTCACTCGTCTGATCGCCCTTGAGGACTTTCCAATCTACTTTTTCACCGACGAAGCCGTTCAAACGGTTCTGGCAGAAGATCTTGTGAAGAATGGTCTTTACGATGGTCACGGCACCCTGCTCCCAACCTACTTCGAGAACAATTCCTTGTTCAACCTGAGCCTATCGGTGTACGCACAGGTGATCCCCTATATCTTGTTTGGCAAATCAATTTTCGTCACTAGAGCTACATCGGCGCTGATCACACTGTTGGCTGCGGCTGCGGTCGCTTTGGCCTTACGTAATGTCTTTCGAATTCGATTCTGGTGGTTGGGGACATTGCTGCTCTCTATCACCCCCGCCTGGTTTCTGCATTCGCGCACAGCCTTTGAAACGGTGCTCTTCGTCTCCATGTACACTTTGATGCTCGCCTTCTACCTGCTCTATCTCATACGCTCTCCTCGCTTTTTCTACGCTGCCGTTCTTTTCGCCGGACTCGCATTTTACAGTTACAGCGGTGGACAACTCATCATCGCTGGAACTGCGTTGTTGCTCTTTCTCTCGGATCTGAGACACCACTGGCAGAATCGACGCACGATTGGTTTGAGTTTGATTTTAGCCGTTCTTTTGATCTTGCCGTATGTGCGATTTCAAATGGGGCACGAGGGCGAAACCTATTACCACCTTCGCATGCTAGGCACCTATTGGCTTCACGATATCCCCCTAGGCGAAAAAATCGGCACTTTTCTTGGGCATTACTTTTTCGGATTGAGCCCCGTCTACTGGTACTCCTCCACCAATCCCGATTTGTCCCGTCACATCATGCAAGGTTATGGCCACATCATGCTGGCCACCTTGCCGTTCATGCTGATCGGTCTGGCAAAAGCACTCAAGAATTGGCGAAGTAGCGAATATCGCCTTGTGCTCGCTGCTTGCCTCGCTGCTCCTTTGGGCGCGGCAATCGTCGGTGTTGGGATCACCCGCGTGCTTGTATTCGTCATCCCGGCCACTTTTCTGACCACAATCGGCATGTCCTCTGTGGGGAATTGGATAGCTTCCCGGCGATCCTACAAGATCGTAGCCTACGCTATAACAGTGCTTCTCGTACTCATTAATGCCTATATGTTGAGGGACGCCTTAGTGAACGGAGCCTTCTGGGATGAAAACTACGGCCTCTATGGAATGCAGTACGGTGCAAAACAGGTCTTCGACGCCGTAAAAACTCATATCAACGAGTCACCTCAAGACACAGTCTTCGTCTCGCCATCTTGGGCCAACGGCACGCACATCCTACGGAACTTCTTCTCCCCTTATAAGGCGCCTGTTTATCTCGGTAACGCGGATCGATTCCTATTGGAAAAAGGGGACTTGAATGAGAAAACGATCCTCGTCCTTACGCGCGAGGAGTACGATAACTTACTGAACGACGAAAAAGTTACGGACATCCGCATCGAGAGAACTGTGCCCTACCCCAACGGCAGGGTAGGCTTTCTCTTCATCCGAATGCGATATGCCCCTGGTGCGGACGCCATTTTCGCAAGAGAATACGAGGATAAATTGCGGCCCGTGACAGAGGAGATCGAATTGGGCGGTCAGACCATCGCGGTACAACACCCACAATTCGATATGGGCGAACTCATCCACATCTTCGATGGTGATCCTTTCACTCTCGTCCGCACGTACCATGCCAATCCAGCGCTGATCACACTCACCTTCGATCATCCCCAGACCATATCGGGTATCAAGGTAACGACCGGTACGATGCAAGTTGGGCTCAACGTCCGTCTTTACCAAAATCTGGATTCAGATCCTCAAGAATATTCAAGGACCTATCGAGACCTACCCAATGACCCCACTGTAGATTTACCGTTTCATGAGGGTCCCATCGATGCGATTCGAATCGAAGTAGAAATCCTAGGCGTCGACATCGGCGACAACGTTATCCACATTCGCGATCTGATGTGGTATGAATGAGACCAAGTACGCTACCAACGTACACATCACACAAAGGCTGTGCCTGATTGATGGGCACGGCAGATCCTCATACGTCATCCCTGCACTCACCATGAAATCCTTGAAAGACACCTCTCGTTATTTTCATCGCCGGAATACTCGTTTCCCTTGTCAATCTGCCTCAGAACTTATTCCTCCTCACAAAGTCAATGTTCGCCTTGAAGGGAATCAGCCAACTTAGGACATCGGCCAATCCCACGATATAATCGATGTGAAAACCAAATGACGTTCACACATGAGTCCGATCGGAAAGACCTAGCGAGAGCAAGATAAATGGAGAGGTAACCTTGAAATCCGTTCTGTTGGATGAGCACGGGGGTCCAGAAGTACTTCGCTACGACGACTTCCCAGAGCCAGAGCCTGGACGAAGGGAGGTTCAGGTACGCTTGCGAGCCGCAGCGTTAAACCGCCTTGACCTCTGGGTGCGCGAGGGTTGGCCCGGATTGAAGCTCGAATATCCACACATTCCTGGGGCAGATGGTGCGGGTGAGATATCTGCACTCGGCGAAGGTGTGACCGATCTCGAAGTCGGTACCCGCGTCGTTATCAACAGCAACCTGAGCTGCGGTCGCTGTTCCTTCTGTTTGGCAGGCAAGGACAACATGTGTCGCCATTGGCATCTTCTAGGGGAAACCATTCGCGGCACGTACGCCGAGTACGTGGTCGTCCCAGACGTGAACGTGCTACCGCTACCCGAGGGTTTTACATTCGACGCAGCAGCAGCCGCTGGCCTCGTATACCACACGGCATGGCATTCCCTGATCGTGCGCGGAAACCTGAGGCCGGGCGAATCGATCCTGATTGTCGGCGCCTCGGGAGGCGTCAACACGGCCAGCATTCAAATCGCCAAGCTATCCGGCGCCAAGGTTTACGTCGTTGGTTCGAGTACCGAGAAGCTCGCATTGGCAGAGTCGCTCGGCGCCGACGTTGTAATCGATCGCAACAAGGAGGAAGACTGGTCTAAAGCCGTATTCCAGGCCACCAAGCGCCAGGGCGTTGACATCGTGGTCGATAACGTCGGCGCCGGTACAATGCCTTTGAGCTTACGGGCTGCGCGCAAAGGAGGGCGTATCCTCACGGTCGGGAACACAGCTGGTCCGAAATTCGAAATCGACAACCGCTTCATCTTTGGAAAGCATCTATCCATCTTGGGATCCACCATGGGGACACGCGACGATTTCGCCACCGTGATGAACCTGATCTTCGAGGGAAGCCTGAATCCGGTGCTCGATCGCCAATACCCGCTTGAAGAGGCTGCAGCGGCTCAGGAGCGACTTGCCGCTGGTGAGCAAATGGGGAAAATTACACTTGTCATCTAAACGGCGCCCCCGGCTCGTAACCAGCCTTAGTCTCGGAGTGTTAACTTTTTCAGCCATCCATGTCGCCGGTCTTTGGGCTGGAATTAATCTTCCCGACCTGCCCCTCACGGTTCCGAGAAGCTATCTGCTGATCAAGAACGGTTTCTGGGCAGTGATCGGGGTCTTCGCAGCCATCGCGCTCTTCACAGGTCGGCAATGGGCAATACGATTCACTCGCTGGTCGGCAGTGTTGTTCGGAATTTGGTATTGGATCGACCGGGTATTTATCATGCACTCGGACTTCACACGCAGATCGTGGCCCATGGCAGCTATCGTCACTGGAGCCATTCTAGTCGTGCTGTTTGGTATCACGAGCAGGGTGTCTGTGCGAAATTATTATCTGGAGAGTAAGGCATGAGCCATTCCACAAAAGAGGAGCACCTTCGGAATTTGCGGGAAGAAGCCCGTCTGGGAGGTGGGCCCGATCGGATCGATGCCCAACACGAGCGCGGGCGTCTCACGGCGCGCGAGCGTCTCGAGATTTTACTCGACAAAGGGTCCTTTCGTGAGACCGATATGTTCGTCACACATCGCACGCACGATTTCGGATTAGATCAGAAACGGATCCTCGCCGACAGCGTCGTCACCGGCTGGGGGACGATCGAGGGGCGTCTGGTTTATGTTTTTTCCCAAGATTTCACGGTGTTCGGTGGCAGCCTTGGGGAGGTACACTCGGAAAAGATCTGTAAAATCATGGACATGGCGCTCAAGAACGGCGCACCCGTCATTGGGTTGAACGATTCAGGTGGTGCCCGCATCCAGGAAGGCGTCGTCTCTCTTGGCGCATACGCCGATATCTTTCTCCGCAACACCCTGGCTTCCGGCGTCGTCCCACAGGTTAGCGCCATCATGGGACCCTGCGCCGGCGGCGCCGTCTACTCGCCTGCAATGACGGACTTCATCTTCATGGTGCAGAACTCCTCCTACATGTTCATCACCGGCCCAGATGTCGTCAAAGCCGTCACACACGAAGATGTGACTTTCGAAGATCTCGGCGGTGCTGAAGTCCACGCCAGCAACTCCGGCGTATGCCACTACATGGCGCCCAATGAAGCGGATTGTCTCTACATGATTCGCGTTCTCCTCTCTTATTTACCCCAAAACAACATGGAGGACCCACCCTACGTGGCTACCAGCGACGACCGTTTACGCACCGAGGAAACGCTCGACACGATCGTCCCCGACGATCCCAGTAAGCCGTACGACATGCGCGAAGTCGTCCGCATGATCGTGGACGACGGAACGTTCTTCGAAATCCATGAAAATTACGCCCAAAATATCGTCGTCGGTTTTGCACGCCTGGGAGGACACAGCGTGGGCGTCGTCGCCAACCAGCCTCAGGTACTCGCTGGTGTACTGGACATCAATTCCTCCGTCAAAGGTGCGCGCTTTGTGCGCTTCTGCGACGCTTTCAATATTCCGCTTATAACCTTTGTTGATGTGCCCGGATTCTTACCAGGAACCAGCCAAGAGCATGGCGGGATTATACGCCACGGTGCCAAGCTGCTCTACGCCTATTGCGAAGCGACGGTTCCCAAAATCACGGTCATCACCCGCAAAGCCTACGGTGGGGCATACGATGTTATGTCCTCAAAACACATCCGAGGCGATCTTAATATCGCCTGGCCGAGCGCCGAGTTGGCTGTGATGGGACCGGAGGGCGCCGTGAACATCATCTTCCGCAAGGAGATCGCAGAGGCTAAAAACCCTGAGAAGCGTAAAGATGAATTGGTCGCCGAGTATCGTGAGAAATTCGCTCATCCCTACATCGCCGCCTCACGAGGATACATCGACGACGTAATCGAACCACGTTATACACGACCAAGATTGATCAATGCACTCGAAATGCTCGCCAATAAGCGAGACTCAAATCCAGCGAAAAAACATGGAAACATTCCGCTTTGATACCCGCACAACCTCCAAAGGACACGCCATGAATTTGAATGGTCAAAATACCCCACAAAGAAGACACTACATCCTGATTGATGTCGGGATCGGT
This sequence comes from Anaerolineales bacterium, assembly GCA_011772595.1. Next base: position 12,498 of record WVZH01000037.1, read on the forward strand.
GATTGGTGAAGACCATGTTCAAAAAAGTACTGATCGCCAACCGTGGTGAGATCGCAGTGCGTGTCATACGCGCTTGCCGAGAGCTCGGTCTAGGAACTGTCGCAGTATATTCAGATGCCGACCGCGCTTCGCTACACGTTCGCTACGCTGACGAAGCGTTTCTCTTAGGACCATCGCCCGCACGCGATTCGTACTTACGGGGTGATAAGATCATCGAGATTGCCAAACGCAGTGGGGCAGGCGCCATCCATCCGGGATACGGTTTCCTCGCTGAACGTGACGATTTCGCCAACGCCGTTCGAGACGCGGGACTCGTGTTTATCGGTCCCAGACCAAGTGCCATCGCATCCATGGGTGACAAAGCCGTCGCACGCGCAACGGTCACCGCGGCCGGTGTTCCCGTCGTCCCCGGTACGGAGGGTGAAGGCAACCTGCGCGACGATGAATTGATTACCATCGCGCCACAAGTCGGTTTTCCGCTGTTGATAAAAGCGACTGCAGGTGGTGGCGGCAAAGGAATGCGGGAAGTGGGGAATCCCGAGGAGATGCCGGGGTTGATCGCAGCCGCCCGTCGTGAAGCGGAGGCAGCATTTGGGGACGGTAATGTCTACCTGGAGAAGCTCATCGTCGACGCTCGTCACATTGAATTTCAAATCCTGGCGGATAACCACGGCAACGTGATACACCTTGGAGAGCGTGAGTGTTCCTTACAACGGCGGCACCAGAAATTGCTCGAAGAATCCCCATCACCGTTCATGACCGAAGACCTGCGCAATCGCATGGGCGAATTGGCATGCACTGCCGCACGTTCCGTGGATTACTTAAACGCGGGAACGATCGAGTTCCTGGTTGATAAAGAGCACAGCTTCTACTTTTTGGAGATGAACACACGTCTTCAGGTGGAGCACCCGATCACCGAATTGACCACTGGGATCGATATTGTCACGGAGCAAATCCGTATCGCCCGCGGCCGAAAACTTCGTTATTCACAGGAAGATGTGAGTTTAAATGGCTGGGCAATAGAGTGCCGCATAAACGCCGAAGACCCTTACAACAACTTCCTACCTTCAACTGGGCTACTCATCCAAGTTATCCCGCCGAGTGGTCCTGGCGTACGCATTGACACAGGCGTATACCCAGGATTTGAGATATCGCCTTATTATGATTCCCTGATCTCTAAATTGATCTGTTGGGGAGAGACGCGCGGGACGGCGATTTTGCGCATGCGGCGAGCTTTGGAAGAATACCGCATCACCGGCGTTAAGACGAACATCCCCTTCCATCAAAACATCATGGACTCTCATCGTTTTATAGCCGGACAGTTCGATACGCGTTTCGTCGAAGAGCGATTCTCCATGGACGAGGCCGAGGAGGGCAAGGAGTCTCTTGCCCACGTCGCAGCTATCATGGCCACCCTCGTCGCTCACCGCGAAAGCCAACAGGCAGCCCAAATCGTACGACGTGGCAAGCGTGATACGAGCAATTGGAAGTGGCTCGCACGCTGGGAACGGATGCAACGTTAGACTTTTTCCAGCGGCAACCACTTCGCCGGAAGGTCTGAGCGCCGATTTGACCGCTCGGAGGGCACATGAAGTACATCGCCACCATCGAGGACCAGCAATTCGAGATTGAAATCAATGCCGACGGCGAGATCATGGTGAACGGCGAGCGTCTCTCTCTGGACTTTCAATCGGTTGCTGGGCGCCCAGTCTATTCGATGCTGATCGAAGGGCGATCCTTCGAGGCGTATGTGGTTCCATCTTTATCTGGATTGGAGGTCCTGCTCAAAGGTCAACTCTACCTCGTCAACGTTGAAGACGAACGACAAAGGCGCCTGCGGATGGCTTCCGGTGCGCAGATTAGCCAGACTGGTGAATACCATCTCAGAGCACCAATGCCAGGTTTAGTTGTCGCCGTCCCTGTCGAGGAAGGACAACAAGTGGAAAAAGGCGATAATCTGATTGTGCTCGAATCGATGAAGATGCAGAACGAGTTGAAGTCGCCTCGCGGCGGAACAATCGCACGTGTTCGAGTGCATGCAGGGGACAGCGTGGATCAAAACCAGGTGATGGTGATCGTTAGTTAATATCATGGCAGCTGGAAAGGAGATCGAGGCTAAATTCCTGATTCACCACTTGGCTGATTTTCGCCGGCGAGTGATCGCAGAGGGTGGCCAGCGGCTCGAGCCGCGTACACTTGAGCGCAACCTTCGCTTCGACACCCAAGATAAAAAGTTATCCGCCAGCCACCAGGTGCTACGCTTACGCCAAGACGTCCATACGCTTCTCACGTACAAATACGCACATACCACGGAAGAACGCACAGAAATCGAATTCGAGGTAAACGATTTCAACGCCGCCAAGTCTTTGTTGGAGGCACTTGGCTATCAGGTTGTATTCATCTACGAGAAATACCGCGAAACCTTCACCCTGGACCCCACACTTATTATGCTTGATGAACTGCCCTTCGGGTTCTTCATTGAAATTGAAGGACCTTCACGAGAGTCGGTTCACGAGATGGCTTCCACCATGAATCTGATGTGGAAACATCGGGCGAAAGCAGACTACCTGACGCTTTTTGAGAATCTCCAAGCTAGACTCAAGCTTCCTTTTAGAGACGCAACCTTCGCCAATTTCGCCGACCAATCTCCCATACAACCATCCGACATGGGGCTGGTCTTCGCCAGCCGTCCCCTCCCACCCCCTGAGGACCAGCCATGAGCCCAACGATTGAAGAAGCGCTCAAGTCCTGGGAAGAACAGACATTATCTCCCGCGCTTGAACGATACCCCGAACTTCGTCCTAATTTCGAGACCCCATCTGGAATCCCCCTCGAACGTATCTACCTTCCTCGCGCTGTCGATGAAGATTATCTCCAACAATTGGGATTCCCTGGGGAGTACCCTTATACCCGCGGTGTTCATCCGACGATGTATCGAGGCCGCCTGTGGACCATGCGCCAGTATGCGGGCTACGCGTCAGCGGAGGAATCCAACCGCCGTTATCGTTATCTACTCGACCAGGGCCAAACAGGTCTATCTGTCGCTTTCGACCTGCCTACTCAAATTGGCTACGACGCCGACGACCCTATTGCCTCGGGCGAGGTAGGAAAGGTGGGTGTCTCCATTTCCAGTCTGGACAACATGGCTCAATTATTCGAAGGAATCCCACTCGACCGGGTCTCAACCAGCATGACGATCAACGCTCCAGCGGCGATCCTACTAGCGATGTATCTCGCCGTCGCCAAACGCCAGGGTGTGGACATCGCTACACTTCGTGGCACGATCCAGAATGACGTCCTTAAAGAGTACATTGCTCGTGGTACCTATATATTCCCCCCCGAACCTGCGATCCGTTTGATCACCGATGTCTTTCAATTCTGCAAGGAGCACGTCCCTCGCTGGAACACGATTTCTATCTCCGGTTACCACATTCGCGAAGCCGGTTCGACAGCCGTCCAAGAGGTGGCCTTCACATTGGCCAACGCTATCACCTACGTTCAATCGGCGCTCGAAGCAGGACTTGAGGTGGACGATTTCGCCCCTCAGCTCACTTTTTTCTTTAACGCACACAACGATTTTCTAGAGGAGATCGCCAAGTTCCGCGCTGCTCGCAGACTGTGGGCGCGTATCATGCGCGAGCGATTTTCCGCCCAAAACCCGAAATCGTGGCGGCTACGGTTTCATACGCAGACCGCAGGCTCCACACTCACCGCCCAACAACCCCACAATAATGTCGTGCGTGTAGCACTGCAGGCGTTGGCAGCTGTGCTGGGAGGCACACAATCCTTGCACACAAACAGCATGGACGAGGCGCTCGGTCTTCCGACCGAACAGGCTGTAAAGGTGGCCTTGCGCACGCAACAGATTATTGCCTCCGAATCCGGCATCACAAATACGATTGATCCGCTGGCCGGGAGTTATGCGATCGAGCAGCTTACAGACGCGATCGAGGAGCGCATAGGGGCTTACTTGACGAAAATCGACGATCTCGGTGGCGCTCTGGCCGCGATTGAACGCGGGTATATCCAACAGGAGATTCACGAGGCGGCTTATCAAACTCAGCAGGAGATCGAACGTGGCGAGTCCATCGTCGTCGGTGTCAATGCCTTTCAGACCAAGGAACCCTTGAAGCTGGAACGGCTTAAGGTCGACCCGGCCGTCGAATCAGCACAGATACAGCACCTAACAGAGGTGCGTGCCCGGCGAGACCCTCGCAAAGCCAATGAATTGCTCGATCGTCTTGCAAAGACGGCCGAGAGCAACAACAATCTGATCCCGCTTTTCATTGAATGCGTTGAAGCTGAACTGACACTAGGGGAGATTTGCGGCCGCTTGCGTCAAGTGTGGGGAGAATACCATCCTCCGGTCATAATTTGAAGGCACATAATTACCCCATTACTCCACTACGATCCAAGATGACACATCATCGGGATGAGGATATCGAGCACTCGATTATGATCTCTGATTGTAAAGATGAACATGTCCACGACGAATGCTGACAACCTGACCAAAACGCGA
>WVZH01000037.1:17059-26445 GCA_011772595.1 Anaerolineales bacterium
GGATCTGGTGCCATCGCGCTGCAGGCTGCCGAACGGGTCGGATCCGAAGGTAGGGTCGTTGGCAGCGACATTGCAGCCTCTATGCTACGCATAGCTAGACAAAACGCGGTGAAACGAGGAAAGACCAACCTGACCTTCCTCGAGATGGACGCTGAACATCTGGGTTTTTCCGACGCCTCTTTTGATATCGTGACTTGCGGCTTCTCCCTCTTCCAATTCCCGAACATGCGCCAAGCCTTGAAAGAGATGGAGCGCGTGGTCAAGCGCGGCGGGCAGATCGGGTTGTCGAATTGGGGGACGGGTTATTTCTCACCGGTGGCGGACATGCAACGTAAGTTGTTCCAAGATTTTGGGTTACGACCACTGCTGACCAATCCCATCACGTTCAAACACGATGAATTGCAGATGCTTTTGGAGTGGGCGGGGCTGACCGAATTGCAGTTAGAGAGTGATGAAATGGAAGTGTGGTTTAAGGACCCGCAAGCCGTGTGGGATTACAATATGTCGATGGGACCGTTCCCAGTGATGCTGCGCCGCCAGTTGACAGCCGACCAGAGCGAATCACTGCATGAACGCTTTATCGAGAAGGTGAGTGCCATCGCGAGCCCTCAAGGGGTTCGCTGCACATTTCACCTGCTTTACGCGCTTGCGCGTAAAACCTAACATCGAGAAGGAGAGTTACGACATGGAGTTCCGACTGAGCGCCGAACAAGAGCTCTTTAAGCGCACGCTGCGCGAGTTTTGCGAGAAAAAGATCGAGCCCATCGCGCGCGAGATCGATGAAAAGGAAGAGGGCATTCCTGATGAAATCATAGAAGGGTTAGCCGAGTTAGGCGTATTAGGCATTACATTCCCCTCAGCATACGGCGGGACCGCACCCGAAGGCGAAGAGATGACTTACGCCAACATCGCCGTTCAGGAGATTGCACGCGCCGACCTGAGCATGTCTATCCCTGTCTATGTGCTGCTGCAACTGGGTTGGGCCGCACTGGTAGGAAAACATGGTACCGAGGAATTGAAGCAGGAATTGTTACCGAACGTAGCCTCCGGCAAGTGGTTTGTGGGTATCTGTACCACAGAGGCAGGCGGTGGCTCGGATATAGCCAGTATCAAGACCAGCGCCGTACAGAAGGACGGTAAGTTAATCATCAACGGCGAAAAGGTTTACATCAGTGGTGTACGTGAGACGACCGAACAACGTGACGGCGGTCACCTGACGCTGTTTCGAACTGATCCGGAAGCCGGGCACAGGGGAATGACCTTTGCCTACGTACCAGCACGCTCGAAGGGGATATCCACCACGCTATTTGATGACATCGGGCGCGGCGGACTCTCTACAGGCGGCTTCAACTATAAGGACGTCGAAATCCCCGCCCATTACGTTCTGGGTGAGGTCAATCGCGGTTTTTACATCAACATGGAAGGCTTCAACGTCGCCCGGACGCTTGTCGCAGCAGCTTGCGTCGGTGCCGCTGAGAAAGCGCTCGAGATTGGGCGCGACCACGTCACCCAGCGCGTACTATTCGGCAGGCCACTTGCAAAGTTCGAAGGCATATCGTTTGAGATCGCTGAGGACTGGTCGAAGCTGTTCCAAATGAAGCTTCTTCTGCAGTACGCCGCTTGGATGACTGACACCTTCAATAGCGAACCAGAAAGCTTCACCCATCGCAACATCAGCGAAGTCGTGTCTATGTGCAAATTAGAAGCGCCGCTGCTGGCTGTTGAGATCGTGAAGCACGCCATGATGTACCTGGGCGCCCAGGGATACACCAAAGAGTCACCGTTGGGCATGGCTTTGCGTGGATTGATGTCGTACGTGGTTGGTGCCGAAGGCGGTGCCAATATCCAGAAGCTCATCATAGCTCGTGAATACGTCGGCGATGTGTCCGTTCCATACCGGGACTAATCACAAAACGCTGTCGATCCTTGAGATCTATGATATAAAAACAAACTTGCAGTTTCAGGATGCGGCTCGAGGCTTATCCATTCAAATGGCAGGCAATCGAGTTATCGTCGTGTGTCCATATCACCCGGAGAAGGGTTGTGGAGAGAGTTGAAGTTGTAATCGTAGGGGGCGGTTTGGCCGGCTTATCGACCGCGCTGGTGCTAGCCGAAGCCGGCGTGGAGGTGCTCGTCGTCGAGCGTGGCGACTACCCCGGCAGTAAGAACGTAACCGGTGGCCGTCTGTACCTGGAACCGGTCAAGCCTTTCTTCCCCACAGAATTATGGGACGATGCACCTTTCGAACGGCAGGTCGTCCACGAACGCCTGACCGTGGTCGCACCCGAATCGTCCATCACTGTTGAACTTTCCAGTGAGCGTTTCAAGCATGAGCGACACAGTTTCACTTTGTTGCGTGCCACGTTTGACCGCTGGCTGGCCGAGCAGGCTAGTGCACGCGGGGCTTTCGTAGTATCCGGCTACAAGGTAGATGGACTGCTGATGGATGGTGATCGAGTGAGGGGTATCCGCTCTGGTGAGGCTGACGTTCAGGCTGACGTCGTGGTTTCCGCCGAGGGTATATTGGGTTTTCTCGCCCAGGAGGCTGGATTACGCGGGGTAATGGATCCCAAACACTACGCGCTCGGTGTGAAAGAGATCATTGAATTGCCTGCGGAAAGAATCGAGGAGCGCTTCGGTTTGGAGAACGAGCAAGGTGCAGCTCATTTGCTCTTTGGATCCGTGACCCACGGTATGACTGGCGGGGGCTTTCTCTATACCAACAAAGAGAGCCTTTCGCTGGGAATGGTCATCAGTATGCACGACCTGATGCATCAAGACTATCAGGGTGCCCCTGTCGATCCCCACGACATGATGGAAGCCTTCAAAGCTAGGCCAGAAATCCACCCGCTGATCAAAGATGGGCACCCTGTCGAATATTCAGCCCATACTATCATAGAGGGCGGCATCAACGCTGTCGGAAAGCTCTATCGAGACGGGATGCTGGTGGTCGGCGACGCGGCAGGGTTTTCACAGAATCTAGGCATCACAGTGCGCGGGATGGATTTTGCGCTGGCATCCGGCGCCACGGCCGCCCAAGCGATCTTACACGCCCGTAGAAAAGGCGACTTCTCCGCCAGGACGCTTGCCATCTATGAGAGTCTGTTGCAAGACACGTTCGTTCTACGTGATCTAGATACCTTCAAACACCTGCCAGGATTTTTAGAAAACCCTCGCCTCTTCGGGTTGTATCCCAAGGTATTATCCGACCTCTTCGAGGAGCTTTTCTGGTTTGGGCAGCATCCGAAGCAGAAACTTTCTACGACAGCGTTTCGTTCGTTGCGCAAGAAGTTACTCGGCAAGGGAATCCTCAAGGATTTGCTAGCGGCTCGTAGAGCTTTGTGAAGGAAATGTCGATGAACATCGAAGCCAAGCTAGGTCTCAATGTATTCAAGATTGACGAGCAAGCGCACATCATCATCGACCATCGGGTGTGCCAGAGCAGGTGCCAGTTGCAGCCGTGCTTGTTCGTCTGCCCAGCCAAACTGTTCACGTTGGACGCCGAAAATAAGGTACAAGTTGATTTCGAGGGATGCCTGGAGTGCGGGGCGTGCTTTATCGCCTGCACCGGCAGCGCATTGACGTGGTTCTATCCCCGGGCAGGTCATGGCGTTCAGTACCGTTTTGGTTAGAGGAGAGTGACGATGCACATCACCGTTTGCATGAAGCAAGTAATAGACCTTGAACAGATACGAATCCGTCCCGACACACGCGAACCAGTGTTAGAAGGGTTGTCGGTAAAATTTGGCGATTTCGATAAGAACGCTTTAGAAGCTGCCGTCCGGATCAAAGAGTCAGGTGAGGCGACCAAAGTCACGGTAATAGCGAGCGGGTCGCCCAAGTTGAAAGATACGGTCAAGGAAGCGCTGGCAATGGGAGCTGACGAAGCTTTTCTATTGATCGACCCGACGTTCGAAGGAGCAGATGCCGGGGGCTCTGCGCGACTGCTGGCGACAGCTGTAGAGAAACTTGGCGATGTGGATCTGGTACTGCTAGGCGAAGGATCAGACGACGAGTACAGTGGCCAGATTCCCGCACGGCTGGCAGAAACTCTGGGGTGGCCACAAATCACCTATGTTCGGGAAATGGAGATTCTCGCAGGTGAACGCATTCGGGCGGTTCAGGACTTGGAGGATGAACTTGAGGTGTTCGAGGTAGAACCGCCCGTTGTTCTAGGCGTCACGAGTGAGTTGAACGAACCGCGTCTTCCGCCACTTACGGCCATCCTCAAGGCAGCCAGCAAACCAGTCCACGAATGGACAGCCGCCGATCTGAACACAGATGCGCAGGTCGTGGGCGCAGGTGCTGCGCAGGTGGAAATCCTAAGTAATCTCGCCCCAGAGCAAGACCGCAAGGGTCTCGTTTATGAGGATGTAGACCAGGGCATAACGGAGATCATCAAAGCCCTGCGCCATGAAGGAGTGTTGGAGCAATGAGTGGCGTGCTTGTCTATTCGGAGCGAAAGCCGCTCGCGTTTGAGTTACTTTCAGGCGGACGGGAGATCGCGGCGTCGTTAGGGTCTACCCTCGCAGTGGCACTCTTAGGTCCTGGCACAGCCGACCATGTAGAAGCCTACTTCACTCATGGAGCTGAGAAGGCTTATGTGGTCGAAGACTCAGCCTTGGAGGAGCACCATACGAGTGTGTATGCCGAGGCGCTGGTGCAAATTGTGCAGAAAACCGATACCGATTTAGTCCTCATCGGCTCGACACGGCGTGGTCGCACCTTGGCGCCGCGCCTAGCTCAGAAACTGGGAGCCGGTTGCGTCACCGATGCTCTCCATCTATCGATGCAAGATCAGGGATTGGTGAGCCAGCGTCACTCCTTGGGTGGCAACACGATCAAGGAGGTGGTCGTCACCAGCCCGACTGTCGTGATCGCGGTATTGCCGGGAACGTTCGAGCCGTCTCCTGATCGCGCTGGATCTCCTGCAACGAGCGCCGACGCTGTGGAAAAGATCGCGATCGACCTAACACCCTCCCGCGCTAAAATCGTCGACCGCCGCAAAAAAGTAGGGGGAGCGGTCAACATTGAGGAGGCCGAGCGAGTGGTTTGTGTTGGACGCGGCGTGGAGAACAAGAACGACCTCGAATTCATCTCCTCGCTGGTAAATGCCCTCGGCGGCGAATTAGCCGGTACTCGCCCTCTGGCATATGAATACGGATGGATCACAGAGGACCGCATGATCGGCATTTCGGGAAAGACAGTCCGCCCGCAGCTGTACGTGGCAGTAGGTCTTTCGGGGCAAATCCAACACTCAGTGAGTATCAGGGATTCAAAAATCATCCTGGCCATTAACAAAGACAAATCCGCCCCTATCTTTGAAATGGCGGACTATGGAATCGTGGGCGATCTCTACGAAATTGTCCCCCGCCTGACGAAGGCATTACTGGAGATCAAGTAACAAGTAGACAGAGAAAGACTCGCGTGTTTATAGCGAGGACATCGCGCCTGATCGACAGGCGCGGTATTTGTTTTCTTTATCTCCCACATCTCTCGTGCTGCACCTGAAAGCTCGTTTGGAAGGTCAAAGAGCAATTTGACACGCAAGTGACATATGCTATTATTAGGTTGATCCGACCAAATAATGACATATATGAGAGGGCCAGCGATATTCAACTACCAAAGTAAAAAGACATAACCCTGATCTTCGATCTATGGTTGGCAAGATTTTTATCTAGGAGTGGGGGGACTTGTCTCACTCGCAGGAACTGATCTTCACCTTATATGGAGACTACATCCGCCACCGAGGTGGAGAGGCCTGGACCGGTAGTCTCATCGAATTGTTGGGGCTCTTCGATCTATCGGGACAAGCCGTTCGCTCCACCCTCTCGCGTATGTCCCAAAAGGGCTGGCTGAAGAGCCGCAGGGTCAGCCGTTTCAGCTTCTATTCGCTTACCCCGAAATGCATAAACCTTCTCGAGGAAGGCGCACGGCGCATCTTCCAACCCCGCCACGACCCTTGGGACGGTCGCTGGCACCTACTCATCTATTCAATTCCTGAAACAAAACGACACTTACGGCGCAAGTTACGAAAACGTCTGCTCTGGCTCGGCTTTGGCACATTGAATCATGCGACTTGGATCTCCCCCCGGGATAAGCGCGCCGACATCGAGCAGATCTTGGAGACCTTCGACATCCACCCTTACGTGGAATTTTTCACCGCTGGAAATCGGGATTTTTCCAGTGATGAGAGAATTGTGGCACGGTGTTGGGATCTGAATCGGTTGAACGAGTATTACGCTGCGCTCATCGCCCGCTATGATCCTCTTTATCAGCAACACAAAGCTCGATTGGCAACCGGCAACAGCCTGGACCCGCAGGAATGCTTTATCCAACGATTCATGCTGATTCACGAATATCGCTCCTCACCTTATCTTGACCCAAATTTGCCACTGGAATTGCTCCCCGATAATTGGTTGTGTGAAAGGGCAACACATTTGTTCCAACAGTATCACGAACTGCTGATTGAGCAGGCGGAGGCCTTTGTCGATTCCGTCCTTGCTAAGGCACCAAGGATCAGTAGCCAGTAGTCAGAAGTCAGTAGTCAGTAGTCAGTTCTTGGCTATTTTGAGATTGCAGGTGATCAAGTTTCTTAAGCTGAAATGTTGGGAGCGAGATCCTGATCTTATGATCTTATATCTTCTTCAACCAATCCTCCAACGATGGATATCTGACTACTGACTATTGACTTCTGTTGAAGGAGGCAAGATGCGAGAGGCAGTGATTGTTGAGGCGGTTCGCACCCCGGTAGGGAGACATGGCGGGGCTTTGGCGACCGTTCGGCCGGACGACTTGGCTGCGCTGGTCATTAAAGAAGTCGTAGCTCGTGCCGAAATCGACCCGGACACCATCGAAGATGTATACCTTGGCTGCACGAATCAGGCGGGAGAGGATAACAGGAATGTCGCTCGCATGTCGCTTCTGTTGGCAGGTCTGCCGTTCAGCGTTGCTGGAGTTACCCTCAATCGTCTTTGTGCATCAGGTTTGGATGCGATTAACCAGGCCGCCCGGGCCATCAAATGTGGGGAGGGGGAGGTTTACATTGCTGGCGGAGTAGAGAGCATGAGCCGGGCGCCGTGGTCGGTTCCAAAAGCGGCGCGCCCCTTCCCCTGGGGAAACGTCACGATGTACGACACGACAATCGGTTGGCGATTCCCAAACCCCAAAATGGAAGAGGTCATCCCGCTTGAAGGCATGGGTGAGACCGCAGAGAACATCTATGATGAGACGGGCATTAGCCGCCAAGACCAGGATGCCTACGCATTGGAAAGCCAGCAGCGAGCGGCAGCGGCCATCGAAACCGGGCGTTTTAAAGACGAGATCGTGCCCGTTCCCGTCCCCCAGCGCAAGGGCCCCGCAGTACTTGTTGACACCGACGAACATCCTCGCATCGAGGTCGAAGCGGATGGCAAGGTAAAACTGGCAACGAGCGCAGAACAATTAGGACGACTGCGCCCAGCGTTTCGCAGCGACGGCACCGTAACCGCCGGGAACGCCAGCGGCATCAATGACGGTGCCGCAGCCTTGCTCCTGATGTCGGAAGACAAGGCAAAAGAGGTGGGAATGAAGCCAATGGCACGTTGGGTCGCCTCAGCCATCGCAGGCGTAGATCCGCGTACGATGGGGTATGGTCCCATTCCCGCAACACGCAAGGCATTGCAAAGAGCCGGACTGACAATTGATGACATAGATCTGATTGAGTTGAACGAGGCCTTTGCTATTCAGGCACTGGCCTGCATTAGGGAGTTGGGATTGGACGTGTCCAAGACCAACGTGAACGGTGGAGCCGTGGCCCTGGGACACCCGCTTGGCTGCACCGGGGCACGATTAATGGTCACACTATTACATGAGATGCGAAGGCGTGCGGCAGCAGGGGAGAACATGCGCTACGGTTTGGCGACACTTTGTGTCGGGATTGGCCAGGGATGCGCAACCATTGTCGAGCGCGTAGCGTAGGAGAATACAAGCATGGAATTGGAAGGCAAAGTTGCCATTGTCACCGGCGGTACCCGAGGTATCGGTAAAGCCATCGTTCTCGACCTGGCCACCAATGGGGCTGATATTGCGCTTAATTATCGTCAGAGCGACGATCTGGCTAAGGAACTCGCAGAAACAATCACGGGAATGGGGAGACGCGCGTTGGTCGTTCAAGCCGACGTGTCCAGCTTTGACGACGCGCATGCGTTGGTGCAGAAAGTTCTGGATGAGTTTGGCCGAGTTGATATTCTCATCAACAACGCCGGAATGAATTGGGACGGTGTCGTCTGGAAGATGACCGAGGAACAGTGGGACAGGGTCATCAGCGTGGATTTGAAGGGTGCCTTCAATTACACCCGTGCGGTCACCCCCATCTTTCGCGAGCAGGGATCTGGCAAGATCGTCAACATCACTTCGATCAACGGCTTACGTGGCAAGTTCGGTCAGACCAATTACTCAGCTGCCAAAGCGGGAGTGATTGGGTTCACCAAAGCATGCGCTCGTGAATTGGGTCGCTACCACGTAAATGTCAACGCAGTTGCGCCCGGTCTGATCGAGACAGAGATGGTCAAGGAAGCGCCAGAAAAAGTGCGTGAAATGGCCTTGGCGGAGATCGTCTTGGGGCGGCTTGGGCTTCCGGAGGAGGTGGCTTTTGTCGTCACCTTTCTCTGCAGCGAGAAGGGACGGCACATCACCGGCCAGGTCATTCAAGTGGATGGTGGGCAGTACATATGAGTTCAGTAGTCAGTAATCAGTATGCAGTAGTCAGATATGTTTCCGCATTCATGCATCCTCCACACTCGAAAATCGTTTTACGGATTACTGACTACTGAAACCTGAAAGGAGTTCACCATGGAGTTCCAGCACATCAACTTCAAAAAACAAGACGGTGTGGCGACGATAACGCTTAATAAACCCCCACTTAATGTACTCAACATCGCAATGATGCGTGAGATTAACGACGTTATAGAGGGGTTGGATAGTGAACCCTCGATCAAGGTGTTGGTCTTTGAAGCGGGCGAGGGGAGCAAAGCCTTCTCGGCTGGGGTTGATGTCTCCGAGCATACCGCTGACAAGGTAGACGAGATGATCGAGGTCTTTCATCGTATTTTCCGTTTGCTCAACAGGCTGGAGATACCAACGGTGGCAGTAGTGGATGGCGCCGCATTGGGTGGTGGCTGCGAGCTGGCGCTTTTCTGCGACATGATCATCGCCTCGGAGAAAGCCAGCTTTGGTCAGCCGGAGATTCAAGTGGGCGTCCTGCCCCCCATCGCAGTCGTGGCGCTTCCGGAGATCATCGGCCCCAAGAAGGCAATGGAGATGGTGCTGACCGGTGAACGAATTAAAGCCGATGAGGCCGAACGGTTGGGATTGGTTAATAAGGTTGTGCCACCGGAAGAACTACA
>WVZH01000037.1:26682-43275 GCA_011772595.1 Anaerolineales bacterium
TGGGCACGAACGCCAAGATATTATGGGACAGGGTTCCCCCTGAAGTTGAACCCTTTTCTCCCGAAAATCTACTAATATTCAGCGCTGGTCTTTTATGCGGCACCCCTGCCATCGGCTGCAATCGTACTATTGTTTCAACCATTTCTCCACAAACTTTGTTAATGGCATTTTCAATGATGGGAGGATTTTGGGCGCCGGAATTGAAGTATGCCGGTTATGATAAAGTGATTCTTCGCGGCAAGTCCCCCGATTTGATCTATTTGTGGATAAACAATGACAAAGTAGAAATACGTGATGCCGCGCATTTACATGGAGTAGGCGCTGGTGAAACTGCAGAATTTATTCGGCAGGAGTTGAACGAGCCAAAAGCCCAAGTGGCGGCAATCGGTCTGGCTGGTGAGAATAGGGTCTATTTCGCTTCCATCGAGCAGGGTAGGTCCAGTGCCAGCCGGGGCGGAATAGGCGCTGTGATGGGAGACAAAGGGGTAAAGGCGATAGCTGTTCGGGGAACNNATGGCCATTCATGATGAGAAGTGGCACACCGAGAATTTCATGTGGGGAAATGCCCGCATCCGGCGAAAAGGTTTCTGGACCGAGGAAGTCGAAAAGGAGTGGACGGAGACATTAGAAAACGCGCGGACCAGGCTGATCAGCTGCTATAACTGCCCATTGAAATGCGGTGCAACAATTTCCATGTCGGGAATTCCAACATACATGATGAAGTGCTTCTCGAAACTTACATACACGATGGCAGCCATGTCAGACCTGGAATTTGGCTTATCAATTGCTCAACGTGCTACGGAATATGGTGTCGATGGATACTCAGCACCCCAAGTTATGGCCTTTGCTCTAGAGCTTTATGAAGCTGGCATTTTAACCGACGATGACCTGCCGGGGATGCCGCACGATAATGAGGGGAGATTCTTCTGGTTGCTCGACAGAATTGTCCGACGAGAAGGAATTGGTGATGTTTTGGCCAATGGCACGTATTGGGCAGCCAAAGAGATTGGCAATGGCGCAGAGGCCTATGCTCACAATACCATCAAAAAGCATGAGCAGCTACCTCTCAAGTTATCAATGCTCAATCCTATTTATTTCCTGATGTATAGCACCGGAGAAAAAATAAACATCACGCAAATACAAGGACAATTCCCCCAGGCGCCTTATCCTAAAAGAGAACACAGAGAAGCCTTTGTAAAAGAGTGGTTTCAGGTTCCTGATGAGAGATTCAAACAATACTTCTTAGACTGGGAACCGCGTGGGGAATTCTCAATTCCGTACTACCCAACTGTTGAAATGTGTTGCGATATCGTCGACTGGCATGAACAGATGCACTACATTGATGATGCCCTCGGNNGCAGGAACCGGGATCGATATGGATGAAGCCAAACTGAAACAAGCAGCCAAACGGTACCGGACGTTGGTTAGAGCCATCAATGTTGGACGAGGTATGAGAAGAAAAGACGAGAAGCCACCTGAGGATCATTGGAAGAAAAGATTCCCCGAACTCGAAAAGGAGCTCTTGGATGGGTATTACAAATTCAAGGGGTGGAATAACGAAGGTATTCCTACAAAAGAGTCCCTGCATGAATTGGGTCTGGATTACGTGAGCAAAGATTTCATTCAGAGGGGGATCTTGACGGATAGTGAAAATGCTCCTTCTAAAGAGACCTCGGTGGATAAAGGACCGGAATAAATCGAAAGAGACTGTAACCGTGAAGAGTGAGAGTATGAAAAAAATCGTTAAAACAATAAAGATTGATGTTAACAAATGTACTGGTTGCCGGGCATGCGAAGTAATCTGCTCTGCCTTTCACGCTGCTGACAAATACAGCAGCACGAATCCGGCGAGGGCTCGTATTCGGGTGATTCGTGAACCCCTTTCAGACGTATATGTTCCTATATACGCGGGGGATTATGCCCCAGCCGAATGTGCCGGTAGAGACAAATACACCATTGATGGAAAGGAATACGAGGAGTGTGCCTTTTGCAGATCTTCCTGCCCGTCCAGGGATGAGTTCAAAGAACCCGATTCCGGCCTTCCCCTCAAGTGCGATATGTGTGAAGACGATCCGCCACAAGAAGAGCCCTTGTGTGTTCAGTGGTGCTTAAACGATGCCTTGATCTATGAGGAAAGAGAAGAGGAAGCTGAAGAAGAAGTAAAGCTGGAGGAGATGGAGATCGGGCTGGAGTCAATGGTAGACAAATATGGGTTGCAGAAGGTAATAGATGCCATTGCTCGAATATCAACGAGGGAATAAGACATCAAGGCAATAGCAGAAGATTGAAGGAGATCATGGAGACTGTACCCCTAGCCCCCTTCAAAGAGGTCATAGATGAGGTGAAAGCGAACGGCGGAGACGCCGTCAAATTCTGCTATCAGTGCGGAATATGCGACACGGTGTGTCCCTGGAACAGGGTGACCACTTTCAGTATACGTAAGCTAATCCGAGAAGCCACATTTGGTTTGAGCGAGATAGAACGTGAAGAGATTTGGCGTTGTACCACCTGCGGGAAGTGCCCTCAGCGATGCCCGAGGGATGTGAAGCAAATCGAGGACGTGGTGTCCCTGCGCAGGATCGCCACGGAATATGGTGTTATTCCTCCCCCCGTCCGTCCTATACGCGCCGTCAGCGCAGACCTTTCTGCTGAAGGTAATCCCCTCGGCGAAGAACGAAAAGCCAGGGGCGATTGGGCAGAAGGCCTATCTGTCAAGACCTTCACCGAGGGGATGGAAGTACTTTATTTTTCTTGCTGCTATACCAGCTACGACCCAAGACTAAAGAAGGTAGCGCAAGCCACGGCCGCTGTTCTCAAGAAAGCGGAGGTGGACTTTGGGATTCTGGGCGCCAAGGAGAACTGCTGTGGCGAAAGTGTGCGCAAAGTCGGCCATGAGGCGTTGTTCAAAAGCCTCGCCAGGGAAAACATCAAGACCTACATCGAACACGGGGTAACGAAGATCCTTCTTTCTTCCCCTCATTGCTACCACACCTTCAAGAACGAGTATCCTGAATTTATGGTGAGCTTTGAGGTGGTCCACATCTCTGAATATTTGCACCAGCTTATTCATGAGGGAAGACTCAAACCCACAAAGGAATATGGGAAGAAAGTGACGTATCATGACCCGTGTTACCTGGGCCGGCACAATGGCATCTATGATCAACCTCGAGAGGTCTTGAAAAAGATACCAGGTTTGGAACTGAGTGAGATGGCAGAGTCGCGAGAAGATAGTCTCTGCTGCGGAATGGGAGGAGGCAGGATCTGGCTTGAAACTCCAACGCCTGAAAGGTTCTCCAACATCAGACTGCAGCAAGCGATCGGGGTTGGGGTTGAGGTGCTGGCAACTTCATGTCCGTATTGCATCACCCAGTTCGAGGATAGCAGGTTTAGCCTGAAGGATAGCGAGGCCATACAGATCAAGGACATTACGGAGATCCTCCAGGAAGTGGTTTAGGTACTGATACAAATACAAAAGAAGCCTGATGAGGTGATCGAAAATGGAATCAGAGCTAGAAATTGGTCAAGACCGGATGCGGAAAAGTCTCGCAGACAGTATTCGCAAAAGCTTCGGAGGCAATCATTTTGGTGATGTGATGGTTGTCGGTGGAGGGATCAGTGGTATTCAAGCCTCTCTTGATCTTGCCGCCTCGGGTTTTAAGGTCTATCTGGTGGACAAGGCTCCTGCCATTGGCGGCCACATGGCCCAGCTCGACAAGACTTTTCCCACCAATGATTGTTCCATATGAATACTTGCACCCAAACTGGTCGAGGTCGGCCGGCACCCTAACATAGAAGTTCTAACCTATACTGACGTTGACAGTGTAGAAGGAGAAGCAGGGGATTTCAGGGTAACCCTGATTAGAAAGCCCAGATATATCGTGGAAGATAAATGCAGGGGTTGTACGACTTGTGTGGAATACTGCCCGGTCGTGTACCCTGACCCATTTAATCAGGAAATATCAAAGAATAAGGCCGTCCATATCTATTTCGCTCAAGCCATTCCACTGATCACTTACATCGATGAAAGCTGCCTTTACCTGAAAGAGAAGAAGTGTGGTATATGCGAAACAGTATGTGAGAACGACGCTATCGATTTCAACCAAGCGCCGGAGAAGGTAGAAGTAAAAGTGGGGGCTGTCATTCTGTCTCCTGGCCTTGAGCCATTTGATCCAAAAGCGGGGAATGAATACGGCTACGGAAAGCTGCAAAATGTGGTCACCAGCATGGACTATGAACGGCTGATGTGCCCCACCGGGCCATACGAGGGTGAAATCCTTCGAGCCTCCGACAAGGTACATCCCCAAAAAATCGCCTGGATCCAATGCGTCGGTTCCAGACAGGTCAACCCAACCGGTGGTAACAGCTATTGTTCGGCCGTATGTTGCACGTATACCCAGAAACAGGTTGTTTTGACAAAAGAACATAACCCGGAAGCTGAGTGTACGGTATTCCATAACGACATCCGGTCCCATGGCAAGGATTTTGAGCGGTTCTACCGACGAGCCGAGAGACTTCCAGGGATTCGATTTATAAGAAGCTATGTATCCATAGGGGAAGAGATCCCGGAAAGCAAGAACGTCACCATACGGTATTCAACGCCCGACGATGGAGTGAAAGAGGAAGAATTCGACCTGGTGGTATTGTCTGTTGGATTAAATCCTCCGGCAGACGCAGAGGACCTGGCCGGCAAGTTCGGTATTGAACTCAATCCTCACGGCTTTTGTGAGGTCAATCCTGTCAATCCGATGGAGACGACACGGCCGGGGATCTTTGTAAGCGGTGCTTTCCAGAGCCCCATAGATATTCCCGAGGCCGTTTTCACCGCCAGCGCAGCGGGTTCCCAAGTGGGTCAACTACTCGACTATAGGAGAGGAAAGCTAGCCAAAGATCGGGTCTATCCGCCGGAAAGGGATGTCTCGCAAGAAGAGCCGAGGATAGGCGTCTTTGTGTGTCATTGTGGGGCGAATATCGGAAGGGTCGTGGATGTTCCTTCTACGGTTGAATATGCCAAAACCTTGCCCAACGTAGTCTACGCTCAGGAACAATTGTTTTCATGTGCGGCGAACTGCGCCCAGGAAATAACCGATAGGACCGAGGAAATCGGGCTCAATCGTGTCATAATCGCCGCCTGCTCCCCCAGGACTCTTGACCCCTTATTCCGGGACACCGTTCGGGAGGCGGGGCTGAATCAGTATTACTATGACATGGCTAACATACGAGAACATTGTTCCTGGGTCCACGCTAAAGAAAAGGAAAAAGCTACCGAAAAGGCCAAGGACATCATCCGGATGTCGGTCGCCCGATCTGCCCATTTGGAGCCAGTACAGGATATTGAACTGCCTGTCAACAAGGCAGCGTTAGTGGTTGGTGGAGGGATAGCCGGCATGACCTGCGCTCTCTCCATAGCCAAGCAGAGGCATGTGGTTCATCTGGTAGAAAGGGAAAAGGATCTAGGTGGGACAGCGAGAAAAATCTATCACACTCTGGATGGGGTGGATGTTCAAGCGTATTTGCGTGATCTAGTGCACCAGGTTTATCAGAACCCCTTGATTCATGTATATACTGATGCGGCCGTCACAGAGGCGGCCGGATATGTTGGGAATTTCGTAACTACCGTCAAGTCTGAAAGAGGGGTCACAGAGATTAAACATGGCGCAATCGTCATCGCTGTAGGTGCCGATGTATACGAACCCACCGAATACCTTTATGGGGAAGATGACAGGGTAATGACCCACCTCGAATTGGAGGAGCAGATCCACAAAGGAAACAAAAAGGTCATAAACGCAGAAAATCTCGTGATGATCCAATGCGTAGGCTGCAGAAATGAAGACAGAAATTACTGCAGCAGGATATGTTGTAGCGAGTCGATCAAGAACGCATTGAAGCTAAAAGAGATCAACCCCGAGATGGATATCTACATTCTCTATCGGGATATGAGAACTTATGGCTTCGGTGAGGATTATTATAGGGAAGCGGCCGACAAAGATGTAAAGTTCATCCGCTATGAACCGGAAGATGAACCAGAGGTGGAAGTGGGTGAGTCGGAGGAAGGTCAGCTTGTTCTGAAAGTTACCGTCCCAGATTATATTTTGGGTAAGAAGGTTGAAATTGAGGCCGATATAGTAGTTTTGGCTGCTGCTATTATTCCCTCCGCAGGAAGCAAGGAGGTATCCCAGCTATTTAAGGTAGCTTTAAGCCCGGATAGTTTCTTCCAGGAAGCCCATGTCAAGTTGAGACCGGTNNTGATTAGGGAAACAATTGAGCAGGCACTCGGAGCGGCAGGCCGAGCCCTCACACTTCTCTCCCATGACACCATCACTGCCTCCGGTTCTGTTTGCGAGGTGGTTGAGAAAGCGTGTATAGGGTGTGGGCAATGTGTCTCGGCCTGCACGTATGGTGCCATAGAGCTTCGCGAGACCCGACGGGGTAAAAAGGCTGTCGTGAATCCGGTTCTCTGTAAGGGAGATGGTCTCTGTTGCTCCAAGTGCCCCACATTGGCAATTCAACTTAAGCACTTTACCGATGACGAGATCTTGGCTCAGATTGACGCGGCGGCTAAAACCGCAAAGTCTTCTGCTATTCAGACGGTAGTCCAAAGCCTTTAGTGGCTTGATTGCCGGTGAAACTACAACGGAAGGTGGTGAGAACGAATGAGCACAACAAGCACATTCAAACCAAGAATTCTGGGTTTTGTATGCCACTGGTGAGCATACGGCGCCGCGGATATGTCTGGAGTTTCCAGACTTCAATATTCAACTGAAACAAGACTGATACGCGTCATGTGTTCCGGTCGAGTCGACCTGGAATATGTGCTCAGGGCATTCTCGAATGGAATGGATGGGGTCTTTATTGGCGGTTGCCGGTTTAATGAATGCAATTACATTACTCACGGAAATTACGACGCACTCAACATGGTGCTCCTCTGCAGAAGAATCTTGGAGCACATCGGACTGAACCCCGATCGATTGCGAATCGAGTTCATGTCTTCCGCCGATGGGAATCTCTTTGCCGAGATTATGGGTCAGTTCGGCAGCAAGGTGAAAACGCTGGGACCTCTCGGAGAAGCCGAAGGACTAGATGAAGAAGAATTGAAGGCCAAACTGGCAGAAATCCGAAAGCTGGTCCCTTACATCAAGCTAGTGAAAAATGAGAAGCTGGCCTCTCGTCTCGAGAACCCAGAAGATTATGACCACCTTTTCACCAAAGACGAGATCGACCGGCTGTTCAGCGAAGTCGTCTCGTACTATATCGACCCAGAAAAGTGCCAGGCTTGTATGATCTGTGCCAGGAGATGTCCTGTAGAGGCCATTGATGGCGACAAGAACCAGATCCACATCATTGATCAAGAGCAATGCATAAAATGCGCAACCTGCTTTGAAGTTTGCCCCGCCAAATTTGGTGCGGTGATGGAGATTATCGGCGATCCTGCCCCGCCTCCACTTCCTGAAGAGGGAAGAACGATCGTCAGATAAGAATGAAAGTAGGATATGGACCGGGCACATTGTGAGAAACAGCATCTCGACTTGAGAAAAATCCAACAGAGCACCAACCCAAATAGCTTGTATGGTGGGATTGGCCTCGCTGCAAGATTCAAATGCTGTTCCATCTGACAAGGACTATGTGCCCCTCAAAATCCTAGACAGATCTAGCTTGTTGAGATCGCTGAGGGGTCGACAATCTACAAAGGAGGATGAGAATGTCCCTTGATTGGTTACCGCGGGATGATGTGCTAAAGGATCATGATCCGGGCGGAGACGAGTTCCTGGGCACAGAACCCCCATGTGTGATGTACGAAAAGAAACCCATTCTGGATCCCGAGGGCGAGGCAGTCGCAGGACTCTATTCCGCCTGGGTATGGCTCAACAACCCACAACAATACAATTCCTACACCACCGAAATGGTGAAAGGGGTCATCGCTGGCATGAAGCAGGCTTCGATGGATCGCGGTGTGGTAGCGATCGTCTTCACAGGAGTGGGCGATCGAGCGTTCTGCACAGGTGGTAATACCAAAGAGTACGCCGAGTACTACAGTGGTCGGCCTACCGAGTATGCACTCTATATGGATCTTTTCAACGCGATGGTGGATAGCATCCTCAATACGAAGAAGCCAGTCATCTGTCGGGTAAACGGGATGCGGGTAGCCGGCGGCCAAGAGATCGGGGGAGCATGTGATTTGACCATCGCCTCCGATCTGGCTGTTTTCGGTCAGGCTGGACCGCGACACGGCTCAGCGCCAGTGGGCGGTTCCTCAGACTTTTTGCCGTGGTTTCTGACGATCGAAGACGCCATGTGGAATTGCATATCCTGCGAGCTGTGGAGCGCATACAAGATGATCCGCAAGGGATACCTCAGCAAGGTCGTCCCAGTCATTAAACATAACGGTGAATGGATTCGGAACCCCATGGTGGTCACTGATAAATATGTTGATGGTGGCGAGATTGTTTATGGAGAGAACAAGACCGGCGAGGATTACAAGGAGGCACGCGAGTTTGTAAAAAGTGCGACAGTCGACTTCGAGTTGCTCGACAAAGCTGTAGACGACATGCTGTGGACCTTCACCAACCTCTTCCCCCAATGTCTTCAGATGTCGATTGATGGAATTCGAGCCAAAAAGAAGTTCTTCTGGGATGCGGGAAAGGACTACTACCGCCACTGGCTTGCGGCCAATATGGGTAATGAAGCCTTTCTCGGGTTTCACGCCTTCAACACCCGAAAGATCACTGGCAAAGACACGATCGACTTTATCAAATACCGCCAATTGATCGCTGAAGGTCGCCTGGTGGACGAGGACTTCTTCGCTGAGGTTCTAGCCAAGCCCAAGGAGTAGTCAGTACTTTTATGAAGATATGAGAGCAAGATGAAAATGTTTCGGACGATGAAAGAATGACTGCGAGCTATCGATTCTTAAAGTACTGGCCCCACACGACCATTCCTCTGATTACTGGTATCTGACTACTTACTACTGAAAAAAAAGGGGGACAGGATGTATAAGTTTCGTGAATTGAAAGTATGGCAGCGAGCTATGAATTTCGTAACAGATATTTACAGAGATAGTGCCAGCTTCCCAAACACTGAGCGACTTGGTCTAACAAGCCAGATGCGACGAGCTGCGATAAGCATTCCTCTTAATGTGGCCGAGGACGCAGGAGCGAATTCTGGAGGTGAGTTTCAACGATTCCTGAGCTACGCCCTTCGTCCAACTTATGAGGTTATGTCAACTCTGGAAATTGCCCAGCGGTTGGGGTACAGCACCCCAAAGAAGACACAGGGACTGCTCAAACAAGCTGATGAGATCGCCGCCATGTTCGTCGGTCTATCACGAAATCTCGTCTGATTACTGAATACCGACTACTGATATCTGGCTACTAACGACGATAAGAGGAGACGAAAATGGCAAGTGTCCCTAAAATCATAGAGACCTGGCAAATGGTTCAACCATGGTCCCGGGACAAGGAAACGGGCGAGAAAAGCCCGGGAAAGCTGGAACGGACGAGCATACCCGTGCCAGATTTACTTCCTGGAGAAGTTCTGGTCGAGATCGCTGGCTGTGGTGTCTGCCATACCGATTTAAGCTTTTTTTATTACGGCGTGCCAACGGTCAATGATCCCCCACTTACACTTGGCCACGAGATATGCGGTCGGGTTGTAGCTGGGGATGAACACTGGATCGGTAAGGAGGTCATCATCCCGGCGGTAATGCCCTGCAACAACTGCCCCATCTGTGACGCGGATCGGGGAAACCGTTGTCTCGCTCAAAAGATGCCAGGCAACAGCCTTGGCATTTATGGTGGGTTCTCCAGTCATATTCCTGTGCCAGCTATTGATCTATGCTCTGTAGATGATCATGGGGATCTACCGCTCGAGTTGTTGGCAGTGATCGCTGATGCCGTTACCACACCCTATCAAGCGGCAGTGCGCGCGGATCTGCAATCAGGCGATCGGGCTGTCATCGTCGGAGGCACAGGCGGTGTTGGCACCTACATGGTTCAGATTGCCAAGGCATTCGGAGCAGAGCCTGTAATCTGTATTGATCTCGACCAAGAAAAACTAGAACGGTCTCTGGAATACGGCGCTGACCTCATCATAAATTCCAAGGACAAGACTCCCAAGGACATTCGTAATGAATTCCGTGCCTTGTGCAAAGAGCAGGGATTTCCGCACAACTATGGCTGGAAGATCTTCGAGGTAACTGGGGCGAAGATCGGGCAAGAGATCTCCTTGGCGTTACTATCGTTTATCGGCAAGCTGATTTGGATTGGGTTCTCTACAGACGTCAATGAATACTCCCTCTCCCGCTTGATGGCCTTTGACGCCGAGATCATCGGTACCTGGGGATGTTTACCCAAGCACTACCCATCTGCGCTACAAATGGTGTTAGATGGCCGCGTCCAAATCAAACCCTTTGTTGAGACACGACCTATGAGCACGATCAACGAGACATTTGAGGAAGCACACGCAGGGAAGCTTGGGAAGCGGGTGGTGTTGACACCGGACTTTCAATAGTTAGTAGTCAGAGATCAGATCTAAGAATTGAGACTTTGCCGAGGGGGATACATGCATAAGTTTCGGAAGTTAAAAGTATGGCAGCGGGCAATGGATTTCGTGACCGAAATAGATCGTGTTACCAACCAATTTCCACGCTCGGAACAATTCGGCTTAACAAGCCAGATCCGACGTGCTTCGATCAGCATTCCATTGAATATCGCGGAGGGAGCAGGCGCGGGCTCAGACGTAGAATTTCAACGTTTCCTGAACTTTGCCCTTCGATCAACATACGAGGTGACATCAGCATTGGAGATTGCAAAGAAACTTAATCATTGTTCGGCAGAAAAGTCTAATGCGTTTCCAGATGAGGCCGATCAAATCGCAGCCATGATTGTAGTTTTATCGCGGAAGCTTGGATAACCACTGCTGTCTGATTTCTGATGTCTGACTACTAATATCTGATTACTGACTACTGAACAAGGTGAAAGCATGGGATTGGTGATCGATTTCCACATCCACATCGGTCTCTACCATGAACTTCATCCCTGGGTGATGGAATGGATGAAAAATGAGATCGAAGATCCGGAGGCTTTCGTCAATGAAGTCTTAACGCCGGAAGGATTCGCGCATTATCTGCGCGAGAACGGAGTGAATTACGGCGTGGCGCTAGCAGAACTCAGCCCCATTACTACAGGGATGCTGAGCAATGAGGCCGTAGCTGAGTTCTGCCAAGATGTCGATTGCCTAATCCCTTTTTGTAGCATCAACCCATTTCTTGTGGCTGACTTACCGGGTGTGTTGGATCGATACGTCACCGAAATGGGCTTCCGAGGTATGAAGCTCTACCCAACCTACCACCATTTCTATGCCAACAGCAACCGTCTATACCCACTCTATGCAAAGGCTCAAGAACTGGGAATTCCGGTGATGATTCACACTGGATCGTCTGTATTTCGAGGAGCGCGCATGAAGTACGGCGACCCACTCTATATGGACGACGTGGCTGTGGACTTCCCTGACCTAACACTTTTAATGGTCCACAGTGGTCGAGGTTTTTGGTACGACCGGGCTTTTTTCCTGACCAAGTTACACACCAATATGTATATGGAAATCGCCGGCCTTCCACCGCAGAAGCTGCTGGATTATTTCCCAGAGATCGAGAAAGTAGCCGATAAGGTCATCTTCGGATCTGATTGGCCAGGAATGCCCCATATCGGCCGTAATATTGAGAGCATCCGTGAACTTCCCCTGAGCGATGAAACGAAAGACAAGATCTTGGGGGTAAACGCAGCACGGATATTGGGGTTGGACAATGATCAGTAGTCAGTACTCAGTACACAGAAAGTAGTATGCTATGGATTACTCAGGTATTGGCTGACAAATATTCTCGGACACCAGTCTGACCACTGATATCTGACTACTGCCTATAAAAAGGAGACGAGTCGATGGACATCAAGAAAGTCGGCGTTGTTGGATGCGGGTTGATGGGAGCAGGGATCGCTCAGACAGCCGCACAAGCCGGTTACACCACCATCGTTCGAGAGCTCAATTCGGACCTTTTGGAAAAAGGGCTTGATCGCATCAGTTCTTTTCTGGATAAGGGGGTGGACAAGGGTAAATTGAGCCCATCAAAACGTGATGCGACCCGGGAGTGCATCAGCGGCACGACGGATCTTATCGATCTTGCCGATTGTGATCTGGTGATCGAAGTCATCTTCGAGGATCTGAATGCCAAACAAGAACTGTTCAAGGAAATGGATGGCATCTGCCGTGAGGACACCATATTTGCGAGCAACACGTCATCTCTATCTATAGCAGAGATGGCATCTGCCACCAAACGGTCTGAAAGGGTGGTTGGATTGCATTATTTTTTCCCTTCCGTCATCAACCAACTACTCGAAGTCGTCACGACTGATCAAACAGAAACCGATGTGCTCGAAACATTGCTTGTTTTCGCACGCACCACAGGCAAGGTGCCGATCGTCGCCAGGGATGCGCCGGGTTTTGCCGTTAACCGATATTTTGTTCCCTGGTTAAACGAGGCGGCACGAATGCTAGATGAGGGCTTGGCAAACATCCCCACGATTGATAAAGCCGCTTGTGATCGTTTCAAGATTGGAATGGGACCTTTCGCGCTCATGAATGCCACTGGAATTCCCATCGCACATCACTGTACTGTCTCATTCAGGGAATCGCTGGGAGAGTTTTACGGACCAGCAGATAGTCTAACTGCCCAATTGGAAGCTGGTGAACCGTGGGATTTACAAGGAGAGGTGGATGAGACAGCTACAGGTGTGATCGAAGAACGATTAATGGGCGTCGTTTTCGGAGTGGCTGCACAGTTGGTAGAAGAAGACGTGGCTAGCATAGAAAGCACCGAACGAGGGGCATTGATAGGACTACGCTGGCCTCGAGGTCCTTTCGGGATGATGAACGACATAGGAATGGAGCGTGCGATAGAGCTTGTAGGCCAGATAGCCAGCCATCATGATGCGTTCGGCATGCCAAAACTCTTCCGCCAACAATTGGAATCGGGTCAACCCTGGATCCTGCGAGACGTGAAGCTCGAAATAAAAGACCAGATTGCTATCATCACGATGAATCGGCCAGAGGCGATGAACGCGCTCAACGAGAAGGTGCTGGGGGAGCTGAAAGAGACTATCGCGCAGCTGCAAGAAGACACCAGCGTCCGGGTTGTCATCATTACCGGTGAAGGACCAGCATTCGTGGCTGGGGCGGATATCCATACTATGCTTGCTAAGGACCTGAGCGAGATCGAGGAGTTCACTCGCTTCGGACAAGAGGTGATGAATGCCATCGAAAGGTTGAACAAACCCGTCATCGCCGCCATTAATGGTTTTGCTCTCGGAGGAGGCCTCGAGCTGGCCCTGGCCTGTGACATTCGTCTCGCTACAACGGAAGCCAGGATGGGATTTCCCGAGGTGGGGCTTGGCATCTTCCCCGGATTCGGCGGTACGCAAAGGACGACACGGCTGATCGGCAAAGGAAGAGCCTGTGAATTGATCTTTACCGGCGATCACATAAACGCCGAAGAGGCCGCCAGAATTGGTCTGGTCAATCGCGTGGTCCTCCCTCAGAATTTGATGGGCGAGGCGAACCGACTGGCCAGGCGCATTGCAAAGCAAGGTCCCCTCGCGGTTATGCGCGCAAAAACGGCGATCAACCAAGCCCTGCAGAAAGGCCTCGACGATGGTCTGGCCATCGAACTGGAAGAGGTGATCCGGACTTTTGACACCCAAGACCAGAAGGAAGGCATGTTGGCCTTCGTCGAGCGTAGAAAGCCGCAGTTTAAAAGAAAGTAAGCAGTAATCAGTAGTCCGTGATCAGATGGATCTCTGCATTTATGGAACCTCCGTACTCTACGTTTCCTTTTTACTGACTACTGACATCTGACGACTGCAAACTGAGTTCGGGAGGAATCCGTGGTGGAAAAGCGGAAGGTGATTAGGAAGAAAATTAAGGCTGCAGAGGACATGAAGCAATTCATGGCCGATTATTACTACGAGCTCGATCATGCTTCAAAGAGCGGCGAAAAAAAGATCGCCTGGTGCTCAAGCGTAGGACCGGCCGAGATTCTGAGAGCAATGGGGTTCTTGGTGTACTTCCCTGAGACTCATTCCGCAATGCTTGGCGCCACACGTATGGCCACGGAACTCATCCCCCATGCCAACGCATTGGGCTACTCACCTGAAATCTGTTCCTACCTCACGTCAGACATCGGTGCCTACGTGCAAGGCATAACACCACTCTCAAAAGCCTACGAAGGGATCGAAAGCGTACCCAAACCCGATGTCTTGGTTTTCAACACCAACCAATGTCGGGACATCCAGGATTGGTTTGCGTGGTATGCCAAGGAGTTTGAGGCGCCATTGATCGGCATACATACACATCGAGCAGTCACGGACGTAGCCGAGAGCCACATCGCCTCGATCGCAAAGCAAATGGAGGGGATCATTGCGCCTCTGGAGGAGATATCGGGCACTACGTTTGACATGAAAGAACTCGAGAAGGTGGTGGCGCTATCACGCCAATGCTCAGAATTGTGGAAGCAGGTGTTGGAAACGGCCGCTGCGATTCCGTCTCCGCTCACGTTTTTTGATGGCACGACGCTTATGGGGCCCGCTGTAGTGGGACGAGGAACCCAGCGCGCAGTAGACTTTTACAAGATACTACTCGCAGAGCTTGAACAAAGATGCGCAAACCAAGAGGGAGCTGTCGAAGGAGAGCGATTTAGGATTTATTGGGAGGGAATGCCGATCTGGGGCAGGCTTCGTGCTCACTCCGAAATGTTTGCGGAATTAGGCGCTTGTGTATTAGCGTCCACCTATTGTAATAGCTGGATCTTTTCCGCGTTTGACGCTTCAGATCCTTTTAACAGCATGGCACGTGCGTACACCGAGTTATTTATCGTGCGCTCGGATGAGGCCAAAGAAGAGTATATAAGAATGATGATTGACTTCTTTAAAGTCGATGGGATCATCTTCCACGATGCCAAAACCTGCCCCAACAACTCCAATTCGCGATACGGCATGCCCCAACGACTTGAGGCGCAGACCGGAGTGCCAAGCTTGACCATCAGCGGAGATTTGAATGATCTCAGGTGTCTCTCCGATGAGCAAACCGTTACAAATGTAGAAGCGTTCATCGAACAACTTGAGGAAGACAAATCGAATGGACGGTGAGGTCTCAAACAACACCTGAATAGTGAACCAATGTGGAGGAAATGATGCTGGATGCACTTTTCAGACCTAAATCGGTTGCCGTCATTGGTGCCTCCACCAAAGAACTTTCAATAGGGAATCGGATCGTCAAGAATCTTATTGATTTTGGGTTTAAAGGATCCATCTATCCCATCAGCTTGAAAGCTGACGAAATTCTTGGCATTAAAGCCTTCAAATCGATTTTGGATGTTCCCAGCGATGTCGACGTCGTGCATATGGTTATCCCGAGCAAGTTTATACCCCAGGCGATTAATGATTGTGGGCAAAAGGGGGTCAAGTTTGTCATTCTTAATGGTGGAGGATTCGCGGAGGTCGGTCCCGAAGGTGAGGCCATTCAAGAAGATTGTCTTGCCAACGCCAAGGCACACGGTATTAGGATCTTCGGTCCGAATTGCCAAGGAATCATCAACACCGATCCCGATGTGCGTGCATATTGCAACTTCACATTTACAAAACCAGAACCAGGATTTATCTCCATCGTCGCCCTGAGCGGCGGTGTGGCTGAGACTATCCACCAGGCTTTTTCCGAGATGGGAATCGGCACGCGAATGTATGCCTCCAACGGAAACGCCTGCGATGTTACCATCCCTGAGATCCTGCGATACTATGGCGATGACGACGGCACTCGGGTGATTGTCCTCTACGTTGAAGGTCTTAGAGATCCGAATACGTTCCTGGAGGTCGCCAGAGAGATCGCTGCCGTAAAACCGATTTTAGCCATGAAAGCCGGACGCACAGAAGAAGGGGCGAAGGCAGCCGCCTCGCATACAGGCGGACTCGCAAAGGAGGACCTCGCCACAGATCTCATCTTCGAGAAGACGGGCATTCTCTCCTTCAGAGACGAGCAGGAGCTATGTCAGGCCGCTATTGCCTTCGCATCTCAACCTATACCGCACGGTAATCGGGTAGGCATGATAACCAATACGGGCGGTCCAGCGGTCATTGCGACAGACGTGTTTGTTAACGCTGGTCTGAAGATTCCTTCCCTCTCCGAGGAAGCAAAAACGAGTTTAAAGGAATCACTTTTCCCCGAAGCCACGATCGGGAATCCCATAGATGTACTTGCCACTGCTGGAGCGGAGCACTTCCGCGCGGCAATCGATGTACTGATGGAAGAGGACCAGATCGATAGCATTTATCTCAACTTAGTCACTCCCTTCTTTGTGGATGCGGAAAGCATCAGCAAAGAGCTTGTCGAGGTGAACAAACAAAGAAAAAAACCGCTGATCTGCAACTTGATGACGGACAAACGCCAATGGGCAGGAACGGTGGAGATATTGAAGGACGGTAATGTTCCTTACTATAGCTTCCCCAGCTCGGCAGCGAAGGTTTTGACCGCATTAACCCAATACAGCGAGATACGTTC
>WVZH01000037.1:43339-46638 GCA_011772595.1 Anaerolineales bacterium
CTGGCGAATCGCCGATAGCCCCGAAGACGCCGTAGAAGGCGCATCACAAATCGGTTTTCCTGTCGTAGTCAAAGCCGAGGCCGAGACCATCCTCCATAAAAGTGACGTTGGCGGGGTGGTCGTTAATCTTGAGCATGGCGATGATGTTTTCGCAACTGTCGAAGAGATGAGAAAGAGGTTGGAGATCGATGACCTGAAGTTTCTCATCCAGAAATATCTACCCAACGGTATGGAAGTCATCCTGGGGGCAAAAGCTGAGGAAGGGCTTGGACACTTGATTATGTTTGGGATTGGTGGGATCTATGTGGATATCTTGAAAGATGTGGTCTTTAAACTCACTCCCGTCACACCATTCGAGGCGAGAGAGATGCTTTCCGCCATTCAGGGAGCACCAATATTGAAGGGTGTGAGAGGAGAGAAGGGGGTGGATCAGGAAGGGATCATTGAGATCATCCTGCGTCTCTCTCAAATGGTTCATGAGTTACCGAGCATCCAAGAAATGGATTTGAATCCCATTATTGCCTATGAAGATCAAGTCCTTGTCGTAGACGCAAGGATAACTGTGAGCAGCAGCATGTAGGGAGGAAGATATGGCCGGTTGGTTGAATTTGGGTCAAATCCTCAAAGTAAACGCCAAGAAGTTCCCGGAAACTGTGGCATTGAAGGACAATAAACGGGCTTTCACATTCCCAGAGGTCAACAAGCGGGTCAATCGACTTGCGCATGGCCTTCTTTCGTTAGGTCTCAGCAAAGGGGACAAGATCGCAGTGTTACTTGAGAACAGTATTGAAATCGTTGAGGTCTATCTTGCTACAGCGAAAACAGGCCTTGTCATTGTGCCCGTGAACTTCCGACTCGTTGGATCGGAGATCGAGTACATCGTGAACAATTCGGATGCTCGGGCACTCATCGCAAACGCCGAGTTCACCGCTACTGTAGATGCCATCAAACCAAAACTGAAAGCCATCCTGCCAGATCGATACATCGTCGTAGATGAGGAGATTGAAGGGTACAGGGAGTATGAGACATTCCTACAAGGTGCCGCCGAAAGCGAACCTGAAGTACACGTCGAACCAGAGGAGCCTTGGATTCTAATATACACATCCGGTACCACAGGAACACCCAAGGGAGTCGTCCGTTCCCATGAATCACATATTGCCTTCTATCTCATCAACGCTGTAGACTTTGGATTCAATGAGCACGACATTTGCCTGAATGTCATGCCCTTGTGCCACATCAACTCCACCTTTTTCACCTTCACTTTCACCTACATTGGTGCTACAGCCTATATCCATCCTGCTCGATCCTTCCGGGCTGAAGAGATTCTACAAATCATCGAAAGGGAGAAAATCACATTCATCTCGCTCATCCCGACCCATTACAGCCTCATCTTAAACGTGTCAGAGGCTGAGAGAGAACGCGACGTGAGCTCGATAAGAAAGCTGCTCTGTTCCTCAGCTCCGGTCAGTAAAGACATGAAAAAAGCGATCATGGCGTACTTCCCGGGCGTAGAGCTATACGAGGCGTATGGCTCTACGGAAGCTGGGATCGTCACCGTGCTCAAGCCTGAAGACCAGATGCGGAAGCTTGGATCTATTGGATTCGAGTCACTGGGAACCGACTTTGTCAAGATTCTGGATGAAGCCGGAGATGAAGTGGCCGTCGGTGAGATAGGAGAACTTTATTCCCGAGGACCAATGCTCTTCGATGAATACTACAAGATGCCCAAAAAAACATCCACTTCATTCAAAGGTGGGTGGTTCAGCGCCGGTGATATGGCCATATGTGACGAGGACGGTTATTACGAGATCATCGATCGCAAAGACAATTTAATCATCACCGGTGGCGAGCACGTTTATCCCAGTGAGGTCGAGAAAGTCATCGGATCTCATCCGGGTGTCTTGGATGTTGCCATCATCGGCCTACCAGACGAAAAGTGGGGCGAGGTGGTGACGGCATTCATCATCCCAACCCAACCTGACGCCCCACCCACGGAAAAGGAAATCATGTCCTTCTGTGCAGATAAGATGTCTGGGTATAAGCGGCCCAAAGCCGTGCAATTCATCTGCGAGGAAGAGATGCCGAGAACAGGTTCAGGGAAGATATTACACAGGGCTCTACGGACGCGATACACCAGCGAATTAGAATAACGATCGATGACCTAGTTTGTGATAAAC
Source organism: Anaerolineales bacterium (assembly GCA_011772595.1). The sequence continues at coordinate 45,517 of WVZH01000037.1, forward strand.
CCATTAGGATTGACGAGAGAGGAGAAAAACTGGATGGCGAGCGAACCTAAGATCGCCGTGGTTGGAGTAGGTCCAGTCGGCGGGATTCTGGCTGCACATCTGGCCCACGCCGGGCATTACGTCGTCTCGTGCGACATCCAAAAGCCCCATCTCGACGCGATCAAGGAAAGAGGATTGTCCATCACGGGCGTTACAAATATTACTGCTGATTGCAAGCGTGTGGCCTACAGCATCTCGGAATTGATCAACTTCCCTGAGATAGACACGCTCATTGTTGCGACGAAAGCGTCTATCCTTCCTGAGCTCATCCTGGAGATCACGAAGTTGGATCAACCCGGGATGCGGATCATCAGTTGCCAGAACGGACTTGACAACGAAGAATTTCTGGCCGAAACCTTCGACCCCGACGAGGTCCTGCGCATCGTCATTAATTATGGTGGCAGTCAAATGGGGGATGGAAACATTCACATGTCCTTCTTCAACCCCCCTAACTACATTGGAGCCATGACGTCTCAGGGAGAGCCCTTGGCTCGTCAGCTTGCGGAGATGCTGACGGAGGCGCAACTTGAGACGTGGTTCACGACCGACATCAAGAAGTATGAGTGGGAGAAGGTGGTCCTCAACGCCGCGCTGAACCCGGTGTGCGCCTTAACACGCAAACCGATGAAGGACATGATGGACCTCAAGCGAACAGAATTCCTAGTCGAAGAGCTCCTGCGGGAAGGAATTGCTGTTGCCGAGGCAGCCGGGATCACATTCGATGAAGGCTTTTTCGAACACGGCATCCAATACCTGAAGAAGGCAGGTTATCACAGGACTTCAATGCACCAGGATGTACTACGGCAAGTCCCCACCGAGATCGATTGGATCAGTTGTAAGATCGTGGAGTGGGGCCGAACTCACGGAGTTCAAACCCCATACAACCTCGCCATTGCTGCACTTATCAAGGGCCTGGAAATGGAGTCGGGGGCACCAGAACAGTAATCCTTAATTACAGTAGAGTGGTTTACGGCTGACGAAAATGACGAAAAAGGTAACCTTTGCAGGCATCGATGTGGGGGCAACGACAACCAAGGCGGTGATTATTAACGCCAAAAAGGAAGTTCTCGGGGGTCTCGTCCG
>WVZH01000037.1:46650-58985 GCA_011772595.1 Anaerolineales bacterium
TATGGGCGCAGGAATGTGCCCTTTGCCCACGACATCAAGACAGAGATCAGCTGCCACGGGCGAGGATGCCACTATTACTTTCCAGAATCAATCACCGTCGTGGATATCGGTGGTCAGGATAGCAAAATTATCAAGCTGGATGAGCAAGGACGGCGTATTGGATTCAAGATGAACCGCATGTGCGCCGCGGGCACAGGTACTTTCCTTGAAGAAATCGCCCATAGGCTTGGAATCCCCATCGGCGACTTCAACAGCCTGGCCCAGGCAACGAGCAAGACCGCTAAGATTGGAAGTTTTTGTACCGTATTTACAGCCACGGAGGTTTTAGATCGCATCAGGGCCGGGGAGAGCACGGAGGAAATCATTCGTGGGCTGTACGACTCGGTTGCCAAACGGATTGTGGAAATGGACACGCTAACCGGTCGGGTGATCATGTCCGGCGGGGTCGTAGCCTACAACGGAATTGTTGCGGAATTTTTGAGTTCCAGGACGGGAAACAAGGTGGAAGTTGCACCTCACCCCCAGGAGATGGGCGCATTTGGAGCCGCACTTTTTGCCGAAGAATTAGCTTAATCCTAGCCAAACTCACCTGCACGGCTCGGATTGCCCGGCTGTGATCCCGGAGACGAGCCGCCAAGATCAATCTATGTTGTGAGGAGATTGTTATGCTCGTAAAAGATCGAATGACGATTGACCCTATAGCCATCACTCCTGACACCTCTTTTCCCGAGGCCTACGGCATCCTCCGCGAGAAAGGTATTCGCCACTTACCAGTTCTTGATGATACGGGGAATGTGGTCGGCATCGTTGCAAAATCAGATTTGCTTCATGCATCACCGGCGACAGATCGCACGCTCTCAATCTTTGAGGTGAACTACCTTTTAGCTAATATGCATGTTCATGAGGTCATGAGCAGCCCACCTATCACGGTGGATGAAGACACGCCTCTTGAAGAGGCGGCGCGTGTCATGGTGCAGAAAAAGATTGGGTGTCTTCCTGTGATGCGTGGAAGCACTTTGGCTGGCATGATCACGGAGACCGACATATTCGAAACGTTCGTCGAAGTGCTAGGAGGCGAGGAGGCTTCTCTCCGCGTCACCCTAAGGGTGCCTGATGTGCATGGGGAGCTAGCTCGGGTCTCTGGCTTGATCGCCGAACTCGGGGGGAATATTTGCTCGGTAGCCCGCTTTCGGGGTGAGGATCCGCAGTATTGTTATATCACCCTCCGCTTGGAGGGCGTCGACGAGGATGTTCTTGTCCCTGCGCTCAAGAACGAGGTGGAGGAAGTGGTCCATGTGTGTTGCGCCTCGTAAGACAGTAATCAGTAGCCAGTAGTCAGTAGTCAGATTTCTGTCTACTGACTACTGACTACTGAAACCCGAAGGAGGATCTAATACGATGATCTTTCAAAAGTCATACATTCCTTATGGAGGGTACTGGAGCACACCATTCAGCCGCTGGCAGGGTAGCTTCGCACATCTCAATGCAGTTCCTTTCGCCGGCGAGATCGCGATACGTGCTCTCGAGGAGCACGAAATATCGCCTCAGATCTTCGACTCGCTTTATCTGGGACTCACCGTGCCTCAGAAGCATTCCTTCTACGGTGGCCCATGGCTGGCAGGCCTCATTGGAGCCGACACCATCACCGGTCCAATCATCAGTCAAGCCTGTGCGACAGGTGCCCGAGTTGTGGCAAGCGCCGCTTCCGAAGTCGAAACCAACGAGGAGAGAGTTGTATTGACCATCACCGCGGACCGCTGCAGCAACGGTCCGCATATCTACTACCCCAACCCGTTAGGACCGGGTGGCATGGGTGATAAGGAAGATTGGGTGTGGGACAACTTCGGGAACGATCCTTTCGCCAAGAACGCCATGATCGAGACGGCGGAGAACGTAGCCAAGGAAGCTGGCATCACAAAAGAAGAACAGGATGAAATCACACTTCTTCGAAATCAGCAGTACGGCGACGCGCTGAAGGACGACTCGGCATTCCTACGGGGGTTTTTGGTTATGCCTATTGAGGTGAAAGATGCGCGTGGACGCAAAGTTATCGCCACAGTTGATGGAGACGAGGGTGTGTTTCCGACCACGGCCGAGGGGTTAGCCAAGCTCAAACCCGTCGTCGAAGGCGGCACGGTCACCTTCGGCACACAGACCTACCCCGCAGACGGCAATTGCGGCATGATCGTCACAACACAGGAAAAGGCGAAGGAATTGAGCCGTGATCCCGAGATCGAAATTCAGTTATTGGCCTACGGCCAAGGGCGTGCCAAGAAAGGCTACATGGCTCAGGCCGTCGTCCCCGCCGCCCAACAGGCGCTTTCCCAAGCCGGCATCCCCATCGAAGATGTGCAGGTCATCAAGACTCACAATCCCTTCGCCGTGAACGACATCTATTTCGGCCGTGAGATGGGCGTCAAACCAGAGGCCGTGAACAATTATGGATCGTCCCTAATCTGGGGCCATCCTCAAGGACCTACCGGCCAGAGGTTGATCATCGAGCTTATCGAGGAGCTGGTGCTTGTTGGTGGTGGGTACGGCTTGTTTGCCGGCTGTGCCGCTGGNNAGTGATGGTTGCGAAGCCCAAGTCTCGAAAAGATAAGACAGAACGATTTGGTGAAATCCGCTGTCATAACTGCCTGTATCGATTTCGACCTCCGCATGGGGCAGAGAGAGCCGCATGTCCGGAGTGTGGGATGGAATGGCACATCTCTTGGATCGACGATCTGGCAAAAATCAGAAAGCCTGTTTGGGAAAGCTGGAAGCATTCGAACGCCGGGCGACAACAAACGCGAGAGTAGAAGAGGTTTTTATGGCCCTCAGTCGAAGAATCGCTTATATCGATCTCACTACGAAAGATATTGCAACTAGCCCAATCCCCGTTGAAATGCGAAAGTTATACATGGGTGGGCGAGGGCTGGACATGTACTTGTTGTTTAACCACATACAGCCGGGTGTAGATCCTCTGGGTCCAGAAAACGTTCTCACGGTCAGCGCAGGACTTCTTGTCGGTACACTAGCCTCTGCGTCTGCTAGGACACACATTGGAGCGAAATCACCGCTGACCGGGTTAATTGGCAGTTCCAACATGGGCGGATTTTTCGCTCCTGAACTTAGGTGGGCCGGCTTCGACCATCTGGTAATCAAGGGTAAAGCCGACGAACCAGTTTATCTTTGGATCCACGACGGTGAGATCGAGATTCGGGCGGCTACCAACGTCTGGGGTAAGGACATCCCCACCACCCAGGAGCTCATCCAGAAAGAGTTAGGCGATCCAGAGGTCAAGGCGTTATGCATCGGTGTCGCGGGTGAGAAACTGGTGCGCTTTGCAAACGTGATGACGGGCGTCAAAAACGCGGCCGGTCGTACTGGAATGGGCGCGGTGATGGGTTCGAAGAACCTCAAAGCCATTGCGGTTCGGGGAACTCAAGACCTGCAGATCCGTTTCCCGGAACAGGCTTTGGAATACAACCAAGGACTCCTGGAACACATCGGGTCCACCAAGTTCGCAAAGATCATGCAGAAGTGGGGCACCATGTTTATTTATGGTGTCACCAACGCCGTTGGCTTGGTGCGCGTCCGCAACTTCCAATTAAACCAACAAGTGGACGGCAACATTGAAAGTGAGCACATTGAAAAGTACGCACATGGCTCAGAGAGTTGTTACGCTTGCATCCTCCACTGCCGTCATAAGTATGTAATCCGAGACGGACCGTATGCAGGAACCTACTGTGAGGGACCTGAGTACACCAGCCAAGGTGCCTTTGGGATGCAAGTCGACTGTAACAATTTCGAGACCATCCTCGTAGGCAACCATCTGGTTAACATGTACGGGTTGGACACGCTGGAAACCGGGAGCCTGATCGCCTGGGCAATGGAACTCTACGAGAAGGGCATCCTAACGGACATTGATACCGAAGGTCTGAAATTGGAGTGGGGCAACGACGAGGCTGTGTTGGAGATGATCAAACGTATCGCCCTGCGCCAAGGGCTTGGAGACATCTTGGCCGAAGGACCCCTGCGGGCTGCTGAGAAGATCGGTCAGGACTCGCTAAAGTACTGCATCCAGGTCAAAGGGATGAGCAATCTGCACTCAGATGAGCGACCAACGCCTTCACTAGCACTTGGCATCGCTACCTCGTCGCGAGGGGCCGACCACTTACGTAGTCGTCCTGCGATCGATCTCTATCACCTGCCTGAGAGCCTCTTGCGCAAGATCTATGGCGGTCCGAAGCCCTATGATGGTCAGCTTTCCTCCGAATATACCTCCTATGAGGGCAAAGCGCGAATGGTGCAATGGCAGGAGATGATGTATGAGGCGATCGACAGCGTAGGGATCTGCAAGTGGCACACCATCTTTGTCAGCCCCAATTTGATTGGTTTTGAAGAGCTTTCCAAGCTGATCTACTACAACACCGGTCTGGAATTCACGGCTGAGCAAATCTGGGAAAGTGCAGACCGTGCATACACGATCGAGCGTCTTTTTAACATTCGTGAAGGGCTTACAAGGGCAGACGACTGGTTGGTGGATCGCTACTTCGATGAGCCAACGCCAATTGGTCTGCCAATCGTCCGAGGGATATCCATCGACCGTGACAAGTTCAGAGAGATGATCGACGAGTATTACGAACTGCATGGCTGGGATGAGAGCGGTATGCCACACGTAGAGACGCTGAAAAAACTTGGTTTGGATAATGAACCCTCCCACATGTTGTAGGAGCGTATAAATGGACAGGCTGCTGATAGTCGACCATGAAAAGTGCACGGGGTGCTTGTTGTGTGAGTTGGCCTGCTCGGTCAAGCACACTGGTCAGAATAATCCCTCTCACTCGCGCATCCATGTCCTCAAATGGCCGATGCAGGGATTTGAGTTGCCGATGGTCTGCCTACAATGCGAAAATGCCCCATGTGTTGCAGCATGCCCTAAGGCTGCTCTTTACCGTGATCCCCACATGTACCGAGTGACGTGGAATCCCAACGCCTGCATCGGCTGCAAAATGTGTGTGATGGTCTGCCCATTCGGAGCCATAGGCGTTGATGGAAACACCCAGCAGGTGATCAAATGCGATCTTTGTGACGGTGACCCGATCTGTGTGCGCTTCTGCGTTCCAGGCGCACTTCAGTTTAGGACTGTTATCGAGATTGATCGATCCAAGCAGCGAGAGGTAGGATTTCGGCTCTTCGAAACCATGGCGAAATCTTACACCGCCATATCACATAAAGACCCACCCTGACACAAATCATCTAACGACTGATTACTGGCTACTGATAATGATTGATTTCTGCCCATTGCTTGCAACTCAGTAAGGTTATAAATTATTGTAATGAGTGGATCAAATCTTTAGGATCGCGATTGAGAAACATCCGCTATCTTTAGTTGGTAAATCACCCGCACCCAGGAAAGGGGAACACCCGTGGGGTCAGAGGCACAGTTTCCATTCAACCAGCCGATCGTGTGGGAACCCAGTGAGGAGTATCTTCGACGAAGTCGCCTCAAGCGTTTCATGGATCGACATCACATAAGCACCTTTGAGAAATTATTGGAACGCTCTACCAGTGAAATTGCTTGGTTCTGGGAGGCAGTCTTTGAAGACCTGGGGATCGAATTCTACGAGCCATACACACAGGTTGTCGACCTATCGGAGGGCATACAATGGCCCAAGTGGTGTGTAGGTGCGAAGCTCAATATCGTCCACAATTGCCTGGACAAGTGGATGAACACCGAGAAAGAGGTTCGCATCGCTGTCCGTTGGGAGGGTGAAGAGGGCAAGATTCGACAGTTGACCTACCGTGAACTCTATCATGAAGTCAACCGAGTGGCCTCGGCGTTACGAGGCGCCGGCTTGAGCGCCGGGGATGCCATCGGTCTTTACATGCCCATGGTGCCTGAGATTGCGATCGCCCTTCTGGCAATTGCCAAAATCGGTGGCATCATCCTGCCTCTGTTTTCCGGTTACGGCTCTGGAGCCATCTCCTCGCGACTTGCGGACGCGGATGCCAAAGCAATCTTTGCTGCGGATGGACAATATCGGCGCGGCAAACCAATCGCCATGAAACCTGTCGTCGACGAAGCCCTGAAAGATCTCCCGTCCGTTAAAAAGGTGATCGTATATAAGCGCACGGGACTTGAGGTGCCCATGACCTCGGGACGTGACATCTGGTGGGATCAGTTTGTCGCCGATCAATCGACAGAAGCACCAACCGAGCGAACCAACGCTGAAGATACCCTCATGATCATCTATACCAGCGGTACAACGGGTCGACCCAAGGGCGCAGTCCACACGCACTGTAGTTTCCCCATCAAGGCGACACAAGACATGGCACACTGTTTCGATATCCAAGAATTCGATACCGTGTTCTGGATGACCGATATGGGCTGGATGATGGGACCCTGGCAGGTTTTCGGTTCACTGATTTTGGGAGCCAGCATGCTGCTTTACGACGGCGTGCCCACTTACCCTGATGTGGATCGGGTGTGGGCATTGGTAGAGCGACACGGCGTTACATGCCTCGGTGTGGCGCCCACTTATGTGCGCGCCATCTTGCCCCACGGTGACGAGCCGGTCAAACGCCATAACCTAAGTTCACTACGCATCCTGGGCTCGACCGGTGAAGCCTGGAACCCTGACCCGTGGCGTTGGTTCTTCGAGACTGTGGGTGGAGGTAAGGTACCGATCCTGAATTACTCAGGAGGGACAGAAATCAGTGGCGGTATCGTCTTGAGCAGCATCTTGCGCCCAATTAAACCATGCTCGTTCTCGGGTCCGCCACCGGGCATGGCCTCTGATGTCGTGGACGAATCTGGCAATCCTGTGCGAGGCCAAGTCGGGGAGCTGGTTGTGCGCCAGCCATGGATTGGAATGACGCGAGGCTTTTGGAGAGATCCGGAACGCTACCTCGAGTCTTATTGGAGTCGCTTTCCCAACGTTTGGCTCCACGGCGACTTCGCCGCCATTGACGAGGATGGACAGTGGTTCATCTTAGGACGTTCAGACGACACCATCAAAGTCGCCGGCAAGCGCGTAGGACCAGCGGAGATTGAAAGTGTGTTGGTCAGCCATCCATCCGTCGCCGAGGCTGCAGCGATCGGCGTTCCCGACGAAATCAAGGGCGAGGCTGTGGTCGCTTTTGCCGTGCTGCAACCCAACGTCGAACCGGATGCTAGTCTACGCGCCGAGTTGGAGGCATTGGTGGTGAGGGAGATGGGAAAACCACTGGCGCCTAAGACCGTTCTTTTTATCGACGACATCCCTAAAACACGCAATGCAAAATTAATGCGGCGTGTCATCCGCGCCGCTTACCTTGGTGAGCCTCCTGGTGATTTGAGCGCGCTAGTTAATCCTGAAGTCGTGGATGAGATCCGCCAAGCGTTATGAGAAATGTTGATGAAGGCCAATGAAGGTAACCATACAATTCTTCCTGCCTGAAATGAGAGAGGCGATAGGTGCTAAAGAGATAGAGATCAGCTTTTCAGGTGCTTCGGTTCATGATGTGATCGACCACTTGATTGCGCAGTATGGTCACAAAGCCAGACAAGTTCTTTATGATGAAGCTGGAAAACTGGACCCACTGGTTCAGATTCTACACAATGGTGAGGCGTGGATTCCCCACGATGAGCTTGAAACGACCCTGCAAGACGGTGACAACCTCGTGTTTATGATGATGATGGCAGGTGGATAAACGAACCTGTAGTAACCTGAGGCATTCGTATACTTCAAGATCACCATAAACTTACCTATGCTTCCTACGACTTGTGAACGCCGGTATTCACACTTGAAACCCTATTTTCAAATCCTTCATACTCGATCTACAGGGGTCAGAGAAAAGTCACTGCTCATACGGTTCTGTTTCCACAAACACTCTTGCTATACCAAGAAATCATCTCTCCTTAATACTTGGTCATATATATCTAGCGGAATGTCCCAAACACGCTCTCTATTCGGTGCTCAATACAGAAAGGAGGCAACAAGCGATCAGAACTTCACGGAGAAACCAAGCGATCAAAGCCATTATATAGACAGGGAGGCCCGCCTGATTCAGAGGCGCCTTCTCAGAAAGGGGTGAGACTGGATGAAGACCGTATTCGTCCACCCTGAACGCTGCATCGGGTGTAAGCAATGTGAAGTCGCCTGTGCAGTCGCCCACTCCCAAAGTAAAAATCTATTCTGGTCTGTATTCGAAAGTCCGGCGCCGAAGCCCCGCATTCACGCTGAGCCCGGACTCATCCTCAACACCGCCTTTCCAAATAAATGTCGACACTGTGATCCCGCACCGTGCATCTCTGCTTGTCCTACGGCGGCCATGCGTCGAGCGAAAGATTATCCAGAGATCGTCTTGATCGACGCTCGGAAATGCATATCTTGCGCCATGTGTGCGATGGTCTGTCCGTTCGATGTGATCACATACTATGCCTCGGTGGATGCACCTGAGAAGGTCACCGTGGCGACCAAGTGTGATCATTGCATCGATCGCCAACGGGAAAATCAGGGTCCGGCCTGTGTCGAAGTTTGCAAGGTCGGAGCGTTGGCATTCGGTGAAATCAACGAGCTCGCTAAAGCGGCACGTACCCGTTATTCACGGGTCGTCTCCGCTGCGGTGGGTAGGGTTCCAGAGGAACTCACAAAGCCACCGGCAGAGATCGAGGGTTGGCGGGCTTGGGGCGCGGTCGTGACAGGACTGAACACAGATGGGCGGAAAGGCGTGTGAACCATGACGACAATCAGTGGAGATGGCTTTAAAAAGAAGAGCATCGCCGATGACACTTGGGCGATGATGGAGATTGCACAGCGCGAAGGCATCGAGACACTGTGGGATCGGCTTGCGAAACAGGAACCACAATGCGGCTTTTGCAATCTCGGCACGAGTTGCCGAATATGCGCAATGGGGCCATGCCGTGTGGATCCCTTCGGTGATGGTCCCCAAAAAGGCGTTTGCGGAGCCGACGCTGACATCATCGTCGCACGTAACCTGGCGCGCATGATCGCCGCTGGTGCCGCTTCCCACTCGGACCACGGACGAGATATCCTTGAGACTTTGCATCGAGTTGGTGAAGGAAAGACGGACGCTTATTCCATAAGCGAACCAGAAAAACTCAAGACTCTGGCAGCAGAGTACGGTGTCACGACAGATAAAAAGTCGGACCAGGAGATCGCTGCTGATCTGGCATGGGAGATGATGGAAGATTTCGGAATGCGTCGGGAGAAGTTGCCTCTCGCCNNCGCGGTATCGATAGAGAAAACGTGGAGGTCCTACACCGCACGCACATGGGTGTTGACAACGACTGGGTCAACATCCTGTTGCATGCCGTTCGCACCGGATTGAGTGACGGGTGGGGTGGTTCGATGATTGCCACAGAGCTCTCGGACGTGCTTTTTGGAATCCCCACACCGAAAACCACGAGCATGAATCTGGGAGTGCTGAAGGCGGACGAGGTCAACATCATCCTTCACGGACATAATCCCATGCTCTCGGAGGTGATCGTAGCTGCTGCCCAGGACCCGAAGATGCTCAAACTGGCAAAGAAGGGGGGAGCGAAGGGCATTAACCTGGCCGGCTTGTGCTGTACAGGAAATGAAGTTCTCATGCGTAAGGGCATTCCAATGGCCGGCAACCACCTCATGCAGGAGCTATGCATCATGACCGGCGCCGTCGAGGCGATGGTCGTGGATTACCAGTGCATCATACCTGCAGTGACCGAGACAGCCAGTTGCTATCACACGAAAGTGATCAGCACCTTCGACAAAGCCAAGTTCCCTGGAGCGGAGCATGTTAGTTTCAACCCCGAGAATGGGTTGGAGATAGGGCAACAGATCGTCCAAACCGCAGTGGAGAATTTTACCAACCGAGTCTCGGAGCGAGTACACATTCCTGTCGAGCCGGCGCCGGTGATGGCAGGCTTCTCCATCGAATCCCTCCTCGAAGTCCTAGGCGGAACACCGACCCCACTCCTTGATGCCATCAAAGAGGGCGCGATTCGCGGCGCCGTCGGTGTTGTTGGTTGCAACAATCCCAAGCTTAAACAAGACCTGGGGCACGTGGAACTGACGAAACGGCTGATCGAGAACGACATCCTGGTCGTTGTCACTGGGTGTGCTGCGGTTGCGAACGGAAAAGCGGGACTGATGATGCCTGAAGCTGCGGAGACAGCCGGAAAAGGTCTCGGTGGTGTATGCAAGGCGCTGGGTATCCCGCCTGTGCTGCATTTGGGCAGTTGCGTCGACAATACACGCATTCTGGTTCTTGCCGCGGCGCTGGCGAACACACTCGGCGTTGACATCGACGCGCTTCCACTCGCCGGAGCTGCACCCGAATGGTACTCGGAGAAGGCGGTAGCTATCGGGGCCTACGTCGTCGCCTCCGGGATCTACACGATTCTAGGGACTGCGCCACCGATCTTCGGCAGCGCTAACATTGTCAAGCTCTTGACAGAAGGCTTACAAGACGTCTTTGGCGCAACGTTTGCCGTCGAGCCCGACCCGAATCGTGCCGCAGTACTCATCCGGCGGCACATCGAGAAAAAGCGTGCCAATCTCGGCCTTCCCGCGCTCGATCCTGAGAGCATTCCCATGCCCGAGGTTGAAGTTGCATTGACCTAGTACATGCTCGATATTGGCTAGCTACTAGATTCTCCCTCCCTACAAGATTAGGAGGCGCGCATGAAGGTTGTAATCGTTGGCTCTGGACCGGCAGGCTTGACGGCGGCCGAGACACTTCGCGCTCAAGATGATCAAGCCGACATCGTCGTGCTCTCCGCTGAGCCATACCCGCCTTATTCGCCACCCGCTATGGTAGATCACTTCCTCACCGGATCGGAAGCACATTTCTGGCGAGGGGAGAATTGGCCCGAACAGGTGAGAGTGAACTATCTCAGCGGTGTCGAGGCTGTCGGTCTCGACCCAAAGGAACGTAGGCTCCATCTCGCCGATGGCGAGCCGCTCGAATACGATCAACTGGTGATCGCTTCAGGGAGCCGCCTCTATGCCCCGCTCAATGGGGCTGAATTGCCGGGTGTGAACAACTTCAAATCCTTACGCGCTGCAGAAGCGCTCATCGGCCAGGTCAAGAAAGGTAAGGCTCGCTCGGCGGTCATCGTCGGTGCAGGGTTTATCGGTATGGAAATTGCTCTGCTTTTACGAGATTTGGGTGTCGAGGTGACGCAAGTCGAGATGCTCGATCAGGTCATGCCGCGTATGCTCGATTCGGAATCGGCATCGTTTGCACTCCAGGCCATGAATAATCGCGGTATCGACGTACGATTAAACACGAAGGCTGCCGCCTTTGTAGGCCAGAAGAAATCGCAAGGTGTGCAGCTCGAATCTGGAGACATCCTGAAAGCTGACATCTACATTGCCGCCACAGGCGTGAAACCGAACCTCGATTTCCTGGAGGGCAGTGGCGTGAATTTCGATTGGGGCATTCCCGTCGATGAACAGCTGCGGACGAATTTCTCCACGGTCTTCGCCGCTGGAGATGTCGTTGAAGCGCCGAATCGTCTAACCGGCGAGCGGTACATCCACGCCATCTTCCCCAACGCGGTTGAGCAAGGACGCATCGTCGGGTTGAACCTCGCAGGGCTGGAGGTGCGTTACGAAGGCGCCGACAGGATGAACAGTCTAAAACATCTCGATGTGCCCATCATGGCGGTGGGGCTAAAAGAAGGGGATGAAATCCTGCGGAAACGTCTCGATGGGGGTGTTCGCACAATTTACCTGAAAGATAACCGCATCGTGGGCTTCCAACTCATCGGAGACCTGCATCCAGCTGGAGTCTTTCGATCACTCATGAATCGCAAGGACGACATCCGCTCCATAAAAGACCGCTTATTGGATTCGACATTCGGACAGGGTACGCTTGCTTGGGCAGCGATCTCGGATCTCACCATATAAGATCGCAGTTCAGGAAAACATCAGAGACAAGGAAGGAGCCGACCCTGATCTAGGAACTGGCTCCTGCTAGGATTACGACCCGATAACCGGGAGTAATTCCTTGGGGCGGACCTTTTCTCACCTATGGGTTTTCACCTTCCACAAGTTTGTCCGCAGATTTTAAACAAGCATTGAAAACGACTCCATCCACTCCTATAATCTGTACAAAATCCTCGTAAGGGAAGCCAGGCCTCCTCAAATGAAGCGGATTACAGTACCAAAGACCTATGCAAAGATGCTTATCTTCATAAGTAGCTCTTTAGGCGCCTATTATATTTTCTACATCACCAGATTGGGACCAATTATCTCAAGTGATGGAATCGCATACATCGTCTCTGCGAGAAACTTTCTAAAAGGTCTCGGGGTGGGTATTATGAGACCTTGGGGGGTATTCCATACGCTGGATCATTT
>WVZH01000513.1:0-13079 GCA_011772595.1 Anaerolineales bacterium
CCGATGCTGCATGCTCCCTTTCCGTATGTCGTCTTCTTCATCGCCTGAAGTACGGCGTCTGCATGCTCTGTCGGAACGATAGCAATCAGTTTGCCCTCATTGGCGACATAAAGAGGATCGAAACCCAGCATTTCGCATGCCGCTAAAACCGCTTCCCTGACGGGGATCGAACCTTCCTCCAGGATAATAGCGGCCTCACTTTGACGTGCAATTTCGTTCAGCGTGGTGGCCACACCCCCTCGCGTTGGATCGCGCAAGACACGCATGGACGGGCAAGCAGCAAACATCGCCTCAACCATTTGGTTCAAGGGTGCGATGTCCGACTCGACTTCAGCTTGAAACGCAAGCTCACCGCGCGCAGCGAGCACCGCAATACCGTGATCACCGATAGGCCCAGAAAGTAACACTTCGTCTCCTGGTTGCGCGTTCGACCCACCGACCTCTCGACCATCAGGGATCCAACCCACACCACTCGTAGTGATGAACATCCCGTCGGCATTACCACGCTCGGTGACCTTTGTGTCACCGGCGATGATGATCACGCCGGCCTCTTCCGCCGCAACTTTCATCGAATCCGTCACCCGCTCAAGCAAAAAAAGTGGCAATCCTTCCTCGAGGATAAAGCTCGCCGTAAGCCAGAGAGGCTTCGCACCCACCATGGCCAGATCGTTGACAGTCCCGCAAATCGCCAAGCTCCCGATGTCCCCACCCGGAAAGAAAAGGGGGGATACGATGTGCGCGTCGGTAGTTACAGCAAATCGATCCGCAGCCGGCGATTCTACGACCGCGGCATCATCCCCGCGCATTAAAGCCGGGTTTTCAAAGGGTGGGTAGAAAGTCTTGGTGATTAAATCTTGTGTCATCTTGCCACCGCTGCCATGGCCAAGCACAACCGTCTCGTCGTGCGAAAGCGGTCGTGGGCAGACCAAGCCGTGGATGATCACTTCTTCCTTCGAGTTTTCCATCAAGCCGCAGTCACTGTTTGGATTTTTTCGAATACCCTCTCATATCACAGCTCAATTCCTGACAACATGACGTCCGTAGCGATAATACGCCGCACAAGCCCCTTCCGAGGAGACCATCGTCGCACCAAGTGGATTTTCGGGCTTGCACTGCGTACCAAAAGCTGCACAGTCGTGCGGTTTTTTCATCCCCTGAAGGATTTGCCCCGCGATACATAGCGGCGATTCTTCCGGTTGAATCGATTCCACATCGTAGCGTAGCTCAGCGTCGAAAGCCTCAAATTCGGGCCGCAGCCGCCACCCGCTTTCTGGAATTCTCCCGATCCCTCGCCACTTGCGATCACAGGATTCAAAAACACGCTCGATGAGCTGCTGAGCAGGTTTGTTCCCCTCGAGCGTCACCGCCCTGGTGTAAGCGTTCTCTGCTACAGCACGATCGTTCTCCAGTAAGCGGACGACATGCAGGATTCCGCGGGCGATATCTAGCGGTTCGAAACCGGTCACTACAATGGGTACACCATATCGCTCGGCAATCGGAGAGTACTCCCAGTAACCCATCACAGCGCAGACATGTCCAGCGGCAAGGAATCCCTGCACACGGTTGTGCGGCGACTGCAGAATGGCAAGTATCGCAGGAGGGACACACACATGCGAGACCAGCATACTGTAATTTTTGAGCCCCATTCGCCGCGCCTGCACGACGCTCATAGCGTTGGGCGGCGCCGTCGTCTCAAATCCAATGGCAAAGAACACCACCTCGCGATCAGGATTTTCACCGGCGATCTTCACGGCGTCTAACGGCGAATACACGACTCGAACGTCCCCACCGGCGGCACGCACGGAGAAAAGATCACGTCCCGAGCCGGGAACACGCAGCATATCACCGTACGAGGTGAAAATAACCCCAGGCGTGGAGGCGATAGCCAATGCCTTATCGATCAATTCCAGGGGTGTGACACACACAGGACAGCCAGGACCATGTACCAATTCAATTTCGGGCGGTAAAAGTTGATCGAGACCGTGGCGTACGATGGCGTGCGTCTGACCGCCGCAGATCTCCATCAAAACCCACGGCCTGGTCACCGTTTTGCGCAATTCACCCAGAACCCCCTGTACCAGGGCTGCATCTCGATATTCTGTGACATACCTCATGAGACATCCGGCTCAGGCCCAAGTTCTTCTTCCAGATCCATGATGCCACGTAAGATTTCGAGCGTCTCTTGAGCCTCTTCCTCGCTGACCATACTGATTGCGAACCCGACGTGTACAACGACATAGTCACCAACCTGGGCTTCAGGCACATACTCCAAACAAGCCTCTCGGACTACGCCGCCGAAGTCGACTTTGCCCATCTTCAACCCTTCCATCTCGGTCAATTCGATAATCTTCCCTGGCACTCCGAGACACATGACCCAAACCTCCGCAGCATCTAGCAATCAGCAATCGATCACCCGGGATCAAGCCGAAGAGACGACGTCTTCCAACTGAGCACCAGATGCTAATCGATGCGCGGCGATCGCTGCCTGGCCTAGTGCCAACCCACCATCATTCGCCGGGACCTGTCGGTGAAGGAAGACTTCAAATCCTGCCTTCCGCAGCAATGGCACGGTTCGATCTAACAACACCATATTCTGCCAGACACCGCCGCTTAGGACGACCTGCGCTAACCCTTGCATTGCACGGATTCGTTTACTTACGTGCACAACCATGGCGGCAACGCTGTTATGAAAGCGAGCTGCGATGCGGCCCGTCGGTACACCCGAACGGATATCTGCAACCACAGATTGTACAACGGGTAGCGGATCGACCAAACCCTCCAGGACGGAAAATTCGTACGCGTACTCCTCCCCCACCTCCACTTTGGCCTCAAGTTCGACAGCCGCTTGGGCTTCATAATTGACCTCCTGCCGTACACCTGCGAGCGACGAGACGGCGTCGAAAAGACGCCCCATACTGGAGGTCAACGGCGTATTGAGACCGGCTTGCAACATTCGACGGAGTGTCTCTCGAGCTTCGCGTGTCGACGTTTGTATCGGTGGCAGATCATCTTCCCACGCTATTCCTGCTTGGGCAAGCCACGCTAATGCCAAGCGCCAGGGCTCACGCACAGCCGCATCCCCACCTGGCATCGGAACGTACGCCAAGTGGAACTCCCGTCGATAGTTTGTGTAATTGGCGAGTAAAAACTCCCCTCCCCAAATCGCTCCGTCTTCGCCATAGCCCGTCCCATCGAACGACACGCCGATAACAGGCTGCTCGTCGGTCAGACCGTGCTCGGCCATGCAAGCAGCGATGTGAGCGTGATGGTGCTGCACACCCACGGCAGGCCACCCTTCCATATCAGCTCGTTGCAAAGCAAAGCGCGTCGCCATGTAATCCGGATGCAGATCGAAGGCCAACGCCTCCGGTTGCACACGGAACAGGCGTTCGTAGTGCCTTACTCCATCTTCAAAGGCCTGCAAAGTTTCATAATTCTCCATATCACCGATGTGGTGGCTGAGAAACGCATAGCGCTCTCTGGTGAGACAAAATGTGTTTTTCAACTCACCACCGACTGCCAGGAGGCACGGGGATTTCCAGCCAAGACGGACTGGGAAAGGAGCATAACCCCGCGCCCGACGCAAGGGGTATATTTCAACTTCAAAGGCACGCACCACGGAGTCGTCGTTACGCGTGTAGATGTCGCGGTCGTGCATTAAGAATGAGTCCGCGAGATCTTCGAGCCGTTCCCGGGCGTCCATGTTCGCTGTAGCGATGGGCTCCTCACTAAGATTGCCACTGGTCATCACCAGCGCTGACGGAAACGCTTCTGTCCGTTCCATGAGAAGTACGTGCAAAGGAGTATAGGGCAACATCACGCCTAGCGTGTCTTGATGCGGGGCGACTTCGACGGCGATATTGGAATCAGGCCGCCGGTTCAGGATAACGATGGGACGCTCACGTGAGGCCAACAAGGTGCGTTCGAAGTCGTCAACGAAACAATGCGTTTCTACGGTTTCAAGATCGGGCATCATCAGAGCAAAAGGCTTATCGACTCTGAGTTTCCTGCGGCGCAAAACCCTGACCGCCTCAGCATTGGTCGCATCACATGCCAGGTGAAAACCACCCAAGCCTTTGATAGCCACAATCTCGCCATTTATCAAGCGGTCACGGGCAGCGTGCAGGGCATCTTCCTTATCAGCCAATCGCTCACCCTGCGCTTCAAGCCAAAGATGTGGACCGCAAATGGGGCACGCTACAGGTTGCGCGTGAAAGCGGCGATCGAGTGGATCGTTATACTCTTCTGCACAATCCGGACACATGGCGAACGTCACCATGGTCGTATTGGGCCGATCATAGGGGATATCCCTGATGATCGTGAAGCGTGGTCCGCAGTTTGTGCAGTTGATAAAGGGATAACGGAAACGCCGATCCGAGGGATCCAACACTTCGCGAAAACAATCTGCGCACAAACTAACATCAGGTGAGATTGGCTGGAATGCAAGATCAATGGTCTCTGAATGCACAATTTCGAAGGTCGAAAAACCCTCTGGCTCGCGATCTTCTACCCCGATCTCATCGATACGCGCCAAAGGAGGCACTTCATGTTGTAGCGCTTCGACGAATGCTGAAAGCGCTTCCGGTGTGCCGTCGATCTCAATATCCACGCCAGCCGACGTGTTTCGAACCCATCCGGTAACGCTCAGCCGATGGGCTAACCCGTAGACAAAGGGTCGGAAACCGACCCCTTGTACGATACCCTGGACATGGATACGTGCACCTCGAGTTTCACCCACGTCTATCACCATCCCGCCAATCGCCACCCGCTCGTGAACGCTAAGAGGACCCAGAACCAATTTCAGTAGCCGCCGCGGAAATGCTAGCGTCTGGCGGAGATGTTCCGTGCCTATTTGTGGCCAAAGACTCTTCCACCCAAGCCAACCAGGCATCCAAGCCTTCTCCCGTTCGACAAGACAATGGAAAAGTCACAAGGCCGGGATTAAGGATTTCCACACCGCGCTTGAAATACGCCATGTCAAAAGGCACGTAAGGTAGCAGATCGATTTTATTGATGACCAATGCATCCACACCACGATACATACCCGGATATTTGTAGGGCTTGTCGTCACCCTCGGGGATGGAGGCGATAAGCACGTTCATGTGCGTCCCCAGCTTGAAGCTGACGGGGCAAATTAGGTTCCCGACGTTCTCCACGATCAGTAGATCCAACTGATCAAGCTGGATTTTCTCCAGCGCGGCCTGGAGCATCACCGCATCAAGATGACATTCCCCGCCGGTGTTGATTTGCACAGCGACAGCGCCTGCTGCTGCCGCGCGATCCGCATCGATGGACGTAGCCACATCGCCATCGATAACACCGAGCCGCAGCCGTTCTGAGAGTCGCTGTACAGTGTGCTCGATGAGGGACGTCTTCCCCGCACCCGGCGAGGCCATCAAGTTCAGCGCAAAAATCCCTGCTGCATCGAAGCGGGAGCGATTCGACTCCGCCAAACGCTCGTTGGCACTGAGGATTTTTTCAACCACTTTTATTCGATCACTCATGATTCCGCTCCAGCAGTTCCCATTCTCGGAGCAACCTCTTCGGTTTCGATGTCTATCGCCTCCACGAAGAATTCATCTCCGGCGACGACGCGCACGTTCGCTCCACCGCAAAGCGGGCAACCGAGCTCATCTTCACTGGGCGTATATCCCTGCAGGCAATCCAGACACTCGAATTCCGTAGCGACACGCCGGAAATGCAACTGGGCGCCTTCGGCAATCGTGCCTTGCCCGATCAACTCCCAATAGAATTGCACCGAGTCGTCGACGATCGAGGATAGCTGACCCACTACGAGGAACACACTCTTGACGCGACTCGCCTGCGCAGCTTCCGCGTGGCGTAGCGCAATCTCAAGTATGCTTTCCGTAACAGGCAGTTCGTGCATTAAATCCTCAAGTGCTCAGGAGTATAGCGCCCATATTGTAGGGCAAACAGTGGAGAACGTCACGCTAAATCTACGTCTACACTCTAGATCATACGAAAAGGGCAGCGCTGACAGAGCCCATTTAAATGAGAAGTAGATTGAGAAAAATGAACGCCGCCGGCATGTCTCACCGCCCACGGCTTGAGGACTGGCTCACCTACGCAACGTAGGATATGGATCAGCCGCCTACTTCAGCACTCGCTGAAGCTACGACAACTGGAAGGTTTGGAACTGCATCGTAAAATTCTATGAAGCGGTTGACAAGTGGTGTTTCATATGATCTCAGGTTATCCACCCAGCGGTAGCCCACAGACTGGTAAAGTAAATCGACAGTGACTTTAAACGGACCTTGGGCAGCACCAACATTGACAACATATCGAATCTCGTCGCCACCCCCCTCGAAGTCCTCATCATCCCGTGCGTTACCTCGCACGGCAATGTCCTCATACGGCGCGGCTTTTTCAAAACCAGAAGGTAATAGTCGGTTGTCTTTGCGGTACCTTGCCGCCTCGAGCAAGGTCGTGGTAATCCGATTTTCACTGTTCAGCAGGATCGCCTCGTAAATCTGCACTTGCTCGGGTTGCACGATTGCACTGTAATGTTGCTCGAAGACTGAAGGGTCGGCGTCATTATCATTACCGATGATGGAACCATCCGGGTTTGGAGCCCCCGATTCAAAAACCACCTGTCCGCTTGCATCTCGCACAGCGAAGTGGATCCACGCACGACGCGCCGGGAAGCCTGTAGGGAATTTGTGTCCAACGAGATTATTGATATCGACGTCAACCGTTAGAAATGTCCCTGAAAGGCGTACCTCTTCGAGGGTAATCTCAGCAGTTTCCTGCCCCAATTGCCTGCGCGTTCGCTCGATCGTGGCGTCAAAATGCTCGCTCGACGCTGTCACGCCCAGTTCATCCGGAAAAGTCTTTAGGATTTCAAGCATGTAGGCATTGCCGCCGACGAAGCTATGCAATGCGAATGGGCTTCGCAGCACCTCACTCGTGTTAGCGATTTTTACCCCACCCTCGGCCTCTGGCATATGACAGTCCTGACAAGGGCGAGAACGGCGATAATCGCTATAGAACCACTCGAAGTAAGAGACCTGCTCAGGGAACTCACCGGCAATCTGACCGGTGGCGTCAACGTATGGCGTGTAAAGCGTATGACACGTAGCGCAAAATGTGGATCCCGTCAAATGCAATCCTTGTTCCGGTCGAAAGCCTGAGACACTTTGCATGATGTCGGCTTGATTGTCTTCGACGGTGAAGGGACCGAAGATCAAACGATCTGGCATCCTAAGTTCGGTATCGATGACAAAATCCCCGCTGTAGGTAACTGATGAACCCAGACCCGTCTCGCGAATCTGGTGACATAACGAGCAGGACACCCCGTCCATTGCTAGGTCGTGCAACGTGCTATCTGGGTCAAGAAATCCATCTTCACCAAGCACCCTAACCTCATCCCCTTTTTCTCTCGCTGTGAAACGCCCCATCGGCATGTGGCATTTGGCACATTGATCTTCAATCTCGGATTGGAGTGCTGGATTCTCCATCACTTCCGCCGCAAGTGAAGCTTGCCAGTAGGGATCGCGAGCAGCGTTCGCCATCATCGTGGAACGCCAGTAGGAATCTAGCGAAACATCGGCTCCAGTATCGGAAGACATCTTGGCATGACAGATCGTGCAAGCACCGGATCCGGAGAAAAAATCCCCTCGTTCTTGTGGCAACGGTAAACCAGGATGACCTTCATCGATCGTCTCTACTGGCGTTGGGGAGATATCCGGGGTCGCTGTCGGTGGTGGCGTTTTGGTGGGTAGGGGAGGAATCGTTGGTGATGCAGGCACTACGGATTCTTCTGGCTGAGTCCCGCATGCAGCCAGCATAAGGATTGAAAATAGACACGTAAGGAAAAATAATCGCCTCACTCTAGACTCCCACACCCTTTTTATTTTGATCACACCCTGAAATGACCACCTTGATAAACCAAATCACCGTCAACCAAGATCTCTCCTCCATCCCGCATATCGGTGATGAAATCCCAATGAATTGCGCTCTTGTTCACACTACCCGTCTTCGGATACCCTGCTCCTATGGCGATATGAATTGTGCCGCCGATTTTCTCATCGAAGAGAATGTTGCGGGTCGGCCTTTCAATACCGTAGTTGTTGCCAATCGCGAACTCACCCATATAGCGCGCACCTCGATCTGTTTCCAACATAGACTCCAGGAACGATTGATTTTTCTCTGCCATCGCCTCCACAACGCGACCATGCGCGAACTTAAACTCAACGCCCTCCACCTCGTTTCCCCTCGATACAGAAGGAATTGTAAAACGCACCCAGCCATTGACAGATTCCTCTACCGGTCCAGTGAAGACTTCCCCATCCGGCATGTTGCGACGACCACAGGAGTTAATGAACTTGCGCCCCTGAATGGAAAATGTGAGGTCGCAATTTGGACCGCGCACCACAACTTCGTCA
The DNA here is from genome assembly GCA_011772595.1 of Anaerolineales bacterium. The sequence continues at coordinate 8,406 of WVZH01000513.1, forward strand.
TGGCCAGTTAAAGCGTCGACGACCTTTTGTTGTTCTTGTTGGACTTGCAACCAATACGCGATTGGATCGCCTTGGGGATCATCGACGTGACAGGCACGATAGACCAAATCCTCAAACTCACTCAGATTCATCTCAGCGTCCTGTGCATAAGCTTCCGTCGGGAAGAGTGTCGTAACCCAACGGAATTCCCCTCGATCTCCGCGAGCGAATTGCGACGCTACAATGGGCGCTAAGGCTTTCCCACGACGTGCTAGCAGCTTTCGCTTGACGTTTGAATGGGCCTTCGTGTTGCTCAGAGACCATATGCGGATTCGTGATTCGAAATTTTCATACGCCAATTGGTAAAAAGTCGGCACGAAATCAATCTGCTCAGCGCTTGCGTGATCCAAGAAAATATCATCAAGACCCGATTTGTATGTTAGACCTGAGAGTGAAATGGCAAGATGGGGATGCCCGCCGGCTTCGAGTATGCACTGGAAGACCGCTCGTACTAAGGGCTCGGCCACCGGTTCGGCCTCGATGAGTACGCGATCCCCAGTTTGTATTCTGGTCGAGTAATTCACGAGCAAGTGCGCCATGCGCTCAGCACGTGGATCCGGCATAAGCCACCTTTGGCGAAAGTTCAATCCAAAACCAACGGTGAATTATATCATTGCGGCAGTTTGTGTTGCGATGTGGAGACATCATCGTAGACTCGACCATCATGAGAACACCACGGATTCTCCTCAATCATGAAATTCTTCACCCGGCTGGTGTAGAGACGCCTTGCCGGAGTCTCTACGTCATACCCATGAAAGCTTAAATCACCTGGTTCATTCGCCAACCAATTCAAATGGGTCGACATTTCCGGCCCTGCATGGCCGACCCTCGTGCGTTACCCATTCTACGTAGTAATTGTCACAGACACCTCGATCTTCGACACACTCTTCACGGATACACCGGAGATCCACACGTAAGATTCCTTTAATATCCGCGAGGTAAACTTACTCGCACAAAACATTATCCTCTCGGCTTGATGACATACTCCGAAACCTCGGGGCGTGACCCCAACATGGGAAAGATTATCTCCAAGCCGGAGCAAAGGAGAAGGTATCGATGGCTTATGATGTGAAGAAGACTGATGAGCAATGGCGTAAAGAGCTCACACCGGAGCAATATTACGTCACACGTCAGAAAGGGACGGAGCGACCTTTCAGTGGAAAATACAACACCTTCAAGGGCAAGGGCATTTTTCTATGCGTCGGTTGTGGAACCCCCCTGTTCGACGCCGATACGAAATACAACTCGGGGTCCGGTTGGCCTAGCTTCTGGGCGCCGATCTCGGAAGAGAATGTGCGGACCTCACACGACACCAGTCATGGTATGGTTCGCACCGAGGTTGTATGCAATCGGTGCGGTAGCCACCTCGGCCACGTCTTCGAGGACGGTCCACAACCCACCGGTCTACGTTATTGCATCAACTCCGCGGCGTTGAATTTTGATGGTCTCGAGGAATGATAATCCGGGTACGGGTGACTTCCGATCATTACTCACCACCCCACTAGGATTGCTCCTCAAGCAACATCTCTCGCACCGTGCGGCGGGCGATCTCGACGGCGAAATTGGTCCCTCGATCCCAGGGGTAAACCTGACTCATGCTCGCCAGCCATAGACCCGTGATCGGCGTCTTGATGCTCGGGATAACCTCGGAGTGATTCACTGGAGGCACAGGTTGGGCATAAGGTGTTCGGAAGAGCCAAGAATCTCGTACCCAATCCCGCTTGAAATTTGGATTGAAGCGCACGAAAGACGGCAAGAAGCGTTCTAGCAAGGCTTCTTTCTGCATCGAGAAGTATTCATGATCTGGATCGAGATAGTCTCCACAATAAACAATATGATCACCACCAAAGAACGCAGGGGAAATGAAATTGGTGTGCTCGACAAGGGAGAGGAATGGAAAACCCGCTTCCTTTGGCAAATTGTGCCAGTAGATACCCCCTTCAGAAAGCCGCTGTCTGAGCGCAAGGATCATCACGACTGCGCCCATGGACTTCATCCCTAGCAACCGATTCGTATACTCGACTGGCAGTGAAGGAGCGATCTTCGCCAGCACCGCAGGTGAGATTGTCGCCAGACACTGGTCGACCTCAACGTCGCCATCTTCGATGGACACTCTCAAGCCACCCGTCGGCCTTCGTTCAACGTGATTAACACGTGTCCTCAATCGCATCTCCACCCCCATCGCTCGCACTCGATCGGCGAAGGCATCCAAGAACGCCTGGAATCCCCCTTCGAAGGTCCCTAATCGTGGGGTGCGCGCTTTGAATCGCGCCCACATCCAGGCCATATTGACCTCGTGGTAATGTTGACCGAATTTGCTCACTAGCAACGGCTTCCATAACTGTTGATAGGCCCGATCTCCCATCCATCTACGTATCCAAGAATCTGCCGTGACCTTCTCCAGGGGTCTCCAGCGTGCGATGTACTTCAAATAGGCGACCACTACACCCATCCACAAACGGTGGAGAAATGGCAAACCCGGGTATCGCAGCACAGCCAACGGGGAGTCGAGCGCATAGAAACGTTCCTCATAAAAAACCGCAGTCACCGGCCTCGGGAAGAGTACCTTGTGGCTCAATCCGAGCTCGTCGATCAATCCGAGCACATGGTCATCCGTGGCGAACCAGTGGTGATAATAATGTTCGACCGACCAATCCCAGCGCGGAATTTTAAACCCAGCGGACAGCCCTCCTACGTAATCCGCTGCCTCGAAAATGACAACTTCCGCACCGGCGCGAGCTAGGTCGTAGGCCGCGGAGAGACCTGCAATCCCACCTCCGATGATGGCCGCTTTCATGCTGCGCCCTCCTTCGCCATTTCGGTTTGCACAGTACTCCAATTCAGACCCTCACGTGCCATGTAATAGGCGCCCAAGAGTGTGATGGGCAGCCAGAGCGCAGCGTGCAAGACAAGTGTGTAACTCGTCGCTATGGGCTTAGGGACACGATAGGCTTCCAGTACAGCAATCCCTGGTCTATCAAAAGTGCCTACATAGCCAGGCGCTGATGGAATCGTGGTCGCCAGGTTGACGATTCCGTTCATCAACATCAAGGCGAAGAAGCTGACCTCAAAGTCGAAAGCCTGCATTACGAACCAGTATTTCCCTGTCTCGAACAACCAGATCACCACCGAGGTGATAAACACCATCAGCACGTCGATCGGCGAACGTAGCGATGCCAGACCCTCCAGGAACCGCTCGGTAAGATCCATCACGCGCATGCGGAAACGCTCAGGCACCAAGCGATCGTTAAACCAAGCAATTAGCCGCGTCGCCCGCCTCGGGAATATTGCCAAAAGGATGAAGACGAGCACCGCGCCTAAAAAGAACGCCGTGCCAATCAGTGCGAGCGTACGAATGCTTCCCGCAAACCCCGAGTCAGCGGTTAGCGTCGCTAGCTCCTGCAGATTGAGAAACACGAAAGCCAGCATGACGACGCCATCCAGCCCCCGCTCAACGAAGATCGTGGCCAGAGACGCGGAAATAGCCACGCCTTCTCGACGGCGCAGGACGAAAGCGCGCAGTAGCTCTCCTGCTCTAGCCGGGTAGATGTTGTTACCCATGTAGCCTATAGCAACGACAGGGAACATATCCTTGGTCGGGATGCGCTTGATAGGACGTAATAGGTAGTGCCAGCGCCATGCCCGCGCAATCACCCCAAGGAAATAGATGGCTACACCAGGGATCAGCCACCAAAATTGCGCGCTGCGCAGCGCCTCCCAAGCTTCGACGAGACGAAAGCCTCTGAGTGCGTCCCACAACAGGACCGCACTGATCCCTACGCCAAGCCAGAATTGCCAACGTTTCACACTGCCTCCACAGAATCGGCGGGGCATCCCGGACCCCGCCGCCGCTGGATTCTACCATTTTCACAAAAAATGCAAACCGAAGCCGAATATACCAGCCGGAATGCATTAATCCCAATAATGGATGCTAATGAAGAATTGTGTCCACATGATGGCACTTCTTGTACCGATCCGCCGGGTCGCACAGCACACCAGATTACCCAGGGATTCTTTGGAACCCCGCCCTTACAAGCACTGAATACGGTTTACATAGGCTCACCGCCTCCATACCATGGAGGGCTCTATAACGAATATTTATATATACTAAGAAAAGGAACTGGGCTTCCCCCCCATTTAGGAAAAGCCCAGATCGCAGATAAGTTCAGGTATGACTATAGCACATTTGCGACCCTAAAATCTAGTTTATTTGCAAACTCATCCGTGATCAGGGAGACACATAAACTGGCGACTTCACCTCTGCAAAGTCGCCAGGTCCTTCCCGCTACTCTCTCAGGGTTTTTCTATGTCTATTCGATTGTTACGTGATCTCGATCGGAACTGCTAGCATGCCTGCCATGATTCGTTCAAGGGCCATCGTATGGCTGCACACCCCTCGGGTTATGAAGAAGTTACAGTCGCACTTCCAATGCCCATCGTCAAACTCAACCGTATGGGGATTGTTCTCCCCGTCAAAAGTCGCTTGGAAGTTTCGAATACATATGCGCTCTCGCTCTTCCGCGTAGCGCTTGGCTTTCTCGATCTTGCCAATCATCCCATAATCCATCACTCCTCCTTCATCGTATTTTTGACCGAATGATCGTAAAAAGGCACGCGCGTCTTAGCAGCGTGCCT
>WVZH01000513.1:13129-13316 GCA_011772595.1 Anaerolineales bacterium
TTGTAGTATAGGCGTCTATCCCTTTGAAGTCAATGTGCGCTTACCATACGAATTATCAACGAAGGCTACGATGACTAGCTAGCCTTAGCATCCGTAGGCTGTTAATAACCACAAAAATCTTGCCCACCACGTTTTTGTGATGAGGCGTTGGAGCTCAGTCTACTTTTCGATAAACCCCTCTGCTCTT
>WVZH01000513.1:13323-20033 GCA_011772595.1 Anaerolineales bacterium
GATCCCTACCCCCCAATGTATGACATTTCCACCTTCGTCAAATCAGTGGTTTCGGAAGAGCGAATTTCGGAGTAGCGATCCACTCGGTGGGACCAAATGGCGTGGATGGCCTCGGTGATTTCTAGATCGGAAGCACCGCTCCGAAGCATTCCACGCAGATCATGCCCACGGGTTGCGAAGAGACACGTATAAATTGAGCCATCAGCGGATAATCGTAGGCGAGAACAATCCCCACAAAAAGGTTGTGTGACCGAGGCGATGACGCCGATCTCACCCCGCCCTTCCCGGTAACGGTATCGCCGTGCAACCTCACCACGGTAATTGGGTTCAAGGGGCTCGAGCGGCATCTCAGCGTTAATGGCAGTAAGAATCTCGCCTGCAGAGACAACTTCGTCAAGCCGCCAGCCGTTCGTTGAGCCGACATCCATGTACTCGATAAAGCGCAAAATGAATCCCTCACGCTGGAAAGCACGCGCCATGGGTAAGATGCTCGCCTCATTCACCCCGCGTTTGACGACCATATTGATCTTGATTGGGGTCAGACCTGCGTCATACGCAGACTCGATCCCATCCAAAACTCCAGACACTGGGAAGTCGACGTCATTCATGGTGCCGAAAATCTTGTCGTCGAGTGAATCCAAGCTCACGGATACGCGACTCAAGCCAGCCAGTTTGAGCCCGCGTGCGTGTTTCGAGAGCAAGGAGCCATTTGTGGTCATTGTAAGATCTACATTCGTGTAACGCGCCAACATCTTCACCAGCAGATCGATGTCCCGGCGAACAAGCGGCTCGCCGCCGGTCAGCCGGATCTTCTCGACGCCTAGCTCGACGAATATCCCCGCGAGACGATCGATCTCCTCGAAAGTGAGGATGTCTTTACGCTCGAGGAAGGGATAATCCCGACCGAAAATTCCTTTTGGCATGCAATAAACGCAGCGGAAGTTACAACGATCCGTGACCGAGATACGTAGATCTCGAAGCGGCCTTCCGAAGGTATCCATGGGCTTCAATAAAACCTCCCGCCTGGCATGTATGGCCCGTCATGTGATTCTATCATAACGGTCTTGGTTTTGACCTGTCGCCGCCAAATCGACTAAGTGATTTCGACGTTGTAGGAGCGGTTCGCGAATCGCCTCCACGATAGAGTCTTTGTTGGTACCCTTTGCTTCGATTTTCAGGAGAAAGGAAACACCTCGAATTTACACGAAGCTTGCACCTCCCTAATATCGGGATAATCTGCGGGCGAGAGCATACAGATAATGCGCGAATCACTCAACCGCTTGGACCGGACAGACTACGCCTTGGCGCTCGCCCTGGCAGGTCTCTCCTTTTTCATCTACCATGCAACCCTGACACCTAGCCTGTCCTACCTCAGCCCGGATGGTAATGAACTCGCTACGATCCCATATGTTCTCGCCCTGGCGCACATGCCCGGCTACCCTTTCTATACTTGGCTGGGGAAGCTTTTTACCTGGATACCTGCAGGTGACGTGGCTCATCGCATGAACCTCATGAGTGCAGTCCTTGGCGCATTGGGTGTGGGAGGCCTCTATCTGATCATCACCATGATGCTACATCCGAGAACTGCCTCGCTCAACTTGCGTCGCGCAGGCGCTCTCCTGGCAGCCACGATGTTTGCCTTTTCTCCAACATTCTGGTCACAGGCGGTGATCACGGAGGTCTATGCACCCAACATTGCGACGGTCGCACTCACGCTGATCCTGCTTCTGCGCTGGGAACGTACAAACCGTGATTGCGATTTCTTCCTTTTCACACTGATCTTCGGCTTATCACTCGGCATGCATATTTCCAACCTGGGATTCGCGCCTGCTTTCGCACTTTACGTCCTGCTCGTCGATCGATCTGTTCTCAAACGTCCCACGTGGTGGTTGGCTGCACTTTCAGGTTTCGGAATCGGCATGGCACAATTCCTCTGGCTGCCGTTGCGAGCCAATACACTCAACGACAGAATCATGGTCGCCACGGCACCTACCACATTGAAGGGCATCTACAACTACACACTCGGAGCTTTTCCGCAACTCAAATTCGCGTTTACCCTAGGCCAATTGCCTGATCGGGTGGTTGTCTATCTCTACCTCTTGGGAAAACAATTCGGAAGGTTGTCCATTTTGCTCGGCGTATTAGGCCTGATTTCTCTGCTCCTCCGTAGAACCAGGCACTATTTCCTCCTAATAGGGATGTACATCATTCACGTATGGTTCTTTGTCCAATACCGGGCATTCGACCTGGACGTCTTCTTCTTGCCCGCACATTTCCTCTGGGCGATCTTCCTGGCGTTTGCCTTCGTTGAGATTCTGAAAGGCCTTGAAGCGTTTATGGCCCACTTCTCGCATGGTGAGGCGCATAGGGTAGGTCGTTGGACGCTGGCATGCGTCACCGTGGCATTAGGTATCATTCCCCTATCAATAAACCTACCCATTAGTGATCGCTCCCTCGACGTCGCCATCAACGATTTTTACGCCAACGTCTGGGAAATTCTGCCAGAGAACAGCGTATTGCTCACGCGAGGGGGAGTCTTCGGCTACGACGCTTTCTACTGGCGCATGGTCTACGACACCCGACCTGATGTCCTTCTTCCAGCTCTTCCCACGCCAAATCCCTCACAAACAGACCTTCAGGGCAAAGCGCTCTACAGCACGACTCCCTTGCTTGGCCGAAATCGCACGCGCGGTCCAGGAGCATTGCCCAAGGATCTGATCCCACCAGATTCATGGCAGGTGCCTTTGCTCATCGGCGTGCAAAACAACATCGGTGGTTTTGGGAACCGCAATCGATTGACGCTCTACCGGATTAGCAAAGATCCCCCAGCGTTGGTACTGGATCATCTGTCGGCCTCACGACCCATGGATGTGTCGTTTGGAGGTCTTTCCCTCGTGGGCGCCATCTTGGCAAACTCCCCAATCGAGAGCGGGGGACAACTTCAATTGGTACTCAATTGGAAGCTCGACCGACAACAACGCTTCGTTGTGACGACCATGCTCGACGGACAAGCGCTCGAATCCCATGAACTCGGATTCGGCAACCTCAAGCGTTACCAGTCGCAGGTTGGTCCCGTGCTTGGGCGTGTGATTGTCGAAGATTACGCCATAGTAATCCCTTCCACAACACGTGCAGGCTCACACACCCTTAGCGTTCGTATTGAAGGTTTGGAGGAAGCCGTTGAAATCGGCACTGTTGAGGTTGTGAATGAAGAGGAGGCGATGGAAAGATGGTTGAAAATCGCGGGTTGATCATCGCCGGCGCTGTGATCTTGTTGTTCATGCTGATCGTGGGATCCTTTTCACTCGGAGCCTACTTCGGTCAACATGGCCTAAGCCAGGATGGGCTCCGATTGCAACCTGCCCAACCCGGTCAACCCCAGCAGGGCGCACCTGCACTCCGCCCCCAGGGCTTCCCGGCGGGTGAACCGGATGTGATCGGTCTCATCCGGGCAGGTATGTCCAATGGGATCGCGCTCGCCACGAAAGATGGACCCAGACTGATCGAAATCGAACAGAGTACGAAGGTCGTGGACGTAAAGGGCATCCCCCTCAAATTACATGACCTTCGCCCCGGCGACATTATCGCCGCTTTCGGCGAGTTCGCCACCAATGATAACCAGCGCCTTCAGGCAACATACATCGTGCGACTCCCCCAACGCTCGCCTGATCAACCCTGACGAAAGCGGTATAATCTCCTTGGACGACCTCCGAGGAAAACCTTTGAGCAAACAACCTCTTATGAAACGGCCTGAGAATAGCGACGACGGTGTGATTCGTGGCCTTTCCCTCCGCATCAAGCTCATCCTACGCTTGATGCGCGATTCGCGCGTCAATCTGTTCCTGAAGCTCCTTCCAATTGGAGCCCTGCTTTATCTAATCATTCCCGACCTCATCTTCGGCCCGCTTGACGATGCAATTGTGCTATGGATTGGCACGACCTTGTTCGTTGAATTGTGCCCACAAGACGTCGTCAGGGAGCACCGGGACGCGTTAAATTCAGTCATTGAAGGTGAATGGCGCGAAATCCAGGATGACGAATAGGCCGAGGGAGAACGAGCCGAGAGATCTTCCCTGTAATATCGTTTGAACCAATTTCATATCTCACCAATAAATACTATGATGCGTCTAAGACGCTAAGTCGTGCATATCGACGCATCAATCCAAGATTCCTCAAATCGCCGTTAACGCCGCGGCGAACGTGGAGGCGGGAGGCGAGTGGAGTACGTCGAAATACGCAAACTCGGACCATTATCAGCACCCATCCTTACCTGCGTGCTGTTNNCGAATGAATACACACACTATGATCACAAGAAGATAATGAATGTGATCAGAGTTAGGTCCCACAAGATCTACACAAATGGTGTGGCGACAGTCTCGCGTCAGCTAACTGAGACCTCTCCTTCAGGACACTTCCTATTTCGCAAGTCATAATGCGTCTGTCCTTTCATTCACCCACAGGCAACTCGTTGGCTGAGATCGATCTTCCGCATTGAGAAGGCTCGGCCCAATCCTCACATTTACAACGACGAGCTTTCGTTCGTGTGTCCAATCTTAAACTGCCCAACAAATGAGATAATGATCTCGTCCCGCGGATGTTCGCAGCATACATGAATAGGAGGGGTGACGATGAACACATCTAGCACCGAAAGAAATCAGATGCTGTCTCCCGACGTCAAGCGAGGTATCCTGAAACGTGCCGTGCAGATCGGTACCACACTGACCCTCATGGGTTTAATCCTTTTCCTGACCGCGGGTCGTCTGGATTGGAACTGGGCTTGGTTCTATCTTGCATACTATCTATTGGGAGTTGTCATCAACGCGATCTTCTTGATGCGCAAAAGCCCGGATTTGATCGCTGAACGCGGCGAACCCAAAGAGGGCGTCAAGGATTGGGATCGCAAACTGACGCTCCTCTCCATCCCTCTGTGGTTCCTTTTGATGGTCATCCCCGGTCTTGACGAGCGTTTTGCCTGGACACCACAGCTCCCCTTGGCGATGCACGTGACCGCTTTTGCAGTCGTCATACTCGGAAACACCTTGGGTGCATGGGCGATGATCACCAACGCGTTCTTCTCTACCTCCGTTCGCATTCAGGACGATCGCGGGCAGACGGTAGTGTCCGACGGCCCATACCGTTTCGTACGACATCCAGGGTACACTGGATTTGGGCTCGGAAATCTCGCATTGCCGGTGATGCTTGGCTCCCTCTGGGGATTGATCCCTGCTATACTGCTCAATGTTTTAACTATCGTCCGTACGACCCTCGAGGATCGGACGCTACACGAAGAGCTCCCAGGATATCGGGAATATGCATCCCGTGTGCGCTTCCGCCTGTTGCCCGGTATCTGGTAGAAGAAAGTCCAAATTCTGTGCTAAGGTATGGTCACACCTAACAGCGCTTGACAACTCAAGGAGTCTCGCATGACAACGACTTTCATGAATTCCCCACAGCACTTCATAACCTCCGAGTCGGTCACGGAAGGTCACCCGGACAAAATCTGCGACCAGATCTCGGACGCAGTCCTCGACGCGATCATCACCGAAGATCCGGACGCCAGGGTGGCGTGCGACTGCGCTGTGACGACAGGTTTGGTCTTCGTCACCGGTGAAATTACCACCGACACCTACGTCGAGATCGCCGACATCGCCCGGCAGACGATCCTCGAAATTGGGTACGATCGCGCCAAGTACGGTTTCGACGGTGAGACTTGCGGTGTAGCCGTCTCAATCAAGGAGCAAAGCACCGACATCGCTCTCGGCGTCGATGAGGCACTCGAGTCCAAGGAGGGTGAGATGGAAGCCGTCGATGAACTCGAATCCCTCGGCGCCGGCGACCAGGGAATGATGATCGGATTCGCATGCACCGAGACCCCGGAGTTCATGCCGCTCCCCATCTCTTTAGCCCACAAGCTCTGTAAGCGTCTTGCGCAAGTGCGCAAAGTAGGCACCCTCCCTTACTTGCGTCCCGATGGGAAGAGCCAAGTAACTGTCGAATACAGCCAGGGAAAACCGAGGCGTGTCGACACAGTTCTCGTCTCAGCGCAGCATCACCCTGATGCAACTCATGAGCAGATCCAAGCAGATATCGTCGAGCACGTAGTGAAAGCCATCATTCCTTCCGAATTGCTCGACGACAAGACACGCTATCTTGTCAATCCCACCGGTCGGTTTGTCACCGGAGGTCCAAAGGGAGACGCCGGATTAACCGGCCGAAAAATCATTGTAGACACTTACGGTGGTGTTGCCCGACACGGGGGCGGTTGCTTCTCAGGCAAGGATCCCACCAAGGTCGATCGCTCTGCGACTTACATGATGCGCTATATCGCCAAGAATCTAGTCGCAGCAGGTCTCGCCGAACGCATTGAGGTGCAAGTCAGTTATGCGATCGGTGTAGCCCAACCGACAAGCATCGCGGTGGAAACCTTCGGTACCGGCAAAATTCCTGACAAGAAGATCATCGCTTTGATCGAAAAGAACTTCGACATGCGTCCCGGTGCTATCATCCGCTATCTCGACCTGAGGCGTCCCATCTACAAGGCGACCGCCGCATATGGTCACTTTGGCCGCGACGATATCGATGCCACCTGGGAACGATTGGACATGGTCGCGACCCTCAAGAAACAAGCGGGGTTGAAATAAAACCATTTGGAACACATCGATCGTTCGTGGCTCAAACATGGATGCTGAAACAATCAAAGGGCCCGATGG
>WVZH01000513.1:20078-24386 GCA_011772595.1 Anaerolineales bacterium
GAAGCCCGATGCCTGGCCACCACAATCGGTAGCCTACCGCACAAGGACGTCATGCGGGGAACTGACCTGATTTTCACCAGCACACCCGAAATACCTTCTTGGGTCCAGCTACCCAAACGCACGCTCGTCGAGAACATGATGCTTCAATTCACAGAGGGGATGCCGGGCCTGGTGCAAGAAGAAGGAAAGTTCTATTTCGATACGGGCCTATCAGACTATGTAGAGCAACTCACCACGTTCTACGCACAATACCTGGCCGCCGTAGAAGAAGACGACCTCGACGTGCTTCAAGTCTTTCGCCTCTCGCCCGCCTACGCTGCCGGATTCGAAGCCTTCCTTGCCCGCCTTCACGAGCAGAACAGTTCCCGGGTTATGCTGAAGGGTCAGGTCACGGGCCCGTTCACACTCGGCGTTAATCTGTTGGACCAAAATCGTCGCTGCGCCTATTACGACGATACCTTGCGCGACGTGGTTGTCAAAACCGTGGCATTGAAGGCCAAGTGGCAGCTCGCGCAACTGCGTGCGTTTGAGCTACCGGTGGTGATTTTCCTCGACGAACCCTCACTCCTCGCATACGGTTCGCAGACATTCATCACCGTGAGTCGTGAGGACATTATCAACGACATCAACGAGGTCGTCGCCCTGATCCACGCACAGGGAGCGCTTGCAGGCGTTCATTGCGAAGAGGACACCGATTGGTCTTTGTTGATGACAACCGACCTCGATATCCTCAGTTTCGACGCCTATGACCACCTGCAGGCAATGACGCTCTATCCTGCCGAACTGCAGTCTTTCCTCCGTCGTGGAGGAAACTTAGCCTGGGGAATCGTACCCACCCTAGATCAAGACACCGCCGCCACGGAGACTTTGCCCTCCCTCTTGTCTCGTTTTGAGAATGGCCTAGATCAATTTGAGCGCAAGGGATTCGACCGCATGTTTTTACTGCGGCGTGCCTTGATCACACCGAGTTGCGGGGCCGGCGGGGTGCTCACTGAGCCGCTTGCCGAGCGAGTTCTACATTTACTGAGCGCATTATCACACACGCTACGCGACACCTACAGCTTTACTCAAGAAACGTAACGGACGATCCCGTCAACTTGTCCCCCACCCATTGGAGACCTATAATCCCTGGCGGTTACACCTAGCAGAAAAGGCACAGGTGTACAATCGAATGACGCGACTCCCGCGAGCTCTTCTCCTTATCAGCGCACTAGCATTGACCCTCATCTCGCCTGCGCACCTACAAATTTACTCCTGGCAGGAAGATGAGCTTATCCGCACCCCCTTCGGAAGAACNNAAGTCATCCTGGAACAAGGAACGGTGAGAGTCCTCCAAGAAGGTTTTCTATTGTGGTCCAGTCCTCCGGATTGGGAGGTTACCCAGGCCCGAATTGCCGATCTCAACCGTGACGATCAGCTGGAGATCGCTCTCCTTTTGTGGCGGGAGTTCGCCCCTTGGCCGATCGACGCCTGGCTCGTTTATCCTGGTCGTATTAAGGAATTCCACGACCAGGTGGACCGATCGTGCCATGTTATTCTCATCGGTTGGCGTGCGCAAAACTTTGTCGAACTCTGGGCTGGCTCGGCGCTCTCCGAGCCCTTGCTCGCCTTCGAGGCAGTTGATCTCAACGACGACGGAAATCAAGAACTAATTGCATTGGAAGCTCGCTACAACGGACCTTCCAACAAAGCACAAGCCGTAAGCGTTTGGGAATGGAATGGTTTCGGATTCACGCTGCTCTCACGTGGCCCCGAAGGAGTATTCCGCGCTATCCACACGGTTCGATCCGTGGATGGCACTCCGCTTTTTCTGATTGAAGGCAATCTCAGGAGGTGAAAGATGAATAAGAAAGGCCGCCATCATCATATCCTTTCGGCGCTTCTGCTCGCTGTGGTGGCGTGTAATTTACCCTTTCTCCCAGGTCCATCGGAGCCTTCGGCGACCACGTCCCCATCAGTTCCACCAGCTCCCATCCAGGAACCCAGCCCCACACCACCAGCCAGCGCATACGCACCTGCTTTCGCCAGCTACCACAAACCTGCAGTTACCTTTCCTGATTCTTTCAGTGGGTACGGTCTCCCTCTCGATCTATCCACGGTGCAGGGTGTCGATGCGTTTGAGCTCTCACCCGAGCAACTCGCCTTACTGGCTCAGAATGGGTTCGTCGTTGCAGCACCTATTCCAGGAGAATATCGCGAGTTTTATCAAATCTATGAGGACTGGCGCTATCGATGGCAGCCGCTTTTCGTCACCACAGACAGTGTGCTCCATGTTTACCACTTGCTCTTCGATAAGACGTTAAGGGATCTGGAAACGCGCTTCTTCATCCCGACTCTGGAAACCTTGATGGTAACGATGCTAGACGCCACTCAAGCACAGCTCTCGATTTTGGCGGGTACGCCACTGGAAGAACAGGCAAAACGTAACCTCGCCTTCATCTCCGTCGCCACGCATCTACTAGAGATGGGATTGCCCACGCCGCCCGAGGTCAGTGATCTTGTCGAAGCAGAATTAGCGAATATCGAAGCGCACGCTGGAGCAGCGGTGTCTCCCATCTGGGATCGCGAGGATCTCCCCGATGATGAAAAACTAAGGGAAGACTACTCGCAGTATATCCCGCGCGGTCACTACACTCGTAGTGACGATCTCAAACGCTACTTCAAGACCATGCTGTGGTTGGGGCGCATGACCTTCCGATTGCGCGACAACTTCGAAACACAACGCGCACTCTTGTTGACACAGGCCATCCGCTCCGCAACGACTTCGCAGGGCGATCCAGCCATCACACTATGGCAGAGTATTTACGAACCGACAGTTTTTCTGGTGGGAAAAGCCGATGACCTTTCCTACTTCGAGTATGGAGCGCTTTCCGATACGATTTTCGGTGTCGATGCGCCCGCCAACACATTCGCAGATGCTGTATTAATGGATGCCTTTATGCAAGCTTCCGAGCAGCTCCCACCCCCGCAAATCAACTCCATGTGGGTCTGGATTTGGGAAGATGAGGAACAAGCTACAAAAGGCTTCCGCTTCATGGGTCAGCGCTTCACGATCGACGCTTACGTCTTCGAGCAGATGATTTGGCGAGAAGTCGGGACGATGCAGAATCCCCGCGGTCTCCCGAAGGCGCTCGATTTCTTCGCCGCCCTCGGCTCTGAGGAAGCCCTCAACATCCTAGATGGCATGGGCGAAACCACGTACGAAAACTTCGACAACCAGATGGCCAAAGTGCGTCGAGAGCTCGCGGATCTTCAAGAGGATACCTGGACAGAAAACGTCTACTGGGCTTGGTTGTACGCCTTGCATCCCATCATCGAGATCAAAGACGGTCGCTACCCAGAGTTCATGCGTACCCAAGCCTGGATGCGTAAAGACCTGAACGCTGCACTTGGTTCCTACACCGAACTCAAGCACGACACCATCCTATACGCCAAACAGGTGATGGCCGAATTAGGAGGCGGCGGAGAGGATCGACCGATGCCGCATGGATTCGTCGAGCCCAATCCCGAAGCCTTCGCTCGTCTGCAAGCTTTAGCAGAGATGACGCGCGATGGTCTCACAGAACGTGCGCTCTTGGACGATCGCATGGCGGGCAACCTCGCCAACCTGATCGATCTACTCAGCTTCTTGCGGACTGCAACCGAAAAGGAACTCGTCGGGCAGGCACTCACGGAGGATGAATACATTCGAATCCTGTTCATCGGTGGAGAGCTAGAAGCTCTCACTCTCGCTGCTGCGGATTGCGAGGAGGAAGGACCGGCCTGTCGTGACTTACACCATCAAAAAGCTGCACTGGTCGCGGATATCGCCACAGGACTACACCCCGAGATCGGCGGGTTAGCTGCTTTGGAAGAAGCTATAGGTCAACCAACCCGCATTTTCGTCGTTCTGCCCGACGAGCCGCACCGACTATCGGTCGGCGCTGTGTTTACCTACTACGAATTCGTCGTACCGGCGGCGGAGCGCATGACGGATGAAGCGTGGCAGGCTGAGGTCGAGGCTGGGACGAATCCTGCGACGCCTACGTGGACGGATCTCTTCGTGGCGCCGTGAGGACATCGCTCAGGTTTGGAGCGCTCCTGATCACATTGACTCTTCTTCCCATAGGAGCGCTCCAGTTTATTGCACCCCCGGTTAGGCTGGCCTTCCTCGGAGATGTAATGTTGGGGCGGGGCGTGGCAGAGGTGCGATCCGATACCGGATGGTACACCGCACTGGACCTGCTTGCCCCTTGCATCTCGACGGTAGACATCGCTTTCGCCAACTTGGAGTCTCCCCTAACACACGCACCTTTTAGCGGATCTTCG
>WVZH01000513.1:24399-25012 GCA_011772595.1 Anaerolineales bacterium
GAAAGGGGCGTGCAGTCCCTTGGTTTGGACGCACGCGCTTGGTCGACCACGATAAGAGGTCTCAGGCTCGCCTGGTTCGCCTTCGACGATACGCTCCGCCCGCTCAGGATTCAAAACACACGAGCAAGCATATCGAGTGTGCGTTTGGAGGCCGACCTTATCTTCGTCTCGATTCACTGGGGTCGTGAACTGGAACCCGGACCCAACCCACGTCAGCGCGAGCTGGCCCAAGCATTCGCCGACGCAGGCGCCGATATCATCATCGGCCATCATCCTCACGTCCTGCAACCCGCCGAATGGATCTGGGGAAAAGGACGTGGGCGTCCGACATTTGTCGCCTTTAGCTTGGGGAACGCTCTCTTCGACCAAGTTGCTCCCCCAAGCGTTCGACACGGCGCAATGCTGATTGTTGATGTCAGGCGCTTCGGGATAGCCAACGTATATGCGGTCCCTTTTCAAGTTGAGCCCATCGGTCTGCGGTTGGTTCCGGCCGAAGGCTCGGCGAAGCAGGTTATTGCTCGCAGCCTGGGGTTATCACCTCGTGTGGTAGAAATGTGCCCCATACCGGCCGATGAATGCGTGGCTCATCAAGACAAGGTAACAGAATGCAAAA
>WVZH01000513.1:25020-42666 GCA_011772595.1 Anaerolineales bacterium
CATCCCGAGCGAAGTCCTGAGCTTGCCGAAGGGCGCAGCGAGGGATTTCGTTCTCCCTTAATTTGAAACTCGGGTGTAAATCGATCTATTTAACGAGGTTTCCTTGCCGTAGCAAGAACACAGACAGCGACAGAGTTGTGATTTAAAACACAGGATGGCGACACTCTTATGGAAGGTCGCCATCCTGTCAACTGCGGCGCGGCTTCTACTTGGAGGTTATCTGTCCTTCTTAGGTCCCTTGCCCTTACTTCCCGCGAAATGTTTTCTCACACAACCCCAATCGCCAGCGCAACTACCCTCAAAAACCTCCCAAACCTCTGCTTCACCGATACTGAATTTGTTGGCAATTTGGGACGCTGTACGCAGGTTCTGTTCTTCCTGAGCATCCGCGCGCGCTTTTTCACGTTTCTTCTTGCGATACTCTTTCATGCCCATAGCGAGGATTTGCTCGGCCGTGAATTCATCATCGGCCAGACTGTAGGCCTGTTTTATCTCGCCCCAACCGTGTCCGGCAGCATGAGCGTCAAGCACCTCTTGCCAATCGGCGCCAAGCTGTTCGGCCGATTTCGCCGCATGGCGTACATCCGAAAGGCTGATACCATTCGCCAGGTACTCATCGATTACTTCAGGGTCCACGCCTAATTGATCGGCTGCACGATACAGCTGGCCGAGTTCTCCTGGGCTGGCGCCATCGGTCAGCCGGGCGAGGGCGTCATCGAAATCCGCACCGTAATGGACCACATTTCGCAATGCTGAGCGGATATCTTTGAGCGCGAGGTCCTCGTTTTCCATCCTTTCCAGTAAATCGCGAATGCCATAACTCTCATCGATTTCCTTCAACGCATCCGCGAATCTGTCGAGTTGAACGAGCGCACCCCACCCTGCACCATCTAATTTCCAATCTCTGATCTCCTCCCAAGTGAGATCCTCAATGGTGTCCACCAATTTGACGGCTTTTTTCAGACGTCCAAAACCCACATGCGATCCCGATTCACCTCCAGTGAAAATATCGAAGATATCCTCGCATGTGTACCATGATTGCGCTTGATCCTCAACAAAGAGCAGGGTGACGGCATCGGCGATCCGTTGGGCTGTAGGATGACATCCCTTGTCGTCTTCCTCACCCTCCGGATCCTCTTCCTCATCTTCCCCTTCCTCAACCACGACCGGCATGGTGTCCGACGCTGTCATTCCACAATGATCTTCCACCGTGACACTCGCAATGATTTTCCCTACGCTCTCATATTCAAAGCTGGCAACATTGGGTGCGGCCTCATCGCTCACTTCATCCGCAATCCCATCTCCATCCAGATCCCATGAATAGGTATAAGCAGTAGGATCTCCGTCGACCTCAGCCGTGAACACCACCAGTGTTTCTCCCGATTGAAGGTCTAAGAGGGGCGGGAAAGGACTGCTGATCAGATTCACTGTTGGAGCCTCACCTTCCTCGCAGTCCCCCGTCGTTTGCATAGTAGGGAGCATTCCCTCATGAGCCATGGCGATCGTCGCAGGAATGAGAAGTAATCCTAATACAAACGTCACTGTCAAGATTTTCTTCCGCATGAGATCAACCTCCGTAGAACCCTGATATCCTGAGCAACTTCGAGACAATCCTCACATCGTTGGATCGTCATCGACCAACAGTTCGTCTCATCTTGTCTAACGGAGGGGGCGTATTAGCGTTACAGGGAAGATCAAAGTACCATAGTCCTAGTTGTCAATCGGTGTAACAATTTCCATGAACTCCCGTTGTTATGGTTGAAGAGACTTATACTTCCCTCGATGACGCCCAACTGATCGCCCTTGCGCAACAAGGGGAGATCGAAGCCTTCGGGGAGTTGTATACGAGGTACCTCGACGCGATCTATCGCTACATCCGTCTCAGGGTGCACAACGATCGAGTCGCCGAGGACCTGACGGAAGAAGTTTTCCTGCGCGCTTTCAAAGCGCTCGGGGATTATGAAGAGCGAGGGTTACCGTTTTCGGCCTTTCTCTTCAGAGTGACGAGAAATCTATTGGTTGACCATTATCGCCGACAACCGGAGGAAACCTCCCTTGAAGATGTGGATCAAATTCCGATGATTGCAGCGGGACTTGACGATATCCTCATCGAAGAGGAGCAACGGAAGGTGCTTCATCAAGCAATTTTTAGTTTACCTCCTGAATATCAAGAGGTAATCCGGCTACGTGTCATTCTTGGCATGTCTACGACGAACGCCGCGGCTTGGATGGACCGCAGTGAAGGCGCAATCAGAGTGTTATTACATCGAGCGCTCAAGGCGCTACGCAATCAGATGATCGTAAATGGCAAATAAAGAAACGACCGACTTTCCCATGATTCTCGACTCATGTCTTTCCCGGATCCAATCCGGGGAGACGACCGTCGAGGCATGTCTGAACCAGTTCCCCCAACACAAGGAAGCCCTGGATTCCTTGTTGAACTTCGCCCACCAGGTTCAAGCGAGTTTGGCACCTGCGGAGCCAAAGCATACCTTCGTAGAGACCTCGAAAATCCGTTTGCTTAACCGACTACGATCTTCACAAGCACGCGTGCCACAAACAAAGAGAATACGCCTCTTCAGAATGCGCTGGACCTGGAAACCCGCTTACACCCTGGTGAGCGTTTTCCTCGCCGCTCTGCTCTTGTTCTCGAGCTTCGGCGTCGCCTGGGCTTCGACGGACGCCTTGCCCGGCGATTCACTCTACGGGGTGAAGCGCGGTATGGAAGAGGCACGCCTTGCGCTGACATTGAACGACGAGAGTGACACCGCCCTGCTCCAAGCCTTCGCCGACGAACGTCTCGAAGAGCTTGAAGCGTTGCTGGATATCGGGCGCGATGATGATGTGAATGAGGCGCTTACCGGCTACGAGGAAATGCTCGACCGACTGGTCGATCAAACCCTTGAGTTGGCACAAGTTAATGGGGAAGAGGCACTCAAACAGGTTGAAACCAATTTAGCGCATCATGAGCAGGTCCTGGAACGCGTCAAGGCCAAGGCTCCCAATAACGCCAAAGCGGCAATCGAAAAGGCTAAAGAACGTTCACAGCACGGCAAAGCGGTGGTCGAATACCTGCGCCAAGGAGGAAACCCGAGCGATCTGGCGCCTGGTCAATTGAAGAAACAAACCCCCCAACCCAAGCAAGAGGATGAGGAGCAGGGTTCAGGGAAACTCAAAACCCCGAAGCCGAAGAAAGACAAGAAAACCCCAGGACCCCCGCCCTGGGCGAACTCCGGAGATGAATAGGGGCTGGAAGCGGAAAAGCATTCCTTTTCCTCGTGTTTGAGGGGATTTCAATCGCGCGCTGAAAGGGATCAGCTGCTCGACTAACTGAGCAGAATTAAGATCCGGACACCCAGGCCGATCACAACCAGATTGCCGATCACGCTCAATCCACGTTGAACGCCGAGTGGAAAGCCCTTTCGAACAAAAGCACCTAACACTGCTAATACGCTTTGCCAAGAGAAGGAAGCAATACCCGCGCCCAGTACAAACGCGACGCGCTCGATTAGGCTGCTTCCCTCTCCTACCGCACCACCTACGATCAAGGCGCTGAAGTAAACCACAGTCAACGGGTTGATGAGTGTCAGACCAAGGAATTGGACAAAGAGCTTGACGAGTTCCTCCTCGCTCTCTGATCTTCCGGTCTGAACGATCTCACGCAGTGAGCGTATGATCCCCACGCCTCCCAACCCAATGAGCACAATCGAACTAAGCAGGCGGATGAAAAAAGCGTGGGGTGCGAGCAAAGAGGCCAATATCCCACCCGCCACGGCGGCTAATCCTGCATAGAGCAGATCAGCCGTCGCAGCTCCCGCACCGGCGATAAAACCAGGCAAAAATCCGCGCCGTAGTGCCGTGTCCACGATCAGCACCGCGATGGCCCCAACTGGAATCGCTATTCCGTAGCCGGCGATCGCGCCTTCAAGAAACGCTGCGCTCATGCCAAGGTTTTCCCAATGCCCAATGTCGAATCTATCTACAGCTGTAAAGTATCTGCGAGCTGACAAAGAATAGGTAGATTACGATCGAAAGATGTTTTCGCCCCTATCTGCTCACAACCCTACGCTTTCCCCCTCCTCGATCTCAACGGTACCCGCCAAGTCGTACGCCATGGCGCCGTTGATGCGCACGGAAACCATCTTTCCCGCAGGGATCTCCCCCTCGATGATGACCAATCCATCAATTTCCGGAGCGTCACGATAGGAGCGACCAATCGTAATTCCGTCGCCGCTTCCTTCTGTCAACACTGAGACTTCACGCCCGATGAGTTCCTGGTTCTTTTCCAGGGAGATTTGCTGTTGTAAGGTCATCAGGCTATCTCGGCGCTCTTCCTTTACAGCAGACGGGATGGGATCCCCGAGAGGCTCACTGTCAGTCCCCGGCTCGAACGAGAAGGTGAATACACCTACACGATCAAAACGTATCGCGGCGACGAAATCAAGTAAGGTTTGAAATTCGGCCTCCGTTTCACCCGGATAGCCGACAATGAAGGTGGTCCGCAATGCCAGTTCAGGCATGGCCTGACGAAGCTTGTCGACTGTACGATACACCCAATCCATGTTCGCCGGCCGGCGCATGCGTCGTAGAACCGCCGGATGGGCATGTTGTAGAGGCATGTCTAGATAAGGCACGATGTGGGGATACGTCGCCATGACCTCGATCAAGCCGTCGGTAACGTAGCCGGGATAGGCGTAGAGTATTCGTATCCAATCGACTTCAGGTGCGGCCTCAACTATGTCCACGAGCAACTTCACCAGACCGTCCTTGATCCCCATGTCGTGGCCATAATCGGTGGTGTCTTGCGCGATGAGGTTGATCTCGCGCACTCCATTTTCCTGCAGCCAACCAGCCTCCTCGAGGATCCTTTCCTGGGGCCGGCTTACGGCTGTCCCTTTGATCGAGGGGATGGCACAAAACGCGCAGGGTCGACGGCAGCCATCGGCGATCTTCAAATAGGCACTCGCCCCTTGTACTGCGATCCGCGGGACCCCGGCTTCATCCGTGCCTACCGTGTGGACTTGCGGCAGATGGTAGAGTGGTTCGGGATGATGCCCAGCAAGAAGAGTTTGCAATACTTGCACGATGTCCATCCAACGGCGTGTTCCCAACACACCATCGATTCCAGGGACTTGGCGCACGATCTCTGTGCCGTAGCGCTGTGTGAGGCATCCTGCGGCGATCAGAATCTGATCAGGCCGTTTTTCTGCCGCTAGACGTCGCAGCTCGATCAGTGATTCTTGCTTCGCCGGTTCAATGAAACCACAGGTATTGACGATCAATACCTCGGCTTCAGCGGGTTTCGCCGTGGCAGAAAAGCCTTCTCTACGCAGTAATGTTGCCATGGATTCAGAATCGACAGTGTTCTTCGCGCATCCGAGGGAGATGAGGTGAAACTGCGTATTCACAGTCTATCCCTTATCCTTGCGGCGTCGTAGCTATAGCTGTGGGGGTTTCCGTAGCAGGTGGGGAAGGCGTCGGGGTGTGCGTCTGGGTAGGTGTGGGTGTCAGAACACCGTCTAAGGTCCATATGCGGTCGACTACCTGACCCACATCGCCCATCACTCCCTGGTCTTGGCCGTTGTAAAAAACTCGCAATCCAGCGCCATTTCCTGTCGTTACTTCAACAGACCGCAGACCGGTGAACACACGTTCCTCATCTGGGGACATACGACCCTCGTACGCCTCCTCGCCATCCACGACCACACGCAACCACGACCGCCTCTGTGCTACGATCCGTATGTTTACCTCACTTGAAATCCCAAGAATGATTGGTTGGGTAGGAACCACGGTTTCGGTGGACGGGACTGAGGCCGCAGATTCAGGAGCGGCCGCGAGCGGACCGGGCGTGGGGGACGGTGTGAATGTCGGCTCTTGTGTAGGGATGAAGAACTCGAGGGCAGCTTCGGTGGCACGCGAACCCTGACGAAGCGACGCCATCATGCGACTACCACCCCAAATGAGTACGGCGATCACGCCTAATGTGACAGTCGCAGCGAAAAATAGGTCGAAGGAAAGCCAACGTGGGCGACGAGAGCGAATCTGAACAGAGGGTCCTGCGCTCGTTTCGTCCCTCACTTGGAGAGGTTTGATCCTCGATCTACGGGTTTGCTGCCGCTCAGCGTATCGGAGGAGAACCTCGTCGACATCGAGGCCTAGGAAATCGGCATAATTTCCGAGAAAGCCACGCGCCTGTACTGGTGAAGGTAAAGCTTCGAGATCCCCTCTCTCCAGAGCTGCGAGATGATGCGTGCGGATACGAGTTGCACGCTCAGCCTCATCCAATGTGATTCCGAGCTGCTCGCGAGCCTCTCGCAGCCTGCGACCAAGATCTTCCATATTTTCCTGGGATATAGAAAGCCACCGGCGGGGGTAAAACCTCTCCACCGGTGGTCACTCAACGACGACCTTATCCTTCTGCAGTTGTCTCTTCGCCGGTTGCTTCGACTACGTCTTCCTGTGAGCTCTCCGATACTGAAACCTGCTCCTCCGCAGCTGCTGATTCCGCCTCGAGAGCCGCTTCTTCGGCTTCGAGTTCAGCCTTCAATTCAGAGAACTCCTCGACAACTTCTGCCGGCACGCCTTCCTCGGCCAGCGCATAAGCTGCCTCCGGGGACTCATCATCACGGTGAACGACGATCTTAACGCTCGGAACGAGATCAATCGTCAGGCGAATGCCCACGGGATGCACGCCCAGATTTTTAATCGGCTGCGTGTCAATATGCCGGCGCTCGACTGTAATCCCGGTCGCGTTAAGAATCCCATCGGCGATCAGGCCTGCGGTCACAGATCCATAGAGCCGGCCGGTCTCACCCGCCTTTACCGGGAAGATCAATTCCAGGCCTTCTAGTCGCTCAGCGACTGCGCCCAATTCTTGATTCAAGCGCGCTCGTTCCTCCGTTGCTTTTTGCCGAATTCGTTCGGCTTGTTTGAGCATTCCCGGCGTCGCTAGCACAGCGAGACCCTGAGGGAGAAGGTAATTGCGGCCATATCCATCGGCAACTTTCTTTACGTCGCCAGCACGGCCCAGCTTGTGGACATCTTTCAGGAGAAGTACTTTCATGGAAATCCAAGCCCTTTCTGCAAAATTCGAGCGCCGCGTACGGCGCTCAAGAGCGAAGGGTACAACGCCCTGTCGGAGGAATTCTACCAGAGGCCACGGCAACGGTCAAAGTGGTTTTAACTCACCGCACAGCCCACTCTTGCTCCCGATCCACCCCCAAGTACGATCACTCGACTCGATAGGACTCCCCGCAGAGTAACTGGGGACCCTACACAGATAAAATGGGGACGAGGCGCTCGACATGGCGCCTCGTCTGCAGTCCATGACAGTTCACGATGTCTTTCAAATCACCTTTTCCATCACCACACCGTCTTCACCGTTCGAATAATAACGCGACCATACATCAACCTCGAGGTAACCACTACGCTCGTAGAGACGCATGGCCGCCTGGTTGGATCGTCGCAGCGTAAGGCGTATTCGTGGCATAGCGAGTTCATTCTCGCACACCTTCAACAACATGCTCCCAATTCCGCGTCGCTGGAAGTCAGGGTGAACTCCAAGCGTGGCGATCCAACCCAGGTTCTTCTTCCTGCGGCGATCCCCTGCCACAAAACCGACCAGCTGCCCATCTAAAACGGCTTTAAGAGGTACGGTCTCAGGGAGAGTAAGTGCTGCCAGGTAGTCAATCCAGGGCCAGGCCTCACGCCCGAAGCAGAGCTTTTCCAGGGCTACGACACCGAAGAGATCACGCCAAGTTGCCTGCTCAATGGCTACCAGGGATGCTCTCACCTCGCTTAGCGTACGAGATTACTCCTTACCCATCCGGAAGTTCTCCAGCAAGCTGGTGAATTCCATCGGGAAGATGAATTTAGTCGCCGGGCTGGTACCCATGTCTTTCAAGGTATCGAAGTACTGCAAGGTCATCGTTTTGTGATCGATCGTCTGTGCAATACTGAAAATCCGCTCCAACGCAGCAGAGTACCCTTCGGCGCGTAGCAATTGGGCTTCACGATCTCCCTCGGCTCGCAGGATGTTCGCCTGCTTGTCCCCGTCGGCCTTCAAGATCGCCGCTTGTTTGTCACCCTCGGCGACGTTGACCGCCGCCTCGCGTTGGCCCTGGGACTCCGTGACAACTGCACGCCGTACCCGCTCGGCCGTCATCTGGCGGTTCATCGCCTCTTGTACCTCGCGCGGCGGGATGATCTCGCGGATTTCCACGTTGGTCACCTTGACGCCCCAGCGCTCCGTGACCTCGTCTAGCTTGACGCGCAGGGTCTGGTTGATGTGATCACGTTGCGAGAGCACGTCGTCGAGCAGGATACCACCGATCACCGAGCGCAGCGTCGTGGTCGCCATGCCCTGCGCCGCGGCCTGAAAATTGCCGACCTGAAGCACACTCTGCTGAGCGTCGACTACTTTGTAGTACCAAAGGAAATCAATGGCGATGGGCGCATTGTCTAAAGTGATGGATGTTTGGTGAGGGATCTCACGCACTTGCTCGCGCAAATCAACCTTCACCCCCCTGTCAATGAATGGGATCAGCAACACCAAACCAGGGCCGCGCTCGCCCACACAACGGCCCAAGCGAAAGACGACCAAGCGCTCAAACTCTTGGACGATGCGGATTGCGCTGGCCAAGATCGCCAGAGCAAACAAGCCGACTGCCCCAACGACACAAACCCAAATGTAGTCCATAGCACTCTTCTCCTTCTTACGCTGTTCTGCCTTCAGACGGCTCTACGGGTTCAACGATCAAGATGAGACCGTCTCGACTGCGTACACGCACTTGAGACCCGACGTCAACGACGGATTCGGCACGCGCGGTCCACAACTCACCCGCGACGTAAACGGATCCTGTGGGTTCTAGCGCCGTACGGACTTCACCGACCTTCCCCATGACATGGGAAGGGTCGATGGACGGCCTGGACTTATGTGCCGCGACGGCATTGCGAATGGCCACCCAGAAGTAACCCACCGTCAGCAGGGAGGTCGACAGTGCAACCCACGGGTTCACCGCAGGTCCGCCCTCTCTCAGACGGAAAATGAAGACCGAACCCACACATAACGCCAATGCAGATAATGCCAGCCAGATCTCCTCACGGGGTAAGCGCAGCGCCAAAATGAGGAAGACTGCACCAAGTATCAGGACGATGATCGCCCAGCCGTTGAGCGCTACATACAAGGTGCCAAAGCCCGCACCAGCAAGGGCAAAAAAGGCCAGCAATTCTAAATAGCCGGTGCCAGGGGTTACCACCGCCAATGCGGCCAACCATAAGCCAGCGACGAGGAACAGATACAATAAGTTGGCGAAAAGAGGGGAACCAAGAAACTCCATGGGGTGCCTCCTTTATTCATGCTACCAACCTCAGCATACTGGCCGCTATACCGTTCCGCATGTCTCCAAACCGACAATCAGCCGACATTTCGCACTAGTGTACGCGTCCCCTCAAAACACGTCTCTACCCATCTCTGACCCTGAGCAATGCGGAAATGCGAAGAGAACGGGACAAGAAAGAACCGCGATATTATCGCAAACGCTTTTCGTAGAGACGATACGTCTTATAAAGCTCACCACCAAGCAAGCGCACGGAACGGTTAACCATATCGTTGGTCTCGAGCGTCCAACTCATCTCCACCCACTTATAACCTTTGCGAGCCGCCTGCTGAGCCATCACGAGATACAGCATCGCATCGATGCCCCGGCCACGATACTCGGGAAGGACACCTAGAGCCCATGCACGCATCCACTTCTGTTTGGGGCGGATCTTCCAATGCCAGAAGAGTTTGAGCATAGTGAAAATCTCGGGCACTCCGGGACGCGGATACGCCAAGCGAAGCGGGGCGTTGAGGTCCGGCAGGCTCAAACCTGCGCCGACCACTTCCCCTTCGTGCTCCAGGAAGAGCACCAGATCAGGGTCGAGTATCTGCTTCAAACCCTTGGCTATATAGTCAATTTCAGCGTCGTTCAAGGGCACGAAACCCCAATTGCGCTCCCAAGAACGATTGTAGACGTGTTTGAAGCGCATGACTTCCTCATCGAATTCTTTCATCCGCAACGTGCGAATTGTGAGCTTTCGGCGTGCCTTGACTTTCTCCACCACGCGCACCAATTTCTCGGGAAGATTCTGCATAAAATCGTCTAATTTTATGGAATAAGCCCACAGGTCCATCGCCTTTTGGAAGCCGGCGTTTTCCAGATATTCCATGTAGCGCGGTGGGTTGTATGTCATGAGGATGCGCGGCACATCATCGAAGCCATCGACGAGCAGCCCCACCTCATCGTTGGTCGTAAACATCTCTGGTCCAATAATGGAATCATGCCCTGCTTGCCTGGCCCAGTTCTCCGCTGCGGACAGCAATGCAACCGCGGCCTCCGGATCATCTAAGACTTCAAAGAAGCCGAAAAATCCGACGTTGGTATTCTGAAATTCGTTATATGCATCGTTGGTGAATGCGGCGATCGTACCCACAGCCTTCCCGTTACGACGAGCGATGAAGTACTCCACACGCGCACGCTCGAAGAAAGGATTTTCCTTAGGATCGTGGAATGCTTTTCTTTCAGAGATCAACGGCGGTACCCAGTAGGGATCGTCACGGTAGACCTGCCAAGGAAAGTGAATGAATTCCATCCGTTCGTCCTCGTTTTGAACGGCGGTAATCCTTACTTCGCTCATCGACACCCTCCCCTAATACGGATACCTGATTATACACTGCGTGCAGGAACATAACGCGATATTTTGTGCTCCATCGATCGCTTTGCAATCCGCGAGCACACAGGGAGCGTACTCAGATTAGGATGGAGCGCCTCCGGATGGTATCATTTCCACATGCGCAGGAGGCCCGTTTGACCAACGCCTATCCATTGGTTTTCACACTCGGTGTTCTGTCGGGGCTGCTCTGGCTCGGTCTGGCGAACTCCAACAGCGGTCGTTCCAGTCTTCGGAGATCCGGCGTCGATCAGCGGATCCTCCGTATCGACGCCGGTTTGTCAGCTCTCGTAGGTGGGTTAGTGGGCGCGCGTGCCGGCTTTGTCCTTCTTCATTGGGATTACTACCTCGGCCGTCCTGCCGAGATGCTTTGGTTCTGGCAGGGCGGATTGACCTGGGTTGGTGGCGCGGTCGGTGCCCTCTTAGGGCTCGTGTTGTACACAGCTTTTACAGGACACGCTTTCTGGCCCTTGGTCGATGCGTTGTCGCTACCCGGAGCAATGGTCGCCTTGTCGGCCTGGACTGGCTGCCTGCTAGACGGCTGCGCCTTTGGACGTCAAACAAGCACGGGCCCTTGGATCTCACCAACAGAGGACATGTTCGCAGGCTCCGCAAATCGCTGGCCCACTCAGAGCGTGGGTTTGCTGTATAGCATTCTTGTCCTGGCGACCTTGTACTGGCTTTCCGATCGCGGAATGAAAGAGGGTATGCTTGGTTCTCTTGGTTTATCAATGATCGCTGGCGGTGCACTAGCCCTCAGCTTCACGCGTAGTGATCCTGCACTACTGCTAATGGGATTCCGCCTGGACACTGTGGGTTCTGCGATAGTGCTGCTAATATCATCGTGCGGATTTGTCTTCCGTACAATAAAAGGGTGAACAGCTAGGAGGTCTCATGCCCGGTTTCACGATGGCGCTTGCGCAGATCAAGACGCACCTCGGTAACGTCGACAAGAATCTAGAGAAACATCTCAGCATCATCGCCGACGCTCGACGCCAAGGCGCCGAATTGGTGCTCTTTCCAGAACTCTCCCTGACAGGTTACGCGCTTCAAGATCTGACTCCGTCCGTCGCCCGTCAGCCAATACCAGAAGACCCCACGTTCGGCCCGTTGTTGAAAGCCAGTAAAGACCTAGACTTGCTCGTGGGGTTTGTCGAAGCCGACTCGCGCCATCGCTTTTTCATCGCAGCCGCATACCTTTCCCAGGAAAGGGTAGTCCACGTGCATCGCAAGGTCTACCTCCCCACTTATGGCCTCTTCGATGAGGGTCGTTTTTTCGCATGGGGGGATCGCGTGCGCGCATTCGATACACGTTTCGGTCGTTTTGGCGCCCTGATCTGCGAAGATTTCTGGCACGCATCACCGCCGTATTTGTTGTGGCTCGACGGCGCCGACGTCCTGCTTCTTGTTTCCGCCTCCCCAGGTAGAGGCTTGAACGACGAGCAGCGCCTCGAATCCGCTCGCTGGGTGGAGCGCATTAACCAGGCTTACGCAAGTCTCTTCACTTCTTTTGTCGCTCATACCAATCGGGTAGGCTTTGAGGATGGGCTTCACTTTTGGGGCGGCGCGACAGTATTCGACCCTGACGGTCAGCAGATCGCCTCCGGTCCTTATCATGAAGAAGCGCTCACTTTCGCCGACATCGATTTACAACAGCTACATCGCACTCGAATCCGCCTACCACTACTGCGCGACGAGCGGACAGCTCTGGTCCAACGAGAATTAACTCGAATCCTGAGTAAGGATATCTAGGAGCTGCGCCTATATGGGACGACGGGCTGTGAAAAAAGAATTCCCACGATCGCGAATCCGC
This sequence comes from Anaerolineales bacterium, assembly GCA_011772595.1. The sequence continues at coordinate 37,544 of WVZH01000513.1, forward strand.
TCAAGAAAGCTAGGAGGGGAGGATGAGTAAGCAGGCTGTCACAATCTTAGCGGCTCAGATGGATGAAGCCTGGGAGGCTCTTTATCGAGCGCTATCGGGTCTGTCGGACGATGAGTTCTTCTGGGAACCTGTACCCGATTGCTGGACCACACATAAAAACGAGCATGGCCGTTGGATCGTTGACTACGAACTCCCTGAACCCAAACCATCGCCCTTTACCACCATCGGGTGGCGACTTGTGCACATCGCCGCTTGCAAGATTATGTATCATGAATATGCATTCGGAGCTGGGGCACTCACATGGGATGAGTTGATCTATCCACATACGGCCGCGGGTGCAATCACCTGGCTTGAAGAGGGACAAGCGTTGCTGAATAGGGATCTGGCCGCATTGAAGGACGACGATCTGCCAGCGCCGCGGCTGACCAATTGGGGCGAGCAATGGCCGACATGGCGTATCTTCTGGACCATGATCCACCACGACGTGCAGCACGGCGCCGAGATCGGCTGCCTCCGAGATCTCTACCGGATCGAAGTGGCGGCGTAGCGTGATAGAGAATACAAACATTGATCGCTCGTGTTGCAATGTTGCATGTGCGACACGATTCGTTGCGGTACATCCTCACCTATACGGAGTACGTCATGGATGCGAATAATAATGCCCTAGAGATCAACACCGACGTCGCTCGACAGGTGCTCGTGGAATTCATCCACAGCGAAATCACACGCGCCGGCTTTCAGCGCGCCGTTCTGGGCGTCTCCGGCGGCGTGGATTCAGCGCTCGCCTGCTATTTAACGGCCGAAGCGATGAACCCCGAAAACGTCCTCGCCGTGAGGATGCCGTACAAGACCTCTTCACCGGATTCCTTGGAGCACGCCGAGCTCGTGATTAATGCCACCGGCGTACAACAGATCACCATCTCGATCACGGAGATGGTCGATGCCCTTATCAAACAAGTTCCAGATTCGGATCAGATTCGACGCGGTAATATCATGGCACGAGCACGTATGATCGTGCTCTACGACCAATCGGCTTCCTTCGACGGCCTGGTCGTTGGCACAGGAAACAAAACAGAAATCCTCCTCGGGTACACGACACTATACGGCGACTCGGCCTGTGCGATCGCCCCCCTCGGAGACCTGTATAAGACACAAGTTCGGCAGCTTGCTCGCGCACTCGGAGTTCCAGAGGTTATTGTCGCCAAACCACCCTCCGCCGACCTTTGGAAAGGCCAAACAGATGAGGGTGAATTGGGATTCACATACCATGAAGTCGACCAGCTCTTGGCGCTGATGATCGACGGTCGCTACTCCCTCGAGTCGTGTGTGCAAGCCGGCTTCGAGGCGGATTTCGTCGAGAAGGTGGCCGAACAGATACGACGCAACCAATTCAAACGCATTCTCCCACCCATCGCCAAGGTCAGCAATCGCACAGTGGGATACGACTTCCTCTACTTACGTGATTGGGGNNTTTGGATATAGTCTGGATCCCTGATCCCTGATCACTAATCCCAGTATTTTCATCGTGTCCTGAATTCTTGACAGTGACCGATCTCAAGCGCATCCACTCTCTCTCAGGGATCGCTAGAAAAATCTCGACGACTTCGGGATCGAATTGACGACCGCTTTCACGCATGATTTCCTGTCGCGCCTCCTCATATGTTCGCGCGGTACGGTAGCGTCGATCGGAAGTGATGGCGTCAAAGGTATCCGCAACCATGAAGATGCGCGCGCCGAGGGGGATTTCATCTCCCTTCAAGCCACGAGGGTAGCCGGTCCCATCGAAGTGCTCATGATGGGATCCGATGATATTGGCCGCCTCTTGCAGGAAATCAATACCTTCAAGCATCCGCAAGCCGTGTTCCGCATGTCGCTGCATTAAGGCTTGTTCCTCAGGTGAGAGCGGCCCCGGTTTGAGTAGGATCGCATCCGGCACGCCCAGTTTTCCGATATCATGCATCAATGCGCCTCGTCGCAGATCCAACCTGGCTTCTTTCGACAACCCCATCTTTTCTGCCAATGTCAGGGAATAGAGCACCACGCGCTGCGTGTGCCCCTCAGTCTCGTGATCCCGAGCATCAAGTGCCGCGATGAGCGCGTCGATCGTTTCGTGATATGCCTTGGATAGACCTTCAAAGAGCTGAGCATTCTCCAATGCCACGGCGGCTTGATTAGCAAACGCGGACAACAGATCACAATCCTTCTCTTCGAAGGTACCTTCCTTAGCCTTGTTATCTGCGTAAATAACCCCGATCAAACTGTCCTTCGCCTTCAGGGGCACGCAAAGAACAGAACGTAAACTGTACGTCACTACGCTTGACAGCGCGCCAAAACGCGGATCTTCCTGCGCATTGGTTGTAAGAACCGGCTCCTCGCTCTGAACCACTTCGTAAACAATTGTCTGACTGATCTCATGTTCGACGGGATCGATCGATTCATGCTCCCAGTTCCGTGCAACGACGATATCCATCTCGTCATCACCTTTGCGCAACATGAGAAACACCCGCTCCGCCCCTGTCAGCAGGATGATAGTATCCATCACCTTATTGAGGACGGTCTTCAAGTCGAGAGAGGAATTTATGACATAACCGATTTCAGCCAGCGCCTGGAGGCCCCGCCACTCCTCTTCCGTGCTTTCCAGCATTTCCTCTAGAATGTGCAACCTGGCATTGATGTTGTGGAATCTTTCTACAGCAGATTGCGGTAGAACCAGACCTGCTTGTTCAAGTTCCACCCTGAATGATTGTATTTGGGCGCGTATAGCTTCGGCCTCATCATTGAGGCGCTGAGGGCCCCTATCATTTGTTACGGATTCTGTGCGACGATCTGTGGTCATTTGCTTCACAAAATCGAGACTCCTCTAAACTCGCATGAATCGATTATATGTCACGGCATAACCGCAGACAATTGATACGCTGGAACTACTGGCAATTAGAAAGAAATGGCGCCCTCGTCCTGACATATGGTGCAACATAACCGAGTTCGCTACCGACAGTCGAAAGGTTATTGACCCCCAAACTTTCTCAAGGTACATTGTGCACGCAAGAATTGGACGGGAAATAACAGAAATGTCGAGAAACACAGTACGCCCAGCCTTCAACCGTGGAGTGTATGAAATCGTACGTGCAATCCCCTCCGGGCGCGTGATGACGTATGGGGGGATCGCTGCGCTGATCCCCCCACCACGAGGGATCGATTACACAGCGTACGCGCGCGTGCGTGCTCGCTGGGCAGGATATGCATTGGCAACCTGTCCCGACGACGTTCCATGGCACCGCGTGATCAATGCCCAGGGACGGGTAAGCAGTCGTCCGGGATTCGGCCCCCAATTACAGCGCAAATTGCTCGAGGACGAGGGCGTCGTGTTTGATGATAAAGATCGGATCGACCTTCGAAAATTCTCGTGGGAGCCCGCAACCGAATGGCTCCTTGAGCGTGGCATGATTCCCCCATCGAGTAGAAGAAACGCTGCCGATCCTTCTCAACGACGGCTACTCTAGGCCTTGGCACCACATATCCCATCGTCAAATAAAAATTGCGGATGAACTACTGTCATCCGCATCACAGGCTCTTTATTTGATCTTTATTGAGGTCTTACCTGTATCTCCTCATAGATACACCTGGAGTGAAGACCAATTTCAGCGCCCAAGGCTTCACCCGACCGGTCGCGACTCACGGAAGTGCCGCATTGAGCTTTGGAAGGAGCTCATACCAATCGTATCCAATGATCAAAGCCAGGTCGATATCTGATTCCGGAACGCTTTGGAGTAGAATCTGGCTCTGAGTGAGGTCCATTAATTCCATGAGATATTGCGTCGTATAAGGATTGCCAGTGTAATCGATCACGCGCGTCTGAGGGTAATCCATCCGATCCGCGTTCGAAACTTCCACCACGTTGAAACCCAGGTCGCGGAGCAAACTCGCCGTCTGTCCAGCCAAACCTTCCTCTCCAGCTCCGTTTAGCACAGCCAATTGAGCACCCTCCTGATCCGCGGCATCCGCAGGTTCTTCGAACTCGATCGATGGGCCGATTGCGCCCGTAGAGGTGAATATCTCGTCCCGAAGCAGACGGATCTGGTCGGGTACGGGTTTGAGTACTTCGGCCTCTTCACCTCCGTACAGGACCTTCTCCAAGGTGACGTTGTTGGGGGGCGCGATCACGCCGCGCGAGATGTTTTCCTTGTCAACCTGCAACGCCAACAAGCCCAGTGCGATCATTTCCTCCAAGGTGAGATTGGTGCGAATCCCCGAAGCCAATTCCTGATACAAGGCGGGCGACTTTGAGACCATCGTTGGCACCATTTCAAGGTCAAGAATCTTATCGCGGATCGCGATGGCCACCTGCTGCTGGCGTTTGGCGCGATCGAAATCTCCGCCCTCCGACCTACGTGATCGGGCGTATGCCAAGGCAACCTCCCCATTAAAGGTATAGGTTCCGGCTTCCAATCGAACGGTGTTATCCGGTCCGATAGGGTCAATCTTGATGTACTCTGGCACTTCGATCTCAATCCCACCGATCTCGTCCACCATCCTCTCGAAAGCGCCGAAGTCGATCTGCATGTAATACTGGATCGGTACGCCAATAAATTTCTCAACTGTCTTGACGGCGAGCGCGGGCCCTCCACCTGGAAGACGATCGCGTTCACCAATGAAATAGGCCGTGTTGATACGGCCATGCCCGTACGCCGGGATTTCCACCCACAGGTCACGCGGAATCGAGAGCATGCCCCCCGTCTTACTGATCGGATCCAACGTAACCAGCATCATTGAATCTGTTCGTGGGGGACCTTCCCCCCGCTCCCAATCACGGAAGTCCAAACCCATTAAGAGAATGGTCACGCGCTCTGTGCCATTCCAAGGGTCCGGCATTTCCTCCAGCAGAGCCACTGTGGGTGTGGCACCAGGTGTCAACGCGTTTTGTGAGTCTTCTCCGGATGAAATCTCAAAAGAGGGTAAGCCTGTCCCTGACCAGGCAGCGGCTAGGTCGCGAACGGCGCTGTAAACAAGGTACACGGAGAGGAGCGCACCGATCAGAAAGGCGCCTGCCAAGATTTTGATGATCCGGCTTGAGATCGGGCGCCGGGGCTTGGCGTGAGGTTTTCGGCGTGGTTTCATACCGGAAT
>WVZH01000355.1:0-2489 GCA_011772595.1 Anaerolineales bacterium
GCGCAGAATCTCGCGAGCACGTTGGTAGGTGAAAACCACGACGATGAGCATGGGGATGAGAATCAAGGGGACCAGGATTATGGCGAGCCTACGGCCAAGGCTGCCGCGAGGTTCGGCGCTAGTAGATTCGGAGCGTAATAATTTTTGTAACACGGCTTATTCTCTCTCCCATACCTCTTCGCCGGATAAAATTCGGCGAACCTGCTCCGGAAAGCGGTCCGGATTAAGCGGCTTACCCAAGAAGCCATCGAAACCGGCTTTACGCGCCCTTTTCATCTGATCATCACTGGCGTAGGCCGTGACCGCAACAACAGGAATGTGTTTCAGCTCCGAGGCGCGCAGCTTTTGCAGTGCCTGATATCCGTCTTCGTAGGGTAGGCGGATATCCATGAGGATCAGATCCACGTGAGGAATTGTGTCGGCGTATTCGACGACTTCGAACCCTGAGGTTTTCCACTCACAATGAACGCCCATGTAGTCAAGCATACGAGCCATGAGAACAAAATTGGACACGTTATCTTCGACGATGAGGATCGTTCGGTCTTTGGCCATCCGTGCCACGGGCATAGTCCATCCTCCTCGCTTCACTCTCGATTGTTCAAGAAGCGAGCGATTTGAAGTGGGAGAAGATCGATGTCGATTGGCTTTTGAATGTAGCCATCACAGCCTGCCGCCAGACTGCGTTCACGGTCGCCGCGCATCACATTTGCGGTAAGTGCGACGATCGGTACCAGGGAAAAATCAGGATCTGATTTGAGATGTGTGGTCAGCGTAAGTCCATCAACCTCCGGCAAGTTGATATCGACGAGAATGAGATCAGGCCGTTGTGTGATTGCCAGCTCCAAACCCTCTTGGGCTGTGCCGGCTTCGAGCACGGTATAACCTTCGGCCTGAAGGACGCGCCGGACGAGAATCCGGTTGTCGATCGTGTCCTCGACGTAGAGAATCTTAAACGTCTCCGTCGCCATCGCCACGCTCATATCGAAACCTTAAAAAATGGTAGCTAATTATATCGGAGGAGGTGTCGAAAGCAAGTAGGGCACCAAGGTAGGATGAAACTCTGTAATGAAGATACCCAAAGGGTCGTGAGAAGGAGTGGTGGATAGCACACAGGGTTTCCCTGCGTGCAATTTCCCTGTTTTCGCGGCGTCGCCAAGTCGCTTTACCGGCAATTAGATACACCCTACCTCCCTCTTCATAGCCCTAGACCAGCAGAGCCCTCATTCGAGGGCTCTGAGGAGGAGGAGAGCAATAGGCCAGACCTTTTTGGTATCTCGAGGATTTAAGATTGGAGTGCACTACGGGTTTTATTATGGGGGCCCCGGATTCCTGCACTCATCCTGAGATGCACGACAATATGTTCCCCAGATACCTCCTTTGGTGGCTATTGCATTGTTATCTTAACATGCTTAAATGAAGGCACACCTTACAAACACCTTACAGAAGCGCAGGGTGTATTGTGTTTCTTCTGGATGCGCGTCTATGATCTTTTTAAAGTTCTTGAGGTTGGGGATGTGTGCAACGCGGGAGTTCTTTCATGCGTGAGTCAGATGGCGGGCATCAACGCCGGTTGCTCTGGAGCGAATTCTCGAAGGGTAAGGTGGATATGCTTCGGGAACTTCGGGATGAGCTCTCAAGCCGCCGCTGGGAAATTATGCTCGAAATCCATGAAGCAAAGCGACTCGTCCGATTGACACAGTCGATGGCGGAGGACCAGGAACTCCGCACGATGCTCGCAGAGCTATTCGACACACTCGACGGCGTGCATTCTAAGCTGGCGCGAATTCCTGAGGATCTCATTCCCCCATTTTGAGGGGGGATCAATGCTATTGAGTTTGGGTATTCATCCTCCGACCATGAATACTCGGGCATATAGCTCAAGACCCTTCGGGTCTAATTTCTAGGACAGCTTAACGTCCTATCGCCTTGAGTCCGGTGGTTAATTGCCGGGCGTAGCAGATAAGCGAGGAGATCCACATGCTTGGCTTCTTCATTGGCATTGTCATCGGTGACTCCTTGGTGTGGGTCTGACTGCGTCCTACCTGGCTTTGTGCGAGTGGCGAAGCGAAATACTCGCGGAAAAGTGGATCGACGATGCGATCGCGAGGGCTTTTGCCCGTGTTGGCCGCAAAATTTTTAATCCATAGCATGTGAAACTACCGCGTAAGGATAGATCCTTCTATCGCGTGACGTGCCAAAAAAACCCCCGGCTCGTCCGTGCAAGGGGCATGTTAGCGTGCATTCTATTTTGGGTACAGGAGTGTTGAATTTCATCAGTGTAATTGTACTTGATGACCACCCCCATGGTTGCATTTAGAAGTTGAATACAAGATATTTCATAATGTCAACCAGGTGCCAATATTTCGCTCTTTTGCACGGCGATAAATCTCAGGTGCCACAGCCATGTCATCGATTGCTAATCCGAGATTTATGGCAAGAGTTCGTTCCTCATCTCGCTCTCTAGCTTTAACTTCTCCAACAACAATCTC
>WVZH01000355.1:2516-7358 GCA_011772595.1 Anaerolineales bacterium
TCCGTACTTATCTTATCCATTTGTGACATCGCTTCAGGCGTCCAATAACTATCAAAATCTACCGCACTACCAAAAGCACCTTGTTTCACCCAATCTCTTTCAATCGTAGGAGTGGGATGTTTAAGAATGGGACCAGAGGTTACGATCAAATCACTCTCCTGGACAGCATGTTTCGGTTCATTAACACCTATAACCTCTACGCCAAGCTTTGAGGACATGTCTGTTACGAATTTCTCTTGCACGCTTGCCACGATGTCATAGGCATAAACCTTTTTGATGGGAAAGATTGCAACCAGAGCCTCCAGGTTGGTGCGACCTTGTACACCACACGCTAAAATGCCAGCGATCTCACTATCGGCGCGGGCTAGATACTTTGCTGCCAACGCGGTTGCAGCGGCGGTCCGATACGCTGTAATCCACACACAATCCATAACAGCGATGGGTATCCCTGTTTCCACATCGTTTAGGATCAACAAACCACTAATGTACGGAAGATTGCGCTTCATATTTTCTGGGTAGCCGCTCACCCATTTGATACCAGCAGATTCAAGGGCTGGTATATAGGCGGGCATGGCATGAATGAACGCATCCTCCCGCGTGTGTATCCCAGGTTTGGGTGGCATTTCTACACGGCCGTGGCCCTTCTCTCTAAATGCGATCTCTAATAGGTTAATGATTTCGCGGATTTCCAAACCCACGCTCTCCACATCAGCCTGCGAAAGGTAGAGGAGTTGTTCATGTGCCATCTATTCATCCCTCCTGATAGAGTTCATATCCGTGTATCTGATCTGTTCTTGTAACATTGACTGATACTTACGAGGACAATTAATTATCTTATAACAGAAAGATGGTGAATTGCGACAATTCGTAACGCTGCTGGTTCCGTGAAGAGCACCGATTCAGACTCCCTGAGTATAGGTATTAATCTGTTTTTAGATCAATGAGCGTTAAACGAGATATTAAAAGCCTCCTAAACATGGGTATCAGGAAGCTTTTTATCGTTTAACGGATCAAATTTGGATTATAAGAGCGGGTGATGGGATTCGAACCCACGAATGGTAGCTTGGGAAGCTACTGCCTTACCACTTGGCCACACCCGCGTGTACGCACGCGATTATAGAAGGGGGCTTAACCCTTGTCAAGACAAACGGCGTCGCAGACGATCGAGCGCAAGGCTGACCGCCCACTGCGTCGCGTACGCCGGGGGTCCACCGTAGGTGCGATCGAGGACCTCCTCACCTTCCGGTGTGCGCAAAACGATAGTGATGAGATAGAGGTTTTCCTGTTGCCCTAGCACCAAGCCGAGACCCACCTGTGCATCGTGGTCGGCCTGGAACCCCCCTAACACCTTCGAAAGGTCTTCGATTTTCTTAACCTCGGGAAGAATCTGGCCACCGGCGAAGGTCTCCGCAAAAGGCGCCAGGTTTGCCGCGAGGGCGCCTTCTGTTCCGAACTCGGCAACAACGAGCCGCCATCCGGAAGAAGCCACTTTCTCGAGGGCTACCGCTTCGAGTGTCTCGTCATCGGCCCCGTAAATATGCTCGCCGAGACGCTGCCGGATGGTCGCTTCGAGTTTCCAGATCATCTCTTCCGCCTCGTGGATCGTGGAGGCTTTTGCGGTGATGCGGATGTCGACGCGGCCGGGGTGGGCGGAAAGTCCCACGGTCGGATTGCTCATCTTCTCGAGATCCTGAATGCGCGCGTCTAGCGCCGATTCTCCGATCCCTGCTGTGCGAAGGATGCGAGTCTCAAGTAGATTCCGTAAGTTGAGCCTCTGACGCAAATAGGGGATCACGTCGTTTTCCAGGAGGTGGCTCATCTCTGCCGGCACGCCCTGGAGCGCGATGACGACGGAATCTTCTGTTTCACACAAAAAACCAGGCGCCGAGCCTATCGGATTCACGATGGCTTTTGCGCCTTGCGGAAGATACGCTTGCCTGCGGTTGTTTTCCGTTGGCTCTCGTCCAAACCTGGCGAAGCGTTCCTGAATCTGTTCCCAGAGTTCCGGTCGGAACTCAAGCTCGACATCGAAAGCCATGGCGATGCCCTCACGGGTGGCATCATCGATGGTCGGCCCCAGACCGCCCGTCGTGATCACTGCCTGTGCACGCCCCATGCTCTCTTTTACCGCTTGGGCGATTCTTTCGGCGTTGTCTCCCACCGTTGTCGTGCGGTATATGTCGAGGCCGATCTCGCGCAACGCACGAGCGATGGCGCTCGAGTTGGTATCGACGATCTCACCTAAAAGCAGCTCAGTCCCGATGGTGATAATCTCTGCTTCCATACCCTCTAGATCACATTGTACTCGTGAATCAAACGGTCCTCGGAAAAACGGGCCAGATCGAGCATAGACACGTCCACCGTATGCGCTTTGCCATCAACGATAAACTCGGCCATCAGTTTCCCGGATATGGGACCGTGCATGAAGCCGTGCCCTGAGAATCCGGCGACCACATAGAAACCCTTAATTTGCGTGGGACCGTAGATCGGGTGTGCGTCGGGCGTGACCTCGTAAAGCCCGGCCCATCCGGATACACGGCCTGCGTTTGCAAGCATCGGCATACGCTCGATTGCGGCTTCCATCGCAGTGAGCTCCCATGCCTCGTCGATGCTTTGATCGAAGCCAGGCTGCTCGTTGGGATTGGACATGCCAGTGAGGATGCCCTCTCCTTCACGGTGGAAGTACAAAGAGTTGTGGAAGTCGATCACAAAGGGAAAGTCTTCTGGCAGATCGGGCAGCGGCGTGGTTGTGAGCATCTGCCTGCGAAGCGGCGTGATCGGGATTTCCACCCCGATCATGTCGCCGATCATTCCCGCCCATGGTCCTGCTGCGTTCACGACGATCGAGCAGGCGACGTCCCCAACGTTCGTCCTCACACTGCGGATCTTACCCGCTTGGACCTCAAACCCCAGCACTTCCACGTCCGTCAAGGCATTGGCTCCAAGCGACCGACTGCTTTGGATATAACCCATGACCGTGCTGTTGGGATCTGCAATGCCATCCTTGGCGTGAAAGGTCCCTGCTAGTGCGTCGTCAAAGCGCATGCTCGGCAATCGGTCCCGGACCTTGTCTCCCGAAAGCCATTCCGTCTGTACGCCGAGGCGTTGTTGCATGGCCACGTTCCCTTTGAAAGTTTCAACGTCTTCAGATCGGGTGAGGGCAAATAGGTATCCCCATTTGCGGTAATCACAATCCTGATCGTGTTCTTCTTTAAAACGCTCAAACATAGCCAGGCTGGCGATCGAGAGACGGACATTGACTTCGGTCGCAAATTGATAGCGCACACCGCCGGCGCATCGACCGGTGGCGCCCTGGCCGAAGAACGATTCCTTCTCGAGAAGGAGCACATCCTTCACACCAGCGAGGTTCAGGTGATAAGCTGTACTCGCACCCATAACACCACCACCTACGATCACTACGTCCGCAGTCTTAGGGAGGTTGACGGTCATTGCTCGTCTCCATATCCAATCATTGGCTTGTGATCCTCGCATTTGGAACGCTTCACAACGCGATGATCTGCCCGATCTCGTCGCTCTTCGCTCCCATGAGGGCTCGACTGGCCGCTACGGCGTCTTGGACGGCGATGCCGACGGATTTGAAGAGTGTGATTTGATCAGGATCGCTGCGCCCTGGCTTTGTGCCGGCAACAATCTCGCCTAGTTCGGCGTGGATGTGACTTTCGGCGATCTGACCCGTCCGAACAGGAATGATGATGTCGCCAGCTTCCGCCAGGCAGGCTTCTCTAGAATCTACCACCAGGAGCGATCGCCGTACGGTCTCGGAGTCGACTTCTTGCATTTCAGGTGTAAAAGCGCCGATGGCGTTGATATGCGTGCCGGATTTTAGGTCGTTTGCATCGAAAACCGGTGTGGATGACGTCGTGGCCGTACAGATGATATCTGCTCCTGAAACCGCTTGTGCAGGATTTGCGACGACTTCAATGTCTGTGGGTATAGGTCCCATGCCTGTCAAGTCTTCAACAAAGATTTGGATGCCGGTTTCGTCCAGGCTGTACACCCAGACTTTTTCAATCTCCCGGACGGTGCAGACAGCTTCCAGCTGGGTCCTCGCCTGCGCGCCACTACCAAAAACGGCAACAGTTTTCGACTCAGGACGAGCGAGCAGATCCGTCGCTGCTCCCGACGCGGCGCCGGTGCGGATGGCCGTCAGCGAGGCGCCCTCCATCAAGGCGATTGGGCGGCCGGTCTCCGCGTCCAGCGCGACGACAACGGCGTAAATTGTCGCAAAGTCTTTCTCCATGTTGCGAGGGAACACGGACACGATTTTAACCGCCATATCCTGGGAAGTATGCAAGTACGCCGGCATGAAGAGGGTGACCCCTTCATGTTGCGGCACCTCGATCCGGCTTCGCAGAGGAACGCTCGCTTGGTCCGTGGAATATTGAGCAAAGGCTTCCTTCATCGCTTCCACGGCGGCAGTCATGGGCAATGCCTGACGGATCTCATGTGCGTTTAATACTCGAATGTCCATCTCAGACCCCCATCGAAAGTTGTCAAGGTCGAGAAAGCGAACATCAGTAGATAAGGGCAATCCTATCCAACGATACTATATTCGTACTGCCCCCGAACCAAGTTCCCCTTTTCGAATCGGTCGAAAGAAAATAACGTGATGTCATCTTCTGGTTTCTTGCCGTGCAAAACCAGGTTGGCCATCATCTCACCGACAGCCGGCGCGAGTTTGAAACCGTGACCGCTTCCACCTGCGCACACGTACAAGCCCTCGATACCGGGGATGGCGTCCAAGATGGGGTGCCAATCGGGCGTTATATCGTAAAGCGATGCAAAGTTCCCAAAGACATTGCTACGTGTCATTTCCGGATA
>WVZH01000263.1 GCA_011772595.1 Anaerolineales bacterium
GTGTGAGAGAACGGATAACGGATAGTAATTTGCTTCTGCCGAAGAGTCAGAGTCAAGAGAGATGCTGCGAAGGGCCTGGAGATGCCTGGATCTGTCTTGTTTGAGCTCCCTGGACCATCACCTGAGCAGGGAGCAGCCGACGAGAGGCGAAAAACGATGCTGGGCCAAAGGCGAGACACAGACCGCTCGCCGACCCGGAGGGGCTCTTTTGCTATCAGAAGGCAACGTAGACCGTGTCTTGGAATAGCGGAGGTGAATGTGCTAGTGGCTCTGGTTGCTGCGAATCAAAATCTATGTGGGTGAGTATCTTCTTGATGACGGGATATTCAGTGATGAATGAAATGATCTTCATTTTCTCGCCACAAAATTGGCAGAGCAAAGGATCTATCTCGTAGACTTTCTGGATAAGCTTGGCCCAGGTGAGCCTGCGGCGGCGACGCCAACCGTCGGCATCCTGCTCCTCAAGGTCGTTACCTTCTTGGTCTGGCGGTCTTTCGAGCTCTGAATTAAGCCGACGCTTACCGCGGGAGGCGTTTGAGTAGTAACCCCAGTTTCGGATGAGCTGCTGTCCTGGTTCTGGGATGTGGTCGGTAACCCGGGCGATAAATTCCAAAACATCCCAGCGAACAACACCACCGAAGGCTCCGGTGGCCCTGGAGGGACGAGCAGCATAGACTACCTCGCTGGCCTCTTCGTCCCACTGGAGGCGCTCCAGTACTAGGGGGCAGCGAATCATATAGCGTCCGATTCGGACGGCATCTGTGATGGTTTCCACCCGGACACTGGCGTCAACCGAGAAGCCACGGTGGCGCCACGAGAGCATATTGTTCACGGTTTGCTCGGTGATGAGCTGCTTTTTGAGCAGGAGGCGCAGCACCTCTGCGCGGAACAGCTCTTCCACCTTATCGGAGTCGAAATAGAGCAGATGGCGGAAGGTTCCATCTGGTAAAAATCCACCGTCGGTCAGGAGGATATGAAGGTGGGGGTTCCAGTTGAGAAATTCACCGGCGGTGGCGATGAAGCCGACGGCACCCGGTAGAATATTATCAATGCCGTAGTAGACTTGGAAGTACAGCCTGAGGGCGCGCCAGGCACAAGCGGCCAGATCCCCGAGGAGGCGCCGATCGTAGCGGAAGAAGACTCTCAACCGCTTTGCGATAGTGAGAACGACCTGACGGTGGGNNAAGGCCTTTCACCCCACCCCGACCTTTCTCGAATGTTTGCTTCCGATCCGCGTGAGGAGATCATGCCTGATCTCGAGCCGCCTCAACCGCTTTGCGATAGTGAGAACGACCTGACGGTGCGGCACCTGTTCGAGGAGCTCTTCGACGGCCCAATCCGCCCACAAGAGCTCGCGTTTCTGATGGCAACTGGGGCAGATACATCTCAATTTACATGAGAAGGCCACCAGAAACTCGTGTCTACATTTTGGACACCTCGCCCGACCGAAACCTCGTTCGAAGATTCCACAATCCAAGAAACCATATACCGTATCCCGGATCACTCTTCGCAAGTGGCCAAAACTTGGCTGAAACCGCTCCTCATAGACTTGGAGGAACCTCTCGAAATAATGCGCCAGGGCTCGATATAGGACGGTTTTTTCCGGTTGACGGCGACGGTATATCCGGCACGGAGTCGGCTTGGTGCTTTCCACGCCTCAACGGGACGAAATAGATTTACGAATCCTCCTTCTAGGTCAACATTCCGCTCAGAGCCAGGTTTGTCCGTTACGGAGGACATCGGCAAGAGCCCCTCGAAATTCAACCGGACGGTTTCAGTTGGCCGTGGCTGGCACCGTCTCAGGGTCGAGTGTAAAGCGTTTCTCTCGAGGCTTTCGTCGACTCCGTGATCAGGCAGCCGGCACCGCTGGCCTCTCGCATCTCCGGGCAGAGGCGTTTCGGTTTCGGTGCCCCACATTCAGCGCCGCGGCTGCTAAGCGCATGCAGGAGCTCCGTGTCGGAAGAGTGAACAATCAGTCTTTCCCGATCCCTACGGTGACAGCACCGCACAGGGCG
>WVZH01000021.1 GCA_011772595.1 Anaerolineales bacterium
ATATCCAAAGACAAAAATGGCTCAGGCTGAAAACTCGACCTGGCCTCGTGCTCGCAACTCCATTGGTAACAAACTGTTATAGATAAAGGCGTGTAGCGGGGTGGTCACACCAGCCTCCCGGCCAAAGCGGATCACCACCCCAATCTGTGCCTCAAGTTCCGAGGGGCGTCCCTCCATCACATCGCGCTGCATGGAAGAGGTCACTTCAGGCCGCAATCCATCAAACATGGCCATTATCTTACCCATGGCGTCTTCTGGCAGCGCAATGTTACGTGCTTGCGCTACTGTGATGATCTCCTGCACTGCCTGGTGTGCCATCTGTTGTGTCTCTGGTATGGCACGCCATACCCCCACTGGGGCCCGCGTTACAGAGCCAACTCCACTAAACGGAGTGATGAACAGGAACTTCATCCACAAGGCAACCTGGATATTTTGCGGAATTTCTGCGGTCACCCCTGCTCCAACAAACGCCTGTTGTAGCTGTCCTACCCGCTCGCTGGGGCGGTTATCCATCTCTCCAAACCTAACGAACGGCTCTCCCCCGTGGTCTATGTGCCGGATATGACCGGGTCCGGCGATGGAACTTGAAAGTCCACATAAACCACCCAATACATGCTCGTCTCCCAATACGGCGGCTAACTGCGCCGGCGCCTCCAGCCCGTTTTGCAAGGGTAAGATGAACGTCTGTGGTCCGACCAGGGGACTCATGGCCTCCGCCGCCTCTTTCACCTGCCAGGCCTTCACCCCCACCAATACCACATCCACTACCCCAACCTGCCTGGAATCATCTGTAGCATGCACTGGCTGCACCACGAAGTCACCCTTCGGGCTATCCACCCGCAGGCCATGTGTATTCAAAGCTTTCAAATGCTCCCCCCGAGCGATAAACACTACCTCCTCTCCAGCCTGGGCCAGTCGGCCTCCGAAGTAACCGCCCACAGCACCCGTACCAAAGACTGCAATGCGCATGATTCGGTTCCCCCCTTGAATCTCAATTGATGGTTCATTAATGCCAGATCTACAAGCCAACTAAATCTTCTCTTGTTAGCTCCTTATGAAATCACACTAAGGTTTCAAATGCTAGATCTCGAATTGCTTCCAATCACCTCAACTCTCTGAATCGTTCGTGGCCAGTTGACAAGTAAAACCCCAGAAAGGACTGTCACGAAGCCGATTAAAAAGAATTCACTGAGTCTCTCAGCCAAAAGAGCTGCCCCCAAAACAGTTGCTGCCATGGGGTTCAAGTTCACATACACAGCGACTTGCGTTGGCGTCAGACGGCTCAGTGCAAAGGTCCAAAGAAAGTAACCAAGGGCTCCCCCGAAGATCCCCAGAAAAAGGACCAACATCGCAACCCTACCATCGATCTGCACGAACGCCTGGGGTAAACCTTCAGCGAGTGCGGCAGGAACCAGGAGGAGGGTTCCGATCACCATCGCATAGGTCGTCACAGTCACCGCCTTATAGCGGACTAGGACGCGCTGAGCCAGGACGCCATATGTTGCGCCCAAGAGGGCAGTCAAGAGCATAAGTCCGTCTCCGGCTAGTGCCCACGACGTTCCCCGCAAAGTCAGGCCTCGCTCGGCAAGGACTATCCCAACACCAGTGAGGGTGAGCAAGATTCCGGCTACCTGTCGACGAACCAGGCGTTCCCTTTTGGCCATTCTGGCCAGCCACGCACTCCAGAGAGGCGTGGTGGCCAACATCAAAGCGCCCCGAGAAGCCTCCGTCAGCCGAAGGCTTCCGTTAAACGCTAGTGGGAATAGGGCGAAGAAGATCGCTCCGAGGAGAGTGAGGAACGGCAAATCTCGCCGTTCAACCTGAAGTAGATTCCGTCCAATGATGAATATAAAGAGGAGTAAAATCAACCCCCCCTGACCAAATCGAAGAACTGCCAGACTGAGCGGTGGGACGTCTTGTACTGCAACTCGAGTAGCGACGACTGAGGCACCAAACAGGATGGCGGCGAAACATGCCGCGATGTTTCCGGCAAGACCACCCTGTACCATAGCCTCCTCCATCGACTGGAACGATGAGTTCCTGCATACTACGATGCGGTATGATATGTCAACATATTCTTTCCTGGGCCTTGTGACTCGGCATAGACATGGTACGATGAACCAGAAAGTGTTAGGTCTCCTAAGAAACTGTCGGCCTAAGCTCAGGGTTTTGAACCAGTTCGAATCCCAGGAGTCGCGCTCTACGCCGTACCTGGACAAGGCAAGAGGCAGTTTCTTCCGCGTATAACGCACACCGCACAGGGGTGTGCGACCGATGCTAACTGCAATCCTCCGTTCGCATCCCTCCGCATAACTTACTATTTCCGACGCAAATAAACGGAATGGCTAGGTGTGGGAGACAGCGGCTTTTCATCTTGAAATCATAACCGCTGCATGAGAGGAAAGAGCAGGGCAAATTGTGGATAGGTG
>WVZH01000062.1 GCA_011772595.1 Anaerolineales bacterium
GCGTTTATCGATGCTGGCGTATTGCCCAATAATATCGACATAAGTCGTGTCCAATATCAGGGCCTGAACCCCGACAAGCGTGTCGCGTTTTCGGTTCATCTTGCGAAACCTAATACGAGCGAGAATGTTGATTCGGCGTTTGCCAAATCGAAGGGAAGACTGTTTAGATTCGATGAGGGGCGAACGCAAGTTAGGGGAACTGCGATTGTGGCGATCGATGTCGAATGGAAAGATCTTGAGGAAGATTGGCCCAGACTATGCAAACCGGATTATTTTTACCTTCAAGAAGACAGCGCTCTGAATAGAATCTTTGAAAATGTCGGTGTCGTTTCTATGCGGCGGGTATTTCGTTCCGTCGAACAACCCGATGAGAGTCATCCGGGTTTCTATACGGTAAGAAAGTTAAAAGACCTATTGAAGATTGCGAAGAAGATCAATCCTGAGCGGGCGAGGCGCGCCTATCGAATCCTGCCCGATAGTATGCGCAATCTCGTCGTACCTGACAACATGGAGAACTGGTTTATTTTACGTTTGGGGGTGGGTTCGGATGTACACCAAGCTTTAGAGATGCTTGAAAACCAGCATGGCGTACAGAAGGTGTCTTTGGATTATCCGATCCAACTTGCGCAGCCAAACGACACGGAGTGGGACAATCAATGGGGTCTTCAGAATACAGGTGCAAGTGGAGGACTGCCAGGATTCGATATCAACATCGAGGAAGCTTGGAACGCGACCGCGCCGCTGCAACCTGTGGTTGTGGCGGTGATCGACACCGGTTTCAACGAGAACCTGAACGAGCTTAAGAATCGGTTGTGGACGAATGTCTTCGAGTCGCCGAACGGAGTGGATGATGATTGCAACGGCTACATTGACGACATTCATGGAATAACCACATACGACCGTCTTGCGATCGATTACAGTGCTAGCCCTCCATGTTCGGTCTCACCAGGTGGACCGTCTACAGCGCTGGGTACGCACGCGACTAAAGTGGCTGGGGTCATTGCCGCCGAGGCCAATAACAGTGAAGGCATTGCCGGAACTGCTGGCACGGATGACGTGCGTTTGATGAACATCGCTTTGGGGATTTTCTCTGGAAGACAATTCCCTCCGGGATGGTCGGATGTGGCGGAGGCCATCTGGTATGCCATTAGCCCGACGTTCGAAATTCCTGAGGACGGGAATCCAGTATACGGCGCCGATATCGTGAATATGTCTTTTTCATCTTCGCCGTGCAATTTCTTGACGAGAGAGGCGATCTACGCAGCACATGATGCTGGCTTGATTCTCGTGGCCAGTGTGGGAAACGACGATGTGAGATTTACCAAGACAGAGTCACTGTCGATCGGTGTGTATCCCGCCAGTTTACCGGGCGTGATCGCAGTCGGGGGTAGTACTCGGGACGGTTTTAAATGGGCCTCAAGTAATTATGGTCCCGGGTTGGATCTCGTCGCGCCGGCAAGTGAGGTGATTACCATCACCCATGACCAAGATAACCTCACGCAAACGAGTACCCAGGTGACACAGAGTGAGGGCACAAGCTTCAGTAGCGCCTACGTATCGGGCGGCGCGGCTGTCATCCTGGGCAGGNNCTGGGCAGGTATCCTGCGATCACAGTTCCATACATGCGTCAATGGATCCGAGCGAAAGCGCGTGACATGCTCGATCCTATGGATGATGGTTCAAATCACGTCGGTGACGACGAGTGGACGGGAGCCGGGATGTTTGACGTTGGGGCGGCAACCACTGCATTAGCAAACCCAACGGATCAACCGCTTGTTGTGGAAATCTTAATTGAGAAGGATTGGAATTATGCAGGTTCTCAGCCACCAGACCGACCGTTTAATGTGGGCGGGCAGCCTGACTTAGGAATCCATGTGGAAGGAGACTCGTTGAAAGAATGGAGGCTTTCTTACGGTCTTGGCGATGCTCCCCAATCCTGGATTGATATTCCAGTTCCCGATTCAGTTCGTTTCCAACAGCAACCCGAACCTGTTTTCTCCTACGATTCTGTTTATCAAAATTGGGACATCGAGACAGGTCACAATTATCTAGATACCGATCCCCTCACAAATAAAGAAATCTACACGCTTCGCCTGGAAGCAGAAAACCTTGCGGGAACGACGTTCACCGCCTATGACTGGTTTGTACCTGCAAGAGCCAGTATCGTATTCCCGATGGTAAATTGGACCTTGGTTCCGGATTGGGGTTGGATTCCGATTACAGGCTACATCGATACCCGATCGGCAGCGAGTGCTATCGTTTCCGTTTACAGTGCTTCAAATCAGCTTTTGTGGGAAGGTGGTCCTCTCCCTCAATCCCCATCCAACCACTATAACGAATACCGCCCACCCCCTTCCCCGTTACCCGCAGTGGCGGGGTTCAATTTGGTGCACAATTACGGCTACTGGGGAGGAATCCCTCAGTTTGATCCCGTCTCCGATGTCTTGTCATCAGAAGGATGGATTGAGTATCGTCTCACGGTTCAATCGGGTGCGCGAGTAGACGAAGACAGCGTTGCTGTTTATGTCGATAATACGCACTTTAACGCTGATTACTGGCCCTTGTTTCACGAGGCGATTGAGTATGAAGGGGGTTACGGCACAGAAAATCTCGCAGATTATCCTCTGTTTGCGTGGCGGCGGTATGACGACATTTTAAAGGTAAGTGAGAACGGTGGAGGAACAGAACCGCGGCTTTTCCTGCATACTGATAAAAGTGTAATGGCATTGGACGGAATGGGTTCTCTAGTCTGGGAACGGAGACCCTCGGGCGCGCTGCGCTATCCTTACAGCTTTGACATTTCTCATGACATGGTGATTGAGGATGTGGATGGAGATGGAAATCAGGAGGTCTTGTTTTCCGTCACCGAGCTTCAGGATGGTTGGAAGACTCGAGTTCTATTGCTCAATGCCGAAGATGGGACGCCATACAACGGGAATTGGCCAGTTGAATACGATAAACCTCGCGATCTTTCAGCAGGGTATGTCGCCCTCGGGGATGTAATGGGTAATAGCAATCCTGAGATCTTGTTTCTTGAACCCCGAAATTTCTATTACGGAATTCCTGAAGAGGATTTGGCGCCCGCGAAGCTCCATGTTCTTGATCTCAATGGCAATGGATTGTGGGTGCACGAATTCGCCATCGAGGATAACTGGATAGGCCCTCTCGAGTTGGTCGACCTTGATGGGAATGGCAAGGATGAGATATTTTTGCTAGGCCTCGGGATGGTTCTCCAGGGCAATGACACTATTTTCACCGGCTGGGAGTCGCTGGGCGCCGGCCTCCAATCCGTAATGCTGTTACAAAAAGGAGATAGCAGTAAAGATGTGGTGGTGGTTGGCTATGGTGAAATGTATCTAAAATCGCCCTCTGGCGTGGACCGCCCCGGATGGCCGATTGAGGGGTACAACGCGATGGTCGGACAGATCGTATCCGGCGGGGATGAAGAAATTGTGCTTTGTGGTGAAACACTCAATGTTTTCGAAACAAGCGGCAATCAAGTGGCTTCGTTTCCGGAAGTTAATCTTGACGGGACGTGCGATGGGTTGGAAATTTTGGACGTAGATCAAGATGGTGTGGATGAGATCGTGGTTCTTGTGCATCGCTACAAGGACGACCCGGCTGCGAACGAGAGGATCGGAAGTTTCCTTGAAGCCTTTGAACTCAATGGAACTCGACTCGCAGACGGCGACGATCGCTGGCCAATCGTCTTGGCGCTACAGTCTTTTTTCGATTACCCTCGCACACCTAAGCTCAATCGGCAGGTCGCCTTTGGCGATGTCGATGGAGATGGACATGTTGAAGTGGTCCAGCATCTGCACATCGGACCCTATGGGCTTGAGCTCGTGGATCAGGCATTCGCTGTGCCGAGTGCACAGATCGAAATTTTGCATTTGGAATGAATTAAGGAGTGAACTGGGTAACTTTGAAGATGCTTCAACCTCGATGGGCGAACGATTTATAGGGCGTCATTCCTGGGATCAGGTGGAGGAGTTTCACCCTCCGCCTTTTCTCACACTTTGCATTGTGAAGCGGTTAGGCAATATAGGTGAAAGAACCGGCAATACAGTTTTATAGGGATCCGTGACAAGGGATCAGGGAGGGGTGTTTAGCATCGCAGTTATCCTGGAGGTATCCAGTTCCATTCTGCTGTTGAACTCATTGCTTGAACTTCGAGAATGTTGTATCGTTGGTTGAGATGCAAAGGCCTCATACCGAATGGGCCTCCTATAACTGGTTAACGGAAT
This sequence comes from Anaerolineales bacterium, assembly GCA_011772595.1. The sequence continues at coordinate 4,248 of WVZH01000062.1, forward strand.
ACAAAAGCCCGGCCTAGCACAAGGTGGGGCTTTGTTTATAGAAAGGGGGGACATGCGAACGATATTTCGCTAGTTCGAGAAATATTTTTAATCAGACGCGAAGATAACGCCGGCATAACAGGAAGCGTGTAGAATTGGGTACAGTCCATGTGTGAAAAGGGGTAAAGTGATCGATAAAGAGGAGATGGGGGATGGAAATTAAGCCTTGCCTAAAGGAGGTGCGGTGATGATCAATTTGTTCCTGCGATCCACAATCGTGTTGGCTTTGCTCTTTGGTCTGTTGTTTGCCGTCGGGATGGTCGTTGTCGTAGTTGCCGACCTGCCGGTTTCGACGGCGGTGATCTTCGCCCTCTTCATTCTCCTGCTTCAATACCTTCTGGGCCCCACGATCCTAGAGTTCATCTATAAGATCGAGTGGCGCGAGGCGGGGAGTGTGGACCCACAACTGGCGAGCTTTATCGAGCGAGTCTCCGCAGAACGGAAGATTCCCGTGCCACGATTTGGTGTGATCCACGACGGCAATCCCAACGCTTTTACCTTCGGCCATTACCCTGGCAATGCTCGTCTGGTCGTCACGGCGGGGTTATTGAATTTGCTCGATCCTGAGGAGCGGGACGCCGTCGTGGCCCATGAATTGGGCCACATAGCACATTGGGACTTCGTTGTGATGACGATGGCGGCCGCTGTTCCGCTCATCCTGTATGTCATCCATATCGCCACCAGGAATTGGAGCGATGATAGCGATAGTAACCTCGGTTTTGTCGTCATTGCTGTTGCCATCCTCTCGTACGTCGCCTATGTCGTCAGTCAATACATCGCCTTGCTGCTCTCCCGGATTCGGGAGTACTTCGCCGACCAATTCGCCGCTGAAGTGACCCACAGTCCCGATGCGCTTTCCTCTGCACTGGTCAAGATCGCCTACGGGCTCGCAAGAGCACCAAGAGAAGAAGGCAAAAAGGACGACACGCGCATGATCGCCGGAAGAGCGTTCGGCATCTTCGACCCAAAGGCGGCGCAAACCCTAGCGCTCGTGAGTGCCGGCAGTGGCAGGGTGTCCACGGCTTCGATGGAGAGCGCCATGAAGTGGGACCTGTGGAACCCATGGGCTTGGTTTTATGAGTTTGGTTCTTCCCATCCTCTACCAGCCAAGCGTATTCGCGCTCTTGAACTTCAATCCAAAGCCTACAATCAGGTGCCCCGCTTTAGCTTTCGAGCGGAACGTCCTGAGAGTTACTGGGACGAGTTCCTCGTGGATATTTTCATCAATAACCTTCCTTTCTTAGGCTTGCTCTTAGGGCTTCTTGTGTTCTTGGTGTTTGGTCTGCTCTTACAGATTGGTGTGAATTTAATAGGCCTGCTTCTGCTATTTGTGAGCGTAGGCTGGTGGCTCAAGCGGCGGTTCTCCTACCGGCATGAATTCTCTGAACAGCGGGATGTCGCATCTCTCATTGACGAAGTCAAAGTTTCTCGCGTTCGCTCAATCCCATGCACGATACAGGGGAAGATCATAGGTCGGGGCGTGCCGGGACTCTTTTACTCTGAGGACTTGGTTCTACAAGACAATACCGGCTTCATCATCCTAGACTACCGTCAGCCGATCCGATTCCTCGAGTTTCTCTTCGGTTGGATAAAAGCCGAGTCACTCATCGGTCAGCGCGGGACTGCAGTTGGTTGGTATCGACGAGCACCCAGACCCTACTTCGAGATGCTGGAATTGCGCTTGGAGAACGGGGAGATGGTGAACAGTTACTTTTATCCCGTGACCCAGTTCCTCGTTTACGCCGGGATGGTTATGGGCGTCTTGCTGATGTTCATATAGTGACAAGGGATCAGGGGTTAGGGATTAGGGGCGATGTGAAAGAAACAGGCGGAGGGAGAAATCCCTCCGCCTTGACTCACCCGTTGTGCGGCGAGAATTGCGGGTTTGACTTTCGCTCAGGCCTCCAATCGATCTTTGATGTTTGCTAGGAGAATACCCGCTTCACGTTCGTTCATCTTCACGATGACACCTTCGGCCAATTTGCCCAGCACCGGGACAGGTACGGTGTATTCGATGTCAACGTGCAGCTTTGTGCCCTCTCCTTCGGGGGCAAAGCTCCAGACGAATTTGCTCTGAATGCCGCCTTTTGTTTCGCTCACGAGGCGTTGATTTTCTACATACTCCGTCGTCTCGCTCGCTCCTTCGAGTGACAAGCCAGCCATTTTGTAAACCCAGCTGAATCTCCTGCCCCCGGTGGGGAGCGGTTCGACGTCTTTCACGGCCACCATGCTAGGCCAGACCTCGGGAAAGTTTGTCGGCTCCTCGATGAATTGGAACACTTTTTCGACGGGTGCGTTAATGGTCACGGTACGATCTATTTTCGCCATCTTCGTGCCTCCTCCACCCTGGCAATAGAAGACTAATCACGCACAACGAGCTTGGGGTTGTCTTGGTCTTCCAGGATCATGGCCCGCCCGTGAGCGCGATGCATGCTGTACGCCTGAGCCAGTCTCCGTGAGCCCGCCTAAAAACGTGAGGGAGAGCGTAGAGGTCAGGGTTACGGCAAAGGCTCGGTTCGGTGAGCCGTCTTCGGCAAACCGACGAATGGACGGGGTCATTTGCTTGAAAAATCAAAGGGTTATCCAGGATGGTTTCATCGTACTGCTTAACGCCCCCGAGATCAACGGTTGGGGAGGGGGACGATTCGAGTTCTCGTGTCAAGGAGGATGCACTTCGACTCCATTTCCTGTGTTTTCGTCTTTCGACCTGGCATGAGGTGTCAAACGAAGAAGAGGTTTTCGTTTTGGATTGTGCGCTGAGAATGTTCTGCTTCTTTCGTAAAGTTGTATTCGCGCATCCTTCAACAAGTTCAGGATGAACTTAACTTGACGGAGTGCAGTCCAAGGACGGTCGGTGCTCTGTAAGTGTCCTTTCGAAGACATTTTGCACCGCCAAGGATGATCCCTGAGTTCTTCATGCTCATGTGCGTGAATGGTACTTGAGCTATACGATATAGTTTGATCTCCGGGCTCAGATAAGCTAGACTGGGTGGTAATCGCTCACGTAATCAGGAACACAGCACAGGACAAAATTGCAAGCTCATTGCGTGGGACCTCAAGTTAGAAAGCTCTTCGCTGGTTTCCCAGCCTGTAGTAAACGGGAAAGCTCTCCTTTATCGCACCCCAAATCCCCGATGCCACAACTCAAACCCCTGCTCCGTTCTATCCGTGGGAAACTGCCTTGCCAGGACAGATTCACTTTATTCGAAAGGAGATCTGTATGCGCCGAATGGTTCAGGCTCAGATCTTTATTCTATTAAGTCTTCTCCTTTCAGCCTGTGGTCGAACCGCCCAGCACGTGGGCATCCGCGCCTGGATTGACGCACCCGTGGATGGGCTCGAGATTCCTATAGGCCAGATCGTGAAGCTGGAAGGTCACGCCGCGGGTGGCCAGGGCGTCGCTCGTATCGAGTTCTGGACGAACGGGAAGCGGATCATCGAACAAGGAGATCCCGAGAGCGTTGGATTATTATCACGCTTCGAGCACATCTGGGTTCCGGAGTCACCTGGAACATATCTGGTGGAACTGGTCGCATACGACAACGCTGGCGCTGAAAGTGCACGCGACAGCATTACGGTATACATCGTAGCTGAAGCTGTCTTGGGGATCAGCGACTCGGAAACAGCGACTCCCCATCACACCACTACCGCGACCCTTTCCCCTGAAACGCCGACTGTAACACCTACCCGTGAATTTACCCGCACGTTGACTCCTCCCCCTCCAGAGGACACGAGCGGACCTCCTGCTCCAGCACCGGTCTCACCCAAAGGCGGCGTTACCCTCGCTTGCAGCGCTATCGCCGATCTGAAGTGGAACGCTGTATCTGATCCTAGCGGGATCGCGGAGCACCGTCTTGCCCTTGAGCGTCACCCTGGGGATAGCAATTGGACCGCTGCATCTGGAAGTCCGTGGTCCGGTGTCATGGGTACTTCCCGAAATGTCTCCGTGGAGTGCGGTTGGTACTATCGATGGCGTGTTCGAGCGAAAGACGGCGTCGGCAATTGGGGCGATTTCTCCTCGTGGGCGACCTTTGCGGTCACCCTGGACTGAGCTGGAGTTGAATCATGAAAGACAAACGAATCCTCAGGATTGGGGCGCTGGTCCTTGTCTTGATCTGCCTCATGATCGCACTTGTGGGTTGGATCTTTCAGACTCGGATGCGGGCGAACCTGCGTGAATTGCGCCCGCTCGTCCTGATTCATACCCCTCATAATCAGCAGAAATTTGCTCTCGGCGAGGCGGTAACCATTCATGCGATAGTTCGAGAGCAGGGTGGTGTGGAACGCATCGAGCTTTGGGTGGACGGGGATTTCGTGACGGAAGAAATCGCTCCCGAAGAAGTCCCCACCTCCTTGGTGTTGCATACAGCTTGGACAGCAGATAGCGTCGGAATGCACAGCATCATCATTCGAGCCCGTTCAGCCGGAGGCGTTGAAGGCCAGGCTTCATTGCGGGTGGAAGTGCTGGGGGAGATTTTCCCGCCTGAAGAGGGTGAGGTCGGTGCGGACCTCGCTCCAGCTGGAACAGAGGACGATCAGCCCGCCGTTGGCGTCGGCCTTGCGCCTAGTGGCAATGCCATGGAGCCTGAGGAGCACGTCGCAGCGCCTGGTTCGGTGGAGGAGGTTGCGGAGCGGTTAGGGGTTCCTTCAGTAGATGCTCCGGCACGAGGCGATGAACCTCTTGTTCTGCGTGTGGAGATCCTGGGTTTGCAAACCGATAGGCATTACGGCGGGCTTCATTGTTATCTTGGCTCCGGCGATATACCACCACGTTGGTATCCTGACGAGGACGGCGATCAAAGCACCGACGAGTCCTTTCCCAGTCTGGGGGGCGGTGCGTGGGACGTGGCTTCCACGCTCTCCGGCGAGCTGGCACCCAGCTTCCCAACGACCTCCATGGATCCAATCGACTTGGATGTCACCTGCGTCGGCTTGACCCATGGCGGAATGGAAGCCGTGGAAATAGGCCGAGTATTTAAGTCCATAGGACCTGATGAGTGGGATGGGATCACCCGCCGGGCGGGGAGCACGGACATCGAAGGTCACTTCGACTTGGATTACCGCGTTGGTTCCGCCGTTGGATCCGCGCCGGGCCATCGCATTGAACTCGATTTAGGCATGACCCCGCCCATAAATCTGAGGCTGGGAGCTTGGACCTTAGAGTGGGACTACCAACCCCGGCCGGGCGAAGAGGAAATCGATGGCTTTCGTGTTTTTCTCAACGACGTCCTGCAGTGGACCGAACCTGCGGACGCCCGGCAGAGCTACTTACCTTACGAGTGGGTCAACCCACCTTGTGAGCAGGATTACCGTTTCCATGTGGATGCCTTCCGTGGCGAGGATTGGTCGCCGGCTTCCAATACACTCACGATCCCTGGCGGCGAGCCAGGTAGTGAGGAGTGTGAGCGCACGCTCATTGTGGAGTTCGAGACCTTGGAGACTTTCGACCTCGGCAGAGACCAAGACCACGACGATTGGGTAGGTCCGGTCGACGGCTCCTTTTACGCGGGTGATCAGGAGGTGCGCTTCGACACTCGTTGCTCGGGATCTGGTCGTCTTTGCGACATCATGGGTCTTGGACATTTCGAGACGTACTCAATTCACGATCTCACCACGAATTGGGGGAGCGGTACATCTACGATCATTGTGAACGTCCCGCCGGATGAGGACTTGGTGGTTGGTTTTGCGATCACGGATCACGATTGGCGAGACACGGATCCGGTCTGTGCAGACTGGCGACCCATTTGGTCCGAAGACATGGATCGAGTCCAGCATACAGGAGTCGGAGGCCGAGAGGTCGGTTGTGATGTATCCTTCACGGTGCGTCCGGCTTTTGGTAGTCCGAGAGGTGAGGCCGGGGGGCCACCGCCCCTGCCATTGCTTGGCGTGACGAATCTCACGGTCGACGAAGACACGGGCCGACTCGAAATCCACGTGCGCAACAACGGTACTGCCACTTGGCCGGGGAGAGACCTCGATGTAATCGTCAGGTGGCCTTCTGGTGCGCTCATCGGACAGTACGTGTTTCCGGAGCTAATCCTACAACCCGGTCGGACTATCATATTGCATGACCCTGAATTGGTACCTGGTCCTTACCCACCTTTGGGCGCCTGCGTATTGTTGGATCCCGGGAATCAGGTTCCAGAAGAGGACGATTATTGGCCCGGTTGGACGCGGGGAGAGTGGTGCAGGCCGTTGCCCGACCTCACCCTCACCGACGTTGTCGTGGATCAAGTCAATGGGCGTCTCCTGGCCACGGTCCAGAACATCGGCCCCGGCTCGATAGAGAACCGGACGCTGAATTTGGAAATCCGTCTCCAGGATGACAGGACCATCGTGCCGGAGCATGGTTGGTCTGACGTCAGTATGGAACCGTGGGAAGCGCGGGTGTTAATCTGGGAAGCCATGCCGGAGGGGGTGCGGGAGATCCTTATGGAGGGCTACCAGGTGATCGTCGATCCCTACAACAGGATCGCCGAGACCGATGGATTTAACAACACCTACACGGTCCCGGCAGGTGGTGACTTCCGCATCATGTGGGTTGCCGTGGATGTTCCCTATTACCTCTTCTGGAACGCCTACGACCAGCGATTTACGAACGAGGATACCTTTTTCACTCGTGTGATCGCTGAGACCGAAGGGACTACGCGTCTACTCGCCGATTGGGAGGAATCTTGCACGGTGCATGAGATGGCCGATCACGTAGATCATTATGAGTGTATGGGCGATGACCTGTACGAGGAAGTTGAGCTCGAGGGCGATGAGACGGTTGCCTTTTTCATGTCCGGTTTTCTGCACGTGGGACCGGCTTGTATGGGTGAATGTGACTACCAACTTGGTTACGGGGTGATCAGGGTTCGACCGGAGGAATGGTCTGAAGCGGGTCGCTGTAGGACCAGCGGGGAACGTCATTTACCCGTATCCGGGCTCCTGTATCCTCCCGATCTCGTTGGGGATGGGTGGAGAGTTTATTACGAAATATGCCGCTTGGGGGAGTAACTCCTGGCACTACCGGAGGTGGTCGCACATCGTCACTTCGACTCTTACTCTGAATTGCCGACGAAGCTGATTGCCCCTCCTATTGTGCTTACAGTCCAATCGAACCTCAGCAGTTCAGATTATGAGTATCCTCGGCACATTGGTCACGCCGAGCTGCAAGAGATTGATTTTGAAAATATCGCGTAGTCCACCCGCGACAGCGCGACACCGATCAGCAGCACCATCCCGTATACCAGCCAGGCTGGGCCTCTGTTGGCGCCGTCCCCAGCGGTCACGATGGTCCCGACGACCGCGCCCACCACTGCCGGGGCGTACACCCCCACCTGGGCTAAAAGCCAGCGCCAGCCCATCGGCCGGTAATCGGTCGTGACCGTGGTGTAAGCCCCCGCCAGATGCCATAAGGTCCACGAGATGGTTTAGGTCGCCACGACGAACGTGATCAATGGCTGCTTGCGAACAAGATCCAAAATGGAGTCCATGGTTCCCCAGCGAAATCGAATCCCCCACGGGAGTTTCCGTGGGGGATGGCATCCTATTCGTCCAGATGGAAGACCTCTTCGACCGGCACTCCAAAAGCCTGGGCGATCTTGAGAGCCAGAAAGGCCGAGGGGATGAACACCCCGTTCTCAACGGTGTTGATGGTCTTACGGGTCACGTTCACCCGGCGGGCTAGCTCCTCCTGGGTCCAATCGTTCATCGCCCGGAGTACCTTGATTCGGTTCTTCAGCGGTTTCTTGGTCATGAGGCTTTATACCGGGTCGCAGATCGGGTAGAAGAACGAGGCCAACCCGAAAAAGGCGCTGGCTGCGATCGCTCCAATATAAGCCGCCTTCCACGACCCCATCTCGATGGCCTGGATCAGCTCATTATTCAAGGCCTCCCGGATCGAGGGGCTGTCCTTGATCCGCCGAGCCATTGCTACCGACCCGAATGTGCTGAGGGCAATCACCACCACGCTGGCGATCAGCATGATCAAAACGGCTATCCCGATCGGCTCCTGGTTCAAACCGCTCTGGCGGAAGAAGAAGCGGGCCATCGAGAGGATCAGGAATGGCACGAACCCGATCAAGAACCATTCCAGGTAGCGCATTCGCCTCCGGTCCAGGGCTTCGATGTCATCGGTCATTCTGGGCTCCTTGTTTCAGCGTTGTCGCTGGATTACCATAGCTTCCATGCATGTAACCCAGGTGGTACAATTTGTAACCTATAGGTTACTTTAAGTCAAGAGGAAATCTGTGCGTATCAGAGCGGGGCTGGTGAGTGTCTCTTCATATGTGGGGACGGACTGGGATTCCGCTGTGAAGATTGATATCTTCAAATATACCAATGTCTTGAGACTGGCCTAATCCTCGCTTCCCTAGCGAAAAGCAACCTCATGAATGGACCTTTCGGGTTTGAACGCTCGCAATAATCACGGCGAGAGGTCGTAATAGGGCGCGATGGCGAACGAAAATCGCGATCGCGGAAAGGATGGATGGGGAAAATCCCATCCATCTTTTCGTTGAAGGATGCTTCCTGACATCAAAGTGGCGAAATGCCATTCGATGGACTATGTTACAATTTAGTCAATAAAGGTAATAATAGTATACAAACATGGACACGAAGGGTCTTGAACTCCGTGGAGGATGATCCAGGATCCTGAAGTCTTGTCACGAGTTTAACGTTTTTGGATACACAGCGATGACAAATACCCCCCGCAAAGTTGCCGAAATTGTACGACCGGAAATCGTGATTGAAGGTGCCGGTGTGCGCTTGCGTCGTTCCTTCGGGCCAAGTAGAGCCAATCCGTTCGATCCGTTCCTGTTGTTTGACCATTTTGCCTTCAATGATCCGATTGAGGGTCCTATCATGGGCTTCCCCATGCATCCTCACCGTGGCATTGAAACCGTCACCTATATGCTGGAAGGCAATACGCGCCACCGTGATAGTCTTGGAAATATGGGCGTCATCGGTCCTGGTGATGTGCAGTGGATGACGAGTGGGCGCGGCATTATGCACGAGGAAATGCCCAAGCGTGGGTCGAGCGGTCGGGTTAATGGTTTCCAGCTATGGGTTAACTTGCCTGCAGCACAGAAAATGAGCGAGCCACGTTACCAGGAGATTAACTCGGCTAGTATCCCGAATGTGGAGGAGGATGGCGCCGAGGTGCGCGTGGTGGCAGGTGAATACGAAGGCGTCAAAGGACCCGTAACGCAAATCGCCGCCCAACCGTTGTACATGGATGTGACCCTCCAACCTGCAACCGAGTTCACCCTTCCAATAGCGGAAGGTCATTCCGCGGTTGCCTACCTTTTTGAGGGTGAGGGCACCTTCGGAATGGATGTTGGGGGTCAGGGCGAGCTGGCTCAAGCGGTGCACATGGTGATCTTTGGAGATGGAGACCATCTCCGTGTGCGGGCAGGATTGAGTTCCCAGGCGCGATTTATCATCATCGCAGGCGCACCATTCAATGAGCCTATTGTCCCCTACGGTCCGTTTGTGATGAATACCGAGGAAGAGATAAGACAGGCATTGTTCGACCTGAGAAACGGTACCTTCGTTCAAAATTGATTTCCCCAGGCTACTTGAAGGAGAAGCCGAGTGTAGCCGCGATCCTTCTCAAGCAAAATGGGTTGTCCAAAAGATCACTGGCCAGCCCATTTTATGTGTCTATTTGATGAGACNNACTATGCCTTCGGCTCCGCTCAGGATGATGCTGGGGATAGGCGTGGGAGTCGCTGCTCCTGTGTTGGAGATTGGAAGTGCGAACCCGGGGAAGGAGGGTGGGGTCCCATGCCTGACTCAAGTATCACTGAACCCTTGGTCTCGTGCAGGTTTTGATTTTCTCCAATAGGACCTTTACTGGTGGACCTCCCTGTGTAGTAGCTTAGTACAGGGGGTCTATTGAGTAGAAAGAGTCCAATCCCTATCGTTTAACATAAAGTGTAAACGCTGTTCAGAGGGAACGTGAATGATCTCTTGAGCCACCTTCTTTTACTTCTCGAGAAGATTGGCGCGTCATGCATTTTTCTGAGATCATACAACGGCGAAAGGTCGGGCTACATTTTCTCAATCTTGTGAGCGAGAAAGCAACTATGTAAGCCTTTCTTGAAGGGGTTTTTCTGATGGATGTTCAGAGTGCGTTACAAAACCTTACTGACTCCTTGAAGGATGCTCTGGAGGGAGCCAAAGCAGAGGGGGCTCAAGCTTTCGAGGCGGGTGAGTTTGAATCTGCTCAACAAGCTGCCTGCCAGGGGAAGGCGATCGAAGCGATATTGGATGAAGTGAAACAGATCGGCAAACGTTGGGACGCAATTAAGGCACCGCAGGAGATTTCCCAGGCACCAAAAACTCTATCGTTGGGATCGGAAGCCACTGAGGAAGACTATATCATCCCCATCCTTTACGTGCTCGAAGATCTGGGGGGTAAAGGTTCGACCGAGGAGATTCTCGATAAGGTCGAGACGCTGGTGAAGGATGACCTCAAACCTGTGGATTACGAACTGTTGAATGATGGGGAGTCGATTCGTTGGCAGAATTCAGCCCGATCGGCACATGAGATCATGGCCAAACGTGGCCTACTGTATTCGGAGTCTGCAAAAGGAGTCTGGCAGATTACGCCTCA
>WVZH01000070.1:0-1430 GCA_011772595.1 Anaerolineales bacterium
TACCGGGACCCTTCGACAACGTAGCTGGCGAACTATCGCTCACAGTGGGGGTCTTTGAAGAAGGAGGAGAAGTGACGTCTGGACCTGGAACCCTAGCCAACGTAACCTTCACGGTAGTGGGCTACGGAGCCTCTGACATAACTATTGACTCCGCGCCGCTCGAGCGCCAAAGCAAACTCGTAGGATGGAACTGGTTTGGGGACCCGACGCCTGACTACGACATCATAAACGCAGCGGAACAGCCAGACCAAATACAACACGGCTACTTCCAGAACGTCGCGACCGTAACCCACGACATAGCAGTTACCAGCGTCACACCGGCCTCACCCACAGTGGTTGTAGGCACCTCCGTAGACATCACGGTTGACGTTACAAACGAAGGAAATATTAACGAAGGATTCGACGTCACCGCCTACGCTAACGCGGCGCCTATCGAAACGCAAACCGTAGCCAATCTAGGATCAGGCTTCACCAAATCGCTAACGTTCACTTGGGACACTACTGGCGTAGCGTTGGGAAACTACACCATAACAGCTGTAGCGAGTACCGTACCCGGCGAAACGGATACAGCGGATAATACGCTCGGGAGCCCACAACCAGTCGAAGTGCATGAGCCAAGGCATATACCTGTAGCTGTCATAGTCATCGCGACTGAAGATTTGGACTATTACCGCAATGAACCTGTAATCCTTGACGGGGGATCGTCCTACGATCTGGATGGAGGAACCATCGTCACCTACGAGTGGGACTTTGATGATGGAACATACGCAACCGGCAGGCAGGCTATCCACGAATACACAACGATTGGATTGTACGATGTCTCCCTAGTTGTCACGGACAGCCAAGACCAAGTGAGTGACCCAACTATAGTCACCATAAAGGTTGAAGAGGATCCAGTTGTACCTCCTGACTACTACGCCGACCTAATCAAATGGAAAGCAAAAGCTGAAGTTAGAAGCTGGGATTACTCCAACGACCTTGACAAGAACGTTACACTCAGCGCCCTAGCTTCAAACATGGGGCTCAATCCTGTCAACGTGACAGTCAGCTACGGCATAATCTACTACAAAACCGGCGGATCCGCTGGGCCAGTCATTGCCGAAGACCGGACACTGGACGCTGACGGACTGCAAGTAGAAATAACCACTGAATTTGACCCGTACGACTACGGATACGAGGGAGAAAAACTAGAGCTGACCGTAGAAGTAACGTTGACGTACGACTCAACCGGCGACGGAACCCCAGACACAGAAGGCTCAACTAAAACCTTCAGATTAACCGTCAAACCATAAACGAAACGCGCACTGCGCGTTCCCCCCCTTTTTTATCAATATTTTGCCACATTAGGAGTTAGCCCATGTGTCCTCTAATAAAAGGAGGAAACTGTTTCGAATAACATTAGGGCTCATCTTGCTCCTGACAATCGTTAA
>WVZH01000070.1:1474-1738 GCA_011772595.1 Anaerolineales bacterium
TGGGATGATAGCATAGATTGGGCTCCCTCACTAGCTCAAGCTCAAGACGGAAGAATCTGGTTTGTCTGGCACTCCTTTGAGATCGGCACAAATCCAGACATACTCTACAAAGTGTACAATGGATCATCAACTTTCCCTTGGTCGCCCACTAAGAAATTGACCACCGACCTAGGTGATGATATGCTGCCCTCGATCACCACCACCGCAGACGGAAACATCTGGGTCGTCTGGTCCTCAAACAGAAACGGAAACTATGACATCCTC
>WVZH01000070.1:1869-3289 GCA_011772595.1 Anaerolineales bacterium
CTTTAAAACCTCCACTGATAACGGCACAACTTGGTCGCCTGATACGCCACTCCCTGACCCAGCACCAGCAAATGACTGGGACCCCTCGATCGTAGGGACTGCAGATGACGAGATATGGTTTGTCTGGTGTAGAGATGATGACATCCACTACAAGGTTTACAACGGGACTTGGTCACCCGACTATGAACTCACCAGTGATCCAGATATACTCGATTGGCGCCCATCAATCATGCAAGCCTCAAATGACGACATCTGGGTTGTCTGGGATTCAGAAGGAATATTCGGCATGGGCGACATATACTACAAGATTCATAATGGCATAGGATGGTCGGCCGACACAAGAGTAACCTTCCATGATTATGACGATGATTTCGCGCCATCAATTATGCAGGACATGAATGGGACAATCTGGATCGCGTGGACCTCCACCAGAGCCAGCAATTTTGACATCTACTATAAGACAGACTCCCCGCCTGAACACGACTATGACGTCGCCATATTCAGCGTCACCTACAATCCCAATGTAACCGTTGCCTCCCCAGGCTTAATCATATACATTGAAGTTGTGCTCCAGAATCAAGGGGCGATGAGCATATTCGCTCAGGTCGAATGCTACGTCAACTCAACCCAATTGGGATCAATCCCAAATGTCCATATAAGCAAAGGACAACTAGCGCCCCTAGACTTCACGTGGAACACCTCAAATGTGCCTCCGGGCACATACACAATAATCGCGAACGCAAGCATCAACGGTCAAACCGACACCGACCCCGCTGACAACACCTTCATCGATGGCGAAGTTTATGTCAAAATCTCAGGCGACGTTAACGGCGACAAAGTTGTTGACGTTTATGACTTGTTCGACTTGGGCAAGGCCTACGGATCCGAGCTTGGGGATTCCAACTGGAACTTGGACTGCGACTTCAACATAGACAACAAGGTTGACACTTCTGACCTATTAGACCTAAACGAAAACTACGGAAAAACAATCTAACGAACTGTTTTCAACATTCCACCTTTATTTGAATCCAAATAGGAGGACCCTAATGGGGATTAGAACGATGCTGGCAAAATCGATCCGTGATGAAAACTAGAAGAATCTGGTAGAACTAAACATGATATAAGTTTTTATTTCAATTCAGTTTTATATAATAGTGAATCTAATCTTCAAAGAGAGAGGAGAAGTAGAAAAGCATGAAGGCACTCCATAGTCTTTATGGAAAAAAGTTGTGGGTATTACCGATCCTTTTGTTGCTTGCACTCAGCCTGTTAAATGCACTCAACGTGAACATAACAAGAGTGTCCGCTGTTGTATCTCCGTACATCGCAGTTGTCCCTGACACTATCGAGGACGTAACAATGACGCCTGGCACGAACTTCACGGTTTCTATATATACAGACTACGTCGGGACCAGTGAAT
>WVZH01000320.1 GCA_011772595.1 Anaerolineales bacterium
GGTAGAGTTCCTTTTGGATGTCCTTGTCTAGGGGCGGCACCGAATGCTCCTTCAGAATGTTCTTCACCTTGTCCTTTGCTCTGTCAACAAGACTTTTTTCTCCAGTTTTCTTCCACTCGTCATAGCTGCTTCGGTCTATGAGCTCAGGTATAAACTGCTCCTTCATGAAGTGGGTCAAGGTGTGTTTTTGCGCCAAGTAGTGGCCTCCCGGACCCACCTTCTTGACAACGTCAACAGCTAAAGTTTCATCGTTAACCTCCACTCCCCGAATAGACGTTAACATAGCCTTGATCAGCTCATCGTCAATCACCAGCTGCTCGAGGGAAGCCGTCACGGAACAAGCGATATCGCCGCCTCCCGCGATCATGTCCGTTCCTGCGAGAATTGGAAGAATGCTGCTCATCACCTTCTCATAGCAAGCTTGAGGTCCAGGCATCTTCGCAGAGGTAACTAAACCCATCGCTTCTGAAGCAAGTCCATAATGTCGAGCGATTTCAACCGCAGCAGCGCTGAGCAGTGCCTCTTCCGGTGCGCCGGCTGCCCACTGACCATGTTTCATGTCAAACGCCGCTGGGAGATAACTCACACTCATTCGGGTACCAGGGTACAACAGTTGGATTATGGAAAGACCGCCCAAAATCTCGGCGTTAGTGACAGCAAGGATCCCAGACAAAGTCACTGGTGCCGTGGCCCCGGCCTGGGTCATGCTACCCACAAAACTTGGGAAGCCAAGTTCGGCGAGTTTCAAGGCGCGTTCAACATATAATCCATGAAACTGGAGTGGTGACATTCCCCAGAAACCTCCGCCTAGTAAGGGTCTTTTCCTCAAGGCTTCTTCATCTCCGGCAACAACTTTGGCTACCTCAAGTTGATAATCAAATAGGGCGCGCGACAGTTCAGGAGATTCCACATTCCCTCCGCCAATAGAGACGCTGGTGGGCTTCTCGGTGTTGTTCAATCTCGCCACGACGTCATAGAAGCCTCGGATATATTCAGGTTTATCAAAGGATGCCGTCATGCCGTCAGCTGACGCATACGAGTCTAACGCATCAGTCACCGTCACTATTCTAGCGACATCGTCGGTGGTTGATGAATTCCACTCGCCGGTCTCCAGATCCGCCGTGTTCACATCCAAGCCGCCGGTGCCAAAGTAGATGTGTCTGCCGTCCAGTTGATAATCGTATTTGGAGTTTCTCGG
>WVZH01000256.1 GCA_011772595.1 Anaerolineales bacterium
TATAACAACCGGATCCAGAAGTTCGACAGTGACGGCACGTTCCTCGGCCAGTGGGGTTCGCGGGGATCCGGTGATGGTCAGTTTAGCTTCCCAATGGACGTGGCCGTTGACAAGTGGAACAACGTCTACGTAGCAGATAAATACAACTACCGGATCCAGAAGTTCGACAGTGACGGCACGTTCCTCGGCCAGTGGGGTTCGCGGGGATCCGGTGATGGCCGATTTAACTTCCCATCGGGTGTGGCCGTTGACGGGTGGGACAACGTCTACGTGGCGGACACATCCAACCATCGGATCCAGAAGTTCGATAGTGACGGCCGTTTCCTCGCCACGTGGGGTGCGTTTGGCACGGTTACTGGCCGGTTTTACGGTCCGTCCTCTGTGGCCATCGACAGTTCGGACAACGTTTACGTCGTCGACATGGGCAACAGCCGGATCCAGAAGCTCCACATCAACGGTACGTTCCTCACCAAGTGGGGTTCATTAGGCACGGGCGAAGGGCAATTTAACAACCCGTCCTCTGTGGCCATCGACACCTCGGGCAAAGTTTACGTGGTCGATAAGATGAACAGCCGCGTTCAGAAGTTTGGTTCACTTGCAATCTCAGCCGAAATCGATATCAAACCCGGGAGAAACCCCAACAAGATCAAACTCAAGAGCAAAGGGGTGATCCCGGTAGCGATCCTCACGACTCACAACTTCGATGCCACCACTGTCGATCCCCTGTCGGTCGAATTCGGACCTAAAGGTGCGACCGAGTCGCATGGTCGCGGTCATATCGAAGACGTTGACGGTGATGGTGATGCTGATCTGGTTCTTCACTTCCGTACACGGAGAACGGGCATTCAGTGTGGCGACACCTCAGTTTCGCTCACGGGGCATACCTTTGGCGGTCAGATGATCGAAGGCTCTGACTCGATTAAAACGGTCAAGTGTAAGTAAGATATTCATCATGGGCAATCCCATAAGGGGCAGGGTCGGTAACGGCCCTGCCCTTTTTAATAGAAAATGCTATACGTGGCAAAACCGATTCACACCTGATAGGGATCGGGGTCATCATCTGTCTGTTTCTCCTTTTAGTTTCTCCTCGTCCCACTCTGGCGTCTACTGAAGATCGCGTGAGGCATGGGTCTCTGCCGGCAGAGCGCGGGGTAGCATGAGAACCGACGTGAAGATGGAGGCTGCTGCCGCTGAGAGCGCGATAAACAGGCTGTCGAAGCCCCAGCGCGTGTGAATCCATGCGATGAGGGGTACCGATGAGGCCATGACCGAGAAAGTCACTATGTAGCGGAAGGCGTAGATGCGGCTTCGCCACTCGCTTCGCGTTATGCGGGCGATCAGTACATCGTTGATTGGAATTTGGCCGAAGACCACGAGCATGAAGGCGATGGAGACGACGAGCGCGCTCCAGCCCTTGAGCCCAAGCATCACTGCGAAACAAATGGCCTGGAGCCCGGCAACGAGTGCAAACACCGACCGAATGGAATGGCGGTCGACCAGATATCCAACAACGAGCTGGCCAAAGGCGGCAATGGCGAACACAACGAAGGCGTACCATCCGACGAGAGTCGCCGATATCGCGAGCTCGGCCAGGCGCTCATCAAAGACCTTGGGCAGCGTGAAAGTTGTGCTCTGGAAGACGAACCCTCCGAGGGCCGTGGAGAAGAAGATGATGAAGAAGACACGGCCGAGGAGGCGCCTGCTCGTTGCTAGCGTGTCCGAAGCCTTCTTGGCCGCGACAGAGCGTTGGGTTTCCTCGGCGCTTGAACGACGGCCCACGTACAAAAGCCCGGCGTAAGCGATCCCCGTTGCGATTGCCACGACCCCGGGCCAGACGAAGGCGGAGCGCCAGCCCGCGTGATCGATGAGAAACCCCGTGATGAGTGCCGCGCAGGCCACCCCCATGTTGCCGAAAATCCCGTTGATGGCAAGCGGTACACCCGTATTCTCGCGTCCCTGCACAACAAGCGCGACACCGACCGGGTGATAGATGGCCGCAGAGAGCCCGATTGCCAAGAGTCCAACTCCGATCTGGAGTGGTGTTTCCGCGAGTGCGGTGAAGATTGAACTCAGGCCGATGCCGATGTAGAAGACGAGCATCATGCCCTTACGGTTCCACTTGTCAGCAAGCCAGCCTGCGGGCACCGAACACACGCCGAATGCGATGAAGCCGGGCGTGGCATATGGGATGAGTTCTCCATAGCTCATCCCCCATTCGTGCGAGAGGGAGAGTGCGGCCACGGTAGCAAAAACCAACATGAATAGGTGGTCGTAGAAATGGCCGACACTGAGAAAGACGAAGTGGATTCGATCTACCACAGCTGCTCCAGATGTTCCTCAAGCGTTCGCGCGATTACCCCGAGTCAAAAACAAGCTCCCATTTCCCGTATTTGCGTCACTTTACACCAATTCGAAATGAAGAGGAACGGGAAACTGTTAGATCTCAATGATGAAAAGGAAAAAGCAGTAAATTGATGGAGGCCTATAAAATAATAACGCTCTTTTTTCGGTGGTCCTGGGTGCTTGAGAAATCGAGTAGATTTTGCAAACCATGTGTGATAATGTAGCCAGAATCCCTTGCCATCTCTTGTTGCAAGGTCAATTGCTGATCGAGACAGAGAGTGGTGGGCCAACCTGATAGAGAAGGGAGAGGCACAGATGGGCGGTCGAAAACTACTGATGATACCCGGTCCAATC
>WVZH01000123.1 GCA_011772595.1 Anaerolineales bacterium
TGCCCGTGCAGGGAATCTTCATGACCCTAACATTGGCTGGATACTGCATCATGGCCATTCCAGAAGAATCTACGGCGGTGTGGCCACATTCTGAACAGCAGATGGCTAGAACCAGAGGCTTCGATGTTCCGTTAATGGACATGAGCGCCTTCATCTGTGCCAGCATCTGGTTTGGCCTCGAATGTCTAAGCTCGATAGCGTTGAGGGGACAAGTTCCCACGCAGACGCCACATCCTTCGCACATGNNTTAGGGGACAAGTTCCCACACAGACGCCACATCCTTCACACATTAGATCGGATACCCGAGCAACGAAGTGTTCTTCACTTGTTGGCTCCAGACTTATCGCGCCGTAAGGACATGTGACCGGGCAGAACTCGCAGTCACCGCAGTATTCCTCGTTGATTACGGCGGTTCTCTGATCTTTAATTATCTTGCCGGTGGTCATGAATTTGGCGGCCTTTAAAGCTGCCGAGTGCGCGTGCAGGGAAGTTGTCGGCGCATCCTTCGGGAATGTTGCTCCTCCGCAGATGTATAGCCCTCTAACGATGGTTTCAGTTGGTCTCAGTTTAGCGTTGTACTCCTTGAAGAAGCCGTCTTCATCTAACAACCCAATAATCTGGGCAAGTTCCTTGGTGCCTTCAGATGGTACCATAGCGGGAGCCAACACCACTAGGTCAGCGTCTAATTCTAGGAATCTTCTCAGAAGAGCGTCTTCAACGTCGACGATTAACCTGCCCGTCTCTGGGTCCCGTGAGATTTCGGTTGGTCTGCCCTTGACGAATTTGATTCCCATCTCCCTGGCCCCTTCGTAGTAATCTTCGTGCTGCCTTCCAGTGGTTCTTATGTCTATGTAGCATATTGTAATGTCTGCATCGGGATAGGCTGATTTGATCAACGTGGCATGTTTTAGCGAGATCATGCAGCAGATGCTCGAGCAGTAGGGATTGTAGCGTCTGTCTCGCGAACCCACACATTGTATAAAAACAATCTTCTTGGCAGGCTTGCGGTCTGAAGGTCTAACAATCACGCCACCTGTGGGACCGAAACCATCGATCATCCTGGCAAGCTCAAGATTGGTTACGACATCTGGGTAGTCGCCGTAGTGATATTCTTTTATAATGCTGGAATCGAACTCCTGGAAGCCCGTGGCAACTATTACACTGCCTACGTTGAGTGTTATCTGCTCACTTTTCTGGTCCAATTCGATGGCTTTCGTGGGACAAACTTCAACGCATTTGGCACAGTCGTGGAATTTGCAGACGCTTTCGTCGATGACGTAGACGGGTGGATGAACGTTCNNTGGCACCTCTACGGGGCAAACAGCAGTGCACAGGTCGCATGCGACACATTTCAGTTCGTTAACGTATCTTGGTTTCTTCTCTATTGTGACTTTGTAGTTTCCAGGAACTCCTTCAACGCCCACAACTTTTGAATTGGTCAGTATGTTTAGGTTGGGAATCTCGCTGAAACCGGAACGGTATACGCACTTCCGTGAGGTGTGAGTGATGGTTTTCACATCTGATACTGGAGACTGTATGCAGATGGCACAATCGTCCGTTGGGAAGAATCGACCCGCGCGAGCAGCCAAGCCCCCGAGAAACGGCGCCCTTTCAACCAGATGCACTTCGAATCCCAAATCCGCCAAATCTACAGCCGCCTGCATGCCAGCTATGCCTCCGCCTATGACCAAGGCAGATTTGAGGACTGGAAACTCGAGTTTCTCTATGGGTTCGAGAAGCTTAGCACGTTCGATAGCTGCTAAAAGCATGGCTTTGGCTTTTTCAGTAGCTTCCAAGGGTGTTTCCCGATGAGGCCACGCGCAGTGGTCTTTTAGGTCGATGACTTCCACCAGATACGGATTGAGACCTGCCTTTTCAACCGCTTGAACGA
>WVZH01000128.1:0-194 GCA_011772595.1 Anaerolineales bacterium
CGCACCCAAATCTTTGAGATGCACACCTTACCTGGCGGAGTTTGCACGACCTGGAAACGCAAGGGCTACAAGATTGACGGCTGTATTCACTGGTTGACGGGTTCCAGACCGGGAACTAGTTTCTATCGCTTGTGGGAAGAACTGGGCGTGGTGCAGGGGCGGACTATGATTGACCACGAAGAATATGCTCGGAT
>WVZH01000128.1:410-1192 GCA_011772595.1 Anaerolineales bacterium
ATGGGGTGAGATTACAATCCAGGACGTTGCCCAACGCTTCAAGAATCCATTCCTGCGCCAGGCTTTTCCTTTTATCTTTAATCTCCAAAATCCCCCTGACTTTCCAATAATGGCTGTGATGACGACTTTTGCTTGGATGGACCAAAAAACAGCCGGCTATCCGGTAGGTGGCTCCCTGGAGCTTGCCCGAGCTGTCGAGCGGCGTTACCTTGCCTTAGGAGGCGAGATTCACTACAAGTCACGGGTCGTCAAGATCCTGGTGGAAAATGACCGGGCGGTTGGCGTGCGGCTGGCTGACGGCAGTGAGCACCGCAGCGACATCGTCATCTCTGCCGCCGATGGTCACACCACCATATTTGACATGCTGGATGGAAAGTATATCAACGACAAAATCCAGGGCTACTATGATAAACTTCCTCTCTATTCACCCCTAGTCTACATAGGCCTGGGCGTAGCCCGCTCGTTCGAGGAGATACCGCAAACCGTAACGGGGATAGACTACCCCCTCGATGAGCCAATTACTATTGGTGGGCAGGAACGGAAGCGACTGAGTGTACAGATATACAACTTTGATCCCACCCTGGCACCGGCGGGCAAGACGTTTGTGAGAGTGATGTTCGCTTCTGATTACGAGTACTGGAAAAAGTTAAAGCAGGACCCTGAGCGCTATAAAGCGGAGAAGGAGCAGATCGCCGACCAGGTGGTTGCTGCGCTCGACCGACGTTTTCCGGGGTTGGCCGCCCAGGTGGAGATGCGCGATGTGGCGACACCCATGACCTGGG
>WVZH01000219.1:0-3115 GCA_011772595.1 Anaerolineales bacterium
TGACAATCAGATTGTGGGATGCCGGAAATGGGCAAGAGGAATTCACTTTCCTCATGACGAGCATAGACATGACAGACATTGCCTTTTCGCCCACTGAAAGCATCTTGGCATCGGGGGAAGTAATTTGGGACGTGGAGAGCAAGCAGGAGCTACATGTACTTGAGCGGGGAAATCAATCACCTGCCCAAGTAGCGTTCTCCCCTGACGGGTCTTTACTCGCTATTGCCAATATGAATCAAGCCATTCAATTGTGGGATGTTGCCAGTGGAGAAGTATTGAGCACATTTGAAATGCAAGCTGATAACCATGCCTTCAATATCGAATTCTCTCCCGATGGCACAATCTTAGCCGCTGCCGGTCTTGGCGGCACAGTGAGGTTGTGGGATGTTGGGAAAGGGCAAATCGCCAAAACACTAGAATATGGCGATGAAAGTGGCATCCACGATGTGGCATTTTCACCTGACGGACGTATTCTGGCATCGGGAAGTACCGATCCTACAGTCCGGTTCTGGGATGTTGCTACGGGAAACGTTGTCGAAACACTGAGACTTCGAGATGCGCTGTTTGGTCTGGCGTTTTCTCCCGATGGCACGATTCTCGCTTCAGCGGGAGGGAGTGAACAGGCCGTTGTGTTGTGGGATGTTGAACGTGGGGAAAAGCTGCGTTCCCTACCCCATGGGGATCAGCTGATGGCAATAGCATTTTCGCCAGACGGGGAACTGCTTGCCGCCGGGTGCTATGATGGTCAAGTTTATATATGGGGTATCCAGGCAGACAATTAATCGACAAAACAAAATGGGATCAGAACCAAGTAGGAATGTTGATCCGCCTAACCACTTCCATGAGAAGGCCCAGATTGTCAAGGGTCGACGTGGCGACCTGTAACGCTGATCCTCCATAACCAACATCCTTTCGCCTCACTTCCATCCGCACTCTTTTTGGGCTCATTCTCGCTGGAGGCGACCTGGGATTCGCCGTGATATGCTACTGGTGGAACAGATTTGATATCGTGGAGAGCAGGAGTTGTGGAATTACCAGGCGCCTCAGCTCAAGGCCGTTATGCGGCGAAATCGCTAAGGTTGGGGGAGAAAGATTCCAGCAATTGAACGGAAGTTGAAGAAGACACGTCAAGGGCTATAGATCGAAGAGGCGACTCAGAATCTGCTGAGCGGCCCATATGAATATCGGCAGCAACAAAAAGGAAATGAAGCCTCTGAGCGTCGATGCCTGCCATGGCCAGGTCGGTATGTTCTCAATGAAGGCTTTTTGGTTCTGAAGGGCTGAGACTGCAGAATGCAGTGTCGAAATTGCGCCAAGATCGGTGGCGTCGAAACTATCCTCAATTTGCTCGAATGCCTTCTTGATCCGACGTTGGGTCAATTGAAGCAGCTTCCTCTTCTCCTCAACAAGTCGCCTGTTTATTCCTCTTAGTGGCAGGAGAAACGCTGCAGATGCAAGCAAGGTTAGAAGAATAACCAAGATTAATAACGGTGAAAATTCCAGAGCCTCCGGTGAAATCACTATGTTTGCATAGACGGCCAGAAGAAGAGTCAAGCCTGTTCTAGCCGCGTGGGAGGAAAGCGCATACACCGGTTCCAGATCATACAGATCAATCGCTGATGCTCGCGAATAGAATTGGCTGATGGTCAGAACCTGACGAATGATGCGGTAGGAGAAGACTAAAGCGAGCGACATGCTTATTACGCCGACAAGCACTAACGACCATGGTGTGGTTACCCTGAGTGGTAGTTCGAGCGAGATTCCAGGATGTATATACAATGCGATAGGAACACCAATCAAGGTAAGGAGCAGGACTGGCTTCGCTGGCAAGTTAGTGAACGCATACAGGTCTCTCGTGAATTGCTCGTCCGACGCATTCATCAATGGGCGGGACTCGTTGAGCGCTCTTTTGGCATCCCGATCCAAGAAATCATGGAAGAACAAGACGGCAACTATCCAAAGCTGATTGAGGAAGATATCGATGCTGAAGGAGCCTAGGGGTTGAACTCCAGCTGCCCAAAACCCTACATGTGCAAGCGATCCAAGAAGGATGAAAAGCACCGTGAAGGCGAGCCAACTTGGGCCTGGCAAGNNTTCGCGACTCGAATTCTTCTGATAATTTGCTATTCATCATAGACCTCGCAAGGGTCCGTTGACTGATTAACCCCGATGGATATCTCATAGTTACTAGGAGGCACTTTCGCCTTCCAGGAATCTTAACTGAACCAGACAAGGACATAGGTAACAAAAAATTCTAAAGACATGGGTAACACTTTCATCGTGAAGGAGGTGGATCCCATGCCTTGGAAAGGTGTTACCGTGACGGAACAAAGACAGCGATTCCTCGAAGACTACCAACTGAATTACTACTCGATTACCGAGCTAGCAGAACGCTTTAGCATCTCCCGGAAGACCACCTACAAGTGGATCAAGCGCTTTAAAGAGGACGGTCAGGAGGGGTATCGGGAGCTCTCCCGGCGCCCACGCAGCTGCCCTTGGCAGACGGGCGAGGCGATCGTCGCAGAGTTAGTGAAAGTGCGCAAGGCACATCCGAAGTGGGGGCCCAAGAAACTGCTTGACCTGATGAGGCAACGAAATCCAAAGCGAAAGCTTCAAGCGATATCGANNCCGTTATGCGGCCCAACAAATGATAGTTTGACTTGCATATTAATCTGCTAAATGATGACTGATTTAACACTACGAACTATCATTGATTGATGGGCTTTCCATCAGGCTAAGTTGCGAAGTAGACTACCTGTATGATTATCCTAAAGCATGTAGAGCATCGTATCCAAGACAGAAAGGAATTGGATGATTTATTGGAGCATCTTGATAAGACAACATCGAGCGTTCAAGGCATCAAACTTGAACGAATTTGCTTCTCCCAGGGGAAAGACGAATTTGTATTGATACTGGAATGTTCATCAGAAGAGAGGTACTTGAAGTGGCGGGATATTTGTCCCCCCCCAGCTGGTGCACGGGATTGGTATGAGATCTTTCTTACGGCTGCTGAGGTGTATCCGTATTAGGAAAGATTTCATGAGAATATTCTTTAGGCGAGCACTCTCCAAGGAATGGGTGTCCTGTCAATGCACATCACGGCCGCATAACAATT
>WVZH01000219.1:3146-12093 GCA_011772595.1 Anaerolineales bacterium
AGCCTGCCATTGAACCACTCTCAACAGATTCTAAACGTCAAGACCAATCTGTGGTTATCCTCCGAAATTAACCGTTCCATCTATCCCCATTGAGAATAAACAGTCTTGAGACCGGGCTCTATGGCTGTGCACTTCGATTTGGGCGCTGTAACCTCCAGTATCCAATCCGCGATCCTAAGTCTCAAATGCTGATACCTTGAGAGAGCCGGGAGTTCAACCATTCCTATATTTGGGTTGCAGGCAAATAATGAATCAAAGCAGGATGAATCGTGTAGCGCATATCTATGGCGATGCATTCATCTAGGAGAGCGGAGACTGTTGGCTAGTTGACAAAAGGGGTGGCCGGTTATATAATTAACTGACCAGTCAGTAAGATATCAGGATATGACTTATGAGTCCAAGACCAAATGTCCAAGCAGAACGGCGACAGCAAATTCTCCAGGCAGCGATGAAGCGCTTTGCGCTTGCGGGATTTCACAAGGCGACAATGGATGAAATCGCCGCTGAACTGCCGTTCAGTAAGGGACTCCTCTATTACTACTTCGAAACAAAGCGAGATATTTTCTTGGCGCTCTTGGAGGATTGGATGAGCACATCCATCTCGACATGGGAAAGCATCCAGGCCCCGGACGAGAGCGCAACCACACAGATTTATCAATGTCTGGAGTTCGGTGTGCAGTTGATCAAGGGAAGTGCGGATCTCACACGGATCGAGCTTGAGTTCTATGGTGAGCTTGGTCGGGACTCCGAGGTCACAAAGGCTTTTAAGCGGGTATTCTGTACTTTTCGCGCCAGTATCAAGGAAATCCTGGAGCTAGGAATCCGTACTGAGGAGTTCAAGTCCCACAGTACGGATGCGCTTGCAGCGGTATTGGTCGGGACATTCGAGGGCCTGGCGATTCAGGCAACAGTCGATTCCAACAGCTTCGATTGGGACGAGATTACGGAGACCCTGTGTGCAATGGTGCTACAGGGCATTTCAATGTCAACAAAAGAGTAACCCATGGCAACAGTATTCATGAAATGGCTTGAAACCACGCCTGATGATTACGATCGCGGCATTCAGCTCATAACTCTCAATCGCCTGAAGCCATTGAAGGCACGTATCGCGGCGGACTACATACAAACAACCGAGGGAAAGCGCCCTCGGGTGCTCGAAATTGGATGTGGTACAGGAACCCTCGCGATCATGATGGCTGAGAGCGGCGCCATCGTGACGGGTATTGACGTCTCGCCTTTGATGCTTAATGAGGCGATGCAGAAAGCTGAAGAGCACGATTTGGTGGAAGCGATCAAATTCCATCAGATGGATGTTACGGCATTGGATGAGCATTTTGAGCAGGCTAGCTTTGACTTCGTGGTCAGCACGCTTGTCTTCAGCGAACTCTCACCCGATGTACAGCGGTATACCCTTGGGCAGGTATTGAAGTTGCTCAAGCCCAACGGGCGGCTTCTCATCGTTGATGAGATGCTCCCTGAAAAGGGTTGGTCCCGCTTGATCTATTGGATCGTTCATCTACCGCTTAAAGTTCTCACATGGCTCCTGACGAGGTCCACCACGGTTCCGTTGCGTCACCTTCAGGGAATGTTGAGGGAGGCCGGCTTTTCTCCCTACGTGATGGAATCGCATTTGGGCGGGAGCCTGCAGCTCGTGATGGCGGCACGCTCCCTCCCGACGGATGTGGATCAAGCGGCAAGTGAGACCGTTCCCCAGCTTCAATATAAGGTGACTTTCAAGACCGTCTTGCTCGATCTGTGGAGCCTCCTCAATCGGATGGTTCTGCTCTTTCCCCAGACGAAGGTACCCACCGGACTCTATCGGGTTGGCCACCCAGATCGGACGTCTCCTGTTCTGGTGACAGGCAATTACGACTTGACGGTGCGTCGTCTGGTTCGTCATCTGGATGGGAGAGTGGACTGTTGGCTGGTGGTGGCGGATAGCGGGGGGATCAATGTTTGGTGCGCTGCCGGGGGAGGTCACTTCACGGCGGACAAGGTGATCGCGGGCCTCAAGAGCAGTGGGGTGAGCGATATGGTCGACCACCATTCGATCATCCTACCGCAGCTGTGCGCCAACGGCGTCGACAGCTGGAGGATACGGCGGGAGACTGGCTGGGGCGTTCACTGGGGACCGGTGCGAGCGGAGGACATCCCCGCTTATCTGGCGACGGGTAGAAATAAAACCGCTCGCATGAGTGTTGTCGAGTTTGGTCTCAAGGATCGGATGGAGATGACGACGGTGGGGCTAGGGTTCAACGGCCTGATCCTGGCCATTTTGGCGTTGATCTTTTGGCGATCGCAGCTTTGGATTCTCCTGGGCATCACGACGATCCTTTCCTACCTCTACGGCATTTTCCTTCCATGGTTACCAGGGCGAGATGGTGTGATCAAAGGCATCACGTTATCTGCGTTGACCTTGCTCGGGCTCTGGGTTTGGTCCTTTGGTTGGGGGCATTTGCCGCCGGGCTCGTTGTTTAGTTGGACGCTTGGCCTGGGTTTCCTCGGTTGGTGGGTGGGTTCGGAGTTTCAGGGGATGAGCCCCCTTATGCGCGGTGAACACGGTAATTGGAGATTGTACGTCCCTGTCGGGGTGTGTGTCTTGACGCTCTACGGGCTTGGAAAACTGGTCTTGACAGGGTGAAGATGGGCATCAAAGAAATGCTTCAGAAGGAATGGTTCAACATCAAGCACCTGCGTGACCTGCGGATCGACTACCATCCCGGTGCCTGCATCGGCTGCTGGCAATGTTTCGAGGTCTGTCCAACGGGGCGCTGGTCAAGAGATCTCGAGGCTCGTATTGTGCGATTTAGCGACCCTGATCTTTGCGTGGCTTGTTCAGCATGTATACTGCAATGCCCCGAAGATGCGATACAGTTAATCCTGCCGCGACGGTGAATTCGTCCTCTCCTTGATATTTCAATCGAGCGGGATTTTTCCCGCGATAGTCCGCATCTACCCTGCGAATACTCTAGCAATACTTAGCTACGATTGCAGAAAGACCATAGTGTCGCAGGTTGAATCTTGGGTGAGTGTCACCGTGCGCACTTTAGGAGGTTGGGAATTGAAGCGCGGGCAGCTTGTTCTTTTCGACGAAGTAGACGTGAGTACAATGATCGAGGTCGAAGTCGAAGGCCGTAAGATACCAATAGCTCATATCTTTCGAGCGGCGAATAAGAAGACCTATCGAGACATCAATGATGAGATCCAGACGGCCCAGTCCGTGGGAGGGCGCAGTGAGGTGGGGACCTTCCTGGGCAAGTTTGCGTCCCTGCTTCGATTTTTCGGAGCGCCTGTCTACTGGCTACGCGCCAAAAACCCGCGCCTGGAGAAACAATTCGCAGGCATAGTACTTCTGATTGCCGTTGGGATGTTTGGTGAGGGAGGCGGCTGGGGATCCCCCTAGCCCCGTATACACTCAACGTTACGCTCGGTGGTATCGCCGAGAAACCAGGCGTCGTGGATGGGCGCATCGAGATCCGCGAGTACTTGAGCCTAACTGTCAGCTTTGATCACGACATCGTTGACGGTGTGCCAGCGGCACGCTTCACTGAGCGCTTTAAAGACCTGATAGAGATCGGATATGGCCTTGTGGAGCAAGATGTCAGCGCGGGTGATGCCTAGCTATTAGGTGGACACTCGCAGCACTTGCGCCTTCCAATGCACCCTTGTGGGCAACCAATTTCTGGAATTTGATCCTGAAATAAGCACTCCGTTCTATGAGGCGTGGAGGTTTGGCTAAATGCATCTCCACACTTGACTATCCTAAATGTCTCAGTGGGACCGCGTAACAATTCGCCGGAGCCCTGGAAGAACACCAGGATACCGTCTCGCTTCGCTGCACACCCTGCGGGTGTCCACTCCGCCTGTGACTGCGGGACGTTGCGAGTGGCTGCGCGAGGACGAAGAGTGTTCATCAGGCTCGAGATTCCGCGGGGTTGCCAGCGATGGTGTACAGACGAGGGTGAAAACGGGCAGCAACTTCACAAAGAATAAGGCAAGGGTGCTGGCCCGAAATGCCAGGATAGGCAGCCCGAAGCCGTTGGGTGTCAATAAGCGTAGAGGAATTCGATTCTGAAAAACGGGAAGATGCATGCGACTACAAAGTCTAGAGCTTTGTTGTGTCGACGGACACATCCATTATGGGCGGCTCTTTACGGTAAAGTGCTTTGTATGTCATGGCGGCCATATCCACGGCCGAATATTCCGTAGGAGTTTCCAACCACCAGAAGATCAGACGGCTGATGATGCCCGTCAGAATCTGTGCTTCAAACTCTTCCGGTAGGTTGAAATTGCTATCCGTGGATTCCGGTGCACTGCGAATGTCGTACAAGATTGTTTTCGCAATAAGATCCTCAACGCGCGCCGTTAACATCGCGGATCCATGCCTTCCGAACATCACCCGATAAAGATCGCAATTTTTCTCTGCGTGGCGGAAGATATTCAAAAACCCATAAAACTCCACCTGAGGCATACTTCTGTCGATTTGATTGTGTGCTTTTTTCTCCAATTCCTTAAGTGAGTCCTGAAACATCGTCCAGATAACATCTTCTTTATCTTTGAAATGGAGATAAAACGTTCCGCGACCAAGGTCTGCGCGATCAGTAANNGAGTCAGTCGTCTACGTGTGCGTAAACGCCGGCGCGCATGGCGAGACGGCGAGGGCTTGTTCATAGTTGTACTCCTGTCCAATTATGAGGGCATGGGGAAACGCATCGTGCCAACATATTGACTTGTCCATTGAATGGCACATAATATATGTGACAATTATACCAAATATGACATGGTGTTCATTTTAGGATTTAAGGTGTATGAAATGACTGAATCTATTCCCCAAACCTTGAAGGGCGTGTCTGAAACGCTGCTTCTGCCGCTCTACATTCGGGCCAAGGAATCGCAGCGTCCCGATGCTCTGATCAAAGACGACAAAGCTGTCGCATTGTTCGAGCAGATGAAATATGATGACTCGTGGATGAAGAAAATGAGGGTGGACGAGGAAGATAAGGTAGGAGTTGTTCTGCGTAATCGCGAGTTGGATCGCCACGTGCGTGGCTTTCTGAGCCGCAACCCAGAGGCCGTCGTGGTCCATGTCGGGTGCGGCTTCGATTCGCGTTTCGAGCGTGTGGATAATGGACGGGTAGAGTGGTATGACCTTGATTTGCCGGTGGTCATCGAGCAGCGCCGGAAGTTCATCGGTGATGAAGGGGAGCGCTATCACTTCCTTGCTAATTCAGCCTTTGATGATGCGTGGCTGGACTCCGTGGGTATCCATCACCAGCGTCCTTTTCTCTTTGTGGCTGAGGGTGTCTTGATGTACTTTGAAGAAGCACAAGTCAAGTCGTTTGTGTTGATGTTGCATGGTAACTTCCCTGGTGCAGAGCTGGTCTTCGATGCATACTCGCCGTTTCTTGTCCGGATGAACAACTTACGCTTCAGCCGCACCAAGATCGGCGCCCGCTATCGCTGGGGACTGAAACGTGGCCAGGATCTCGAACATTGGGGCGAGGGCATAACCCTGCTGGACGAATGGTTCCTCTTCAGTCGCCCTGAGCCGCGTCTGGCCCGTGTTCGATGGATGCGCCATATTCCAATGTTGGCGAAAGTCATGGGAATTTTTCATTACCGATTGGGAAAGACAGCAGGATAAAAAAATGAAATATGTGTATATCGCTCAACACAGCCTGGACCCGACAAGTGGAATTCTTTGCTTATTTACGAGCATTTTCCGTCTTCGAGCTTTTTTGTTCTATCACTTCGTCCACATCCGTCCACCTGTGGGTAACGCTGACGGTTTAGTCGCATTTTAATCGGAGCATCTAGATAGAGGAGTTCGAACATAGTAGTAGGAGGGAACGAGCAACATAGAACCTCGGGGCTGCTGTTGATAGCGCTTCACCTGCTCCCGGGACTGCTATTTGCCGGATTCTACTTCGTCCCCTCGCGCGTGTTCATCCAACGCGGGTATACAGGATACCTCGCCCTCTTGATTTCAATTCCTCTTTGCCTGGCGCCTATCGAGCTGGGTGTGATGCTGTTTAGGAGCTCGAGATCCACAGGACGAAGGTCCGTGATGGAAGCCGTTTCCTATCGCCGCCAGGGAACGGCAGCCGAATACATCATNNCTATCTATCAATATGTTGAGACTCTTCTGGCCGTCTTTCTGCCATCGTGGACAACACAAGAAGCGCTCATCCGTGGTTTGACGGGGGTTTCTCAATCACAGCAGTTGATCACCCTTGGCTTAGGTGTCGTTCTTTCAGGCTTCGTCGCGCCCGTTGTTGAGGAGCTCTACTTCCGTGGATTTCTTCTCCCGAGAATAAAGCATTGGGGTTGGGTGGCTCCCGTCATCAACTCGTTCTTGTTTGGGTTATATCACTTTTACTTTCCGGGAAATGTGCCGGGTATCTTTGTAAGGTGGTTGCCAATTTCGTACGCTGTTATGCGGACTGAGAACTAGCGTATCGGAGCCATTGTCCATATTTTGATCAACCTGTGGGGCGTTTTTTCGCTAACACGACTGATTGCATAGGGGGGCTTAACCTCAATGAAAGCCCCGTGCTTGTCAGGCATTAAAGCCTCCTGGAGGACGAGTAATCTATCCTGGTTCTTAAGCCGTTCTCCCTGGAAACATTTATTCGTCGTCAAGGCGACAAGAGCATCTTGGTCTGGCAATCAAAATCCATATCTGGTCACGGGCTCACGTGTCTCTGAGGACACAGGTTGGGCGCACCCTCGCGACTGTTTGAGGGTGCCCGGTTTATAAAGGGCAGGATCCTTGCATGCTTCCATTTTCTTGAGAATCCAGAAGGCTGAATTCGTGCGGCATCTCCGATCTCCTTCGCGATCCAATCGTCATTGCTGACGGTTTCGAGGGTGACGGGAGTGCCTTCCGGGCAATCGGAAAGGAATTCTCGACTGGCACCTGGTTGGTAATTGACCCGGGTCTGGACAACGGACAAAGTATGAGTGTCGAGAACGGCGAAAAGTGCGTAGCGTCTGTGAGCATCACAGCCTATGATGGTGTTCATGCTGCACCTCTTCTCTCTGATTGTTTGAACAACTACCAGTGTAGGTGGAGGTGCAGCGTTTTCATATAATTAACTCGATGGAGCGGACCGGGGATTCGGCGCCAGAAGCAAGAGAAATCTGGCATGGGCGGAGTTGAAATGGCACGTAAGGGGGCAGTCCCCAGCCGCTCAGCTCGTGGCCGTTATGCTGATGCATTAAGCTTCAGCTATTTTGATGTATGCTATAAGGAATTTATTGCCGAATTAATCTAAGGAGGTCTCCGGATTACAATGCGTAAGGTTCAAATCGTTACTGATAGCAACTGCCATATCCCCGAGTCCCTGCGCCACGAACTTGGAATCCATGTTGTGCAACTACCATACGTCTGGGATGGGGTCACCTACCTGGACGAGACTGATATGGGCCCAAGGGAGTTCTTCTCCAAACTTCGACAGAGTGACACCATACCGACTACCTCCGCACCCACCCCCGGCTCATTCCGAGAGCTATTTGAGGATCTTGCAAAGAGTGGTGATCCCATACTTGTCATTCATGTCGGCAGCGAGTTTTCTCATACCTTCAAGACCGCTGAACTGGCCAAGGCGATGTTGCCTGGAATAGACATCCATCTCATCGATTCCCACTCAAATGCGCTAGGAATGGGATTTCAAGTCCTTGCAGTAGCCAGGGCTGCTCGAGAGGGGAAGGATCTCGAAGACCTGATTGTAATTGCAGATCAGGCTCGAGCGTCCACTGGGGTTATATTCTTAGTCAAGGATGTCAAATATATCCATCGCGGAGGTCGAATAAATCTCGGCCAGAGGATTATCGCCTCGTCTCTGAACTTGGTCCCAATAATGGAAATACGCCATGGACCGGTTGAGCTAATTCACATAGCAAGGAGCTACAAGAAGGCCATGGGCAAGATGGTTGACATTGTCAAGGATCGACTTGAGGACGGGTCACCAATCCGCATCGGTGTCCATCACGCGGACAATGAGGCGGACGCCTACGAATTAAGGAAAACAATTGAAGATCTAATCAATCCTGATGAACTCATTCTTGAACAGTTAAATCCCATCCTTGGCATCCATACAGGACCTGGAGCACTTGGCCTCGCGTACTGTCTTAACGTTTAGTCTCTCTGGATCCGTATTACACATCAGCCCAACATCTCGCTGGAGGCGACCGGGGATGTGGCTCAATTTGTTCTCGATGTTGGAGTATGGGATACTTGAATTGCCGATTTTGGAACGAGCCCCGACGCCTCAGCTCGAGGGTGTTAGGCCTCGTGTATTAAGGAAGCGCTATGAGAACGCCTGAAGTTCCCAATCCTGAGCCGTCGAAAAGCGCTAGTATTCCCCGCTGGCTTGTGCCCATTATCTGGGCGGTTGGCTTTCCGCTCGCACATGTGGCCCTCCCGTGGGGCATATCGTTGCTGTCGGCCCGTTATGGATGGGTGGCAGGACGCCCTGGGAGTGTGAACTTGCTGGCTTGGATCTTGATCCTGACCGGCCTTGGCGGTGTCCTATGGACGATGGCACTGCACTTAGCCCAGACCCCGTCGAAGGTGGAGCTCGAGCGGACACCCAAATACCTGCTCAGGCAAGGCCCATACCAATTCACGCGCAACCCGATGTATCTGGCTGAACTGATCCTGTGGTTGGGTTGGGCGCTCTTCTACGGAAGTATTGCTGTCTTAATCAGCTTGTTAGTCATAGGAAGCCTCATGAACCTGAGAGTGGTACGGCGCGAGGAACCCGAATTGGAAGCGAGGTTTGGGGAGGTCTATCGCCAGTACAAGCGCACGGTCCCGCGTTGGCTTGGAAAGATCCGCAATTGATCGCGGTTGTGAACACGGCAACGCCACTCCAGGAGCGGCCTAACCTCTATGAAAGCGCTGCCTTTGTCAAGGTAAAAATAACTCCATAGGAACAAGTAA
>WVZH01000206.1:0-3045 GCA_011772595.1 Anaerolineales bacterium
TTACTGGTCATACGACCACCTTTCCATAGATGCCCCTCGGGTAAGCCAACCGTTAAATTGATCCCGGGAGCTGAGAATTTGAGACTTATATATTTTTTATGATTGAGGTAATTGGCCCTCCCGGCCAACTCTGTCAGGTGTGCCTCCCATACCGAGACAGGATCAGCCTGTGTCACGCGGCAGATCTCAAAGATCGTGTCCCAAAACTTGGCTTTACGATCTCTGGAGGCGAGAGAGGGGAATAATCTGTCCACCCACCCCTCAACCGGCGCGGTCGCGATAGTCCAGTTCATTGAATTCTTGATCAGCAAATCCATCGCGGGGCCGATGTGGGTCCAATTGGTTTTGTTGAAGATGCCGACAGGTTCAGGATCCTGATCCTTGAGCAATTCCGGATCTTCAGCATAGAACGTGAGGATCGCATCTCCAGAACTGGCTGCCTCATAAGCAGCGCTGGCCCGCCACTTCGGAAATTCATCAAAAGAATCCCGAGGGGCCTCCTGAAATCGTGTCAACCTCATTTGGTCATCGTTCCAGAGCACATCAACCAACCGTGCGCCAGCTTGATACGCCTTTCTCACAACAAGTCGAACGAGTGGTGCCAATTCAATTGGCGTTCCATAAATCCCGAAGATGGGCGATCCAATCAGCAGGCGTTGCCCCTTTTGCAGATTGAGGCCTATTTTCAAGATCACTTCGGCATATTTATCTAAATGACGCTCGAAATCTGTAGACAAGATCCTTTCTCCTTCCTTCATTTTGGGTGTCTTCCCACATCACGGATATGCGCCGCGGACAGTACGCCTACCGTGACTGCTCCTGTGGCCTAAGCAGGCCAAGCTGCCTATGTGTTGAGCTTCATCAAAGACCTTATACTGTTTTATATGTACCAATATGCTCCCGAAGGTGATCTTGAAATTCCTCGACAGATTCTGGACTGGTAAATTCGCATTTCGGGAGCACAACATATTGCCACGGTCCATACCCGAGGACGAATTATCTTTCGTTTTCTAAAACCTTCGTAAATGCGGGCCAATATTGACGGCCTTCTGTGGTACTCGTTTTCAAGATAATACCTTGGGAATCAATGGTTACATGATAAGGTCCCTGGTAGACGGCTTTATTCTGCTGAAAATCAAACCGGATTGCGAGGGTCCGGAAGGGGCGGATCCATGAGAGTACAGAAATAAGGATCAAGGCAATGATGACCCAGATGAGATATTGAGTATTGGATTCGAAAAGGTTTAGACGGAACTCGCCCTCGAAGATATTCGGGAAGACATAATAATCCAGACCCATCAAAAATAACCCCCAAGCAGCAACCAATAAACCCCCGATCGAAGCCAGTCGGCTGAGAAAGTGCATTGAAGTAGTACGCTGATAGATTCGAGCAGCTTCAGCAAAATCTGCCGCTGTGTAGGATATCCGCAACGTGATCGGATTTTCACCTGAAGATCGATGATCGACCATTGGAATTTTTACGGCCTAACGATTGAGATCTAAGTGACCCCACATACACGCACTACCTGATCTTGGCACTGCGCTCATTTTGCTCCGACGAATGCAAAGCAAACATAATTCACCTATTATTGCATTGATCACGCGTCAAAACCATCTCCTAACTCGTTTTTTATATTCAAGAAACTCCCTACCGAAAATCTCCTCAAGTCTCCGTTCCTCATCGGGGACATGGATGCTGTTCAAAATCAGGAATATCAAAATTGGAATCAAAAAGGTGATCAATGAACCGAGGAAGATGGCAATCCCGACTGACAGTAGGATGCCACTCAGGTAGATAGGATTGCGGCTTTTACGGAACGGACCATTTACAACCAAATGATTGGCTGTCTTAGAAAAATTGCTTGTCGTATTCTGCCGTTCCAAATACCGTACGGAGTAAAGATTCAACCCAACACCAATTACGATGAGGACAACCCCAAAATACGTATAGGGCGCATGTACGACCTGTTTAATCGGCAAGATCAAGTGCACCACTATCTCTAGAACCAAAAGAAGATTTAGATAGGTAGGTGGAAGGATCTTTTTCTTCATCAGATCACCGGTCAACAAGGATACGAACTCACCATGTTGGTTTCAGCATGCAAACGGCCTTGCGCGCTAGGCTGTCTGTCCACTCATGCATGCACGATAGGTGCAGGCAGAACAGGATGAGTCGCCAAGGTTCAGACCTGCTCCAATTATTCCAGCAGCCCCTTCTCGCACCAATGAGAGGCTTTCGCGCCGCATCTCAGGGGAATTAATCCTGAGCCCGTTGACCGATCACAGGATAAACTTTATCCAAGGGCCTTTAGCGAGCGGCTAGACTGCGATTCGTTTAAAGGATGCGGTCCTCGATCTCCCAAGCATGATCGATCACATGCCAAGCAACTCGTCGAACAAAGAAGCGCGGTAGCCACCGTTTACCACCTCGAGGACCTATCGCAGGTAGCTCCCCATGGGCTACGGCCATAAAGCCGTCAAGGATCTCCCCCCGGATTCGATCAAGCCTCTTCTCCGCTTCATCTTCTTCCACATTCCGCATTTTCCAACCGATTCGTTTGAGATAACTCAAGTCAGCCATCCATACGTGATCGATAATCCCCTTTAAATCACGACCGCCACCTCGAGGACCTTTTTTCAGCTGCTTCCCCTGTGCCATTTTGACGGCCTTGTCGAATGCCACCCAGCAGGACTTCAGCAACTTCCGGTATCGGTGTTGCTCACCAGCTTCGATGGTTTTGTTGTCCCTCGATAGTGGCATATCGGGCGCGCCAAAATCCGTCGTGGTGTTGCCAGTGAGACGCTCAATGATATTGAAGGAAGCCGCATTCTCTGGGGCCTCAAATCCAAGTTCTTTCGACTGCATGATCTGTGCGTATCTGGGACCCGAATCAAGAAGCGCCTGAATCGCCGACTCTTCGTCTCGACCACGCCGGCACCATCCAGGCCATTCGACTGCCCCAGCGAATACTCTCTTCTTCCCGATTTCAAGATAGATGTCGAGCCTGGTTGGAGATTTTGTCAAAATTGCGACCTCCCATATTC
>WVZH01000206.1:3050-5477 GCA_011772595.1 Anaerolineales bacterium
TACCAGCCAGCAAAGGCAAGATGCTGAGAAAGACACCCATTCCGTTCGAAACAAAGTGTATCAAGATCGAAGGAGTAGTGTTCTCTGTGCGTTGCACAACGAAGGGGATCATCCAATGTTTGAGAAGCAAAAAAGGTACTGCCCACCACTTAAACAAATGGAATAGCGACCAAAGAACGCCATTCACAATCCAGGCAGATTTTCCGTGTTCCAGTTCCTGACGAGGGAGAATGTAACCACGCCACCAGAGCTCCTCGCTGAGGACATTGGCAAATAAGATGATTATGAGATAAGGGAAATTCGTGAGCGGAATATCCGCATCCGGAGGCCAGAAATCCAATTGCTCGTACACGAATTGTGCGAGCATGTTGAGGAGAAATCCGATTAAGAGATAGAGAACCAAGAAGGATAACGTCCACCTCCAATCATTAGAATCCATGCGTTTTAATCGGAGACGTTCCTTGATCGATGCCCACCTGAGAGGCCAGCCTTCTACTCGCAGGGCAACGACTGTCGCAAGAAACAAACCTATGAACGTCGTTAAATGTGCCGTGTTGTATGCATTCTCCTCAGAAATCCCAAGCCGCATGATCAAGGGGAAGAGTAAATGCTGCGCAAGAACTGCATACAGCCCGGGAACCAGAAAGAAAACCAATGACTGCCAAAATCTCATTGGCCTAATCGTGCCCTGATTATTCATTATCACAGTCTCCTTCAGATCTTTGAGACGATGTCCAGCCATTCACTCTGCAATGGAATCCTAACTGATGCGAGCTGGGAGGCATACAAAACTTTCATGTAGGGATTCGTTCGTACACGCTACTCAGGTGCCGCCAGGACAAGCTATCTAGCCCGCGTACTTCGTGGGGAAGAATCAGGACCAGCATACAAGTTCCCCCATCAGCTGTTGATCATCATGGCACGGTTTCAGGACACACCGCCGGGGAGACAAGCTTGAGCCCTGTTGAAGGGCTCTTACGACCATCTAGGCTTGCGGGTTTGATGGCGAGATCAGGCGGATTTGACTGATGACTGCCTGACCTGCCCAGAACAGGGCGGAGAGCGGTCCTTTGCCGTTACCGATCTCCTTTTCCTCGCCACCTGCCATTCGGGCACCCCTATAGGTAAGCAAATGAAACTTGAGTTCACCCTGCCTTGGAAAACTTCGATCACTTGTATCGGTAAAAGCCTCGAATACCGCTTCACATGTCACGAGAAACGCCTTGGAGGCCGCCCAGACCGTCTTGTGCGCGCCAGCCCCGATCACACCGCCACCGGTCGGCAGGTATAGGCTCGTGGTCTGGTCTGCGATGACAACAAGGGAGATCGGACCCTCCTTGTGGCCGCTTTCCATGAGAAGCCCCCAGACTCTCGGCAGCTCGATTGAGGACGGCAGGCCTAGTTCTGCGGGATCCGTTTCAAAAAGCTTATCGCGAAGCTCCCAGAGTGGATTGCCGGGTTCTTCATTCTTCTTGAGCATCTTGCCTCCATAGCGTTGGTAGTGCGCCATACGGTTTTGAGCCCTGGATTCTCCGACCACCTGTACATACCAAGGCGAAGACAAAACAGAGCAATGCGCCAAGGGACTATCTCTCACTAAAATTGTGACGTTCTCAATAAACAACTTTATCGTAAATCGGGCTACGTCCCTGGGGAGTCTATCATGAGCTCTTCGACTTAGCTCTTGATGAACTCCGTAGAAAGGCCTCCAACGATTGCTACGCGGGCACAACTTGTACGCAATTCGAAAGAAGGCCACATTTCTTCGGAATATTAAAGAGGACATCGAAACCAGAAACAACGAGCTTTACCGCTTCCAATACTCGAGGCCCGCCTGAGGGGGTGGTCTGGGGCCTTCCCGGGACACTGGTGTGAACTCTCCAACCCCCTCCTCTACTACCCAACCGCTCGCTGTGAGTAAGTCGCCCTCATGGAATACAAAAAGCCACCTTATCTCATATCCTCCGAGTTCAGTCCTTAATGTCAAACTGTAATTGAAGTTCAAACGAAGTGTTGAGCGCCAATCCCCCTCCTCCCAAGCCACAAATCTCACCCCGTGTTCAATGAAATCTGGGAGCATCATCAACACGAGCGTTTTCGCGACAAGTTCGCGATTTTCTTCTGTGATTGTTACGTTATTAACATCCATCAAGCGCTGGAATGTTCCCACACCGTATCGAGTCCCATCTTGCTCAACAACAAGCAAATTACGCTGGTATGGAAGCTCACCCCCATAAAGCATTCTTCTGACAATGTAAAAATCCGTTGTGGGAAAAAGCTCTTCCCACTCAGGCCTCGATATTTCAACTGCAGATTTGATGACCCCACACCAAGGCTCTACCTTGAGAATCTCACTGCATGAATTTATGGAACCAGTGAATTGACCACCAGAATCGATGAACTCTTGAGCGATCCTTTCCGCTTCTG
>WVZH01000206.1:5656-10269 GCA_011772595.1 Anaerolineales bacterium
TTAATTCACTAAGATCCCATCCCCTACAAGGAGTAGCTTTCCCGGTTTTCTTTTGCGTATAAGTATGCCGGAAGTGCACAAGAAAGCCCAATTGCTAGATTCAAGAAAATAAATAGTAGTGGATTGGGACCGGTCCCCTTGTTTCGTTGGTAAATCATGTAAATCCAAAAGACGAAAGAAGAAAATAATAGATCGGCCGCGAATCCACGGACTACTCCATTGGCGAGGAGAGCCGAAACGAACCCGACCAGATTAATGCCTTCACTTGAAAAGTATTGAAAGAAGAAGATATAGGGCAAAACAGCACCGAGGATCGCCAGGATTAAGTACAGTCTCTTCACAATTCCCCTCCATAAAGATACGTTTTGTAATTCGCAGTGTAGACAATGCAGAGCATGGCATCCTAACGCCCATGAGCTGAGCGGAGTTATTGATCATCCTCTACCCACTCTCACCTAAGCTACTGCGACTCTTCAGCCAATATTTTCGCCTGCTCCTGATTCCCGTGCCAGAGAGAGGTTGCTCATCCCGATCCGGTCTTCTCATTCAAGAAATATCCATTTAAAGCCTCCATGCCTTCAAGATTCAAGAAGCCAACAGAGGAGACTTTGAGCGCAGAAGCCATTTCTTAATAGCGTTCAAAAGCGGACATAAATCAGGAGAATCCAAACAACGATCCGCATAAAGAAACCTGGATACTTTCTGTATGCAACTTCGGCCAAATGTCTGCGAGACCTGAACTGTCCGTCCACCTGTGAAGGACCCTCAGCCGCAGAGGCTCTACGGGTTAGAAAGGTCTTCGATTAGCAACTCAAGTGAAGATTGGGCGGCAGGGTCTTCAGGAATAGGCTCTGAAGATATAGCCGCGGGAATGATATAGTCGTCCAACAACACTTGCGGGACATAGAAATCTCTCTCGGGTAAATCGCTCGTAAAAACCACCACCATATCCTTCTCGGGCACGACGAAGATAAACTGCCCTCCATACCCCAAAGCCATATAAATACCAGAGTCATCAACCCACCACTGGTATCCATAGCCGTCTTCCAAAGTCGCAGGGATGTGTTTCCTGGTGGATGCCTCAACCCATGAGCTTGGAATGATCTGCTTGCCCTCCCATTGACCACCTCGCAAGTATAGGTAGCCGATCTTCGCCATATCGTGAGGGAGCATTCTCAGGTCACTCCAGCCAATATTAATTCCTTGAGGGTTGGTTGACCAGATCACATCATGGATCCCCAGAGGACCAAATAGATTCTTCTCAGTAAATTCAAGCGCACTCATGCCAGTCGTCTCTGTTATGATTGCTGACAAGAGAAATGAGGACCCGTTGCAGTATTCGAATTTTGTCCCTGGCGTTTCCGCCATTGGCAGATCAAGTACAAACTGTACCCAGTCGTCACTTTCCCTTATCTCATATAGACCGCTCCAGCGATAGAGATAAGAATCTCTGCATCTAAATCCAGTAGTCATGGTCAGGAGATTTTCCAGGGTCATCCTCTCCTTGTCCGCATCCAAGTTGTCGACAGATCGGCCTGGAAAGAATTCCAAGACAGGCGTTTGAACATCCTCGATATATCCCTGATCGATGGCGATACCGATCAGAAGTGAGACGATGCTCTTGGTACAGGAACGGATGAAGTGTTTCGTATCCTGGTCATAAGGGTAGATGGCCGCGTCCAGGATCAGAAACCCATTGCGTACGACTGTCACGCTATCGATTTCGTAGTTTTGATGTTGGATCGTGTCCAACATAGCCGCTAGAACACTCGAATCCATTCCCTGCGCCTCAGGCGAAGAGCTTCGCCAGTCTTGAGTAGGCCGGTCTCCTTCTGACGCTTGGAAAGTTTGAGGCGCTTGTGTTGCTATGGTCTGGCTGCATCCTGCAATCAGCACGACAGTCACCAAAATGGCCAAGAGCGATCGAAAATGGACGAGCACCAATTCACCTCCTAAGTCACTAGGATCCTGCTCACGACACTTCCAGCCACCTTGCAACGACGATTTGCGCGGTTATGAGCGTAGTCGAAGAAACCGCTCACCGAGAGATTAGGCAGCAATACCATCATTAACTACGCATTGACGTTTTCTTCTTCACCGCTTTCTTCTTTTTTGTCGGCTTTGGTTTGAGGGAGCCCACGTAGGCGTAACTGATGTCGAAGTACTTCTTCAATTCCTGAGTCTTCTTCAGGAGAGTGTCAGGAACTTCAACGTATTCTTTCATAACCGTTCCATGTTGTTCGCAGAGCTTCGTTTCGAATTTCTCAAGGAACATATCCCTCTCTTCAGCCGGGAGCCGAAGTGCTAGCTTGCCCTCCTTGGTCAGGAAGCTGAACATGCAGCCGTTCAAGGAGGTGTACGGCATGGTGGCGCCTTTGCGATCAACAGTCGGATTCATTGCTACCAGCTTTTCGTACAAGTCCAAATTTGTTGCATATATTTCGTCCGCCGCGTTACTCACGCTACTTGCCTCCTTCTCAATCCGCATAACTCCTGAAAATCTTTACATGATGACTTCAAGCAGCAGTGACTACCGCATATTGGTTTTGAGCCATGGAAACACCAAGTGTAGTACGAACAGCACCGTGCGCTGCTCACGCAGCCATCACTACCTGTCACGCCTCTTCAACCACTGCCATACACCGACGATCAGCCCAACAAACAGCAACACAAAGCTACCCGTCACCAAGACCCATTTCACCATCGTGAAAACCCCTGCCAGGGTATCCACGGCTACCGTTGGATTTGGATATCGTATCATCACAAGTGAGGTTGAGACGTTCTCCAAGTAGTCAAACAGCGCTCCCAGTAACGGCACCAGGTTTGAACGCCGCCATAAGCTGCCAGGTGTAAACACTCTTTGGTATACCCAGCTGATCCCAGTGCTGACGAACATCGTGTACACCAACGGCCAAATCAAGTCAAATGTAAACCGTGCCTTAACGTATGCCCTCCGCCCTCCCTCACCATATGCCTCAGCCATCTGATAGAGATCATCTGCCGTGTAGTAGAACGACAGATCCGGCGAACCGGCACCCCCTGTGTCCGCTCCTGCTCTTGAAGCCTGACCAGGTAACACTAGCGCTGTGAACAAAATAAAAATGACCAGTGTAGACAAAACCACCCTGCCATTCGATACACGATGCACCCAATCAGAGACCTGCCTGCACATGAATTACTCTCCAAACTCGATCCATTGATAGAAAATTGAGCTGCGCGCGCTTGCTGTTGCAGCAAACGGTAGGGCAGCAAT
This sequence comes from Anaerolineales bacterium, assembly GCA_011772595.1. The sequence continues at coordinate 8,910 of WVZH01000206.1, forward strand.
CGCGACCCTTCTTATTCTCACATATCCGAAGACTCAATACGTATTAACGCCCACTCGCTGGGCGAAAAATGCAACTCCTGAGGCAAACCGCCCGGAACCGGTTTTATGCTATCGTCATCGAGACCGATTGGCCAAGGAATCTTTATATATGGCCCCGAAGCATTAATATAGTTCACTGCTATACGCAGAGTTTCGCTTGTCATTTCAATTTGATACTCTACCTCATTGGGTGTCCCAATATAAGAATTGGTAGCCATCCAATGCTCATCTTGTAGAAAAGCATTGCGCTCTTCTTGTGCGCTCTCGCTATTGGTGCGATTCCTGCAACGCCAAACGAAGTCCTGAATCAGTTCCCATCGACCCATCTCTTTCCGATAAACACCGGTGCCAAGGGCAGCAGAGGAGTGAAGAATCGCGATCTCCTCACCATAGTCAATAAGAACGTTCCCGACGATCATTTCCGAAGTGTTGGCTCGGATACCCAGGTACAAATATCCTTCACTGTACATTAACAGTAATTCACTTCCATCGGAGAAGGTTTCAATGACAGCACGATCCCACTCGCCTGGATGCAGGGTGCCATCGATAGCGAGTGGTTCCCCTTGCGGCACAGAAATTGTCGACTGCTCTGTGACTGAGGGGGAAGCTTCTGTCGGAGTCACAAATGGGGGCGTATAGGGCGCCTCAGAGGTTGATGGGGAGTCATCCTCATGACATCCTCCGGTGAGTACTGGGATCCACATAGTTAAGACAAGGAACAGTATTCGCGTGAACATACTGGATTTCAATGTGAGGGTACGCATCATAAATGCGAGTGCGCTCATCTCGAATCCTTTCATTCCATCTGGGATGTCGCCACCCAACGACCTCAAGCCGTGAACTGTCTGTCAACCTATGCTTACGCAACAGGTGCAAACAGGATGGGCGTAGGCACCTGCGTTCGGCCCACCGAAACCAAGTCACAAATCGCTATCATAGTACACTGTCTACTATACACACTACATCCCTGGGGAGTTCATCGTAAACCTGTCGACTCACCACAGGATGAACTCAGTCGAAGGCTCCCTCGAATACGAAGTTTAGTGGAGACTATTCAGGTTTCCAAGCGTAGTTACCTCTCGGCTTGAGCAGAGCGACTCAATCTAGGGGAGCAAACGGAGGGTGATATTAAAAGTGTGGAGCGGAGACTCGATGATTCACGAATAGCTGACACAATAAGATCGAAACTGTCTGTGAAACGTACCCTAACCTCAGAACCTGATCTCGCCGACCTCTGTCTGGCTCTGAAGCCTCTCGTAGAGCTCGGCTTCGATTGCTCGCACATCATCACCGTACTTCGCAATGAATGTGCTCAAGGTGG
>WVZH01000206.1:10333-11829 GCA_011772595.1 Anaerolineales bacterium
GCTGGAATTGGACCCTCTTCGGGAATATAGGTGTACGGCATTCCTGGAAAGTGATGGCGAATGGCGAACAACTGCGATGATTTTCCGCACCCCCTCTTTCCTATGAATTGGATTGCAAATCCCGGATCTCTGAGATTCTCAACCACGCGATCTAGATCAAATCTCGGGACGGCAAGAAGACCTCTTTCGTCCGGCGTTAACTCACCAAAGGGGTTAAACCGTAGGTTCAGATGTGAGAAGGGTAGTAAAAAGGGAGCGTTTTCAGACATCTTTTTTCTTCTTGCGAGAAATCATTTCAAGCACGCAAACTGCTGTCTTCTGTGCTGTCAAGGGCCATTCCCAATCGCGATTCAATGGAGGGAACCTGGCTTCCACGATAAACACGGAGCGGGAAAACTCGTTTCCAAACAAGCCAACCGCTCAAATCCAACCTTAATGCAAGCGACCACTGAATCTCATTATCTGTGATATCCAGACTGACTGGAAGGTCTTTTGATATTTTGAAGGGAATCGACGCTTTTAATCCCAAGTTCGGGTATATGGTTTGTGAGATTTCCTTTTCGGTGCTCACCTTATACAATTCGTGTCTGCGCGTCGTCCGACTGGTTCCACTTCCACTTGTAACCACCTCCCTAACTAATAGTGTCGCATGCATACCTTCCAGATGGATTTCTTCTTTGGGGACAATACGCACTTTACACACAATGCCATCACGCGTCTCGGTGGGCTCGAACAGCAACCCCACCTCTCCGAGCTTTTTATCGGCTGAGGATCGCGGTATCACCCATAGCAAAATGAATCCACCGATTATTAAGGGAACGATCCCTATCAATGCGCTTCCTGTTGATCCGCCAAACGCCAAAACGTACATATAGATAAGCCCAAATGCAAGAAACAGCCACGCGATGGTCCTCTGCAATTTGAAGGATCGCTTCTTGACATGTTTGCGAGTTACTGAGAAGGGTTGATCCTCGGGAAGGAGTAGAAATTCTTCCTCATGCCTCGGGTGCCTTAAGGCACCTCTGACCAGCCGGTCGATTCCCCAGGGCATTTCGGCCTTCACCCTCACGTACCAATCCACGTTGAGATAATGCCCATGATAGGTAACTGGAGTCAATGGTGCGTTAAATCTGAATCGAAAACTGCGAACCATGCCCGGAGACCATAACTCCCCTTGCGACAGAACTGTTGTCTGTTTGCCTCCGGACTGCTTATTTCCTTTCCCATGTGTCCTCCATTCGCGTATCAACACCAATTGGTTGCATTGACATTCTTGTTCGACCTGCACATTTACTTTTCCCACTACTTCCTCACCAGGGTTATACGTCCGGCTGGTTTTATCGAACTGGATTTGAATTGATATCATGGACATCCCTCACTTCGGTCATCGTCTGAAACAGATCGTAAAGATATTCGTGGATAGCTTGGAGGTCATCATCAAACATGGAGATTAGTTGCGCAATGGCTTCCTTGCCAACGCTGGGAACCGGTTTGTC
>WVZH01000206.1:12001-25242 GCA_011772595.1 Anaerolineales bacterium
TGTGCCGTTTTTCCAGGTCGCCCTTCCTTATAATATTTGAAATGCGAAACCGGGCTCTTTGAGCTGACGGGCGAAATAACCCAGATCGAAGCGAAATGCATCGACCTCGGATTCTTCTTCAGGGGGGATTTTGCAAAAGGGATTGCACCTCAAGTTCAGATGCGCGTAGGGAAGCGAGAGTGGGGTGTTATCGGCCATATGGTTTCCTGGACTTCCGCAGCCATATTTCAATACAGGAAAACGGTTTAATGCCGTTCCCTCTACTTGACTCTCGTACACCAGTATAGCCCAGTTTCAACCCTCATAGAGATAAAAAGGAATGATGGGTTTGTGGTGCAAACGTTGTTTCCAAGACCACTTGAAGCAGCGATCTTCCTAGGATCAAGCATTAGATAATGTTTAACATGATTACATTGAATTTCACGTTAATCAGCGTATAGATTTGTTTCTGTTTTGTCAATCAACAATTTGGATCACGTACCAACGCGGTTTCAAACTGAGCAGCAGGTGTATTCCTCACTACATGGTTATTAATTTACCCCTACCGTACAACCCCGTTGGGATTACGCCCTACATCCCCGGGTTGTTTATCTTGAGCCCTTCGACTCAGGTATGGATGAACTCAACCGTAGGGCTCGGGCGTCCGGATAGGCCGCCCGCTTCCATCTTTCTTATTCATCTCTGCACTGAGAATACCTTCGATACGACTTTCCAGCCATCCTCGAATTTGTACAGGAGCATGAAATCGGTCGAGAAAAACGTAACACCCTTGTATACATCGAGCTTTACAACAGCTGCAGATCCAGCCACATCAATCAACTTGAATTCATGGTTTGTTTTCGAGCTCCATAACTCAGGATTCTCCTGCTTCATGGCTTCAATTCGTTGAAGCCAACTCGGGACGTCAACTTTTTCGACTTCATTCTGATCCAACACCAACATCTCAAAGGCCGGATGAAAACCCATATCAATCAGCGCCTTGTCCTGCTCCCCATGTATCCCACGAATATATGCCTCTTCAACAACGTGTTTGATTTCTTGTATCTCTTGGTCAGTCATTTGAAATCCTTCCAGTATTATCCTTATGGATAGAAAAAAATCTTGGACCGAAACTGTGCTTTTCCAGATAGCTTCTGACTTCAACAGGCAGCCTACATCCCCATTGCACAAATACAATCTATAAGCAAACTCGCACACGTCCTTGTACTGCACTATTGGTTTGGTCGACTGTCTAAAGTTAAATTATCCCATTCCGAGAATCATCGGGCTTAGATAGGGTACAAGCCAAATCAACCAGACAACCACGCTGAATCTATGGAAATTTTGAATCCACCGCTCATCTTTTCGCACCAATACGATTGTTGCCCATCCTGCGTGGATGAACATCAGAATAATGGCTAATAATCCTGTAAGTCCATGGACATCAAATGTTAACCCACCAGCCATTTCGAACATCATTCCGGTACCCCATGTATCGCAAATGAATCCAAGCCAGAAGAAAAGGAGGTGCCATACCTTCAATACACCCGCAAATCGCTCGCTCCAGACACCAATGGAATAGAAGACCAGAGCTAAAGTGATGACTATCGTTGAGATCGGTGGCATTATTTGCTCCAAAATGTCAGGATAGTAGTGACTTCTGGTGAACGGATCTAATTTGTTGATATCGCCCTAATTTTTTTGATTTCAAAAGACAGGCGACCACCGCCGTAGGGCTAAGGCATTATTCCAAGTGGTCGCAGCGTTCTGGCGATTTCTACCAGCAGATCAAGATCACCGCTGCCGCTGAGGAGAAGGTAGCGCTCCCCCAATGTCGTCATCAGGAAAAATGTCCCCTCCTCCGGTGACTGGACCAGAAACCGGAATGCCTTCCAACCCCCAGCAAGAGTCCATTCCTCTTCCACGAGAATCTCGAAGCCCGAAGCCGCCCAGGCTTGTTCTCGAACATCTATAAACTCATCCAGGGCGTTCTTCGGATCCCTTAAGAGAACATTGATGCTCATGATAGTCCCGCCTGGGCGAATGTTCTCACTCTCACTCCTTATGAATTTGTCTGGGCAACTGCATCGAGCTCTGGCTAGGTTTTGTAAAAATTCTCATACCAGATCCATCGCTTCCATATCGCGCAGAATGCGAGGTCGGATAAAGCAAATCGCTTGGTGCCCATTAATTCATTCCCGAATCCCTTCTCCTTGTTAGAACCCTGATAAGCAATCCACCTAGAATAGCGAAGGAGATCAAAATTCCCGTGCAGAGTCCAAAATAGAATTCTGGATAATTAAATGAATAACCGAATATATTAAATAAGAACTGATCAATCATCTCAAATCTCCTTTACCCTCCAGGATAATATATCCATACTCCTTAGAGATGGACACATTCAGAACCACGAGATAGACCATACAAAGTATAGATTGTTTTGATAATCACCCATCAAGGTTTAAAGAATTGGAGTCCTATATTAATATGGTCTCCTAACGACTTTGAAACCTGAACTGCCCGTTCAACTGTGCATGCCCCATAGGTACAGACTGGAAAGATTGAGTGGTCGGAGAACTCCCATTCGCTGTCTTTTCTCCCGTCCCCGATCGTACGACTTAGTTTACGAATCACACCGTATCCACAGGGAGCATCCTGAGTCGTTCGACTCCACTCAGGTTGAACTCCGTCAAAGGGCATCCAGTGAATTGGTGGGTGACCGTATCAAACAAATTGAGAGAGTTCTTCATCTTCCTGAGTGGACATCTTAATATAATCATCGAATGACATATTCACAAAGATGGGACTTACTTCTATTGCCATTCGGAGTGCTCTAGCCTTATGCTCAGTCCAAGTATCCTCGATCGTGGAACGAGAGGGTAACCGGATAACTTTGGAACCTTTCCATGGCATGGCTTTGCTGTCAAAGTTGGAGGAAATGAGAAGGGCACCGTCGGTGAATGCGCTGTAAAACTTGATCCCCATTCCCATACAGAGGGCGACGGTGGGAGGATTTGTATTAGAAAGGAGAACATTAGCGGAGGCAAGCCGGAGAGGGCGAAGAAAATGAAGAACTTCTTTCTTGAGAAGTGCGAGGGGGATTAAAGGGAACTGGAAGATCACGGAGTATGGGCCGAGAGCTTCTAGGCAATATGCTAAGTGACGAAAACCGAGAGCCTGAAGTGAAGTTATCTCAGTTTGATACCGATTGCGAACGCGAGTTTGGAGGAGAGGGTCCATAATCTGTGAATATTCAGCCATGGTCTTTCCCTGGTCTAGTTGCCGCCTGTCGCTTTTGAGCCACGCAGCCGGGGTTAGCTCCAGCTTTAGTTCTTAACGAATCCCTATCACTCATCATAGCATGCAATTCACCCTGCATCTCCTGGGGCGCCTATCCTGAGTTCATCGACACAACCCAGGATAAACATCACCGAAGGTTTCCAGAAAATTGTTAGGCCTCCCGCTCATTTTTAATTGGGATCCTCTCTCGAAATATCAAACTACAACAAGTCATTGCCCCCTCTGCTTTCTGCATCTCCGATACATCAACCTCCCTTACAGAAAATCCCCGATCTTCCAAACGTCGACGTGTTTCGGGAAATATCGCCGGATACACCAAGTCGTCGCCAATGAGTAACGCATTCGCCGCAAATGGTTCTCCGGGATCAACATCTATAAAGCTCTTTCCCTGAAATGGTTTTATGTCGATCCAGGATCTATTGATAAGTAGAGTATCTTCACCCACATGAGTAACTGCCGACTTTAAGTGCAAGCATCCATCTACTTGAACTTTTATTACCTCGTACCCATATGGAGAAACCAGATCAATCAGTTGTTTGACACCCAATTCATTTGACCGTTCTGTAACACCTACAAATAACGTCCTTCCAATTTGAAGAACATCCCCACCCTCTAATGTGGCCGGAGATACGATTTTGAAGATGGTTCGGTATTCGCTTAGCACTGCTGATACGTTTTTGGTTTCGTCTCGTCGTGTTTCAGCCCCTGGCCGAGCGATGATTGCCACTTCATCCAACACAACTGCAGTATCTTCCACAAACACTGAGTCTGGGAAACTTGGTTCTACAGGAAGCCTTCGTATTCGGCAACCCAATTCCACCAATACCCTCTCGTATTGAACATGCTGCGCTCGTGCCAAGTCAATATCGATATCCTGTCGGGGTATGTGCGTTAATTCGCATTGCCCCATGCTGGGGCTTACCTCACGTGTTATCGCAATCACCAATTCGTACCCTCCGGATTTCGGATACCCGACGCACTCAAGCCCCGGACTGGCTGCACTGGGCCGCAGGCACACGTGTCCATCCACCTATGCCTGCACCTGTGATGTATGCATCAAAATCCCACCTGTGCCAGGTACATGCAAGCAGGACAGACTGGTGGATACGGCTAAGGCCTGTCCCGCGTTCCTCACAGGGAGACGCCGGCGGTCGTACCTACAGCGGCAATCCCAGCCTACCTGCAATGAGGTCTTAAGCGGAATGATCGTCCGTTCGTCTCTGTAGAAGGCAGTACACGAATCTCTGCTCTGCACCTGAGGGCGTCCGATGAGTCTCCTGCTCCGCTTCGATCAGCTCATAAAGGGGGCCCAATTCCTCTAGAAGCTCTCGTGGGCTGTACCGCATCGTTGGAAGACCACTGCACCGCGTCGGACCATCGTGCGCAAAGGTCGCCATAATAACATGACCGGAAGGCCGCAGTGCGGAACCAAGAATCTTTGTGTATGCAGCTCTCTGCTCTGGATTTACGAGGAAGTGAAAAACGGCCCTGTCGTGCCAAACATCATAGTACAACGAAGGTAGGTGTACATGAGCTACGTCCGCCTCAACCCATTTCACGCTTCCAGCCTTCGCGCCTAGCCTATTCTTAGCCCTCAACAAAGCCTCTGAAGAAATGTCCAAAACAGTCACATCATGAATACCCTTAGCGAGTAAATCATCCACCAGCGTCGAATCGCCGCCTCCGATATCTATCACCCTCGAACTTGCCGAGGCACCCGAGCGTGCAAACAGCTGCATTGAGAGGCGAAGATGCGGTTGGTACCAACTGACCTCGTCGCTCTGCCTCTCTTTGAAGAGTGCTTCCCAATGGGCTTTGGTGCTCATCGCTTTACGTTAAGGAACGACTCATTCCATTCCACCAAACGACTTTGTGCCTTGGCTCCATCTACCAGTGCATGCACCTCAGGTACAGTCAGGACAGGCTGCCTGCCCCTAGGACTAACTGGCGTCAGCCAGGACAGGCCGACGAACATGACCGGGGCTTGTCCCGCATTCTTTGCGGGGAGCATCCGGAGTTCGTACCACTATCAATCCCAGCATCCCCATCATAGCGCAGCGACTCGGAAATCACGCTGCATCCCCGGTGTATCCTGAGCCCTTCGACCTGGCTCAAGATAGACACCGTCGAAGGGCTCCAGTGGATGGCTAACCGCACCTCATGTCTCTCTCATGCTAGACACCCTCGATCGCTGAGAGATGATCATAACGGAGAATTCGAGGAACCAAAGCATGAAAGCTAATCATGGAAAATTATGTCAAGCAAATCCCCAAGATCATCCTTCCCCTCTAAGGTCGTAAGATTATAGATCTCTGTATATCCACAATTGTTACATGAGGCAAAAGCATAACGATATGGCTGAATCTCGAACAGCCTTGATACACCTGTTCCGGACATTGCCAGTTTTTCAACGTGCGCACCACTTTGATCGCACTTTGAACAGCGAAATGCGTCCGATAACTGCCCTTCTGTACTAGCCATCTTATCCCTCCAAGTTTGATGGTTAATAGATGCTGCTAGAAGTGAGTCAATATGCGGAAATCAGCGATAGGTGAACAACCACCAGCTTATATATCGTTGATCTATGCGGCCGCGGCCCCAATTAAATCCCGGTAGGTCAGAGTCCAAGATCCGGTGATAAACGTGCGCATGATGCCCCCGGCAACAAGCAGAAAGGGCAAGTACAGCAGGATTCCGAGAATCGTGGCGGATAGGCCAGCCAGGCTGCTTGTGTCGGTGCCCACGATCAGGCCGACGATAAACGGTAGCGCCATCAGAACGAGGGGGATGGCCAGGATCAGCCCGACGACGAACCCACCAATTCCTAGGATCAAGCCCATCACGATTACCTGACCCAGGTTGGACCCGAAGACCTCCCACGCGCGCCGGAAGGCGGCTGCGATGTCAAGCTCTTCGACGATAAGGGCGATCTGCGTCAACAGGGTGTAGATTGAGATGGCGATGCCCAGAGGGAACAACAAACAGATAAGCGGGATCAGGCAGATCAATCCGATTCCGAGCGTTAAGACCGTCATGAGTATCCCACCGATGATCACGGGGACGATGACCAACAGAGATGCCAGTCCGAGGATGAACTGGATCACGAGCAATTTCCAGAAGTAGCTGATGCCTAGTTGGAATGCGTTGGCCAGCGTGACCGTCCCACCAGTCTCGGCTATCTGGAAGCCAGCGATCAAACCGCTGTTGCCGATGGTGGCCAGCACCCAGAAGATGAATGCCAACAGAATAACGCCGCAGAAGATGGCGATACCAATGGCGATCCAAGTCTCTTCAGGAATGCTCTGCAGCCAGCGTTCGATCTGGGGAAACTCGCCCCCGCCGACATCGTATTCAGGGAGACGGCTGATGTTGCTTGAGCCCTGGCTACCCCCGCCGGAGCAGTTGGCTAGGATTCCCAGCAACCAGAGTCCTTTGTGCTTCCAGGTGATCTCCCAAGCGCGCTTGAAGATTGCGGATATGTCCATAAGGTTGTCCTTTGTTAAGTCGGGTTTGTCTATGGAGATACTTTACACCACTTCTCAAAGATTATCGAAGAATAGGCTCTTATTCTCCTGACATCAGGCCCACTCGTAAATAGCTATTGCCGTACAACAGCCTCAAACTCAGCTGCCCGACAACACGGGCGCCGTTCAACCCAATATCGCGCACCCTGACGGACAATAGACATATCCGTTCCTANNGAGCTGAGTGACCAGGACCGCGACGTTCACTCCAAGGGCGGCAAATGTGTTGAATAGGGAGCGACTCTGAGCGGAGCACCAAGTGAAGCGAGGCGCGTAGTCGAACAATCCGCTCCGACGGGATGTCATGTGCCCGAATCGATAATATGAAATCAGCTTGCGAAGAGTCGCCATGATCTCCAAGGACTCTGACAATTCTCTTGACAATACAAAACCTGAAACCAAAGGCTTTCCCTGACGATTCCAGAGTAACTTAATTATGGGCTGTCCCCAAGACCAGCGACCGCAATGCCAGTTTCCCATTTTGATATCAGTGATCTCATGAAATGGGATGGTAATCACGCTTCGGATTAAATATCTCCGGAAGTAGAACGCACCCTCGTCGTACCAATATTCCCCATTTCCTCGAAGAAACATATTGTCCTGTCTGTACCTCTTCCACCACTTCCCATCGACTTCAGTCCCCAGGTAGTGTCCTCGCTTTTTTCCCATACCCATGACCTCCAAGGAGCCTGAAAATGAGTTTGTCCTCTCTTCTTACATTATCAGGAATTTTGATAGAAAATCTGACTTCCACCTGATGGCTCCCTAGCGTCTATGATCGTTGGATGGCGGTCTCAGGTTCACGACGGCTTTGAGCCCTGGACTACCCGCACTGGGCTACAAGCACACGTGTCCTTCCACCTGTGCCAGGTCCAGGCAGGCAGGACAGGCTGAACAGCTCTGAGCGGAGCGAGGAGTGAAGCGAGGCGTATAGTCGAAGAGTCCGCTCCCGCGAGTTGTCAGGTGTATGCTTGTCTCTTCGGTATCGAAATTCCCTTTCACGAAGTCTTTGTACTCTCCCGATGACATATCGCGCAAATCGAAAAATGAAGAAGAGACCTACAATAACCAGACCTACCCAAAGGGCGATGGGGCTTCTCCAAATGATATTCGCAACGAGAGATATCCAACCTGCGGCCATCTTTAGAACAGCCCCCTCAGTCAGCCAAAATGGGGTAACTATCACGATGCAAGTGCTGAGGAAAAAGAGCATAACTACAAGGCCAATCAGCACTCCAGCTTGTTGGTTTGTCATGGCCTTAGGTGATTCAGCTTCTGCAGGATCATCTTGAGTAGCTTCAATCACCATGCTGATAAATAGCCACAGGACGATCGTCCCGATTGACACGGCACGAACAAGATCCATCCCATACAAAAGAGCAATCCATGAAAAAAACGATGGCACAAGCATCGTCAGTAGTCTTCTCTCTTCTCTCTCGGGTATTGAAGCGAACAACCTCTTAATGGACTTGCCCCCATCACTTAGATTCCCTATAGGTATGAAGTTGAAGAGAGCGAGCAATGCATTGAGATTAGCTAACAAGAGCCAGTATCCACGATGTGCCCTAACTCATGAAATCCAAGGCTGGCCGTCATCCTCAGCCCGATTTCCTAACTTTGAAAAGCGAACGCAACCAAAGTAGCAAACAAGATGGGGGTGGAGAGATTACGAAGCTCTCTTTTCCACCTCTTTTCCACAGATGTGACCTCTCATTTCAGCATATAGATTATGAACAGGATATTAGCCTAACGTATGAGCTCACCAGCCAGATGGGTCACCAGTTAGGTCTTCCTGACCATAACCATCCTCACTCCCCAAAGCTCCACAAATGATCCCATGTGAAGCTTGGTTGGGTGTAGCGAGTGTTGGACGCCCAGGGATCAACAGGTTCAATTATGCAATCTAGGGCCGCCATGCGGGCATGTAGTCGTCTACGTCATTGTCGGTCAGCTGGACAAGATCACTGCTTTCAAGACTCAGGACATAAATCTCTGTGTCTGTCCCGTCATCAGCCGCAAAGACAACGTGATCTCCGTGTGGTGACCACGAAGGCGAGCCGCTCAAGCGGTCCGACCTAAATTGGGAAACGATGACTTCATAGCGGGCAAGATCTACAATTTGGATGGTGTCTGATGATTGGACGGCAAACAGAGTGTCGACCCGCGGTGACCAGGCTACTCCATAGGGGCTTGTCATATCGACTCCGAGCACTTCAAAATCCTGGTCAAGACAAGGCCACGGCCCCGCGCCACTGGCGCCGTGTGTCAGCAGGTATTCAGCAGCGAATATCCCCACACTCCAACAGATGCCGCCATCAAATCCGACATGCTCTCCTGATGGCAGCCAAAAGACTCGGCTGACCTGCCCATACTCGTCGGCCCAGCGATCAGATCCATCGGCATCCGCGATCCCGATCACGACGCTCATCAGACCTCGGCAGACAAATGCCAATCTCGAACTGTCGGGGGACCATGTTGGCGACCAACAGCCGATCGATCCCGGACCTATGTTTATAATTTGCGCGAGTCCTGAACCATCTCTGTTGACAACATAAATGCTGTACCCGTCAAAATCTCCTTCAGGCAGCATTGGATTGGCGACAAACGCAATCCACTGACCATTTGGTGACCAAGTCGGTGACTCGACGGATTGGTCGAGTTCGGGCGTAATGTCGATTGACCCGGAACCATCCGCATCCATCACGAAAAGATGAGAGATCGCCGTGTGAGATGCAGCAACGACTTCATGACTGAGGAAGGCAATTTTCTGACCGTCCGGTGCCCAAGTCGGAGATTCGTTGTTGCGACCATTCTGGGTCAATCGGACTTGCTCCGAGCCATCTTCTTTCATCCGGTAGATATCGGCTACGCCGTCTCTCCTAGACACGAAGAGAATACTTGTCGGCTCAGAAGCTGCGCGAGGGGTTGATGCGGTCGACCGATCGCGTAGGAAAAGGGCGGCTGCACTGGGACCGACCATGCTGATCTGAGTCCTTAAAGGTTGGGCTGCTGCCGTTGGTGGATGCGGAGTAGGGCTTGGGGGAGTATACGAGGTGGCACTCGGTTTAACATGTATCGTTGGGGTGGCACCATCCGCGCTTTGGTATGCGGTTGCGGTTTGCGAATCTGAGTTCCAGGGTAACACCTCCTGCTCAGCAGATGGGCGACAGGCAAGGGTCCCGAGAATCAGGACCAGGAAGATCGCGATCAGCCGCAGCTCGCGAAACTTTCTTGGGTTGCCAGAACAAATCATTAGGGTAAGCTCCTTAATTGGGCGTCCAACGACCTTGAGCCCTGTCCCCTGGACTGACAGGCGGATTTGGCCAGGGTGAAGTCCCGCCTTCTTTGCAGGGAGCGGTCCCTCAAGCTATCCCACCACACTTACACGCCTCTAACGGGGCCGCTCTAGCGAGTGGATAGGCAGCTTGTATTTCACATCAACCTCGGATCCTCTCCAAGCGGTCCCAACCCAGGACCAAGGATAAGTACGAAGAATAGGAACACTATGAGGCCAGCTACGATCCAGAATGACGACCGCCTTAGACCAATGCTCTCAACTTCCTCGGATGACCGAGGAACAGGAATCAAATTAACAAGGATCGCCCATAAGACAAAGTGAATATAGATAAAAATCGAAGCACCCAAATGACTTGATTCTGGGGGCTTGAATGCGAACGGACTTCTCAACACAGAAAGGGTCTGGGTGACGATAACCGTCAAGACTGGAATCGCGGTCACTTTAAGGAGCGCCGAGCGATTATCTTTCAAGTCAGGCATCCATACCCGTAATGGCAACGCATAGCCCGGAAGAGCAAACAGGACACCTGCGAAGATGATGATAGCCAAATAGAGGTTACGCGGCTCCAAATCCGTTATGACCTCTATCCAGTCGCCTCCCCCGATCGCAGTTGCCGAAATAAGATACATGATCACTACAACAAAGCTCATTGTAGTGAATAACCATAAGAAGTACTGGAATGCTTTGGATGTGGGTTTTCGATACCGCAACAGAAGCAAAACCAATGCACCGGTTAGGAGGTTCACAAACGTCCCTGCGATGTGGATAATACGATACTCGCCTATGGTTTTCACCTGGTCCCAAGGGACATAAATTGTAGTCGTCGAGACCGCCCTAACAGGTATGCCCATCAAAGCTGCAGTACCAGCGTGGCCAACGATCTCATGAAATATGTCTACCAGTGCCCAAGCGACGATTGATATCGCCACCAACGTTAGGATGTCGATCTCCAGACGTCTTCCTTCGTCTTCCATATTCAAACTCCCCAAAATACGTGATTTGCTAGCTTAGTAACCGAAACCACCTTTTTCGGTCGAAGAAATGGGACCTAGCTTGAAAACCGGCTAACAGTTTTGAGCATAGCGATCCGTTTCACCTTCGATCATACACCAGCTCTAATCCAACACGCATGAACCACGTGGGCGTTTATCCTCAGCCCTTCAACTCAGGACGAACTCCGTCGAAGGACTCCAGCGAATTACTATGCAGCGTAAGAATCCTCTTCTCCGTCAGGCGCCACGATAACTTGATAATGACGTACCGTAGGCTCCAACTCCAGAAGAAAATCGGTATCCTTCGGGTAGTATCTCGCGCGCTCAATATCGTCGCCCGCGAAGGCTTTAATCGAGTCAAGAGAATCCCACAGGCTTAGCATCAGATAGTGGGCAACATCGTCCTCAATTCTTCGGAGCACATATACCCCTTCATTACCTGGTGTGTTCTGAAGATCAGGCACACCAGTTTCGTGCAAATAGTTGTTGTACGCGTCTGCCTTGTCAGCTGGAACGACACCGTGCCAGAGCCGCGCGATCATGGCGCTCCTCCTTTTTTAATGCTGAATTCTCGACCTCGTTGCGTTTCCATTGTGGCACGACCTCCAGCTCATCGATTCTACAGGTACCTGTCACATAGATCAGCGTAAGTTGGGCGGTTGTATAGCGGTCAACCAGCAAGGCCCGTTTTCAGCAGCTGTATGACTTCTTCTTCGCTACTTTTACCATCGTAGTCTCTACCATGCCCATAGTAGATGCCACGTGCTTCGTTCCTCAGAAGACAATCAATAAGAGCTTCGGCCCCCTCGGCTTTGATGAAGGCCACAAAAGACCTGATCCTGAGATTGGTGGCCGAAGTGCCTGAGACAGCCGCTTACCCAGCCATCAAATGCATATTATCTTCTTTTCTCGGCGTGTCCTACCCAAGTGACGACTGGTGAACAATCCTTCTGTGTTTGCGTGATAGGTCTTGCGAGCCGGTTGTGATGACGATAATGATCGCAATCACGACCATGAGTGCACCATATCCCCAGTAATTGTCGAGGTTGCTCGGGTTGATCCCGGTCCTCAGCATCCAGTAGGCAACCCAAATCTCCGACCCATGTAGAACAGCAACCAACAAAAGGCTCCCTCTTGTATTGTTGAAGATCCAGCTGTAGAAGATTGACCATGGAAGCACTAACATGAGCATGAACGCNNACCCCAGAGGACGGCTCGAATGACGCTCGAGGTCAACGCACTATAACGGGCTTGAAGTCTGGGCACGAGAAAGCCTGTCCAGCCCAACTCCTCTCCCAACCCTGCAATCATGAAGGATATGACGAACATTGGTACGATCTCAAAAGCCGGCTTCATGTTGCTGAAGGAGAGCGGATCACCGCCGAAACGCGGATTTACCATAGAGCCGAGAAGTATGGTGGGGACGAGGAATAGGAACGCAAAAAGCCAGTATCCGATCATGACCCGCCATATAAGTAGCCGGTTTAGCATCACCTTCAGACCGGCTATTCCATCTTCGACAACGGTCATTATGATCCCAGCGATCGATGCGGAAAGAGCGGCGGCCAAGGTTACACCGGCAGGAAGCTTCCCTTGCACAACGAGGTACACAGTGCCAGCTCCGAGCACCATTGCCAAGATAAAAAACGAGGCCATCGAATATCGGGTAACGAAACTGGTTCGCGTGATCCCAGCGGTTGTCAACCTATCCTCCTCAATCCAACCTGGCTTGTTGGCCAATGTAGTAGAGACTGTTCCGTTCAGATGTGGTTAAAATCACACCCAGGAAATTATAGTCCCTGCCTGCCCTGCTTCTTAATCAATGGGTCTAGGTAGGCTCCGGCCAACATCTTGCCACAACCATGCCTAAACCCCCGCACGTCGTCCGACCCTCGCAAATACGAGATCGGTGTTTGGAATTGGCCTTGCCGCTATTCCCGGAAAGCTGTCGATGGAAGATGATTGATGCATATCACGCACGANNGTCTAATGGCTTTGAGCTCAGCCACCCAGCTGCTCAGGCAATGGCAACCTCACTCAGCATAAACTCGGCTTGCATGATAAGTCCAAACTTTCCGCACACCTGCCGGGTCAGCTGCAGCGATTTGTTGAGCTGCTTCTCTCTTCATGCATTACCCCGAGTTGATT
>WVZH01000206.1:25340-30078 GCA_011772595.1 Anaerolineales bacterium
CCAACGAGTAGCGCTACGATGTCGTTTGCCGCCTGCTCCGCAGATCTTGAAAAAAGGCGTCCTATTGTGTTGAAGAACAGACGCCCGAGCATGGTTCCCATAATCGTCGCCGTTCGAACCAACCCCGGACCATAGTTGTAGAAAGTGACATCGTGGTATCGGCCGATTTGCTCCAAAGTAAGCAGATCATTTGCCGCCGAGGCTTGAGCGACCGCTTCGGACCAACTATAACTTTTCTCGCCATTGAGATTGTCGAAATTCAACGCCTTGGATTCAGTGCCGCCCCCGGCGATGCTCAAGACATGCGGGGCAGGAGCAGCATTCAAAAGATCGAGTAGTTCATTGGTGAGGACATAGCGTGCTAGATAATCCACAGCGAAGCTCATTTCAAGTCCTTCATCTGTCAGCAAACGCTGTTGTGGAAACGTTCCACCGGCACCATGAACTAACCCATCCACCTGGTCGAACGTTTGTCGGATGTGACCTGCAGTACGTCGCATCTCACGCAAGAGTGACAGATCGGCTTGAAAAAATGTAACGGTTTCGCCACGGCTGGCACGAACAATGTCGGTCACTGCTGCTTCACCTTTATCACGGTTTCGACCAACCAGCAGCAACTTTACACCCATCTTTGCTAATTGAATGGCGGTTTCTTTACCCATACCAGATGTGCCACCCGTGATGAGTATGTTACTGTCACGCATCATATCCTCCTACGTTAGTTGTATGTTGACTGATCGTGTGCGAACAAGAACCATTTACTAGCCGAAGCACATCTTCGCTTCTAAGCGATGTGCCACCCAACAGCCTTGTGCTCAGCCACCCCGCTCGTACTCCAGCTAGATTATGCCGATTCTCCAGTCAAGACCATCACTGGTATTTCTCAGAGCCCGCGGGGTCGGCTGCAGCGAATGGTTGGGAGGCCATCTGTCACCACACACCAGGGATAAGGCGATGTTCTACTTCATGCGCGTACTCACGATAGCCTTTCAACTCCTCGTGGAGGAATTGGTCTTCTAACGCAGTACGAACGATTAATAGGACTGCTCCTGCGATACCAGGTATTAACGCCCACCATGACGCGAGCATTAATGGTACAGCAACAGTGAACAGAATCGCGCCAAAATAACCCGGATGCCGTATGATCCGATAGGGTCCTGCAGTTGCGACAGTGTGTCCTCGCTCTGATTGTATGCGCGCAACTGGCGAGAAGTACGCATTTGCCCACATTGACCATACAACGATTCCGTACCCCACGACTGTAATCCCCAATGCCGCTGTCTGGAGATTAGATCCAACATGAGGCGGCCAACCGAAACGCTCGTTAAGGCCTGCCACGATCCAGGAAACCATCGGCAGGAGGCCGGATGCCAAGGGCATGATCACTTTGTCCCAGTCCTGCATTCCACCTTGAGGATCGGATCGCTCTATCAATAATTCCGGACTTCTTGGAAGGACGACCAAAGCAGTTGCGACGTCGAAAAGTAGGAATACAGCGACGTACAGCCAGCCTGTCACCCAATCCCATCGCCCTGCAGATATCATCAAAAGGGCAGCCACAAAAAGCTTGAACGATAAGCCACGGATCCCCCACCTAATGATTCCACGCGTCAGCGATCCATCTGATTCATCAATAGGTTCCATTTGGTTTCCTCCATGTGTGCAGATTATTTGCAGCAATTCGGGATGGCCCCTAACGGCCTCGAGCTAACCCGCTCGGTGGCTTTGACCTGATACCTTCATTGCAGGGCTGCTTGGCCGGTGAGGCACCTATGCTATTTCGCCCGCCAGCCGAGTCGGCTTTAGCGAGATGTTCGGCGGCTCTTTCGACGAGCCTCTCTAGCTTTGCTTCGCCGTGCTCTGCCTCTGGGGTGCACCGTCGCCTCGGACAGCACTCTGTAGATACCTACCTCAGTCTTAGACTCGGTCCATTCAGCAAAATTGGCGTCCAGCTTAGAGTACTCGGCCTTGCGTTCGGCCAGCACCTGCTCCCGCTGGGCCACTGTGTCCCAGAAATCGATCGTTAGATACCGCTGCGGAGTCTTCGTGTCGCGCAGCAGGGTGGTACCTCGGAAGCCCGGGCATCGTGCGAATAGCTTACTCCACGCGCCGCCTGGACCATACGCCAGTTCGAACTGGCCCCGGGCTTCCTCCTTCACAACGAACTCCCTGACAATTTCGATCATGCTGGCCCACCCTATCAATCAATTTCCAATTACTCGTATTCCTCAGGCGCCCTATGACTCGCTACCAAACGGCTTTGAGCCCTGAACTATCCTAGCGAACTAGGCCAGGGCCTGTCCTGCGTTCTTTGCGGGGAGCAGCCGGGGGTTGCTCATGCTCCAGCGAGTGGTCAGGCGCCTCTTTTCCACCAATCACCCACTGGGCTACTTTAACGCCAACACTGGGGGAATAAAGATGGAGCCTTCGGGAGATGAACGCCCACCCTGCAAACACAGGAGCACCGCTTCCCCTGGAGAGAGCTTAATGGATTCACTCAGAGAACCTTGTGGCCTCCACGGAACCACCACGCCAGTTTCGGCATAATCTACCCTGACAAGATAGGTTCCCGGTGCGATTTCAAGTACGGTTTCCGCGCCAACTCCAACCCCCATTCCCGCTTCTTGGAAAGCCACTCGCTCCTCAGCGTCTACAATCGTGACACGCGTGATCGCAAAGTCGCTGGTTCTGTTTTCAATCCTCAAAGCAGAGGCTGATGGATCGGTAATCCCATAGGTGGATGCCTTGTGACGATGCACACTTGCTGCCCACATGGTAGCACCCACCCCCAAGGCAATCAGTCCTCCAAGGATCAACAATATCGTAGTCCATACTCCTCGCTGCCTTGGCTGGGCTTGCCCTATCTCCTCCTGGCGCTCTTGCTGAACTCCCGTATCTGCCATCGCTTTCTCGCTTCTTCATCCCCACTTCTTGACAACGCGGCTAACCTTCCATCCAGCCTAGTGCTTTAAGTCTTTGAGCTATTTGTGCCACGTTCTGTGGGGTCCGTAGCCCGCTTTTAACTTCGATCATACACCAACTCCAGGCAAACTCGCGCCTATCTCAGGTCTAACGAAGACCGTTCGTCCCCCCTGACGAGAGCCTGATGTATTTACATGCCAGCCCGTCTTTTGTGTCCTCCAAAACGCGTGACGGTAGGCGACCTAGGTTCACCACGCAGACGTTGCCAGCGTGGTCACCGCGTACTGGGGGACATTTCAATCAGCCAATGAGGTAGAACCTCATACCCACCAGCACCCGCCTGATAGCCGTTCGATTCTTCGTGTGGCACAGGATATGAAAAGAGGCCGTCAAGGTAATCTTCGTAGACGGTCCCCTTTTCATTTAGTAGAGTCGGCGCTTGAGAATAGCACAATCCCGGGCACTCTGAAGATCGTGTGGCTAGCCAGCTATGCTAGCGCAGGCTGAATGGTGGATAGACGTCGGTCACCATCAGGAATGCATAGGCTCCCACCCGCAGCGACCAGCGAGCGACTCCCACGACGAAGTCGAAGAGAACCCTCGGGTATTGACCGGTCACCAGAATGGCGAACCAAGCCAAGATCACCGCAAAGAAGCTGGCAATGAAGAGAAAAATCAAGACGATGTAATGCGGGATCGCGAGCAACCACTTGACCAGGGGCAACCACCGATTGAGGTCAGTTTCTACGTTGGGGTAGTCGATCTCCAGGTGGACAGACTGTTCTTCGACTGTGGATGGGTATTGGTCTGTGAGTAGGGCAAAGTAGGCGCTGACTCTGGCCTCAAAGCGGGTCAGCTCGCGAGAAAAGTCGAACCACCAGCGCGGATAACGCTGTCGAAAGACGATCATCAAAGCCGTGGCTGTACCGAGACCAATCGCCAGCCCACCAACCGTGTTCGAAGTTGTCCTCACAACCTCACCGGCTTCATTGATAAAAACCGTGTTGGTGACCGTCTCGCCAGCCCCCGAGATGAGGCCCAGGATGATGGCGATGGGAATGATCCAGATCAAGCGGAAGAAAGTTGTCAGCCGATCCAGTTCCTCCGGATAGTCGATCTCAAGACGAGCAGGATATTCTGCAGTGGTATCCATAACGTGCCTCCCTTGGAATTGTTAGTTAAGCCCATTGCTACTCGAACTTGCTAAATATGTCCGGCTCCCAGCCAGATAGAATGCAACGGCTCGAAAATTACGATGCCTCAGAAGCGCTCATGTGATCCTCCATTCTGGTATGAGTTTTCGATCGATCGTATCTGCTGCTAATTGAGTTTCTCGTACGGATGAAACGTAAAAACTGAGGTGATACTACCGTCATTCCCCGAAAGGATTATTCAAGCGAATGATGGGGTAGTACCTGATTATCGACGCCGACGCCGACTTGCAGCGCCACCCCCGGATCCTCCAAAGATTATCGACGCCCCTAGAAGGAACCCGAAGTTGTACCAACCCCCATTGTTATGAATCTCATAAACATGCACAGTATCTGAAAACAATGAGATCACGAAAGCAATTGGAGAGACAATCCCGTGCCACAGACCCTGCCAAAAGCCAGAAACTTTGCCTTCTTCATTGGGAGAATCCACCATTTCGTTCGGGCCAGCTGCACACCCGCCAATCCCAAACATCATCAACAAAATCATGAGCGCGATGAATAAACTCTTCATGCCAAAGCCTCCATATATCAAAATGCTTTCTCTGAATTTAGATCGAGGTCCACCTTGGTTCATTATTTGATACTGAGCATACATCGACATA
>WVZH01000508.1:0-148 GCA_011772595.1 Anaerolineales bacterium
TATAACTCTTGACATCATTGATCCGACTAAACCACCCTACTATACAACTAATGTGCGGTGGGTATGTGCAACTTGCAATAAAGAGAAACAGCGCACACCGCCAGAGCATTGGGGTGCAAAATTGATAGCCTGGGAGCAATGGCGACAA
>WVZH01000508.1:234-723 GCA_011772595.1 Anaerolineales bacterium
TATAGTGGCAACCGATCTTGAAACCGCTTTCAAAGCGCTAGACGGCAAGCAGAGTGACTATGATAAGCTGTGGGACTATTACGATGGCGATCAGCCACTTGTGTACTCTGCCAGCAGGCTACAAGACCTCTTCCGAGATGTGGATGCACAGTTTACACAGAATTGGTGCGCTGTGGTGGTGGACTCAGTGCTAGATCGCCTCAACCTGGGGCGCTTTGAGGTAGCAGATAATGTGAGAGCCACCGAGATCCTTAACAACTTATGGCTCACTACCGAGATGGGTTTGGATAGCGACGATGCGCACTTGGCAGCGCTGGTCACGGGTGAGGCATTCGTGATCGTGTGGCGTAAGGGCTCAGAGCCAGTGCAGGCGTACTACAACGATCCCCGCTTGTGTCATATTCAGTACGAGGACGAAAACCCACGGGTGAAAAAGTGGGCGGCTAAATGGTGGCAACTGTCAGATGAGACGTGGCGATTGACACTTTA
>WVZH01000508.1:765-1177 GCA_011772595.1 Anaerolineales bacterium
TAATCAAGGGAGAGTTGAGCAGGTCCATTCTAGACCTCCAAGACGCGGTAAATAAATTGCTGGCTGACATGATGGTAGCAGCGGAATTCGGCGCTTTCAAACAGCGCTGGATTATCAGCTATTCAGACCCCGGCAACATGCGCAATGCCCCCAACGAGATTTGGGCTTTGCCAGCGGGGGACGGTGCAGGCCAGCAAACACAGGTGGGCGAATTCGGCGTTACAGAGTTGGATAATTTCTATGACGCCATCGATCGGCTAGCCACAGCGATCGGCATCATCAGCAGAACCCCCCGGCACTACTTTTACCAACAGGGCGGCGATCCCAGTGGGGAAGCGCTGATCGCTATGGAAGCCCCATTGAACAAGAAGATCACGCGGCATATTGAGCGATTTACTATCGTGTGGCAAAA
>WVZH01000223.1 GCA_011772595.1 Anaerolineales bacterium
ATGTACCACCCGTCCATGCTGTCGAGGTTGGCCATGATCGCATTCTTCTCCGCCTCGGTGCCGGTCATCAGCAAGCCGTCGGTCAAATTGACAAGGTTACTCACCGTCAGCGCCGTTGCCGGGTTCCGATCCTTGATGGCATAGAGATAGTCGATGTTTGCCTTTTCCAGGGGATGGGCCCGGTTGCCGCTCCCAATGTAGAGCATATCGTATCCGTCTTCTTCGGCGACATCGGGCGGATAGAAAAACTTCCGATATGCTGTCCCCGAGGGATCGGCGTCAAAGACAACCTTTCCCGTCCAGCTCACCGGGTCCGAGGCGCCGACTTCAAAACGCCACAGTCTGCCACCCGTTGTTCCGATGTAGAGTCGATCGACCGTGCCACTTCCCGTGGTATCGATCGCGGCCACCGAGCCCGGAATCGAGTGGGTCATGTCTGAATTCTCCACATTCGTATAAGTCCACAAGGGCCTCCCGTCCATCACATCGACAGCGTAGAGGCCTCTTCCCATCGTGTCAGCCGGAGGGGTTGCACCGTCCTGGTTCTGATCATATCCGGCGCCGATGAAGGCCACGGGCTTTTGAGTTCCCCCATAGTTGATCATCTCGGTCACAGGAGCCGACCAGGTCTGTCCCATTTCGAGATAGGGGTACGTGGCCGCGGCCTTGTTACTCGATTCTGTCGTCATGTCAGGCCCGATCATGCCCGTACTTCGCCAAGCCGTGTCGCTGTCCCACACGCCCCAGTCGACCCAACCTGATGGAAGCTCTGGATTTTCAGGGTCTGTCACATCGAGGGCGAAGTAGTACTGCCCACCTCGCCTGAGGCCGCAGATCAGAATGGCCTTATCGCCATCGGCCTTCACGATCCTTCCATCGTTGTTTGCATCCTTGAGATAGACCTTGGGCGCTCCATCCACATAGAAGGCTGGCACCTGGCCGTCACCGCTCAGAAATTGCAATGTCGGAAGAAGGGTCGGTGGGATATAGGCCCAGAGTTCCGAACCCCCTGGATGCACGGCAGGATCTCCATCCCAGAAGGCATGGAGCATGCCGTCGTTGGCGCCGACAAAGACGACCGCCTTGTCTTCGTCATAGGAGACAACGGCAGGCCTCGAGTGGATGATGGCTCCAAGGATCCACGATCGCGTGTCCGTGGTCTGCCCATCCTGGTCTTCGTCATAGACGTCATACCCCCTGATATAGTTTAAAGTCTCATACCACTCGGTGGTTTGACCCGCTGAAAGGCCAAGCCTTTCGAGGGTGAGCTTCGAATTACCGGTGCTAAAGGCGTTCGAGGGATGGCTCAGTGGGCGATTCGCTTTTCCCGCCAGATATGTATAGATCTTTCTGTCTGCGAGATTCGTATTCATGAGCACCTCTCCGGCGCCCCCTTTGGTGACGTTGTTGCCATCACCCCCACCGGGCCAGGGTCCCCAAAAAGAGACGGCACTCTCCAGGATCTGATCGTTTGGATCGAGGGCGGGAAGCCCGTAGAGATCCACGAGGTCTCCCTTGGAGATGCCGAGAGCAATGTTGTCTTCCGTCGCAATGCCAAACTTCTTGACGTTTCCCGGCCAGAAATTCCCCACGGTTGGACGGAAAAGGGCGATGAAGATCTCGTTTTTGCTCGAGGTCCTCTCCATGTAGTTGACCGGAATGACCGGAGCCGTGTAGGACGAGTCCTCCTGGAGGATCTCAGTGACAATGCCGTGGAATGCGTTGGTCAGACCGCTGGCGTTGTCGGCCCAGTAATATTTTCCACCCCCCTGATCAGCCGCATCCTGGAAAATAGAGAGATTAATGTCCATTCCGATCATATAGGTCATCACGTTCTGTATCCCCGGAAGGCTCGAGTGATCGTGGGTGTACATATACTGAGCAACATCGTCGGTGAAATCCTCCCATCCCGCCTCATCATCTGGCGGATTTATATAGTCATAATCCGGGTATGGCTTCTCTCTGGAGTCACCATCGATATCCCCGATCTCATCCCACAGGATCCGGTTGTTGTCCTCGTTTCTGGTTCTCCCGTCGGTGGCGTGGACCACATAGTTTTTCTGGCACCAGCTCTGGATGGGGGTATCTTCGTTTCGGTACGGGCCCGTGTCAAATACTGGTCCCCCTTTGGGCAAGGAGTTTTCCATGAAGTACCGGTGGGCCTCATAGTGGGCCTCGGACTGAGGCGTCCCCCCGGTTATGACCGTATTATTGATGATATCGACTAACTGCTGACGTGTTCCAGTTGGGCCGGCGGTCATGTTCTGGACCGGGAACAGGATCGACCCCCCTTCGTTCTTCAGCCTTGGGTAGTAGCCGTACGTATTGTAGAACCAGGTATTGTCCGTATCCAGAGGATCCCCAACTCTTTTGTTGTAGGTCATATACCCGAATCGAATCCCGAAAGTGGATGCGACGAGATCTGCGAGAACCTCCTTGGCGACGTCGATTCTCATCTTCAGGACAGAGCCTGCGCCGCTGTAGAGGTAGTTATTGAAGTTGCCCACCCTTGACGAAAAGGGATAGGTATATGGCGGATAGGGCGTTCCCGATGGCCAGTCCGAGGGGATGCAGTAATCGATGTCAACGGGTTCAAGGTTTGCCCAGCTGCTATTTGTCCATTCACTCGTGAGAACGACATGGCCGTTCCAAAAGCCGTTGGTCTGCATGATGGAACTTGGCTCGGCACAGGGGAAGTTGCTTGCCGTGAGATAGCTGAGTGCTTGGTCCTTCCCCCCATTCAGATCATACACATAGAGGGTGTTTGTCAGCCACTTGCTATTACCAGGGTCGTAAACATCATACGTGGTAGCGGGGTCATACCCTGTGGGATCGAGGCCGGCAGGCATCATCGCGTCCATGCTACCCGACGTGTCGAGGACTAGGAGCACATTGGGCTGGACGCCGCTTGCGCCATCAAACCCGGTGTAGACCTCCGTGTCGCCTTTACCAGGGGTCGGTTCTGTTGGAGGTTCCGGCGGAGGAGGGGGCGGATCTGGATTGTAAGTGACCGTGATGGTGTCGGTTGTCGTGTTGCCGGCAGCGTCCATTGCCGTCACGGTAATCACATTGTCGCCTGAAACGAGCGTGATGCTTCCCGTGCTCCAGCTGTCGGTCCCCGTACAGGTGCCTGAGCCTCCGGTGCTGTTGCTCCACGTGACTTCCACGACTCCCACGTTGTCACTGGCGGTTCCACTCAGGGTAATGGAGCTACTGTTTGTGGAATAGGTTGCATTGCTCGTCGGGGAGGTGATCCATACAGACGGAGCGACCGCATCTGTTGGGTTGTAGTTTACCGTGAGCACATCGGACGCCGTGTTCGCTCCTGTATCTTCTGCCGTGATGGTGATAACATTGGCACCCAGATAGAGGGTGATGCTTCCGGTGCTCCAGCTGTCAGTCCCTGAACAGGTGCTCGAGCCTCCGCGGTCATTGCTCCAGGTGACAACCGAGAGCCCGAGGCCGGCGCTTGCCGAACCTCCGATGGTGATTGTAGCTAGGTCTGTGGAATAGTTCGGTCCACTCGTCGGCGAGGTGATCGTTACAGAAACCGACGGAGCGGCGGTTGCCGGCTTGATCGCTACGGCGGCGGCAGCCCAGTGGTCTGCCGAGCTCAGCGTCCACTTCACGTCGACAAGACTGGCACCGGGTTTGGTGCTTCCAGCCCCATTCGTACTAGTGCCGTTGACACTGATGTTCCAGTGCTCCGTTTGGCCAGGGTCTGTGGTTAGCGCCCTGTATTCGGAGTCGACAACCCCAAAGACAAGCTCACCCGCTGCGGAGTTAAGATATACCTGGGCCGTATGTGTAGCGTGATCACTTGCAGATTCGAACGGCCCAATGGGCGTGCTCTGGTCCACACCGGTGAACGTCATCACACCCGCCATACCTTCTTGGGCAAGGGCCGCGCTAAAGGTAACGACAACATTGGACGTTCCCGTAGGAGGGGCAACAAGCTTCCAGATCTCCACCCTCGCATCATCTGCGTCAGCTCTTGCCCCGACAAAGGTGAGAGGCACGGCGTTATAGGTGACGCTCTCCACGGTCTCATAGTCGTCATTGTTCATGGAAACTCCGACAAGCATCAAACGGTCCGATCCTGCTGTGGTATGGGAGATCGTTATACTGGACCCCCCATCTGTTGTTCCCGTGGACTTGTTGTCGACTGCTATCGCTGCATGCGCAGTCTCGAGGTCTCCTAGAACAAGCGGAAGGATCAAAAGAACGAGCGATAGAAATAAATA
>WVZH01000185.1 GCA_011772595.1 Anaerolineales bacterium
ATTAGTTGTTATTATGGTTCTACTTGGAGCTGTGTTGTGTGAGGCGATATACGCGAGGAAACGCAAAGAAGAACGCAAGCGTTCGTCCCCGGCCGAAGCTGAACGCAAGGTAACAGAAGCCCAGGTCCCAGTGGATGCCTTAGCTGCGCTTAAGAGGCTGGCTGCCGGCGCCAAGATCACCGAGTTTGCGGAGGAAATTGAGCACGGCCACACATTCTATGAGGGCTCGTGGAAGGCCCGTTCCGGCGCGAAGATGGATGTGCTGGTCACGAAGACAGGCGCCTTGGTGGAAATCGAAAAACAGGTGGGCGCCAGGCAGGTCCCGGCGGCGGTGCGAAGGGCGGCACTTAAGGCAGCCGGCAGGGGCGCCGAGTTGGCGTTTGAGAAGAAGACGATGGTCCTCTACGAGGTCAAGTTCCAGAAAGGCAACAGCCGGCACGAGCTGCTTGTCACTCCAGATGGTCGCCACGTTGAGCACGAGATTGAGAAAGTCAAACAGGACGAGGATGACGACGAAGGGGAAATCTCGAGTGATGAGGTCTCCAAGGACATCAAAGTCACCATTCTCAAACACGCCGCAGGCGGAGAAATTGAAGAAATCGAATGCGAAGATGAGTGTGGCAAGTTTATTTTTGAAGTGGGAGTGAGCATCGGCGGTAAGGAGGTGGAGCTAAAGGTTAACGCTAAAGGTAAGCTGGTGAGCAAGGAAATTGAAGACGATGACGACGAAGACGATGACGACGAAGATGATGACGACGAAGATGATGACGACGAAGATGATGACGACGAAGACGATGATGACGAAGACGATGATGACGAAGACGATGAATAAACAACAAGAAAAGTAAGGTAATATTTGAATTAAAGTAAAAGAATAATTAGTACATATAGTTACACGCGACGTGATTTTCTATAGTTGTTAGCCTGAGTTGCCTCTGGTTTAGGGCCAAGTGTTTTCCAGGGCCGCGGCATGGCGTCTGGCCTTAGGGTCACCCGCCGCATATATCATTCCGGTGTTCGGATCTACATAAATCATAACGGGGTGTGCTATAGGCCGTGAAGCTATTATTACCTTGTGTCCACGATTAGCCAGCTTTCTTCTAACGTTTTCGTCGACACTCTCATCCAGTGTGAGGCTTGCCAATGTCCCCAGGGTTTTCTCGCGATTGGGATTGGGGTCGAAAGAGTTCTGCTGGTGTCCCGTGCTGAAGCGGGGGGCCGTCACCGCATCTTCGGGCATCATACCAAACTCAAGGTGGTTAAGAAGACAGTTGAGAGTAGTCTGGTCCTGAAGGTCGCCGCCGGCGACACTGATGGCGATAACTGCCTTGCCGTCCTTAAGGACTATTGTTGGTGTCAGCGTGATGCGAGGGCGTTTACCCGGCTCGATACGATTAGGATGCCCCGGTGTCGTATTTAGACTCCGAAGCCTGTTACCGTGCGCTACTCCCAGCTCATGGCATACGGCATATGGGCCGTTGCCGCTTGGTGTGGCTGCTACAAGGTTTCCCCAGCGGTCGGCAACAACGCACGTAGTGGTGCCCCCGGGTCCGGGCTGATACGTTCGGTACCCCTTGACGGCCTTCATATTAACAGGATCGCCCGGGCGAATCTCTGTAGAAGCTTTGGTCATGTCGATTAAAGAACGGCGGAGCTCTGTATATTCATCGGAAAGAAGCGCCT
>WVZH01000297.1 GCA_011772595.1 Anaerolineales bacterium
AGGGGCAATCTGTGGATATCCGTGGGGATACCTGGGACGGGTTTGTATTTTTATAGGCTACTTAGATCATCAGAACCCCATTCGCATGAAGAAGACGATATCGCACCTGAGCACCCACACGTTACGCGCTGGGAGGACATTCACTAGAGGCATTTCCGATAAGATTGAGAATTTGTCGATCATTCTTTATCCATGCGTAGGATAATACCCAACACCAGTACAATCCCACAGCCGCTGGATGCATCATGCCCTCCGCGTGGAGGGTGTACTCGTTGATCAAAGATCAAGCGCCAGCATGAATGCGATCAGGGCGTCCAACTGGTCGTCTGAGAGCTGGGAAGTTGCACCATGCTGATCGTCAGGGTTGCCCGATTTAAGCACGTCCATCAGGGACGCAGCCGATCCATCATGCAGATAAGGCGCACTGCGGCTCAAGCTCAACAGTGTGGGCGTGTCGATCAGCGGACCCAGCACCTCCGCAGGCCCCTGTGCCGTACCCACATCGTGAACTTCGAAGTCCGTGTAATACGGAGGCGGGTGGCACTCCGCACAACCAGTCCTTTCATCGAAGAATAGGCGTTGACCCAGTGCTAGGAGCCCCTGGTCGAATTCTTCGCCTTGAAGGTTGGGTAAAAACGCAAGCGAGTCAATGAAAAGCGCCAGGCTATCCAGGTCGTAGGACCGCCCTGCGTTCGGCTCACCCAGCGTTGGATGCATTTCCCCACCCAACAGTCCCTCCCCAAACTGCTCCTCGGTGATGGCAAACTCCGAATCGGCCGCTTCGTCCCACTCGGCCGACCAGCGCAGCGGGTAGGTGTTGATCATCCCCAACAAGCTGGTGGTGTTGCGCGGCCCGGAGAAGCTGAAGGTCCAGGTTCGGCCGTCATGCTCCCCTTCCCAATGACAGGTATTACAGCTCATCCAGCTCTGCTTGCTCAGGTCCGGATCGCGGCTGGCGTGAAAC
Organism: Anaerolineales bacterium; assembly: GCA_011772595.1. The sequence continues at coordinate 965 of WVZH01000297.1, forward strand.
ACCCGTTTGCCATGCAACAAAATCGGCGGCAGTGGGATCTGGGTGACCTTGATCACAGCGGTGACCCTGTCCTGGTCGGTATCGATCACCGAAACGCTTCCAGCCAGCGTGTTGTTGACATACACCCATTGACCATCAGGCGATACCACCAAGCCGCGGGGGTTATCTTCCACGGTGATATGCGCGGCTCGCAGCCCGGTTCTCATGTCGATGACAGATACATCATTGCTGGCTGCGTTAGCGACGTACAGCTTGCTCCCGTCAGGAAGGAAGGCGGCGTCATAGGGCAGGCCTACAGGCTGATCCGCCTCTGGCAGCGAGAGGATCTCCTTATGGAGCATCTCTCCAGCTTCGAGATCCAGGACCGTTACGAGGGGAAAAACCGTCGTATCAAAGCTCAAGCGCATGTTGGTCGTGTTCGATCTTGTGAGCGGCAGGTAAGCCTTTCCATGCTGCGGATGCAGTACGATCGATTGGGAGAGGTTCCCATCGACCCAGGTTGGGATCATCCCCTCAACTGTTCCAGAGGAGAGATCGATGACACTCACCCTGGCCGTGAGCAAATGCGTGGCGTAGAGCGTATTTCCATCCCGGGAGAGCGCCAGACCGTTTGGCCGCGACTCGACTCTGATACGATCCGTGACCTCCTGCCTCTCGAGATCGACGATCGCGATCCAGTCACTCGCCTCACAGGCAACATATGCCTGGCCTCCATCCTGTGAGAGCACAACCCCCCATGGCAACGCACCCACCGAAACATCAGCGACTAGCTCGCGTTTTTCCAGGTCGATCACGCTGATCGAAGCCGACCCCCGATTGGCTGTCACCACGACCTTGCCCACCACATCGACCGACACGGTACGTGGATCCAGGCCGACTTCGATCTCATCCAGCACTTCCATATCCGCTGTCTCTAGAAGCGACAGGCTGTTCGAATCCGGGTTAACGACCAGCACGGTCGACCCATCGCTGGTGATCGCAATGGCAGAGCTGGAACGTTTCTCAGGGAAATCCGGCTCCGGGATCGTGACTGCGGGTTCGGACCGGGCACAGCTGACTAGAGAGATGAGCAGGGCCAGGGCAACCCCGTTACGTCGGCTCAACGATGAAAGACCTCCTCTCCATGCAGCGTGAACGTCAGCGGCAGCGTGCGGCCCTCAGCTTCAAGTAAAACAGAGATCCAGATCTGATCCGCAAGTCCAGGGCGAGGGTAATCGTATGCCGTGAGGTCCAGGTTGGGATATTCCTCATGGAGCTGGACCGGATCATAGGTAAGTTCAAAGTTTGTGCCATTCACAACACCCTCGCCCTGCTCCAGGATAAACCCGGGCATGGCGATGGTATAGGTGTAGCTCGCGTTCTGAAAATCATCGGGTAAACGCCCGCGAAACGCAATCGGTTGTATCGATTTACCAGAAATGCTCATGAAACCCGGCTCAGGGGTCACCACTTCGACGTCAGGAAGTACTCCCTCAACAACAAAGATCTCGTACCTTCCACCTTCGGCCCCCAGCACACTCCCCGTCGGATAAGGTTCGGTGGTGGGACCCGAAGAGGTCAACCCATCATGAAGAACCTGGACGTGAACCTGCCATACTCCGGCCTCGTCCACGATGAGGTCGCTTTCGGGCTGGTAGAAGTACCCAACCTTATTCGCCTGGCCAGCGATGGTGTAGTCCTTCTCGCTTGGGGAGGTCACAGTGATGGTCAGTTTCGAATCCAATGGAGGACCCACGTGGCCGGCAAAGGAGAGCACGTCGTCCACCTGCAAAATCTGACCTGCGAATCCGCTGCGCGGGTAGAAGAACAGGTCGATATCTTCTCCCTTGAGCGTGAGGATCGGCCCACCGTTCGGCCCTCCCGTCGCGCCCTGGAAGGGCGGCGTGACCCTGGCACCCATAGGATCATCATCCGGCGCCAGGACCCATAGAGATCCGTAGACCCCATAATCGCTTATCCTTGAATTCTGGTCGCGGAAGACAACCCCGGTAAACTGCCATTTAATGTCGTTAGGAAGGTCGCCCTCGATTCCGACCTGGTCGCCATAGGTGCCATCATAGCGCCAGTAGCCGATGGGAAGACCCCCTTCACCGAGGCTCTCATGGACGCGCGCGCCCGGTCGCTGGCTCGACATATAGCCATACCCATATTGGTCGATTTGCTCGGGAAACCACTCCAACCCCATCCCGCTCGTCGTCGTGCTGAAGGGGATCACCTGACCGTCCGCCATCGCCTCTGCGAAGTCCGGCATATCAATGGCCGCATGAGCCTTTCTCGTCCAGTTCCGCTGCAGGATGGAATAAATGCTACCGGATGTGTCCTCCAGACTGACGCCAGGGATAATCGCATCCGCCCCCTGGACCTGAGCGTCCTCGCGCGGATCGTTGAAGCCCCAGAAGACATCCCCCGAGTAATAGGGGAAGAACGTATGAAAGATCCCTTCCAGTCCAAGATTGTTGTGGAAAAACCACAGGCCGTTCGCATCGGGGCTGTCCAACCCCCGTATGCCGTGGGCGACGATGCTTGTATCCGCGTTCTCGACGACATTGCCCCACGTCGCACTGCCCATCCACAGCCTGCCGTCCTCATCGGTGTATTGTGCGGAAAGATCCACCCGATACTCTCCGCCATCCTGGAAAGTGAATGGCTCTTGATCCCGAGGGTAGAAGTATCCAAATTCATTCGCTCTCCCGCTATAGCGTTGCGTGATCGCTCTTTGGACCGACGAAGCTGGCAGGAATGTAAGAGTCATGTCTACCTCTACAGGAAAGCGAGGATAGACTTGCAGGCTCGGTGAGAAGCGGTCGCCCTCCACAAAGGGCGTGGTGGGAAGCATGCCGTTATATAGTTTGAGCGGTTTGGCGACGTAGAGGTCGTAGGTGCCACCACCCGTATAGGTATTTCCGCGGATATCATCGATCGTGCCGATCATCTCGACCTCATAATGACCATACTGATCGAAGGCATAGTCGAAGACCTCGTTCAATGTAGCCAGTTGATAGGCCTCCTGCATGGCGCCGCCCCCGTTGGAATAGTCCTTCACCTTGCCAAAATCATAAGAAGGCGTGGCATGGGTAGACTGCACAAACGGAGCTGGGCCCAGCACATCCATTCCCCCATCCGGTCGATGCACGGTGACTGTTAATTCGCCGGAGGGGAAGGCAAAGTCGATGGTCGGCGGGTTGGGGATCCCTCGATCTCCATAGGCGATCAAGGGCAGGAAGGGTTCGAGCCGGTAGGAGATCGGCTCGCCTGTCCTGGGATCGTCCTTGGGAAGGACGAATTTCTCGTCCTGAAGCGAAATCATCGAGACGAGCCCAATTTGATCCTGATCCTCACGCGCCGTCGCCCCACGTGTCGCTTCATGCAGTGTATCCGTCAACAAGCCCCAATGCAGGTGAGGCCCTTCTGGTGAACCGATCCGAAAGACCGGGCTGTAAAATCCACCATTGGCATACACGATCCCGCTGCGCATGGTAGGGCCATCCGCTCGCTGCGGCTCGAACCCCTCAGGGGGCAGAAATTGAAACTGCAAACCGAAGTAACCCGCTCCAAGAGGAAGCCTGTCTTCGTTACTCAGCTCCAGCTGGAAATCTGCAGAAATCGCATCCTCCGAGACCTGCTGCCAGCGTTGCAGAGGATGAAGGCGTGGGATAGGGCTCCAGGCAAATTCGCCGTGGTAGATGGGAAAACCCGTTGGCGATAAGAAGTCGCTGATGAGGTATTTACGGACGGGTGAATGATGACCGCTCTCGGCAAAGTGACGGACCAGGGCAATGTGCAGAGCCGTATTGAAGTCGTTCAAGTCGATTTTGTTCACTAAACCCTTCGCGTAGAGGGTAACCGAGCCCTGCAGTCGGAGCTGCATCGTTTCAGGGGCGCTGTTGATCGGTTGGATCACCCCTTCCACGTGCCAATAGGGTTCCTGGCCAGGGTAGAGATGGCCATTCACAGCGAAGGCGATCTCGTCTGGCTGAGCTTCGATCGAATCAGGCACACGCAGGATCGTGCCCGCGGTGGCGTTCAACCATTCGTGGATGATCTCACGTGGTTGCCCGATGGCGAGCGCCTCGTTTCGTTCCTCTTCATTATAGAACTCAATATCGGCATGCTTGATCTGCAGGGAAGTTCCAGGGAAGGCGAAGACATCCAGCTGGAAGCTCCCATCCTCGTCCGCATCGGTGAAGTACACCCGACTCGTGGCCAAGTTGGCGACGCTCACCAGACTACCCGGTGTGACGGCGCCGGCCTCCCCCGTGAGGGTGACTTGAAAACCCTCCCCCGGATTTCCGACATCGATCAAGCCTGCGATGGGTGCTTCACGCAGGACCGGCTCGGGAACTCCCTCGGGGATCGGTCCACCCGGTTCGGCAACCTCCTCCACCACGTGATCAAGGGTGTGGACTTCAATGAAATCGATAGCGAGCACATCTTCACTGTGGTTGAGGAATCCGATGTTACCGGGTGAGGTGTGCTGCAGATCGCCCTTTTCGAACATATTCTCTCCATCGACCGTTATGGAGAGCAATTGATCTTCTGCGAGTATATGAACCTCGTGCCAGCCGGGTTCCAGGTTGTATCCCGGCAGCACGACCTCATCCATGTCTGTCCCAATATGCCAGAAGAAGACAAAAGCACCGGGCTCGAAGATGATCTGATATCTCGCATTCTCACCGGCCCGGATAAAGATACCAAAAGCTGTATCGGATCCTGTGCGAATTCGGCTGAAGAGGTTGAAGCTCCCCCATCGCTCAGCCGAAAACATGACCTGATCCGGGCCGCCGCTGAGGGCATGCCCCCCCTCGTACTGCCAGTCCGGTGAGAAATCCCAGCCTGGCGGCGGACCGTCATCAAAACCCCAAAAGAAAACATCCTCCGGGATGCCCTCTTCAATCTCTTCGACGTGGTCCTCCTCAGGAGGTCCCGCTTCGGGTACGAGTTCATCCGGGGTGCTGGTACCCCCTCCCCCGCACGCCGTGAGCAAACTCAAGATGAGAACTACAATGTATACACGATGCAAAGCTGACTGTGGCCTCGTAGTGGTCATCGATGTGCCTCCTCGGTGTTGAATGACTATGGTTGTAGGGTAATGGTTTCCTCAGCCAGGATGACATCCGTAATGTCCCAGAGGTATTTTTCTGCGATTGGTTGGAATAATCGCCGGAAAAGGACCTGGATCTGTATGGTAACTTGCTCGTCCCCAAGTTCGAATTCGTAGACAGAGCTGTGAGATTCGTTGGCGGGAATGCGCGTATCGCTGTGGATCAAGGTCGGATTCCAGTAATCGACCACCGGGTAGGCTCCGGTTCTGGCATTCTTGAGCACCTTGGCAAAGACCTCTCCCGGCTCCCCGGACAGATCCCCAATCCATGCTGGAAGCGAGGTGCCCTGTTTAAGTGGGAGGGGTTCTCCATCAACATTGAGGGCACTCACGCGCAGGATCAGGTGTCGCCCAGGATGGTCGGTTGGCACGTGGTGTCCAGCCGTCGCATTCGTCAATTCGACTTCCAACCTGAGCGTGCCCGCAGCAACTTCATGCGCCACGTCCAGGACAACGGTTGAGCCCATGAAATCCAGATCGCTCACCCCTAGTTGGAAGTGTGATGGAATACGTTCTGGAGGGTGCTCTAGCCCACCCTGTTCAGGCAGCGCGAAGGTAGTTTCACCGCTGGGCGGCATGTGGCAAGCCTGGCAGGTGATCCCTTGCGCCGCGTAGTCGGAGGCCAGCCACTCGCCATAGGAGTTGTAAATCTCGGTTCCCCAGAACGAGAAACTGTGGCAGGGTGCGCAGAATGCGCTCTGGCTGAAGACCGGATGGTAGGTATCGGGATCGTGGATATCCGGGTAGGGCCCGATGAAGATCTGCTCCCCTTCGGGCGGCCGTAGCAGCTGCATGGAGAGCACGCCAGGCACGTTGGCATAGACCTGATCGTCCCCAGGATCGAGGTAGACGCCGCCCACCTTGTGACAGAAGTCGCAGTGGATCCCCGCGGTTACTAAACCGCGTATGGTGTCCATCTCCGTGGCAAAGGCCGCATCCACCCCTACCCCGGGCGCATGGCAGGTTGCGCAGTTGCCGGATGTACCGGGGAAATCCTTCAGGTAGCCGGGCGCATCGAGCGCCCGGCCGGAGACATCGGTGCCGTTGTAGAAGCTGTAGAATCGACGGTTGCTGATCGCCTGACCGTGAGCGTTGCCGCCCCATTGGGGCAGGATCATCGGATGACAATTGCCGCAGGCATTCTCGCTGCTGTCTGCTGTGGGGTCAATCCACGTATACCCGGCTTGATCGCTCCTGTGATGGGGTCGCAGGGTGAGCGTGAGATCTGTTTGTGGTTCTGCGATCACTTCGGAGGCGATGTAGTAACCCGGCGCCCAGGCTGTAATTTCGAAATCACCCAGTTGGTCTGGGATGCGTAGAGTGAAGGAACCATCTTCTTCGGAGATCGTCTGAAAATCGCTGGCGCGGAGGGATACCAGCGACTGGGGGACGGGCGTTTGATCCCCGGCAGCGATGACCCGTCCGGTGATGGTGAGCCGGGACGTGGGCAGAAGTGTGCAGGCGCTGAGGGCCAAGCAGATCATATGCAGGGAAACACGCACGGCGCCTGCGAGGCTGCGGTGTTTCATGCGGTATCCATCATGCCGAGGGGCTATTGTAGAACAATCAAGGCGTCCGGGAAAGTTGGGCATCGGCAGCCCTATGGACTTTTCACACGAGAGGGACCTGGCGCCGGCAGGCATCCGGATTCTTTCTGGTCGTTGTGGTTCTTATGGGGCGCCAGTCGCTTTCAGACGTAGCCAGACACATTTGAGAGGGATGGAGTGACCGTTTTGATTAATGTTCATAGGTAGGGTTTCAATAATAACCGTCTGAATTAGAAATGAGAATGCCAGCTCTTTCTAGAAGATTGGCGTTATGGCTTGAGGGGAAACGCAAATAGGAAGTTACTAGGGCGTGTCCACAGGGATGTGAAGCCAGGGGTCTAATACAAGACCGTGGTCAACACGGAACTTTGAAATAGCGAGCCGTGTGGGTTACGGTTGTGCTTATAGGCTCTCTCTGCTTCTATTTTTCAGCCGCAATTTGGTCCCGGGGAAATGACATACTCGTTCAGACCATGTGGAAAACATATTCAACTGAGCGCATCAAAGTTTAAAATCAATATTTCGGTCGACTTGGTCAGAGGAAATGCCCGCTTCCTAACCAGTCGCCAGTACCCTGGAAAAGTGCCAGGACAGACGAGCCGGGGACGCATGGTGAATTGCATGCTATGATGATCGATGGGGGTGTGTGAAAAGCTATGCCATGATTAAAATCCGTACGCTCAGCCTTTCCTGGACGGTCCAGGGCTCAGAGCCGTTCGCAAAGTGACGAATCACGATGACATCTTCAAGCACACAGCAGATTGGATGGAAGGCGACCAGCACTACAGGTATCGTTGCCGCGGGCGGCGCGGATGCGACTGCTGCGGGAATTCAGATTCTGGGTGATGGCGGAAACGCGGCGGACGCTGCGGTTGCCACAATCTTTGCTCTCACTGTCGTAGATCATGGCGAATGCTCGATCGGCGGCGAAGTTCCGCTTCTCATTTATGACGCCCAAAATCAGGAAGTGAAAGCACTCAGTGGACAGGGGCGCGCGCCGCTATCACAAGAAGCGATCGACTGGTACATGCAAAACGGTATACCCGGCGATGGGGACATCAAGATGGCCCCTGTGCCCTCCGTTGTAGACTTGTGCATCACCAC
>WVZH01000338.1:0-328 GCA_011772595.1 Anaerolineales bacterium
CACCATTCACCATTCCCATTTCACCATTCACCATTCACCATTCACCATTCCCATTTCACCATTCACCATTCACTGCTGCCTGATTGCTGATCGGGAAAGACCCAGGCGTTGCGTTACGAGTCGGCGAGGGCCACCAGTCCGGCAATCGTCAAATCTTCATCGATTAACGGCCAATGGATTCCATAGCCACCAGGCGATAGCTCGGCCCGCCGTCTTTCGTCCGGCGCGGCGGCCGCCAAGCGGGATGAACAATCTTCCCACCGGATGGCCACCTCGCGATTGGCCAAGACCACGACAAGCGATTCGTCGGTCGTACGAATTGCGGTAG
>WVZH01000338.1:347-849 GCA_011772595.1 Anaerolineales bacterium
TCAAAATGGTCAAACACAATGCGTCGGATCTCACGCCTCAGGCGAGCATTCATGCCGTGAGACCAGGCCTCCTGAACATCAAACTCCTCGACCTGCAACCACAGCTTGCATTCCGCATCCGCCTTCCGAGCGTGGACGTGAATCGGCTCGTCTCTTTCGTCAGCATAAAAGAAAACACGCCAACCACGGACCCGCAAAATGGTGGGCATGCATCTTCTCCTGGCCATACCCTGCTTGCTAGAAATTATACCATAGGCTGCTCGCCACACGACCAGCTGAGCGGCCGTGGGATGAGGTGCCCAATCTCAAGACGGCTTAGCCTGAGCAGCGGTGCGGATCTGGCGAGCGGACGATGGGCAAGCTTATTTTTTGGCTCTGGCGGACATTTTGTGGCGGGTCCGTCGCTCTGCAGGGGCAATCTGCTGCCCACAGCGGCGGCGAGCCGTCGCGCCGGAAAGAACCGCAAAAGTTCGAAGGGGAAAGAAACGAACCGCAGAATGTC
>WVZH01000338.1:912-1451 GCA_011772595.1 Anaerolineales bacterium
TGAAGGGGAAGGAAACGAACCGCAGAATGTCGAATGTCCAACAGCAGAAGGTCGAAGGGGAAGGAAACGAACCGCAGAATGTCGAATGTCCAACAGCAGAAGGTCGAAGGGGAAGGACTGGTTTCGCAGTTCGATCGGCAGAGGGACAGCGGTTTGCCTACCAGGGACCGTGATCAGCCGAAACCACTTCTACATTGGACATTCTGCGGTTGGATATTCTGCGGTTCCTTTTGGTGGCCAGCAGTGCAAACAACAACGGAACAACAACGGGACGGGCAACGCAATCGCCGCCCAAAGAGCACCCCGGCTGCTCAAGCCCAACCCCAGGCGACAACGCCGTCCTTTCGTTCCCAGATGGCATTCAGCAGCCGGGGTGCTGACTCAAAAGCATCCTGTCCATCCTGTCGATCCTGTCAGAAAACGAACCCGCCTGCAAACAACAACGCGACAGGCAATGCAATCGCAACCGCCGCCCGAAGAGCACCCCGGCTGCTCAAGCCCAACCCCAGGCGACAACGCCGTCCTTTCGTTCCCAGATG
>WVZH01000536.1:0-22740 GCA_011772595.1 Anaerolineales bacterium
TTTCGGTCAACGCAGCGGCGTGGGAGCCGCTGCTGCTGGATTGCAGGCCGGGCTCCCATGCCCGGCCGATGTTATTTGAGGCTCATTTTCGGTCAACGCAGCGGCGTGGGAGCCGCTGCTGCTGGATTGCAGGCCGGGCTCCCATGCCCGGCCGGTCTGCAGCTTCGACGTGTCTCAGAAAGAGGTACCTCGGTGGCGTTCCCCTACCTTCCACCTTGGGAGTCTCGCCCCAACAAAGCTCGGTCCAAGAAGGATATCAACCGCCGCTCGAACGCCACCGGGTCATAATGCGCGGGATCTTCATGGCCCATCCCAACCACAACCCAGCTCTCCGCCATCCCGCTCGCCCCCATATGCAACGCTTGATGATGGTGAATCGGAATGACGCCGTCTTCAGCGCCGTGAATGAGTAGAACGGGTCGCGGGGAAAATCTGCTCATCATTGCCACAAGGTCTAACTCACCCATGCCGAGCCCAAACCGACGCTCTGCAAGCCCGACGACGAGCGGCGCGAAGGGCCAGCGCGGCAGTGCGGAGACTTGGTTGAACCCGTCCTCGATGGCCGCAGGTAAACTGTGAAAGGTGCTCACCACGACGAGCACATGTGGCACATCCGACAAGGAAGCTGCGCGTATAACCGCCGCCCCACCGAGAGACACACCCAGAAACCCGATGCGTTCCCTACCGAATCCCTTTTCTTCGACGAGGAATTCCACAGCTGCAAGTACGTCGAGCCCTTCATAATAGCCATAGCTAACCCAATCGCCCTGACTTTGGCCGTGCGACCTCAAGTCGATCAACACGAGACTGTAGCCATGTTGCGAAAGGATCGCCGCCGTGGGCAGCAGTGCAGCCCGGTTTGCTCCCATACCGTGGACGAGAACCAGCGCCGTCCCATTTCCCTCAAGCGCTGGCAAGTACCACGCCGCCAACCGTAGACCGTCCTCGGTCTCTAGGGAAATTTCCCAATACGCGAGGCCATAATCCGCGGGCGTCTCGGCGGGTATCGATGGATTCGGCGATATCAAGGCGTCGAGTTGCATGCGCGCCAAGACCACGATGAGAACCAGGATGCCCACAAGAGATCCAAGCACAGCGGTGAGTGCCAGGTTGCGAACGTAGTGAGAACCTTCAGTGACCAAACCTATCTCATTCAAGCCCACGCACCATCGCCGCAGCGTCTCTCCTCGCAGGAGGCACGGGATCTTCGGCAGGATACCCGACGGGTGTGATGGTGGCCACGTAGTGGTCTTTGGGAATCCCGAGCCTCTCCTTGACCTCTGCACGGTCCATCGCCGCGATCCAACATGTCCCTAAGCCATGAAGCTTCGCCGCCAACATGAAATGGTAGGCGGCGATACTCCCGTCCTGCTTGGACCTTCTGGTGAGGGCGGTATCCACGCATACGGCAACGGCCACAGGCGCTCGTGCGATGGGGGCGCTACTGCCTCCTCGCAGGTCTGCCAAGAACTCGAGCGACGGTCTATCGCGAACCACGATGAAATAATAGGATTGGCAGTTGCGCGAGGTAGGAGCAAAACGACAAAGTTCGAAAACCTTCCACAAGACCTCGTCCGTGACCGCACGCCCCTCATACGCTCGAATGCTCCTGCGAGTGATAAGAAGTTTATCCCCTGACAGATAGGATTGAGCCGGATGGTCGACAGTCTGGTCGGTCATACGATACCCTCCTAGATCTCCCAGACGAGGACGCTCCCATGAACCGTCTAGCTTGTGGTTGCTTTGGCTATACGAAGGAAATTCATTATCGCAGCATGTAATGTTTCTTCACTCGGGCTCGGATTTGCCAACTGCACGACATACCCTTTGGGAAGGTGACCAGGTCCCCTTTCCCCATTTCGACGGGCTCCCCTCTTTCCGGCGTCACCATGACGTCACCTTCGAGGAAATAACAGATCTCTTCACTGTCGTAGTGCCATGGAAACTCGGAGACCTCGGCGCTCCAGGTGGGCCACCCTCTGACACCTAATTCGTCCAGACGCGCCTCGCCAGGATCACGTTCGATTTGTATCTCGCTCATGCTTCACTTTTCCTGAATGTTGGTCGTAGCGGATTTTTCTATGAGATCAACTTCATTTCCCCCGAATTCCTTCGTAGTATGGATTAGACCTCCCACGAAGGCAAACACGAGCCCATCCTGCTACTTGGGTCTCGAGGGCAAACGGGCAACCAGCGGGGTCCCCAGAAGCATCAAAATTGCGCTGATGAAAAAGCCCTGACGCATACCGTACACATCCGCCAAGCCTCCTAAGAGCACGACCACCAAGGCACGAATGGTAAAACCTAGAGCCATATAAACGCCATTGGCCAGGGCACGGTTATCGGGATAACTCTCTTGCACCATAGCCATGATCACGGGTGTCGTGGACAAGGAGAACAGACCCAGGAACGGCAACAAAGCGGTCCGCCACCAACCGCCTACTGCCAAGAATAGGAACATGAGTAGCGGCGTGATCACCATAGAGGTGGCCAGGATGCTACGGCGTCCCAGTCGATCGCTTAGCGACCCACCTAGCAACGCGCCAACCACTCCGGCACCTTCCAACAAAGAGAGCGACGCGCCTGCCAAAAACAGATCTGCCCCCTCCTCACTGAGAAACACCGGCAAGTAGGTGGTAAGCGAAGCGCTAACGAAGGATCGGGAAACCAAGATCGCGGCCAGTGGCAGCATGAGCGGTTTCATCTGACTCAGCGCCGCTCGCCACGGGAGTTCCAGTGCACTCGGTGGCGGTCGACCCGATACCCCCCGCAACCGAATAAATACATACACCGACGCCGTCCAACCCCCGATCATGAGCCATGGCATGCCGCCCAGGGTCAGCACGCCGATGGCGCTGACCAAGATCAACGGTCCAACCGTACGCCCCAACTCACCGCCCACCATCCAGAAGCTCATCCCACGACCCAGGTTCTTCCCCGATAAACGCCCCGCCATCACGGGCCCGACAGCGTGCATTCCAGCCGAACTAAGCCCCGCTACGATCAGGAGAAACGGCAGGACGTAATAGGCCGGCGCGGCGCCCAACAAGCTCATCATGGTTCCGGTGATCCCCGGCGCCAAGATCACGAGGTAGCGCAGGCTGATTCTGTCGGCTAAATGACCGAGGAGGGGTTGTAGAACGGAAGGACCCTGGAGGAAAACCGACAACAATCCAGCTTCTGCTTTGCTCAAGGCGAATTTCTGGATCAACGCGGGTAGCAGCGGTGCCAGAAAGGCTGTATAGGTGTCGTGTACGGAATGGCCTGCGGAGATGCTGAGAACGCGCCCGGTATCGAATCTGGTCTCCTCATCGACCCGGATAATCTCTTCGACGCGCTGTGAGGGTTGCACTGCTTCTGAAGTCTCTGGCAATGACGTATCCTCGGTCGTTGCGGGAGTATATCACTCGTGCCTCATTCACAGAAAGGTTTCTTCTCATCTAATGCCCAAGCTGTCCCACGATAAGTAGGTCGGGTTTATAACCCATAGCCCATTGATCCTCCTTGAAAGCTGCCTTCGCACCTTTGAGCCCTGAGCCCGGTGGTAACCACCGGGCGATCTCGCCCCTACTTGGCAGGTCGGGCCCCTGCAAACTATCGGAGGCAACATTATAGAGTCCGCAGGCTCTGCCTGCGCTGCGTCCTGAGCGTAGTCGCAGGGATCGGAAACGAAGCTTCCAGACTCCAAACCGCTCTGCTCGCCTATTGAATATGGAGAGTTAAGAACCTGCTCCCACACCCGATCGGTTATGGAAATCCCCAAGCGAGTCGTTTAATTACTATTTCGCTGCTACAATGAGAATCGATGCTTCTTGACGACCCAATTGTGCGCGCACCAGAATTCACAACCACGGAGTGGTTAAACACCTTTGCTGAAATCACCATGGCAAGCCTGCGTGGCAAAATCGTGCTCATCGATTTCTGGGAGCACACCTGCATAAATTGCATCCGGACCCTACCCTACCTAAGAACCTGGCACGAGCGNNTAAAATCTGCCCTCGGTCGTCTGGGTATTCGATGGCCGGTCGTCCTTGATAACGACCAGGAACTTTGGACTGCATACGCTAACAAGGTATGGCCCAGCGTTTACCTGATCGACTCCAACGGTTACATCCGGTACCATCACGCCGGTGAAGGTGCGTACGCCATAACAGAAGCGGCGATCCAGGCGCTCTTGCGCCAGATCCAACCCGACGTCGATTTGCCAGACCCTCTCCCCGCATTACGACCCGAAGACATTCCTGGCGCTGTTTGCTATCCGACGACACCAGAATTGCACATCGACGCTCTTGGAGACCCCTCGCCACTTCGCCAAGAACAACACGACTATTCCTTACCTGCCGACATGGTCGACGGGCACTTCTATCTAGAAGGGACGTGGCGTAACCAGGATGATGGACTGATACTCGAGGCGCCTGATGGCGCGATAACACTGCCTTACCACGCTGCCGCGGTTCAGGCCGTACTGGCGCCTTGTGTAGATCCTACGCTGCTCACCCGTTATTATGACAACCCTACTAGGATCGAAATAACCCAAGACGGTCGGCCGCTGCCAAGCGATCGGTATGGAGAGGACGTTCTGCAGGATCTTGAAAAGACAATCGTCCGAGTCGATACCCCGCGCACCTATTTCCTGGTAAACAATCCCACAGTAAGTTCACATCAGATGCGTATTGAGGTTGTTGATCCCGGGTTTGTATTCTACGCTTTCTCTTTTGGCTCCTGCTTATCGAACGAACAGAATCATGCCAACCACGTAAAGGAGTAGAGACGTGTTTAGAGCCGCCCTGCTATATCTCTCGAGCGCGAGTTGGGCGCGCCGCCTCGTCACTGGCTGGGGTTTCGCGCGTCGTGCAGCCTCGCGTTTCATCGCCGGCGACACACTCGCAAAAGCCCTCGAGGTCATCCAGAGGTTAAACAACAACGGACTATTCACCACCTTAGACCACTTGGGCGAAAATGTCACCAAACCCGAAGAAGCCGTACGAGCGACGGACGAATACATCGAAGTCCTTGAACAAATCGACGACACTGGCGTGAAATCGAACATCTCGCTGAAACTCACTCAGCTAGGCATGGGACTAGATTTCGAACTCTGCTTGGAGAACATGCAATGCATCGCCGCACGCGCGGCAGAATTCGGTATCATGGTCCGCATCGACATGGAAGATTCCTCCACGGTCGATCGAACGATAGATATCTTTCGCCAGCTGCGTCAAGCTGGATCGACCAACGTCGGTCTTGTTTTCCAATCTTATCTTTACCGGACGGAAAAAGACCTACAGGCCGTACTAAATGAAGGCGCAAGTGTACGTCTCTGCAAAGGAGCATACAAGGAGCCTCCCGATGTCGCTTTCCCACGAAAAGCCGACGTCGATGCCAACTTCGATAAGCTGACCGCCTTGTTGATTGACGTTGCTATGGCCACAGGTTCAATTCCTGCCTCCCCGGATGGCAAAGTACCCCCCGTCACCGCCATCGCCACGCACGACGAAAAGCGCATCGCATTCGCGAAATCCTATGCTGCCGATACAGGTTTCTCTATGAACGCTCTCGAATTCCAGATGTTGAATGGTATTCGATCCGACTTGCAGACCCAGCTCGCCAGCGAGGGATATCCTGTCCGGGTATACGTTCCCTTCGGCACGGAATGGTATCCCTACTACGTTCGCCGCCTCGCGGAACATCCGGCAAATGTGTATTTCTTCCTCTCCAACCTTCTACGACGCTGAGGAGATCAACGATGAAGGTAAGATCGACGCTCTGCCTGCTTTTTCTCCTTTTTAGTGCCGGGTGCACACCCTCTACTCCGCGACCGACAGAGGATTCTTTAACTGACCAATCCGATCTCACACCAATTCAGTCCAGCCCCACACCGATCAAGCTTCCTTCAACTTGGACACCTACACCGACCTTGCCTCCGACCCAAACAGCAACCATCACCCTGACGCCCGCACCCAAGCCAACGAACACCCCAAGACCCACACGCGAGGCGACGGGAACCCCCATTGTGAGCGACAGCATGCGCGTGTCGCTTGCTGCCGCGACCCTGAAACTCAGCGATCTCCCAACCGGATTTACAGAACTCCCCATCCCAGACAACATGCAAGACATGATGTTGTATCAACAGGTGGAGTTCGAGATCGCCACATTTGCAGCTTTCATGGACGAACAATCCCAGACTGCCGTGATGAGCATGACTTTCGTCTTCACGGACGAAGAGAACCTGGAAGAATTTGACAAGTCGTTAAGTGATGTTCCCGATGAGTTGGAAGAATCGGCAAGTGGGGGCGTTTTCCCGTCAGACATGGGAATAGAATTCAAGATCGAGATCATGGAGGATTTTCAAGGCGTNNTGTTCCGACGCGGTCCCATCGGCGCCTCCGTATTCACCTTTGGCGTCGACGAACTGCCGGACAATGTCGATTTGCACGCTCTAGCAACATTGCTCGATCAGCGCATTATCGAAGCCTTCTCGGAGGGCGAATAATGGATCTGCAAGGTAAAACCGCGATCGTGACTGGAGGTGCTCGACGAGTGGGTCGCGCCATCGCCCTTGCGTTGGCTGAACGCGGCTGCAACCTCGTGATACACCACAACGCATCTGTGGATGCCGCCGAGCAGACAGCAAACCAAATCAGGGATCTCGCAGTAAAAGCCGTACCCGTACAAGCAGATTTGAGTCAGTATGAGGGTGTGAGAGAGCTCTACCAGGAGGTAGATCGCGCCGGATTGGGGATCGACTTGTTGGTCAATTCCGCGGCGATTATGGAGACCGTAAATCTGTTATCAGCCACGGAGGCGGATTGGCAAAGAACCATCGATCTCAATTTAAAGGGCGCTTTCTTCTGTCTCCAACTTGCGGCGCAACGGATGCAAGAGTTTGGAGGTGTGATCGTAAACATCTCTGACATCGCCGGCCTTAAACCCTGGCCGCGCTTCCCCATCCACTCGATCAGCAAAGCCGGGATTGAGATGCTCACACGAGTTGCGGCGCTTGCGCTTGCACCCAAAATCCGCGTCAATGCCGTCGCTCCTGGTCCCGTGCTGAAACCTGATGGGATGGAAGAGAGCCGCTGGCAAGACATCACCAAGTCTTTACCGCTTCAACGTGGTGGTAGTGGTGAGGACGTCGCTCAGGCGGTGATTTATTTGGCTGAGAATTCATTCATCACAGGCGAGACGCTGGTCGTGGATGGAGGCAATCAACTTGCGTAAGTAAGGAGCGTCGGTGGGCGAGCAACTTGAACGTTTAAAGACTCGATTAAGGGGTGAAGGGGAAAAAACCGCAGTCTTCTTCGAAAACCTGCAGGGGCATGATTGGTCGCAACAAGTGTATTCAGCAGGTGCCCAATGGGGAATGAAACAGGTTCTGGCGCATTTGTGCTCCACAGAAATTGCTTACCTGAAACTTCTTGGCGATATGCTTTCAGCGGAGTCTTTCGCTGCACTCGATTTTGATATCGATCACTTCAATCAGAGAGAAGTCAGCGCTGCTGAACAAGGCGCGACACACGACCTGATCGAGGCGTTCAGGGAAGCTCATGTCGCTTGCCTCACTTTTATCGATGAACGATCAGAGCCCAACCTTTCCAAGACGGGATATCATCCCAGGGCTGGTGATCTGAAGATCAATAAAATTCTGAAGCAAATATAGCTTCACAATACGATGCATCTGNNTCCAAACCTCACGCCTTGAAAAAATGTGGTAAAAACCTAGGAGCACAACGAACGTTAAGGACATGATGCCAGAGGGATATCCTATTCACGATCTCTTTATTCGCCCGATCGAGGTCATCGAAGAACCGGGCGTTACACGCTGGCCGGCACTTGCAGACACGGACCACCTTCTGCGGCGTTTCGGCCATGCGGAGATCGTCCGCCTTCAAGAAGAAACCAAGACACGTTTGCGCGTACGTGAGGTCGCCGATGAAATCTGGGCGCTCGTAGACGGCAGCGTCGAGTTCATTTGGCACGATCTTCGTACGAACTCACCGTCTTACGATCGACAGTATCGCTATCAATGCGACCAGCCCACACTCGTGCTCGTTCCCTTCGGCGTCGCCTTCGGACACCGTCTCATTCAACCCCCGGTCACGTTGCTACGCATCACAACACATGCCAATGGAGAGACCACCGGGGACAGGGAATTCGATTTTACAGACTAGCCTATGAACCTCACCCTCCGTAATTTGCGACTCTTCATTCGCTTGAGCCGACCGTTGTTCATCTTCGGTGCGGCGTTGCTCTTCGGTCTCGGTGCCGCCATCGCTTCCTACCTTGGCAGAACCATCGATCTAGGCCATTATCTACTAGGTCAGGCTTTGATCACTTTCATCCAGTTGATGACTCATTACCTGAACGAGTACTACGACGGCGACGCCGACCGTGATAATCCAGAGCGAACACCCTTTTCGGGTGGCAGCGGTGTTGTAGGCCCAGATGGGCTTCCTCGCCAGACTGCGCTCTACGCTGCAATCGTATGCATCGTGATCGTGAGCACATTGGTGTCCGTGTCGCTCGTTAGCGGACAATTTCCTCTCCTTGCCTGGTTAATCCTATTGCTCATCTTTTTGGGAGCCTTCTTTTATAACGCTCCACCTGTGCGGCTGGTCAGTTCTGGCTACGGAGAACTGACGACCTCCGTCTTGGTTGCTGCGCTAGTACCCACATTCAGCTTTACCCTCCAAACTGGCGAATTGCACCGTTTGCTCGTGATGAGTACGACGCCGTTGGTGGCACTACATTTGGCAATGATGATCATCTTCGAGTTACCCGATTACGCTAGCGACGTCAAACACGACAAGCGCACCCTAATGGTCAGGCTGGGTTGGGCAACGACCATGCGCCTCCACGACATTGCGATCATCTTCGCCATCGTCAGCTTTGCTATCGCCTTCGCTAGCGGTCTTCCAAGACGTGTCGGGCTTGGCGCCATCATCGCCCTCCCATTGGCGATTGCCCAGGTTTGGCAATTGGAACGTATCCGGCGAGGTTTCCCCGTCCGCTGGCGTACACTCAACTTTGGTGCAGTTGGATTGTTCGCCCTCACCGCATACCTTATCCTGATCGGATATCTTTTTTCCTGACCATGCCTGAATTCCTCAAGCTCCAACCTCCCGAAGACGCGCTGCAGCAATTCCTCGAGTCGCTCCCCGAGGACTCACGCACCGAGCCGGAGCGCATCCCCACAGAGGACGCTTTGAACCGTGTACTCGCTGAAGCGATTTCAGCCCCCCACCCTTTACCCCCGTTCGCACGCACCACTGTTGACGGATACGCCGTGCTTGCAGCCGATACCTATGGTGCTAGCGAACGACTTCCCGCCTACCTTGAAATCGTGGGTGAAGTATCCATGGGACAAACGACACCTCTCACCTTGCAATCAGGTCAGGCAGCGCTCGTGCACACTGGTGGCATGATCCCTGCGGGTGGCGATGCAGTCGTGATGATCGAAGACACACAAAAGGCAGGAGCAAGCGAGGTCGAAGTCCTCACGGCCGTTGCGGTTGGGCAGAACGTGTTGGTAGAAGGTGAGGACGTCAAGGCTGGAGAACTCGTGCTAGAAGCCGGCGTGAAATTGCGCCCGCAAGAGATCGGGGGATTGATGGCGCTTGGTATAACGAGCGTTGAAGTTGCACGCCGGCCTCGCGTCGGCATCCTCTCCACCGGTGATGAGGTAGTGCCACCTGATGTAACACCGTCGGCGGGGCAGGTGCGCGACGTGAATAGCTACACATTGAACGCCCTGGTGCGTAACGCTGGCGGTCAACCGATCTTGCGCGGAATTATCCCCGATCAATATGACGCGCTTTTCGAAGCGACGCGAGAAGCTCATCGAGAAGACGACGTCGTCATCATTACGGCGGGGTCCTCGGTGAGCACGCGCGATTTAACCGCTCAGGTCATCGATGCGTTGGGCGACCCTGGTGTCTTAGTGCACGGGGTCTCCATCAAACCAGGAAAACCGACGATCCTGGCTGTGGCCGATGGTATCCCAATGATCGGCTTACCTGGTAATCCGGTGAGCGCGTTGGTCGTCGCTGGATATTTTGTCGTACCTGTCATTCGCCAGCTACTGGGGCTTGATAAACCCGCTGAAGCAGCTCGCGTCTCGGCGCGTATGTCGGTAAATGTAGCGGCAGAAACCGGACGTGAAGATTATTTACCGGTACGTTTATCTGCAACCCCACAAGGTCTACTCGCCGAACCGATCTACGGTCGCTCGAATTTGATTTTCACGCTGGTTCGGGCGGATGGTCTTGTTCGCATCCCAGCTGAGGCGACCGGCCTGGACGCTGGTGCGGAAGTGGAAGTCAGATTGTTCTGAACCCACCCGCGGATCACAGCCTAGTTCGAGATTATCCGTCGGCAGGGGATTCGATGCCATCTAACTCCGTCTATCTGCATGACATCCCACTCCAAGATGCCTGGGACCGATTCATCCGGGCGCTCGAGCAAGCCGCGCTGTGGAATCCCCTGGAAGCTGAGACCGTACCATTGGATCGAGCGTATGGACGCGTGACGGCAGAGGCGGTATGGGCTGAGCAATCTTCCCCTCACTATCATGCTGCTGCCATGGACGGATACGCCATCCTTGCTGCCGACACAATAGGAGCCAGCGACCGAACCCCTATCGACCTCACGCTCCAAGAACAAGCCGTCTACGTGGACACGGGCGATCTGATGCCCTCGTTGGCCGATGCGGTCGTGCCGATCGAACACGTCGAGCTCATCACGGAGGCGGAAGACACAGAAACCACGGTTGCGATTCGCCTGCGGGCCGCGCTGGCACCGTGGTCACACGTGCGACCTATGGGCGAAGACATGGTCAAAACAGAGCTCGTACTCCCCAGCGGCCATACTCTACGACCCGTCGACCTGGGCGCACTTGCCGCCTCAGGGCATAGCAAAGTCCGCGTCTGGCGCCGACCCCGCGTAGCAATTATCCCCACTGGAACCGAACTCGTGGAGCCGGGAGAACAGGTTGAACCGGGTCAAATCATCGAATACAACTCCCTTATCCTCGCCGCCCAGGTCGAAGGCTGGGGTGGAGATCCAAATCGCCATCCCAGCGTGCCCGATGATGTAGAAGCCATCCGGGACGCCGTCTCGGTCGCCGCGAATGACAACGACCTGGTCCTGGTTATCGCTGGTTCATCAGCCGGATCGGAGGATTTCACCGCCCAGGTGATCCAATCGCTCGGAACGTTGCTCGTGCACGGTGTGGCCGTGCGCCCTGGTCATCCAGTCATTCTAGGTATGATCACATCGGATCCATCTGGAGGAGCACGTGGCCCGAACAGCCCAGATGCAGGGGAGATGCCGTCCGAAGCGAGCGCGTCGCATGGTACGACTCCCGTGATCGGCGTGCCTGGTTATCCCGTTTCCGCGGCACTGACCGGCGAGATCTTCGTTGAGCCGCTGTTGGCACGCTGGACGGCTCGAGCGCCTTCCGAACCACAAGTCCTCAACGCCACGTTCACGCGCAAGCTGCACTCTTCACTCGGAGACGATGAGTATGTGCGCGTGACGGTCGCTAAAGTGGGAGATCAAGTCGTCGCCGCCCCCCTGCAGCGCGGCGCAGGAGTGATCACCTCCCTGGTGCGCGCCGATGGGATCGTGTGCATTCCGGCAGGCGTTCAAGGGATTCAAGCCGGAGAAAGTGTAAAGATCCGGCTCTACCGCCCTCCAGCGGAAATCGAGCGTACGATCCTCATTCTCGGCTCACACGATCTCACCATCGATCTCATGGCCGAATTCCTGGCTCCAAAAGGGAGGTATCTAAGCTCCGCCAACCTGGGCAGCGTGGGCGGGCTCATCGCACTCAGACGCGGCGAGGCGCACCTGGCAGGCAGCCATCTGCTCGATCCTGCCAGCGGTGAATACAACCTGGCCTATATCGATCAATATATGCCCGAGATCCCCGCCTTGGTCGTGGGCTTGGTTCATCGCCAACAAGGCCTTCTCGTAGCCAGCGGTAATCCCAAAGGATTACACCAGTTGGGTGATCTCGCGCGAGAGGACGTTATCTTCATTAATCGCCAACGCGGCGCGGGAACCAGGATCCTGCTCGATTACCACCTCGAGGAGATCGGCCTGCAACCCGATTCAATAAGTGGCTACGATCACGAGGAGTATTCGCATCTGACTGTCGCAGCTGCGGTAGCGTCAGGTCGGGTGGATTGCGGTCTGGGCATTCTCGCNNCCCAGGGTGCACTATGAAAGCCCTATGCTAGAGCCGTTACTAAACCTGCTCCACGATCGCGAATTTCGGATCGCCGTACAAAACTTGCCGGGATACGACACAGGACCAATGGGATCCATGATCGCTGAAGTCGGTGGGAAATCTTCTTAACGGCTAAGAAAAACATACCGGAGGAATCATGACCCCAACATCTGGCGATCGGGCACCTGATTTCGAACTGCTCTCAGACACCGGGGAGCCTGTGAAGCTGAGCGATTATCGTGGCCGGTACATCGTGCTCTACTTCTACCCTCGCGCAGACACGCCGTCGTGCACGAAAGAGGCATGTGGGTTTCGAGACGATTACAGCGTCTACCAAGAGAAAGGCGTCGTAATACTCGGCGTCAGTCCTGACACGGTTAAGCAGCAAGCGAAATTCAAAGCCAAGTATGATCTACCTTTCACTTTACTCGACGATACGAACCACCAAATTAGTGAGGCCTACGACGTCTGGGGCTTGAAGAAATTTATGGGTCGTGAGTTCATGGGCGTGAAGCGTACGACCTTCCTGATTGACCCGGATGGAGAGATCGTTGAACGGTTTGAAAATGTGAAACCCGCGGAACACAGCAAAGAAATTCTTGATACGCTTGAACGTGCATTAGAGCCTTGATCCTCTATCAACCATTTTTATCGACGGGGAACACGTTTTCCTAACACGAGTTGATCCATTCAAGGCATTCGGGGTTATGTCCAGGGACAAATGGACTATTGCACCGAAATTCACGTTTCGTATAATTCAATTGTCGTCACTTGACCTTAGGGTCAGTGTTGCGACCGCCCCCGGGCTTGCCCCCCTCAGGTCTGGGGGTGCTCCTCTTTAAAACCACGATTTGGGCTCCCCTAAAGTGCCCTCCCACTCATCCCTTCCCACCGCCTATAATTCACGCCAGTTGGTGATCACGCGCTGACATCCTTCATATTCTCGGCTAAAATCTTGCCATGAGTCGTGCTGCGATATACGGACACAAATCTCGAACCCGATGCCAACATGCTAATCTCGGACAGAATCCTCGCCCGATCGTTCTCTTATCAAACCTCGTACCAGCCAGACGATGCACGACGCTCAAATCGAGCGGATTTATCTGTCCAATCGTGATCGGCATTTAGGTGTTGATTGAATATCAGCTTTCATCAGGAGGGAGATATGATAAGCGTAGAGAAAATCGATGATGCGACCTACAACGTCAGCGTTGAAGGCCGCACAAGAACAACCCACAGAGTCACAGTTACACCAGAGTATTACGAGAAATTGACGGGCGGAAAGGTGACGCCGGAGATTCTGGTAGAGCGATCCTTCGAATTCCTGCTCGCTCGTGAAAGCAACACCAGCATCCTTCGAAGTTTCGATCTCCCTGTCATTGGGCGCTACTTTCCAGAATATGAAAGCACGATCGGTGAGATGCTTTAAAGATGCGTGAGCCTCATGTAAGGCTTGCACGTTATCCCAGTATGGCTGAGAGATTCCTGCACGAACGAAGCCGGCTCACGTACGCCGTGAGCAAGATTGACCCGTATATGTGATGGCTACACGAAAGAAAAAGGGCACCTAAGGCCTTGTATGGCCAGAGTGGCTGATAAAACACTCAAATTGCGATTCTTAAAATCAAGCCCCTCTAGTCCAAAAGCTCTGCCAACCGCTCCGGGTCGAAGTCCACTACGATCGTCCCGTCGATGTCGAAGGTCGGTGTCACCAATTTGCCATTAGCCCATTCCCGCACCTGATCCGCAGCGCCCCCCACGGTCCAAACATCTACCTCCGTATATTCCAATCCTCGCTCTGCCAACCAGGTACGCGCCTGCCTGCAATCCGGACACCACTTCGAGCAGTACATCACGATGCCCCCGCGCGGTAAAGGAGCATATTCTGGCTCCTCGGGTTCGGATGCCGCCGCCTCAGGATCAATGCGACGGATCTCATCAAACAAGATCTCGTTGTCAGGTTGATCTTCGATGTCGTGGATGTCGATGTATTGGATTACACCTTCCTTGTCGATCACGAATAATGCCCGCTCGGAGTATCCTTCGTCACGTAGAACACCATACCTCGAAGCGACCTTACCATGCGGCCAGAAATCACTCATCAACGGATATTCGATCCCGCCTAAGCTTTCAGCCCAAGCTTGGAGGCAGGGAACATGGTCCACACTCATGCCCAGAACCTGGGCGTTCAATCCCGCAAACTTAGCCTTCTGGGCCTCGTAAGACGGGATTTGTTCGCTTCAAACCGGTGTCCAGGCTAAAGGAAAGAATGCCAGGACGACGTTCCTGCCCCGTAAATCACTGAGCGTGACCTCGTCCCCTAGATGGGTGGGAAGCGTGAAATCCGGTGCTTCTTGACCAACTTGTAAGCCCATGGAAGAGCACCCTCCAATATCATAGGTTCTTTCAACCTGCTTATTATCCCCGACCTCATCTTTTTTTCAAGACTGTAGATGAGATTCTCGTAGGGGCGCTTCGCGAACCGCCCCTACATTCGCTGCGATGGTTCGATACACGTGTAAGACAAGCATCGAGAGCGGAAGGCGCTTCACTCAGATTGGAATGAGACTCTCCCTTGACATATCAAAATGACACGCCTACATTTCTCTCCGGAATAGGCCATTTCGAAGAGGAGGTAAATCTCTCACCCATGATCAAATATGACTTCCGTCAAATGGACATCGGCGATTACCACCAAGTCATTGCACTTTGGGATTCAACTCCCGGAATCGGCCTCAGCGGCGCTGATTCTAAGACCGGTATCTCGCAATTCCTCAATCGCAACCCGGGCCAAAATTTCGTCGTCTGTGAAGGTGAGCGTATCGTGGGAGCGGTCTTATGCGGAAACGACGGCCGACGGGGTTACATACACCACCTTGTCGTCCACAGCGCGCACCGCGGTCTCGGGTTGGGCCGAGCCCTCGTGGCGCGCTGCCTAGAGGCGCTCGCGAGCGCGGGCATTCAAAAATGCCACCTCTTCGTTTACAAAGACAACCTTGAGGGGATAGCTTTCTGGAAGGAGATCGGCTGGACGGAGCGGGTCGAACTGCAGATGATGTCGAAGGAGCTTGGTTGACTGCAAACACGCGTCCCTAAAAACTCTGATCTCCGAACCTCCGAAACCATCCAAGTGCCCCAAATTGCCGGGCACTTTTCGTCTGTTAGGCTTTCTGCTTCGGTGGACACAACTTCGTCATGACAACAACAAACCACGGGGCAGAGCGCTTGCTCGCCGATCCATGGATTCCGAATTGCAAACTGAGGGGAGAAATCCACACAATTTCTACATGACTTCCTTACAGCTTGTTTACCCTCCATTCCTATACTGCTGGTATGAAATTGGACCTCAAAGGTCCAGGGAGAGGAAGCGCAGATGCTATGCAAGTTGAGCAAGAAACATATCCCACTAAGTGTTATCGCCCTTCTGAGTGCTGCCGGGTTTACCTATTATCAGGCGATCTACTTGCCAGCCCAAACGGCGGAGGAGCCGGAAGTTCAAACCACCGTGGTACGCCAGGGAGATCTGGCCATCTACGCCAGCGGATCCGGCACGCTGATCGCACTCGATGAAATCGAACTGGGATTCGGGACCGGCGGTCCTGTCTCCGAGCTGCACGTGCAAGCCGGCGACGTGGTGCAGGCAGGTGACGGGTTGGCCGTGCAAGGGGATCGCGAGCAATTGGAAGCCACCGTCGCCTCCGATCAGCTTTCTGTCATGAATGCACAGAGGGCGATCGATGGCCTATACGAAAACGCCACCGTTGTTGCCGCCCAGGCGCAACTCGAACTGGCGAATACGCTGGACCAGTTGAACACAGCGGAATATACGTGGAGCGTTCAGCAGGAAGGCAACCGCGCAAGTCAGGCTATGATCGATGGCGCCGAGGCCAATCTTCTGCTCGCCGAGATCGAGCTCAACAAAACCCAGTCGGCATACAACCAGGTCGCCCACAAACCTGATGACAACCGCCAGAAAGCGATCGCATTATCCCAGTTGTCTGTTGCACAGATGAAGTATGACTCTGCGCTGCGCGAGTTGAATTGGTACAAAGGTGAGCCCTCGGAAATTCAACAAGCGCAATTGGACGCTGAAGTGGCCATCGCAGAAGCGCTCGTCGCTCAAGCCGAGCGCGAATGGGAGAAGGTCAAGGACGGACCCGATCCCGATGAGCTTGCGATGGCCGAGCTGCAGCTCGCCAACGCAGAAGCGAAGCTTGCCGTATCCGAGCGCAACCTGGAGGAATCGGTCCTCGTGTCTCCCATCGACGGAACGGTTCAATCCGTTACGGCACAACGAGGTCAGGACGTGACGGGCGCGTTCATCACGCTGGCAAATCTGAACCAGTTGTAAGTGGAGATCGTCCTCGACGAGAAGGATATGGACAAAATCGATCTTGACTACGAGGTGGAAGTGATCTTCGACGCCTTGCCCGACCAGGTCTTCACGGGGCATGTTGTGCAGGTGGATCCCAGTCTCTATACCTCGGGCCAGATTTCGACGGTCAAGGAATTGGTAGAGTTAGATGAGAACGCGTCCATTGACTTCGACACTCTACTGCTCGGCATGAACGCCGCAGTAGACGTCATCGCCGGTCAAGCGGAAGGTGTCACTTTGGTTCCCGTCGAAGCGTTGCGCGAACTGGCGCCCGGCGAGTATGCCGTCTTCGTCATGGAGGACGGTGAGTTGAAGCTGCGACCTGTCGAGGTGGGCCTGATGGACTTCACCTTCACCGAAATCAAATCTGGCCTCGAAGTGGGGGAAGTCGTCACCACCGGCATCGTGGAGACTCAGTGATGGCGAAACAAGCGATCATTCAGACGGTCGACGTGCGCAAGATCTACGGCATGGGAGAGATCAGCGTGGCAGCGCTGGATGGTGTGAGCATCACCATCGATGAAGGCGAGTTCGTAGCCGTCATGGGACCTTCCGGCTCCGGCAAGAGCACCCTGATGAATGTCCTCGGTTGTCTGGATCGGCCTACAGAAGGTCGCTACAACCTGGGATGAGAGGATGTGAGCTCGATCCATCTGCTTGACGGTAGGATCGAGAGAGTCGTGCTGAATGGCTCAGGATCCAAGCGTGGTGGCAAAGAAAGAGTGCATATGAATCTCATTGAGCTCCTTCGTCTCGCATGGGAGAACATTGCGAGCAACAAGATGCGTTCGTTGTTGACCATGCTGGGCATCATCATCGGCGTCGCCTCGGTGATCATCATGTTCTCCATCAGTTCAGGCACGGAGGCTTCCATCGAAGAACGAATTACCGGCCTGGGTTCGAATCTGGTGTATGTCTCTTCTAGCTTCAGTCGTGGCGGCCCTGGGTTACAACCTGACGAGTTAAGTCGCATCTTTGATCGTTTCTATCGCACGGATAGGTCCCGCCAACGGGAAAGTGGTGGATCCGGGCTCGGATTGTCGATTGCAAAGTCGATTGTGGAGATGCATGACGGACGAATCTGGGCAGAGAGTGATCCGGGGAAAGGCACGAGTCTTGTATTTCGACACCCGGTGTTAGAAACTCATTCATAAGGTAAACAAGCTTTCTCTGCGAATTCCATATCGATAAACCAATCGTGGAACTCTATCCACGATGCTCNNACTATCTTATGTAAATTCCACCTTGCACGCTCTCCTCACCTTCCTTGATAACTTGAATCTCATTCGCGAAAGGCGTATTATATTGAAGGGGGCTTTCACCCTCTTCGCAAAACCATACAAAGAATGGTTCTAAAAGGTCCTTCGTACTGATTCGGACGGCTTGGTGTTATTAATATCGTAAGTTCTGTTCGCTGTAACTCTTGTGACAGTTAGGATCTACGATTAAAAAGTATGCCAGCTTCGTTCGTACGAAGTCCTAAGGTAGAGGTCCAACCGGTTCATCCCCGAGGTCGTTGTCCATGCGATGTCCGGGAGATTTCGTTGTTTCTGAGGAGGTAGAACGCCCTCACGATGGGGAGGTCTATCGAGAGCGGGACGACCTGTACGGCGCAAGAATCATTCAACACGCACGCTCCGAAGGATAGAGGGCTTTGGACATCCAGGGCAACGTTAGAGAAAGGAGGTCGATTATCGGGGAGCATTATCGACATTTACATTGGCTAACGATGCAATCGAGAATTGCAAGGAGCGAACTGTCATGAATTCGCTAATCATCTTGATCCTGGCCGCTCTAGGCATCGCTGTGGGTTATGGCTTCTACGCCCGAACGATCGACAAGAACATCGTCCAACCCGATCCCAATAAGGCAACCCCAGCGACCATGTATATGGATGGGGTAGACTTTACACCTGCCAGCCGCAATGTGCTTTATGGATATCAGTTCAAGTCCATCGCCGCTCTCGGACCGATCGTAGGTCCGATTGTCGCTGTGCGTTGGGGTTGGCTACCCGCGCTGCTTTGGATCATTTTAGGAACCTTCTTTATTGGATGGGTTCAAGACTACAGCAGCATCATTCTTGGAGTTCGGGAGGAAGGCAAAACCTTCGGTGCCCTGAGTTACAAGCTCATCTCACCCCGAGCCAGAACGATTCTCTTGATTTTCATCTACCTATATCTACTTCTAATTATGGGAGCGTTCGGTAAGATCGTCGGCTATGACCTTATGACGAACCCTGCTGTTCCACTAGGTGTGCTTTTTGTCATAGGCGTTGGCCTGCTAGCTGGTCAGATGACCTACCGCTGGAAGCTAGACATCCTCGTGACGAGCATCGTGACCGTCATTCTTGCGTTTGTTGGCATCTACATCGGAACTCTGACAGGGGTTCAGAATTTCTTCACCAACATCAATGAAGCGTTCGCGGTGAGCTTTGGCGATGTCACCTGGTCAAGGATGTTGTGGAGCTTAGTGGTGCTGGTTATTTGTTACTTCGGCGCTGTGCTCCCCATCTGGCGCTGGGCTCAGCCCATTAACTACGTCTCCTTCTGGATCGTCTTCCTAGGGATTATAGGAGGGACAGTTGGGCTGATCATCTGGCATCCGACAGTGGACGCCGCAGCCTTTCCTGCCATAACGACGCTGGATGGAAAGTTGGGCGAACTAGGTGCCCTCGGACCGCTTTGGCCGTTGTTGTTCGTGACCATCGCCTGCGGTGCTATCTCCGGCTGGCACAGCCTTGTCTCCAGCTCCGGAACAGCTCGCCAGTTGGAGAAGGAGACCGATGCCCTACCAGTCGGCGGTGGTGCCATGTTCCTTGAGATGTTTGTGGCGGTCCTGTCGCTCCTCGCGGCGACTGTGGGCGTTGGTGCAGCGAGATACGTTGAGCTAGTCAGTGCAGGCAAGAATGCAGGTGTGTTCGCTGTTGGATTGAGCAACTTCTTATCCTACATCGGCATACCCACCTCCTTCGGTCTCCCTTACGGGTCAGTCTTCCTAACACTAATGGCGTTGACCATCATGTACCTCGTGGTGCGCTTCATGCGGGTTGCAAGCGCCGAATTCATCGGTGATGCTGTGCCGGCGATGAAGAATGTCCACATCGGGACTATCGTAGCACTGGTCCTCTCCTTGGTGCTTATCTGGACTGGCTTCTGGTCAAACATCTGGATCCTCTTCGGATCCTCCAACCAACTGATGGCCGCGTTGGCATTACTGTTAGCCTCACTGTGGCTGATGACCAAGGGGAAGAATTACACGTGGACCTTTGTTCCCTTCATCTTCATGTTCGTCACGACGATGGGGGCGCTTGCTCTAACAGCTTACAAGGTACTAAATCAAGCGATCACCCAAGCGGCTGAATTACCGGCAGACAAGCTCATCGGAAACTACGTCGCCGGTGCGCTCGGGATCATCCTCTTCCTAGCTGCACTCATCCTAGCGGTAGACGCTGTTCGAGCCATTCAGGCTCGGCTGGAAGAGGGGCGTGCCACTGCTGGTATCGACTGAACCATCCCACGAACGTAAGCGAGAGGGGCTCAAGCTCCTCTCGCTTATCTTTTTGGAGTGACAAACGATGGCGCCAATTTCCCTACAGGTAATCGCACCAATGATAACTAATTTCTATCACTGTAGGCATTGTGAGCAAATATTCAGCCAGGCCGGTATTGGTCAACAGGTGCATCAAGAAGAAATCGACGGATATCCAGAGGATGTCAAACTGGATTTCACCCGGTTGGCAGACTGGTTGTTCGAAATCCTATACAACTATGGAGATCAAATCAGAATTCAGGTCATCGATCCACAATCGCTCGATGGTTTTATCAAATCATTACGGTACTGGATTCGCAAATACCCAACTTTCATCGTTAATGGTCGCGAGAAGCTTAGTGGATGGGATAAGGCGACTCTAGACACGATGCTACAAAAACAATTGACGACTGGATGATGAGGGATAAAATCTGCGAGCGTTATATAATCAGTAGCATCGCATGTTGGTGGTACTTACCTATCATTTCTCCAATCATAGTCCTATTTTCCAATGTGAAACCTGCCGAGGGCAGAAGGCTGCCAAATTGAAGATCTCAAACGCAACCATGCGAATAGAAAAAGTGATCCAGAAAGCGGTGCGCACTTTACGTGAAGTCATCTATGGGATGACTGTTTACGATTGGGTGCATGAACTGAAGAAGATTAGGAATGAGCAGGAACGTTTATTCACACTCATCGTATTCGGTGATTTACTTGGTGTACCATTCCTACCTCCTTATCACATCCTTCGGCTTGTTCCCTATTTAGTGCCCTCGTTTGAGAGCTGGCGACGCAGCATGCTTCGAGAGCGTGATTTTACGGATCTCATTGATCAGGAAATCGGATGAAATAATACATTTAAGTCAATCCCATCACCATACAAGGAGAAGAAACCGATGACAGAGGAAGAGAAAAACATTTTAAAGAAAATGGGTATTTCCTTCCTGGATTTCATCTATGGCATGGCTGGTCACGACATGACACGTTTTGCTTTAAAGACCAGAGGGAGCATGGAGCATTTGTTTATCCTGATCACCATGGGTGATCTACTCGGGGTTCCCATCCTTCCCCCCTATTACTCGCTCCGTCTCCTGCCTTATGTGGTACCTCAGATATCAACATGGAAACGCCGTATGTTACGAGAAAAAGACCTTACGGACGCGCTAGCGTAGGAGTTATAATCCAATGTCGTTGGCACACATTTTTATGGAATATCCTGAGCGTCGCTACATCATGTTCGGTGGTAAGGGCGGGCTAGGTAAAACGACGTTTTCTGCTGCTACTGCATATCATCTGGCGAAAAATGGTCACCGCGTACTTGTTTTCTCCGTCGACCCACAAGCTTCGCTCTCGGATATCTTTGAACGCGATATATTCGGTAAAGGGCCGGTAGAGATCATACCCAACCTGTTCGCCCAAGAGATCGACGCCGATCAACACATCAGAGCCTATCAAGACGAAATCCGCCAAAAGATCCTCGATATGTACGGGATGGAGGAAGTTCCAGAAGAAATTGAGTCGTACATTCAAGCTGCCGCAGCAGAGCCGGCAATGGAGGAGAGCGCCATCTTCGATCAAGTTGTTGACATCGTTGTGGCAGCTGAGTATGACTATTACATATACGACCTCGTTCCCTTAGGTCACGCACTGTATTACCTCAGCATGGCCAGCGTTTATGACGAATGGATCGATAAGATCACCGACCTCCGTCAGGAAATGGAGGAGTACAGCAAGGTGGCCTCTCTGATCAAGCGAGAGAAAGAGTCCGAAGAGGACATGATCCTGAAAGAGTTATTGGATATCAAATACCGTATCAACACTTCCTCCAGCATCCTGACCAACAAAGAAAAAACGGCCTTTTTCTTCGTCATCATTCCCGAGGAAATGGCGCTGGTAGACACCCTTCGGGCCGCGGAGTTGTTCGCGAAATATCAGGTACCCTTGAGCGGTTACATCGTAAACCGCGTCATCCCTAAAGAATTAGGTCAGCAGAGCATCCCGGATTATCTTCGCAACCGGCTAGAGATGCAGGAGCGGTACTTAACCCGTATCGACGAGCTGTTCGGTGAGCAAGTGCTGGCCCAGATACCGGAGTTCGAGCGTGATGTCACTGGATTACCGATGATCGAGAAGATGGCCGAAGCCATGTTTGGATCACTCACCGAATCCTCTACTGCACCCTCAAGGTCGATCGAAGGAGAGAAACAATGATCGAAAGACCGATGCAGGCATTTCTCATGGAACACCCCAAAATGAAGTACACCTTCTTTGGCGGTAAGGGTGGAGTGGGAAAAACGGTTCTTGCTGGAGCGACTGCGTTGTGGTTCGCTAGTCACGGCAAGCGCACGCTCTTGGCTTCTACCAATCCAGTGCACAGTCTGACAGGTCTGCTGGACCAGGACGTTTACGGCGCACCTACGCCCGTGAAAGGCCAGCAGAATCTTATAGCATACGAAATCGACACACGAGACACCATTGATCGCTCCAAACAGGAAATCCGGGAGAAGATCAGTTGGTTTCTCAAGTTCGCTGATATCAAGACCAAAGCCGATGAGTTCGTCGAATCAGCAACCATGAATCCTGCATTTGAAGAGTCGGCCATGTTCGA
>WVZH01000536.1:22778-24264 GCA_011772595.1 Anaerolineales bacterium
AAGAGCCGAGAGGAAGCCAAATCCCTGCGTGAGTTGCTCTCCTATAGCAAGAAGAAGGAGGAGAAGGACCCTCTGATGAAGTATCTTCTCAATTTCCGTGAGCGCATGCATCACGCCAAGGAACTTCTAACAGACCCAGCGCTGACAGCTTTCTTCTTCGTGACGCTGCCCGAAGCATTACCCATCGCAGTCATCTCCCGCTTCATCAACTGGTTCGATGATTTTGGAATCCCCGTCGGCGGGGTGATCGTTAATATGCTGATCGACGAGAAATCCGTCGCAGAAAATGCACCCGATTTCGTCAAGAATCGTGTGTCCATGCAAGCGGAGTACATGGAGAAAATCCAGGAGACTTTCGATGGTGATGTGCGGGCTATCGTCCCACTCTTCGAAACAGAAGTCCGGGGCGTGGAAATGTTGCAGCGCACCGCAGAACGGGTATTCATCTGAAAGCTACGATACCATTCCGAGCCGATAAAGGATAGAAACAAGCCGCGCTCATAAACAAACTGAGGTTAAAATTTTGGATACCCACTTGTTGATTCTCATCGTTGGCTTCTCCTACGCCGTCCTTTTTGGGGGAATGTCCCTCCTCCGAGGGGAGGGCTTCTCCATGCAGTTTACACTCGAGGCGGTTGCACTCACCGTGTTTGTCACAGCTGGAGGTTTGCTCACCGGCTCTGTAGTAAACCCGATCCTCTTTCTGGTGTTCATCTACGTGATCACAATGCGGTCTCGGCTCTTGGTGGACGTTGCTACGCTGTTTTCAAATCGAGGGCGCCAACGGCAGGCCATCTCGATTTTACAAACCGCTTTACGGCTGTTCCCGGATAAACAGACCCGGCTCATCGTGCTGGTTAATATGGGAATCGTGCAACTCCGGCGTGAGAACCCGCAAAGCGCCCAGACCTTATTCGAGACGGTTCTCGAAGATGCCAAAGAAGGCGGGCTGGGGATTCGCCACAGAGCGGCCTGCCACTACAACCTTGCGGTCGCTCTGCAGCAACAAGGCGCAGACGCAAAGGCCGTTCGCCACTTCCGCGAAGCTGCCGACGGTTATCCGGGTTCGCTTTACAGCAAGGCCGCCCAAAAAGCTCTGGACCAGCGTAGACGTGGCAAGAAGGGGGCGGTGAAAACGCCGAGCGCCGACGAACGAGAATAGGTCGCTAGGAACCGGTCAGACTTGCGTGACCGCGCATTGAAATCAAGCGTGGTCACGCCTTGGTTTCAGCCATCCAGAAAAGTTGAGGATGGGAGGCGTCTGAAGAGATATTCGCTCGATTTGATCACTGGATCGCTCATGCAATCCACAATCATGAAGGAGGGGAGGACATGGACCTGGAACTCGAAGGCAAAGTTGCACTTGTAACTGCCGCGTCGAGAGGGCTCGGTAAGGCAGCAGCATACGCCCTCGCAAGCGAGGGAGCCAACGTAGCGATTTGCGCAAGGAGCGACAAGATTGAAGACAGCGCCGAAGAAATTCGCA
>WVZH01000536.1:24285-26216 GCA_011772595.1 Anaerolineales bacterium
GCAGTGCGTCTGTGTTATGCTGTGGTTCCACACATGCTTGAACGGGGCTCGGGAAGCATCGTCACCACACAATCCTACTCCGTGAAGCAGCCAATCGATAATCTCATCCTGTCCAACTCCCTTCGCATGGCTGTGATCGGGCTTATGAAGTCACTGGCAAACGAACTCGGTCCCCAGGGCATCCGGGTCAACTCGATTAATCCGGCCTGGACCTGGACAGAGCGCGTCGAAGAGCTGATGGCCGATCGCGCCCATCGTAGCGGGAAGACCATCGAGGAAGTATCCACGGCCGTGACGACCGGCATTCCCTTGGGCCGGATGGGAAATGTGGAGGAGTATGGAAGAACCATCGCGTGGCTTGCTTCGCCTGCTGCTTCTTTCATTCATGGGCACGCCCTGATGTTCGACGGCGGCGCGACGAAAGCCTCGTTATGAGGACAAAATGAGAATTGCCATATTTGGAACCGGTGGCGTTGGTGGCTACTTTGGTGGCTTACTGGCAAATTCCGGCCACGAGGTCACATTCATTGCGCGAGGAGAGCACCTGAACGCCATCAAATCCCACGGCCTTCGAGTCAAAAGCGTAAACGGTGATTTCACGATTCACCCTGCACGGGCCACGGATGATACCCCTTCCGCTGGTCCGCAAGATTATGTCATCGTCGCTGTCAAGCATTATCAGCTTGCCGACGCCCTGCACGATATTCGACCACTCGTCGGATCACAGACCACTCTCGTGCCGCTGCTCAACGGGGTTGATGCTCATGAGCACTTCATCCACGCTTTTGGACCTGATCGAGTTGTCGGTGGCTTGTGCAGTCTTGTTTCAATGATCGAGGCGCCGGGCATCATACGCCAGGAAAGCGTAATGAGGCAGGTTGTGGTGGGAGAGCTCATCCGGGAGAGAACGGACCGTGTGGAACGGATTATTCAGGCCTGGCGAGAGTGCGGAGTAGACGCGATCCATGCGGAGGATATTTTCATCGCCATGTGGACGAAGTTCCTCTTCATCGCCTCTTTCGGCGGTGTCTCCTCTTTAAGCCGTGCCTCGGCAGGCGAGATTCTGGGTTGCGCCGAGACCAAGATCCTGTGGATCCAAGCGATGGAGGAAGTCCGTGAGCTGGCTCGTACGCTGGGGATTGCACTCAAACCGAATGTGGTGGAATCAGCAGTCTCACTTCTCGAGAACTTCGAACCGACCGCGACCTCCTCGATGCAACGCGATGTCGCCAATGGAAGACTATTCGAGCTGGAAGCCTTTAGCGGAACAATCAAGCGAGTGGGTCTTGAGCTGGGCGTTGTGACACCTGTGCATAATACAATCTACGCACTGCTTCGCCCAGCTTTGGACCGAGCCATGAGAGGTTCCTAAGGCTCCAGCCATTTCGACAGGCGAGCCTTTCACAATGAATGATTCTAAATCGATAGGAAGCAAAGGTTTTGAGGACAGCCGAGAGAAGGGGTATACGAGATCCTGCACTGGATGGTTGTATTAAGCAAGATACTTCCTTATAGAATGTTGGGTGTACACAAATTCATACGTTGATTCCTACCTCTAGGCAAAAGGGATCGTCGACTAATCTTGGAGCTCTCCATCCAATGCCACGGATGTGAGCACGATACGATCCCAATGAAGTTCCAACAACGAAGGTCCCCGGTACTTAAAATGTGCCGGGGATCTACTTGGGCTTTTGCATCAATGTGCAATGAATCTTTCCAGGACAACGCCGCAACCGTCAGGCTTCATGCCACACCGCTTCAGGAGAGCCCAATTACCGGTGCCTTGAATTCACGAATGTCAGAGGATGTAATCCTCCTCAACTATCTCCTCTTTGTTAGATCTTGCTACGATCCTTTATTGAACCAAAGGTATTGCTTGCGCAAGCAAAAAGGATGGTCTTGATTTGAAACGGTGTCAGATCGCTGTGCTT
>WVZH01000503.1:0-162 GCA_011772595.1 Anaerolineales bacterium
GCTTGGAGATGGAGAGTCCCAGGATACGCTTCGGCGTGCGCAGGCTTTCGGTATACGACTCATTAGCGGCGCTGTGCTCTACCCAATCACGTAGCAGGTCCGAATAACAGCGCGGTGGCAAGCTCAACTGGGCATCCAGCGGGCAGACCCCTCTGTGCCCAG
>WVZH01000503.1:251-527 GCA_011772595.1 Anaerolineales bacterium
TATGTTGTTGGACGCATATCCACGTATGCCAGTTCTGTCCCGTCCGGTGCAGAGACGGGACCACGAGGGCGAACCGAAGCCCGGCGAGCAAAGAACAGACGTAACAGCAGAGCGCCCAGTGCCAGCAACTTGCGGAACAAGGTGCGCTCAGTTTCATAAGCCGTGCGTGACCATGATCCTTCATCGCTTACGTACTCGATCAATTCTTGGAAGTCACGATGAAGCTGGTGTATAATGGGGTCAGAGTTGAAAGACATGATCTGCCTCCTTGGGAAG
>WVZH01000503.1:577-2230 GCA_011772595.1 Anaerolineales bacterium
TGTGTCGAGTCTCGTAAACTCGTACCGGGCAAAGTCTCATTAAGTCGTACCGGTTAGCGCGTTGGCGAACATCATCTCACGCCAAGTAGACGGAGAGAAAGGTAACGCCAACTG
The DNA here is from genome assembly GCA_011772595.1 of Anaerolineales bacterium. The sequence continues at coordinate 692 of WVZH01000503.1, forward strand.
ATATGCTGGCAATGCGATCAAAGGGCTCAGTTCGCCCACCAGATCGGACTTGGTAAGTCCACGGACAGGCAGACGCGTCTTGCGACTGCCATCTGCAGAGAGGCATCTCAGTTCGCCAGTCTGTGAGTCAAAGGTGATTTCGAGCGTTTGGTTAGCGAAGTCTCTGCCTACACCATAGCGATGAGTGCCCAGAGAGAACTGTCCTTGCGAACTCACCTGACGAAACCAGCGCCCTTGTGCCAAGTACTGATGAACGTGATCCAAGTCGAGCACCGCGGCCTCCCATTCCAGGCGATAAGGTCGTCCCGAATGCTGTGCTTCTGGATACGCCATCAACGGAGACCGACCGCCCAGCGAACGGGACGGAAAACAGAGATTGAGAAAGTCTAGCCGATCTGACAAGTTTTCCTGAAGCATTGAGCCATCAACGAATGTCTGCCCGGCGATGGCTTGTTGAGCAACCGTCTGGTGCATCCGTTCGATGACGCTGTGTTCGGCAGGAGGTGCCTGCTCAATGAAGCGAACCTCGATACCCAACGCGATCAACCACAAGTGAAGGATGGTTGGATAGGGTGAAGCACAAGCATTGTCGTAGAAGACACTGTCGTGATCGAGGCTGATCCGCTTGGGCAAGCCATAGCGCACAAAAGCACGCCGAAGCACGAGCTGATACTCCGGTGTGCTCGGATGGGATGTGTTCAGGCAGGGAAAACTGTCTACTTTCAGACGACTGAACAGGTCATTGATGTTGATGATGGAAACTGAACCCAGATCAGCCACTTTGATGACGCCTTGGGCATCCATTTCCCATTCCTCGTGGGGATGTTGCGGGTCTTCAGCCTGTGCTTGGGGCAGTTCAGTATGGCGTTCATACTTGCGCGTGAATCCCTCCTGGCTCAAGAAGGCAGCTATCCGTGGTCGGCTAGGCAATCTCTTGCCGGAAAAGCGCTGGTCATTTTCTAGCTCGGTTCGAATCGTCAAAGGACCCCAGCCAGAATGAATCTCTCGCATCTCACGAACAGTTTCGCGAATCTCAGAGGGGAACTGCCCCAAGGCACCCGTGGACGGTCGTCCCATCCGGGAAACCAGACCTGCTCTACCTTTTCGCTGGTACGCCCGTCGCCACTTGCGGACGGTCCAGACCGACCGGTTCATGGCCGTCGCGATTCCGGGATCCGTTTGACCGGCTTCCCATCGTTCGCCGATTTCGATCCGTTCTTCAAGCGTCGTTGTCTGTCCTCGTCTGGCCATTGCTGCCCCCCTTGTCGAATGTGTCTCTTCATAGACAAGGGTAGCCGTTCTTGGTAGCCTTGGTCAATCTGGGCGGTACGACTTTGTGAGACTTTTGTTAAAGTGCAACCGGTATGACTTTACGAGACTCGACACCTGACTCTNNAACACAGTCATTGCTGGTTACGCGCCTCTGCGAGCACATCCGTAAATAGCGGCAGTGTGATTTCCCGGCGAAACCGTTCCTCAGTGTTCGCCAACGCCTACACCAGCCGCGCGGTCAGTAGAAACAGGTATGTGAAGTGTGGT
>WVZH01000413.1 GCA_011772595.1 Anaerolineales bacterium
TTTTTTCTCTTTTTCGTTTCTTTGTCTCGAAAACTTCGCGCTAATACCACGACGCAACTATCCCACCATTAAGCGCGTAAGACTGCTCGGAAGAAACCTCAAAAGTTGACGATTGAAACGCCGCGATTTGCCAACTGCAACAGAATCGAAAGATCAAAAAGAGTCGCCAGAGCGGCGAAAACAATAGTGAAGAGTGGACAGACAGCGAAGAGAGCCGCCTGGGGTCAACACAGCGGGGCCCGCCGCTGCGGCACGATCCGGCGAGGCTCTGCCCTGCCGCCGGCTCGGCCTTCGCGCCGCTCCGCGGGCTGGCTTACTTGTCCGGAACTAGGGACACACGAAAGCCCAGGACGTCGTACCGGAGCGTCGGCTTGCCCTTGCCGCGGTACGCCGACCGGCAGAGCACGGCGTCGCGGAGCCAGCTGCCGCCCCGGAACACCCGGTCCGAGCCCTCCTTCGGCCCCGTGGGATCGGTCACATCCTCGCTGGGATAATCTCCATACCAGTCCTGGCACCATTCCCAGACATTGCCATGCATGTCGTGGAGGCCCCAGTCATTCGGTAGCTTGCCCCCGACTGGGTGTGTCGCGACGTCAGAGTTGGCGTCGTACCAAGCATACTGGCCCAACTGGGACTCGTCGTCGCCAAAGCAATAGCGGGCCGCGCTGCCAGCCCGGCAGGCGTACTCCCATTCCGCCTCCGTCGGCAGTCGGTAGTTCTTGCCCTCTTTTTCGCTCAGCTTGCGGCAGAACTCGACGGCGTCTTCCCAGGAGACCTGTTCGACGGGCAGATTGGCTCCCTTGAATTCGCTCGGGTTTTCACCCATTACCCGCTGGTACTGCTCCTGCGTCACCTCATGGACGCCTAAATAAAACGGCTTGGTGATCCGCACCCGGTGCTGTTGTTCGTCGTCCTCGCGATACTCTTCCGACTCAGGCGACCCCATCAGAAACTCGCCGGCGGGGATCAGCACGAACTTCATGCCGATGGAGTTGGTGAACTCCTTTAACTTCTTTTCATCCG
>WVZH01000300.1:0-561 GCA_011772595.1 Anaerolineales bacterium
GTCCGTCATGGACTTGTGCTGCGCGAATATCCAGCCGCCCGAGCGGGGGACGTTGGAGATGCGGACCTCTTCGATCAGACCGTCAAAAGTCCTGTCGCCGGCGCCCCGATTGCCAATAATGTAATCGTCAGTGTTGGTTAGGGCTGTTCCTTCTGGTTGTTCCATCTGGGTAACGCTTTGCGGCTGCCCGTTTATGTAGATGGAGGGGACATTCTCAGTACTTGACTCATCGTAGGTCACGACAATATGCTGCCAGGTATTAAGGGCTATGCTTGAATTCGGGGTTTTCCAAGATCCCGTATGAATATCGCGGACCCTCTCAAATCTCAGGTTTTCATCTATGTTATATAAATAGAGAACGAGGACCTGTTCCCCACCCTCCACCTTGTCAATCACTCGCCCCATTTCGTAGATATCCCACCCCTCACCCCAGCCCTCCGGATAGATCCATGCCTCAATGGTGGTCTGGGTGTGGTGGGTGTTGTAGTTGGTGTCCACATAATCATCAGAACCATCAAAGTCCAGGCTCCCGTCAATCTTGCCCGGGACCTGGTTCGTCCC
>WVZH01000300.1:623-1705 GCA_011772595.1 Anaerolineales bacterium
GGATGTGCCATCGGCATCGACGAAGCGGATGTCCTCCCCGAGGTCTTTCGTATTGGCGTAGTCGATCCGAGAGCTGTCGAGCTTGATCAGGACCGGGAAGTTGATGAGGTTTTGGGGTTGGGAGTTATTGAAGGTGATCTTTCTCCGTCTGCTCCACGATTGGTTCCACCATGAGCCGCCCGAGCCGCTCGAGGTGTTCTCGCTCGCGTCGAACCACCCCCCCGAGCCGTTGTTGAACGTATCGAGGGTTGAGGGGTTCCGGTAGTCTTGGGCGTAAGGCTCCCATTCCGTCCCGGTGGAAGTGAGTCCCGCCAGGTACGGGTAGAGGAGGTAGGGCCTGGTGTCGGTCCCAGCAGGAGTGGATACGGCGGCTGTTTCCCTTACGCGCGCGTAGTAGGTATTGGGCGTCCCCGCTTCGCTCGAAGCCTCCCATGCGGGGGATGGATCGCGCCCGAAAAGGGGCTGGGTGTAGGGGATTCCCAGGATGTCCGAGTAGGAGGCGGCGTCGTCAGTGACGAGCCAGACCTTGTCCGTCCCGTCCGAGATCCCGGCCGTAAAGAAATCAGTGGCATTTACATGAATCCCCGTCACCCCCATGATGCTTTGCGTGGAGTCGAAGGTGAGCCCTTCCTCGATGGCGACCTTGTTGGAGGGGTAGACGGTCCATATCCGGTCCAAATGAATGCTCGAGGTGTAGTCGTACTGCTGGCGGATTTTCACGCGGGCGGGGGATGACTCCAGGAGCGTCAGGGTCCCGGTCCCATCCTGCTCGAAGTGCCAGGTGCCGTCGTTGATCTGGGTGGACCAGAGGTTGTACCTCGCCGAATCGCCCCTTCTCGTGGTGGAGGAGTTCGATTCGGTCATCCCGTAGAACTGGTCCAGGCCGGCCCCGGCCGCCTGGTCGAAGACCAGCTTGGCCTGCGAGCTCTGTACCGTAATGGTGGAGGAAGTAGTCGAAACGGATAAACCCTCGCCTAAGGTCTGCAGAGCAATAGCCCGCCCGGCGTCAGTGCTGCTAAAGAAGTCGGTGGTCACCTTGCCATCGGTGTCGAAGGAGGAGTCGAGGTCACCATCCGGCATGT
>WVZH01000300.1:1781-2142 GCA_011772595.1 Anaerolineales bacterium
ATGGCGACCCCTCGGGCATACTCCCCCGTGGCGTTGAAGTCGGTGACCACTCTGCCATTGCTACCGAAGGAGCTATCCAGATTTCCATTTGTTTGGTAGCGGGCGAGGGCCCAGTTCTGGTTGCCCGTGGTTGCATACCCTGCCATGACGATCTTGCCGTCGTCCTGGATGGCGACTGCGTAAGCAATGTCCCAGTCGAGACCGAAGTCGGTGGACTGCTTGCCATCGCCGCTGAAGGAGGTGTCGAGGCTGCCATCGGTGTTGTAACGAACGACGGCGAAGTCAGGGCTGAAGCCCACCCATGAGGTAAATCCCGCCACGACGATCTTGCCAGCTGAATCGATGGTGACTGCGTTGCCCT
>WVZH01000049.1 GCA_011772595.1 Anaerolineales bacterium
TACCGCCTGAAAATGGTGATTACGCTATTGACTCGATGGCTCAAGATATTCAGATGGTTATCGATCAATTGGGTATCCAAAGATTTATCCTGGTAGGTCATAGTATGGGGGGCAGCGTTGCTGTGGCTTATGCAGGTGCCTATCCTCAACGAGTGGCCGGATTGCTTCTGGTGGACCCGTCCGGTGACTCGACCCAAATGCCGGTTGAAGAAGTACAACAATATCTTGGTGCTTTGGAGTCTGAAGCCTACTCAAGCGTTGTTGAAGGATACTGGGGTCAAATCTTGACCGGGTCGGCTGAGACAACGGAGGCGAAAGTTATGCAGGATTTACGTGATACATCAAAAGCAACAGTTGTCGGTGTTTTCAAAGAGCTTTTCAAATACAATCCTGTGCCGGCGGTGGAACGTTACGATGGTCCAAAGTTGTCGGTCATCACACCGCTTAACGAAACTCCGTTTAGCTTACACAAACTTGTATCCGACCTCCCACACAAGATGATAACAGGGACGGGGCACTGGTTACAACTGGATAAACCAGAAGAATTCAACCGAACAATGGATGATTTTCTTACATCCATCGGGGGGCAATGAGTTATAATCAAAAGTTGTGGATTGCCAACATGATAAAGGCGGCGTATCCTTAGGGTGACTAAACCCAACGGCAAAAGCCGAAGAAAGGACACGCCATGTTCAAGCTTACCACAAATGACATTGAAGGACAAACCTCCGAAATCACAGAATCGTTGGATGAGCTGGCCCGAAAAGGAGCACGCCGGATGATTGCCGCTGCTCTAGAGCTGGAAGCCGAACAATACGTTCAAGCCCTACGTCATCTACGAGATGACCAAGGGCACGCACTGGTAGTCCACAACGGGACGTCTCACCACGAGCGCACGGTCCAGCTAGGCGCTGGCAGCATCAAGATCAAAGGACCCAGGGTGAACGATCGTCGTCCCAATGAACAGTTCACCAGCAAGATCCTGCCGCCCTATATGCGTCGCTCGCCGCGTCTGGATGAGGCCATACCGGTACTCTACCTGCGTGGCCTTTCGACGGGCGACTTCTCGGAAGCCCTGGGAGCACTCTTGGGAGCCGAGGCGGCTGGTTTCTCGGCCACGACGATCACGCGCTTGCTCAAAACGTGGCAGGATGACTACCAGGCCTGGCGCAAACGTTCTCTGAAAGGCAAGGAATACGTCTACATCTGGGCTGACGGCGTCTACTTCAACATTCGCCTGGGAGAAGACCGCCGTCTGGCCTGCCTGGTGATCGTTGGCGTGCGTCCCGATGGCCGAAAAGAGGTCATTGCCCTTGAAGATGGATATCGCGAGTCCACGGAATCGTGGAGCAGTGTGCTCCGAGACCTCAAGCGGCGCGGTATGCTTGCTCCCGTTCTGGCCATAGGCGACGGCAATCTGGGCTTTTGGGCTGCTCTGCGCGAGGTGTATCCCGAAACACAGGAGCAGCGGTGCTGGAAGCACAAGCTGGCCAATGTACTGGACAAGCTGCCCAAACGGCTGCAACCTCGGGCAAAAGAAATGTTGCGCGAGATCATGTACGCACCCGACCGTGAAAGTGCCCTGGAAGAGATTACTCGCTTCTCAGAGGAATATGACGCTCGCTATCTCAAAGCGGTCGAGACGCTGACCAAGGATCAGGACCAACTGTTAACGTTCTTCGACTTCCCTGCTGAACACTGGATTCACTTACGCACAACCAATCCGATCGAATCGACTTTCTCAACGGTCAAAGCTCGGACGAGAACGACCAAGGGCGCTGGTTCACGGAAGGCTGGCCTGGCGATGGCATCCAAATTGCTCCTGGCTGCTGAGAAACGCTGGCGCAAGGTCAATGCACCTCACCTCGTTGCTTTGGTCAAAGCCGGTGTCGAGTTTACAAATGGTGAAGCTGAGATGTTACAGCTGGAACCAGCACCTGAAGTGTTCTCGCTCACTCCATCGATATTCGCCGCCGAGGAGGCTTTGATCCACAACATTTGACAATACCTCTCCGCTCTGACCCCATTCGCGCAAGTCAACCAG
>WVZH01000390.1:0-790 GCA_011772595.1 Anaerolineales bacterium
CTGCGAAAGTCCTCTGGACTCCTTAACGCCACCCTCTTCCGCTTCAAGTAGTTGGTGAAGACATCGTATTCCCTCCGGTAAAGCTTCTGCTCATCTGGGGTCAGATCTACAAGGATCTTTTCGTGGGTGTAGGGAGATAGGTGCTTTCCGGCTAGGGCGTCCACCTCAAGCTGGTAGACGCGACCACCTACCAATCGCGGCAACTCATGGTGACCCCCGTCCTCTCTTTCGTAGGTGGCTGTGAGACCCATCCTGCATGGTGCAATGTACATCTCAGCTATCTGGCTGTAGCTTGGCGCTGGCAGGTGATGCACCTCGTCAAAGATTATGAACATGAACTTGGCTCCCAACTGCTCGGCTCGGATGTAGGCTGAGTCGTAGGTGGAGACAGTCAAAGATCTAAGCATGTCATCTCCCCCACCGTAGGCTCCCACCTCTATCCCAAACTGGTTGCTGAGGAGCTGCCGCCACTGGTCCAAAAGATCTAGGGTAGGAACCACCACCAACGACGCAACATTTAATTTCTCGATGGCCTTCAGGGCTACGAAGGTTTTCCCGGCAGCAGTGGGCAAAACGACAACGCCTCTCATACCCGCGTCAAACCAAGCGTCTAATGCAGCTTTCTGGTAAGGCCGTAGCTCCGCACGACAGGAGAGAGTCGGTGCGGGAGGGGGGTTAGCTGCTTCATCTCTATAAAGTATGCGGCTCCTATCGAGGTAGGCCAAGATCTCCCGGTAGTAGATGGCCATGGCCCTGAAAGCGTCCACTCTCGGATCCCACTGACCGTAAG
>WVZH01000390.1:822-1052 GCA_011772595.1 Anaerolineales bacterium
GGTCATACCTCAGAAGGATCATCCCACCCCGCCCACAACAACTAAGCGTCTCAAGTTTATCTTATTATTGATCGACGCACGCAGATGAGAAAGGAATACATGCGCGCGCGTTCGCCATAACCATACCCGCAAAACAAAACAGTAAGTAAAGTTGAAAGCACATCGCCTTGTTTTTCCAAATTGCGCGAATTCTGCAAAATTCCGGCGTTAGAAAACTCATATGTGTGACA
>WVZH01000559.1:0-914 GCA_011772595.1 Anaerolineales bacterium
GGCGCGGGTTGCAACGGCCAGCGCGATGCTTCGCGGCCAAGCACGATTAGGCTCAAAGTCCCTCATGGTTGGCCAGCACATTCTCTGGATCTCTCAGGACGACATCCCCGATGTACGCGACGTTGTGGGCCGCCTGAGCGATCCCGAGCGCGGCGTCCTACTAGCGGCCGCGGCGGACCTCGAACACATCCTCGCCAACCTGGATAAGGAAGACACAACACTTGAGCACCTTGTCCAATGGCAGGCCAAGATCCAGAAGCATCAGAAGCTGATCGAGGCGAAAGTGACCGACCCCGACCTCTCCAACGAAAAGGAACAACTGCTCAAGCAATTCCAGGACGCTGGATCGTCCATGATCGCACGTTCGTCCGAGCTCATGGCTGCCGCTTCGAAGCAGAGCCAGAGCGCCTGACGAACAGGAGGGTTGAGTATTATGACCAGCATCATAAGCTCCGATTTGTCCACACTGGACGCCGAGGAGTACCTGGTTGACCCTCCCGAAACGGTCTGGGAGGATGTTTTACTGGTCGACCACCTTACGTTCCTGGACATCAGGGATCTGGAAGTCATGGCGCGGGCTCAAGAGGCGACAAGCCAATATGGGGAGTGCATCCCGCGAGAGGCGTGGATGGGCCTGTATGCGCCAACCAACCCTTTGAAGAAGACGGTTCCCGATCCGATGCGCGTTGCGAAGAGCATCTTCCAGCGCGCTGAAGAGATGCCCGAGTGGAAGCGCCTTCAGTCTTCAACCGACATGGATCCGGTAGCGGCCGCATTCGGCGCGGCCCATTTCTCCAAGGAGCTCATCAACAAACTTCCCCCGGAAGTCAGAGATAGGATGCAAGAAGCCCAGCGGGACCGCAATCAGGCATCCCAGCTGGAGAATCAGATCCAGGCTCTTCAGATGGTTGCTG
>WVZH01000559.1:957-1304 GCA_011772595.1 Anaerolineales bacterium
ACAAGCTGAGGCCAACGCTCAGCAATCCTCACAGGCTGCTGCCGAGATCATGGACTGGGCAGAGGCGAGGGTGCAGCACGCGCTGGCCCAGGCCATGGACAAATCAGTGGATGACCTCTCGGACTTGAAGGGTGCGGCGCAGGAGTTTGGCTTCGGATGGGGACTCGCTGGAGGCGCAGGCCCAACCAGAGAGCAAATTGAAGGACTGCACGAACTTGCTGACTTCCTTCGCAAGTCCAAGTATCTGAAGATGATCCTTGATACGTTGGGCTGGGCGAAGAAGATGGTCTCGACCGAGCGCAGAAAGTCCAAGCATGGGCGAGAGCGCTTCACCCACTTCAAGATAC
>WVZH01000203.1 GCA_011772595.1 Anaerolineales bacterium
AAAGGAGCCAAACGATGGACAAGAGCAATGCTCCAGTTTCATCCCCTGTCACTTTAACAAGACATAACTGAAATAGGCGCCAAATGTAGTACGATCCCAGTACGGAGTCGTGCTACGTTAAAGGAGCCTATCGTGAACTACCAACAAATGTATAGCAGATTAACAACCTATCTACGCAAGGAGCTACCGACGGCATCAATGGCTGCGGTGCGCAACCAAGCATTGATGACCCATGCCTTGGCCTTCAGCCCGAACTGCCATCTGGCCACGCTGGCCACGACGCTACCAGTGCCGGGCCAGCGAGAGAATCTAGTCCAGCGCATCCGCCGCTGGCTGGCCAATCAAGCAGTGACCCAGTATCGCTGCTACATCCCCTTGGTGCGCAGACTGTTTGCCCAGTGGTCGGGGACGGAAATCGGGCTGATCCTGGATCGCACAGATATTGAGCATCGGTGGAGCATCCTGACTCTGGCTGTCGCGTTTCGGCATCGTGCCTTGCCCTTGGCTTGGCGTGTGCTTTCGTTCGGCGCAACCGGTGCTGAGACACAGCTTGCCTTGCTCAAACAGGTGCAACCTTGCCTGCCTGATGCCAAACGTGTGCGGATCACTCTATACGGAGACAGCGAGTTCCGGTCGGTTCGCCTACAGCGGTATTGCCAAGAGCAGAACTGGCACTGGCAATTGGGCCTGAAATCTGACATTCTGTTTCGTCAAGGTGCAAATGATTGGCAACCACTACGGTCCATAACCGTCGCACAAGGAAAGCGCTGCTATCTACAAGGTGTGCAGCTCACTCAGCAGCATGCCTTTGGCCCGGTCAACCTAATCGCCGACTGGACAAGCGACGAGGAGACACCCCGCTACGTGGTTCTCGACCAACGCGCAGACCGTCATGCTTGGCGTCGAGGACGTAAGCGGTTCTGGATCGAGCCCCTCTTTCGCGACTGGAAGAGTTACGGCTTTGACCTGGAGCACAGCAAACTGATGCATTCGCAGCGCTTGACAACCTTGTTGCTAGCGATGGCCACGACCACCTTGTGGATGGTGCACGTTGGACAATGGGTCATTGAGAGTGGTCGTCGTCCCTTGCTGGAGGCACGCCACAAACGTGACTACAGCATCTTTCGACTGGGACGGGACTATGCCTTCCGGAGTCAGTTCCAGAACTGGCCGCTACCCATCGGACTTACAGTGAACGCTGCCCGCTAGCCGCTCAACGGTCGCCTTTAGACGGTGTCTTGGGTGGGCTGTAGATTCGCGCAAAGCCTGCCCCTTCTGCATAAGAAGGGGAGTTCAGACCGACCGCGACTATAGCCTACCCACGAGACCGAATCCAACTCCGCTGCTAAAGGCTCACGGCTTGACGGCAGCGCTGGGACTGTACTCAGTCTGTTGACACTGGACCGCTTAGCCGCTGCATAAGTGGTTATCTCGACACACGATCCAGTGGGCGCCCGCTGACCAGTGCCAGGTATGGCCTTCAATGCCCGAGCTGTCTCGCAGTAGAGCTATTGTTTTGTTAATGATGCACGCAGTGCTTCACTATTGGCCCCTGTCTAATTTCAAGTGACAGGGGATGAATGGTTCGCGTACCAATCAACCAGGTATGCGTTGGAAC
>WVZH01000211.1:0-177 GCA_011772595.1 Anaerolineales bacterium
AGCAGGTTCTGTTCGGTTTTCGATCCCTTTAACGAAGCCATATCTCTTCCCTCCTTATGATAGTATCCTGAGTAGCCAGGATGTGGGTTGAATCCCGGCTATTGCGAATACATATCATTCTTGTGTTGTAATATACTAAGTAGCCTGTGGAGATTGCAACGTTCCTCAATTCCCTTG
>WVZH01000211.1:187-1507 GCA_011772595.1 Anaerolineales bacterium
CGAACACCCTCAAAGGGATATTTTTGACTCTCGGTTCAGCCCTCCTGGGCCGTGGCTTTAGCCCTTTCCTCCTGGGACATCGCTGCCAAGCGCTCGACCTCCTTGACATCCAGCCCCAAGCCCTCAGCCACGCGACGACCATAATCCGCATCGGCCTTGTAAAACACCGCAGTCTGCCGCAATTGGATGCGTCTTTGGGCCCCACCCAGGTGATCCCCGATGTTGCCGATGAGGTGATCCCGATCCTCGCCGCTCATGACTTTTCGATAGAGGTTACCGGCCTGGACGAAATCATCATTGGGATGGGTGAACGGATAACGGCCCGCTTGGCCGGAAAGATCAAAAGGAGGCTCACCTGCCGTTGGATCCGGCGCAGGTCCGCCGAAGCTGTTGGGCCAGTAGTTGGGCCCGCCGCCCGCATTGTCATCTACTCGCATGAACCCGTCACGCTGGTAGCTGTTTTCCGGGGCACATTTCGGTGCATTGACAGGAATCAGGTGGTAGTTGGGACCCAGTCGGTGAATGTGAGTGTCATGGTAAGAAAAAACCCTTGATTGCAGCATCTTGTCCGGCGAAATGGCGATGCCTGGTACCACGTTGCCGGGACAGAATGCGGCCTGCTCCACTTCTGCAAAGTAATTGACCGGGTTGCGGTTCAGCACCAGCTTGCCTATCTTGATGGGCGGGACCTCTCCATGCGGCCACACCTTGGTGATATCGAAAATGTCCCAAGGGAAATCCCTGGCCTGCTCCGGTGTCAGAATTTGCATCTCAAGCGTCCAGGACGGGTAATCCCCACGCTCAATGGCCTCGTACAGATCACGGGTGGCGTGATCGGGGTCGGAGCCGCTGATGCGTTCGGCCTCCTCCCGGGTGAGATTCTTGATACCCTGGTCCGTCTTAAAATGGTACTGCACCCAGAAGTACTCGCCCTTGTCATTGTACCATTTGAAGGTGTGGCTGCTGTAGCCGTTCATGTGTCGATAGGTAGCTGGTGTTCCCCGGCCCGAGAAAAGAATCGTGACCTGATGAATGGATTCCGGTGTCAGGGACAGGAAGTCCCAGAACGCTCGCCTAAGGTGCGCCTGGAGCAACGCGGAAGGTGTCACCCTTGAGGCGCTTGTTATGTGTTTTTGGCTCCGATTCTGTGACCAGCAGACTGTAAGGGCCTAAAGAAAGGGCGGCGTTTCAGATTGTATTGAAACGCCGCCCTCATATGTTGCTAATAGCCTCCGTGAGCGTTCAAAACATCCGTCAATTCGTGGCGGTTATCGCTTCCTGATCATCCGATTTGCAGTTCAGAATACGCTTCAGAAGCCC
>WVZH01000083.1:0-204 GCA_011772595.1 Anaerolineales bacterium
GCCGTGAGCTCATGCTCGACTATCTTGCTGACCACTATCAGCCAGCCAATACCGTGGTCGCTGCCGCCGGGAACATCCAGCATACAGAAATAGTCAGCATGGTTAATCAAGCGCTGGGTAAATGGCCAGGGCGGCCATCCACGGGCGGATACCTCACCTACAAAGAAAGCGCGTTTCCCAGACTATGCATCGAGAACAAAAAGC
>WVZH01000083.1:312-2286 GCA_011772595.1 Anaerolineales bacterium
ATGGCATGAGCAGTCGCCTTTTCACCAATATCAGGGACAAATTGGGACTGGCTTACAGCATCAGCAGCTATGTTGACCATTTCCTCGATACCGGCTCGTTAACCATCGCCGCCGGTGTGGATGCCAAAAATATGCATACCGCCATAAAGGCTATTCTTGGGGAATTGGCTCAGCTCAAGGAGGCAATTCCGGAACCGGAGCTGCACAAGGCCAAAGAATTCTCCAAAGGACGGCTATTGCTGCGCATGGAGGACAGCCGCAGCGTGGCCGGCTGGGCCGGTGGTCAGGAGCTGCTCACCGGGCGCATCCTCACCGTTGACGAGGTCATTTCCATAGTTGATAGCGTAACCGCTGAAGAACTGCAGCAGCTCGCCAAAGAACTCCTGACCGGGGAGAAACTCCGCCTAGCGATTGTTGGGCCGGTCTCGCCAGAGGCACCGCTGGAAGAATTATTGAAATTGTAGATATTTTATTTACCTCACCCCCTGTATCCCCCTCTCCTTCAAAGGAGAGGGGGAAGATATTATAAAAGAGGGGCTTCGCCCCTCTTAAACTCCCCANNAACCGTGGCCTTTTAAGCCACGGCTCTTTCGATTACTTTTTTATGAAGCACGAAGCTGTTGCTTACATTCCGTAGTCCATGCCACCGCCAGCGGGCATCGGCGGTGCCTTTTCCTTCTCTGGGATATCGGTCACCAGCGATTCGGTTATCAGCACCATGGAAGCAATGCTGGCGGCATTCTGCAGGGCACTCCGGACGACCTTCATCGGGTCAATAATGCCTTTCTGCACCATATCACCGAAATCATCCACCTCAGCATCGTAGCCAGTGCCGACCGGACTCNNNCGGTGTCCTCGTCACCTTTCAGCGCCAGCTTGTCCAGAGCTTTGAGCGAATTGAGCAGGGCCACACCGCCACCGGGCAGAATGCCTTCTTCTACCGCAGCTCGCGTTGCCGAAAGGGCATCCTCGACCCGGTGCTTCTTCTCCTTGAGCTCGACCTCGGTCGCAGCGCCCACCTTGATTACGGCCACACCACCGGCCAGCTTGGCCTGCCTCTCCTGGAGTTTCTCACGGTCGAAGTCAGAGGTGGTCTCCTCGATCTGGGCCTTTATCTGCTTGATTCTCGCCTTGATGGCCTCGTCGGCCCCCCTGCCTTCCACGATAGTGGTCTTGTCTTTGTCCGAGGTTACCCGGCGCGCCCGCCCCAGGTCCTCAACGGTAACCGAGTCCAGCTTGCGCCCGACTTCCTCGGAGATTACCTTGCCGCCGGTGAGAATGGCCATATCCTCGAGCATCGCCTTGCGCCGGTCGCCGAAACCGGGCGCCTTCACCGCGAGGACATTGAGGGTGCCGCGCAGCTTGTTGACCACCAGGGTGGCCAGAGCCTCGCCGTCCACATCCTCCGCCACCAGCAGCAGGTTCTTTGATTGCTGCAGGATTTTCTCCAGCGCCGGCAGAAGGTCGGACACCGCCGAGATTTTCTTATCCGTTATCAGGATATAGGGGTCTTCAATCTCCGCCTCCATGCGGTCAGGGTTGGTAATGAAGTAGGGGCTGATGTAGCCGCGGTCAAACTGCATACCTTCAACATATTCCGTCTCGTAGGTGATACCTTTTGATTCCTCGACCGTGATCACGCCATCTTTCCCCACCTTGTCCATCACCTCGGCAATGAGGTTGCCGATCTCCCGGTCTTTGGCCGTGATGGTGGCCACCTGGGCAATCTGCTCTTTATCTTTGACCGGCGTTGACGCTGATTTCAGCTCCTCAATGATGGTGCTGGTGGCCTTTTCAATGCCCCTCTTCAGCGCCAGGGGGTCAGCGCCGGCGGCCACATTCTTAAATCCCCCGGTGATAATGGCATGCGCCAGAACTGTGGAAGTGGTGGTGCCATCGCCACAGGCATCATTGGTCTTGCTGGCGGCTTCCTTGACCAGCTGCACGCCCATATTCTCAAAAGGGTCCTGGAGC
>WVZH01000522.1 GCA_011772595.1 Anaerolineales bacterium
GGGTGGTTGTGGAGCTTCCGCAAGCGGACATCTTTGCGGGCATCAACGCACTGGCACCCTTCCTCACAGTATTATTAATAGCCACAATGGCATTGGTGTTGCTTTCCGTTCCATTCGCTACGGGTCGGGCAATCCGCCCGCTGGTCACATTATCTTCTCTTGCAGAACAAATCGCGCGTGGGGAATGGCGACACCGAGTCCCTGTGGGCAGCCAGGACGAAATCGGACGTCTGGGCACGTCGTTCAACCGCATGATCGATGAGCTTGAAGAGAGTTATCGGTCGCTAGAGGATCGCGTCCACGAGAGAACTGAACAAATCCGCACAGCCTCCGAAGTCGCCCGCGACGCGATTGCTATCCGTGAGCCTGAAACACTCTTGAATGAAGTTGTCCATCTGATCTCAGAGCGATTCGGGTTTTATCACGCAGGTGTTTTCCTTGTCGATGGGAGCGGTGAAAACGCAGTTCTCCGCGCCGCATCCTCTGAGGGCGGGAAACACATGTTGCGTCGAGAGCACAGCCTTCCGGTCGGTAAGGTCGGCATCGTTGGTTACGTGACCGGAACTGGAGAGCCCCGTATCGCGCTCGACGTTGGTGAGGACGCTTACCACTTCGCCAACCCAGACCTACCCGACACACGCTCCGAGATGGCTCTGCCATTAAGATCTGGAGAAGAGATCATCGGCGCCCTCGACGTTCAAAGCACAGAGGCAAACGCATTTACGGAGGAGGACCTGATGGTCCTTCAGACAATGTCTGATCAGCTGGCTGTCGCCATCGAGAACGCCCGCCTTCTGGAAGACCAGGCACTTCTCGCCGAGCGACGACGCACGGTGATTGATATTTACCATCGACTCGCCACCCAACTCAGCTATTCGCAATTGCTCGAAGAGATACCCGAGATCGTGCACCAAGGTCTGGGTTTCATCAGCGTCTCTCTTGCTCTTGTAGAAGGTGACGAGGTCTTCGTTCGCAGTAGTGCGGCCAAGGATCCGAGATACCAAGCCACATTGGGTGATAGCATGCCGATAGGTCGGGGCATCTACGGTCGTGTCGTTTCCATGAAGTCACCCATCGTCATGGTTGGCACGACGCAATCCGATTTCTCACCAGCTGACATTTCACCCGAGAAGTCATTGACGACGCTGTGTGTCCCGTTGCTTTCGCGCGGTGAGGCAATAGGCGCATTGGCCGTGACATCCGATCATCCAAGCCATCCTGAAGAGAGAGATCTCGAGGTCTTGGAATTACTCTCTGGTCAGATCGCTGTGGCACTCATAAACGCAAGGTTGTTCGAGGAAATGGAGCAAAGTCTACTCCACGTTGATGCGCTGCTCCATCAACAAACATCGGAAGCATGGGATGAATTACTGGATACGCTCTCCACTCGCGAAGAAGGTACTGTAGTCGAATATACGGGGGGGTTTA
>WVZH01000169.1 GCA_011772595.1 Anaerolineales bacterium
CCTTCATCTTAGCTATTTTCTCAGCTTTTTCGTAGCGTGCGTCAGCGTGTCGAACTATGGCTGTTCCCGGGTCCGTAGTTAAGACTCGCATTACCCTTTTCTCAGCTTCTCTGGTGCCGTCCGCGACCAGGCACATTCCGGCGTGAATGCTGTATCCTATTCCCACTCCTCCTCCATGGTGTACGGAGACCCATGTCGCTCCGGCCACGCCGTTCAAAAGAGCGTTTAGGATAGGCCAGTCTGCAATGGCGTCGCTTCCGTCCAACATACCCTCGGTTTCCCTGTTTGGTGATGCGACGCTTCCACCATCCAAATGATCTCGCCCAATCCAAATGGGACCTGAAAGTTCGCCCAAACGAACCATGTCGTTCATGATTTTTCCAAACTTGGCTCTCTCGCCGAAACCCAGCCAGCAAACTCGAGCTGGCAAGCCTTGAAACTTCACCTGCTCCTTCGCCTTCCTGATCCATCGGCATAACTCCTTGTTGTACGCAAATTCCTTGAGGATGACGTCATCAAGCGTGTAAATGTCCTCTGGATCACCAACGAGGGATGTCCATCTAAAGGGACCGCGTCCCTCACAAAACATCGGTCTAATGTACCTGCGCACAAAGCCTGGGAAAGCGAAGGCTTCTTTGTATCCGCCGTTAAGAGCCTCTTGGCGTATGTTGTTGCCGTATTCGAACGTGACCGCTCCCTTCTTCATCATCTCAACCATAGCCTTCACCTGAACACACATGCTTTCCCTAGCCTTTTCAACATATGAGGCAGGGTCCTTCTCTCGAAGTTCATCCGCCTCCTCCATGGAGAGCCCAGCGGGGTAATACCCTTTAAGAGGATCGTGGGCTGCTGTCTGATCCGTCAAAACGTCTGGAATGATCCTCCTCTTGACAAGTTCTGGATGAACCTCAGCGGCGTTGCCGAGTAAGCCTATGCTTCTACGCAGCCCTTCCTCCTTAGCTTGTTGAACCATGGCGATCGCTTCGTCCAAATCGTCGGTCCATGTTTCGAGGTATCCGTGATTAAGTCTTCGCTCAATAGCCTTTTTGTTGATTTCAACAACCAGAGCAACTCCGTTGTTCATGCTTACGGCTAAGGGTTGCGCTCCTCCCATCTCGCCTAAACCGGC
>WVZH01000589.1 GCA_011772595.1 Anaerolineales bacterium
CCATTATTCGGACTCGAGCGTTTGCCGGAGATCTATGGGTTTCCCGGAGCATTGATCACGATTCTCATTGTCTCCTATCCTTACGCCCTTCTTCCCCTTCAGGCCGCTTTGCGGGGTCTTGACCCGTCCCTTGAAGAGGCCTCGAGAAGCCTAGGGTACAACTCATGGCAAACATTTTGGCTTACCGTACTTCCCCAGCTTCGTCCTGCCCTCGCTGCAGGCACGTTAATGGTCGCCCTCTATACCTTGAGAGACTTCGGTGCAGTATCCCTTCTCCGTTACGAGACTTTCACTTGGACGATTTACCTTCAGTACCAAACCTCATTCGACCGGACGCTGGCCGCAGCTCTTTCCCTCGTTTTGGTGGCAATCGCCGTGATTATTCTATTCTTAGAAGCCCGCACACGGAGCCAGGCTCGATATCATCGCAGCACGACCGGGGCATCACGTTCGCCCCTTCTTGTGCGACTTGGGGGGTGGCGCTGGCTCGCTTTCACTTTCTGCGGATTGGTCGCATTCTTGACCCTTTTGATTCCCATGTACGTCCTCGGCCATTGGCTTATCCAAGGTGTCAGCAGAGGAGAGCCCCTTCGATTTGTTTGGAACTCAGCCTTTAACTCCGTATATGTATCCGCCCTGGCCGCGGGAGCCACGACGACAGCCGCCCTAGCGGTAGCAATCCTATCGGTGCGCTATCAGGGATGGATCAGCGCCTTGATAGAACGTGCCGCATACCTCGGCTTTGCCTTACCTGGCATCGTCATCGCACTCGCCTTGGTCTTCTTCGGGGCTCGATTTGTGACCCCCATCTATCAAACGCTGGTGCTTCTGATTTTTGCCTATGTGGTCTTATTCCTATCCCAGGCAATTGGGGCCAATCGAGCGTCACTTCTTCAGGTGAGTCCATCTCTTGAAGAGGCTGCCCGCAGTATGGGACGTAGACCGTCACAGGTCTTTCTCAGCGTGACACTACCTTTAGTCCGCTCAGGTATTCTGGCTGGAGCTATTTTGGTATTCTTCACGACCATGAAAGAACTGCCGGCCACGTTGATTCTTAGTCCAATTGGCTTCAAGACCCTGGCCACGTCGGTGTGGTCGGCGACCTCTGAGGCCTTTTTCGCCCGAGCAGCCATTCCGGCGCTCCTCCTGATCGCGGTCTCGGCAGTCCCCGTGGCCCTGTTTACCTTGCGGGAGCGGGAAGCTTGATCGGTGCATTCCGGAAAAACCATCGGTGAGAACCTTCAATGAGCTATAATACGGACAGACACAACCATCCACACGGGAGCGGAGAGTAAAATGGAAGCCACCACGCTAGTTGTCAGCGTCAGAAAGGTATCGAAGTCTTTTGACGGCTCTGTCGTGATCCAGGATCTATCGTTCGATCTGATGCAGTCGGAGATCATGGCCCTACTGGGTCCTTCGGGTTGCGGTAAGACGACGATTCTGCGTCTCCTCGCTGGCTTTGAACAACCCGATGCCGGTGAGATCTTCATCCAGGGAAGGCTGATGACCGACTCCCGTTTCTCTCAACCTCCAGAACGCAGGTCGGTGGGCATGGTATT
>WVZH01000542.1 GCA_011772595.1 Anaerolineales bacterium
AAGGAATGACTGGGTAACCTGGCAATGTTTGCAAGCTGTGAGAGAGCCGCTGAGGCGGGAAGCTCTCCCGAGTAAGGTCTAGTCAGCCGCTCGGAAGCGTAATGACCGGAAGGCGAGAGCTGGAAGGGAAGATAAGCGAGTGCAGCGAGGTGAAGAGTGTATGCTCTGAATCTGAACCGTAGCTCCGAGAACCTTGGATTTTGGGTGTGGGCCGATCCTTTCAGTCAGGGCGCAGGCCATGCAGGAGGCGCACCAAAGACGAGTGCCGACTGCCCCCCCGGGGTCGCAGACAGCATCGAGTTGCACAACGGCATGCAAGTAACCAGGCGAGCGACGATCAAGGGCTCTTGGGGAAAAGCGCAATGCAAGTACCCGAGTATGACCACCAATGTAAAAAGAGGTGTTCAAATGGCCGCGTCGCGGGTGATGGGGATCGGTACGCCGCAACGGTTAGCGATGAGGTGGGGTAATGCCCACTGAGCGAAGGTCCCCACGGTCTGTCGTCCGTCGAGGAGGAAACATTGCCACTATACAAGGAGTGACTAAGCAGTGAGCACAGATCTGAGACGGATAGGCGAAAAGGCTCGCAAAGAACCAGAGCTGGTATTTACCAGCCTGTATCACCACGTCACTGACGTGGATAATCTGCGAGCCTGCTACGANNAGGAATACGGAAAGAATCTCGAAGAAAACCTGCAAGATCTGTCAGGGAGGCTAAGGCGGATGGGATATCGTCCTCAGCCGAAGCGGAGGAGTTACATTCCAAAGCCTGGCAGTGAGAAGGGCAGGCCGCTAGGTATAAGCTGTTTTGAAGACAAAATAGTGGAGCTGGCGGTCAAGGGGGTGTTGGAACCCATCTACGAGACCGTATTCGAGGACAGCAGTTATGGCTACCGTCCTGGGCGCAACCAGCACACATGTGTGGATGCTCTGGGGAGGACGATTCAGCAGAAACGAGTCAGCCAT
This sequence comes from Anaerolineales bacterium, assembly GCA_011772595.1. The sequence goes on from WVZH01000542.1 coordinate 967, forward strand.
GTCGTTGAAGCCGATATCAAAAGCTTTTTCGACGAAGTCAATCATGAATGGATGGTTAAGTTTCTGCAACATCGCATCGGAGACCCGCGGATCATCCGACTGATAGGCAGGATGCTTAAGGGCGGAATCCTAGAAGATGGCCTTGTCGAGGCCACGGAGGCAGGTACCCCGCAGGGATCAATCCTTTCTCCGCTACTGTCCAACATCTACCTGCACTATGTGCTGGACCTGTGGTTTAATCACAAAGTCCGGAAGCAGTGTCGTGGTGAGGCCTATTACTTTCGCTTCGCCGATGACTTTCTCGCGTGCTTTCAGTACCGAGACGATGCTAGCAGGTTTCTCCGTTGGATGGCGGATCGGCTAGAGAGATTTGGGCTGAAGCTGGCAAGGGAGAAGACACGATGCATCGAATTTGGACGCTTTGCTCGTAAAGGTGCGTACAAGCGAGGCGAGAAACCGAAGGAGTTCACCTTTCTGGGTTTTACGCATTACTGCGGGAAGACCAAGGAAGGTCACTTCAAGGTCAAACGCCGCACGAGCCGCAAGAAGCTGGGGCAGAGCCTGCATAAGTTCGCAGACTGGGCACGCAAAGCTCGGCATGGGCTGAAGAAAGGCGAGATGCTGCGCCAGGCTAAGGTCCGCATTATGGGGCATCTGAACTATTACGCCATCACGGATAACTCGGAACAATGTAACAAATATGTCTTTTACGCGACCCGTCTCTTATTCAAATGGCTCAACCGCAAGAGCCAGCGTAGGGCATATACATGGGCTGGGTTCAACCACGCTTTAGCATGGGTGGGCTGGCCAGAGCCGAGTATCCGCAAAGACCTGAACCCATGTCGTAGAGCGGAGGCTCACTGAATGGCAGACCGAGGAGCCGTATGTTGGGAAAGCCACTTGTACGGTTCTGAGAGGGGCTGGAGTGCAACTCTGGTATGGATGAAATATTGTGGCACCGTCGGGAAACCAGGCGGCAAACAGAGAAAACAAACCTCATCCTATAGCCAGAGGAGGCTCCAGTCTACTCGAACTCAAATGAGCAGATCGCGGAAAGCAGCAATATCGCCCGCAGTACAGTGAGAGAAGG
>WVZH01000562.1 GCA_011772595.1 Anaerolineales bacterium
TGTGAACGCAAATCTAATTCCTTGGACAGAGCTCGCGACGGTGGTCTGCTAGTTTCCTTCAATGAAGTTTTTTTTAGGCTGGGGAGTGGGATCTTGAAAAGAAGCTTCAGGGCGTCACCGTCGATCAAGACATCGCTGAGTATGGTTCTAGCCAGAGTTTGCTTTTCGTGAAAGGACATATCGTCGAGCTTCCCGGCGATGGCCTTCGTGAAGTCTAGGATCCTCGTGAGGAGTTGCTTGCGTTCGGAAACGTTGTTGTTCTCAACTTCGAGACCACGGATGTCCGCTTCGAGTTCATGGATGCGGTTCATGATCTGGGATGCTCTTTGTTCGAACTCCTTTTTGTCGAGAAAGGCGCCCTGAAACGCGCCTGAAACGCATCCAGCAATCGGTGACGCTCTGCATGGAGCTGAGACAATCGTTTCCTGGCGTTGTTCAGTTGCGCTGAGAGAAACGATTCATCAATGGAGCCACCTTTGCGGAGGATGACCTGAGCTTTCAGCAGCAGCTCGGGGTCCAAGAGGTGACGCCGTATCTCCGCCCACACTAGATCGTCGATCGGCTGGGAACGATAGTGATTGGGTCGACAGGGAGGAGGAGCTGAGACTCGACCTTGTCCACCGCATCGGTAATAGTGGAGCCGATGCCTGCGGGAGGTTTTCTTGTCGGCTACGCACGCGCACCGGTAACCGCATCGCTCGCATCTCAGCAATCGCCGCAACAGCCATTGTTCTCGTTTGAGATTACGCGGGCTGAACCGTTGATTCTTTCCATGGCGCGCTTGAGAGCGTTCAAAGGTTTGTCGGTCGATAATGGAAGGGATGGTAATCGGGATCCACTCGGACTCAGGCCTCCAGAGTTTCTTACGGCGGGGTGGTTTGCCGTCGGCCGCCGGAAGAATCTCTTCCTTGGAACGGTTGTAGTTCAACGTGCCCACATAGGCACCCCGGCGCAGAATCTTATGGACGCTCGATTCTCCCCACCGACTATTACCCTTTGGTGTGGGGATGCCTTCTCGAGAGAGGCTTTGGGCGATTTGCCGGATGCTTATCGACTCGTCCGCATGCCAGCGAAAGATCTTCTTCACCACCTCGGCCTGAGCGTCATCGATCACCACGTGAGCAGGAACATCACCTCGTGGCGGCACGTGGTGGTAGCCGTAAGGCACGCTGGTCCAGAAAATCTCACCTTGGCGAGCTCGGTAAAGCTTGCCGCGACGATAGCGTTCACCCAGCTTCGCACGCTCATATTCCGCTACGGCGCCCTGGATCTGAACCAAAAGGGCTGAATGAGGATCCTCTGGCGGTGGCTGCTCGAGGAAGATGACCGGCGTGCCGAAACGCTCGAACTCCTCGAGGATAAGGATCAGATAGGCGTACTTGCGTGAGAGGCGATCGGGGGAGAGAACCAATACCGCATCGAAAGCGCCTGCTTGTGCACCATCACGGAGTCGGTCGAGCTCGGGCCGAGCGAGCAACGCTCCGCTGTAACCGTCATCCGTGCAGACATAGCTCTCCTCGATCTCGAACTGGTGCTCGGTGGCGTGGTTGCGCAGCGCTTCGATTTGCGAAGCAATCGTCCCCTTCTTCTCCTGAACTTTGCTGGAAACCCGTGCGTACAACGCGACTCGCATGCTTTTCAACTCCCTGTTTGTGTTGGCTAACAAGTCCTTGCGTCAATAGCCGGTATGCCTCCGTTAGCGCTCGCTCCTGAGGGTCCGTCCGTCCACACCAGCGAGGTGTTGGCGCTTCATAAACCTCCACCACATAGCTCGCCTCGGCTTCACCGCTGCGAACAAGCCCGTATAGCCCGAGCTTTGAAAAGCGTTCCCAGTGTTTACCGCTGCCTCGGCAACCGGATCGAAGGTAGCCGTGGCGAAGGGCTTCGTAGCTCTCACGTCCAGGATCTCGAGACTCACCTCGGCTCCGAGGTCCTGGCGAAGGGATCTCAGGAGTTTTTTTTTGACCGGAGCTCTTTCAGAACTTTCTCGATGGTCCTCGGGTGGAGGACAACTCCGAGCTCCTGTTTCAGCTCGGTGCCGATCTCAGACGCAGTGACTGTGTCACGTCCTACCAACTGCTCTTCGACGAAGCCCGTCACTTCAGGAGTGAGTTTCGAGGGACCCTTTGGCCCTGGCTTTTTCCAGAGCAGTCCGGCGGTGCCTTCCCGCTCGAATCGATCCTTGAAGTTGTAGAACGTCTGGCGGCTGATGCCGAAACGTCGGCAGATCGTCACCACACTTTGTTTGTCGATCTCGTGGCAACGGATCATTTCGTAGCGAACCTGGAGAGCGTCGTGAGGATCGAAAAAATCGTGGTAGCGACGAAACAGGGCATCGTCCACCCGCTCGGCGCCAACATAAAGCAGCCCAAGTCGTTCGAGGTTTCTGTGCTTCGAGAATTTGCGGTCTTCCATAGAGACCAGGGTAACCGCAGGAAGACCCGATTGTCAAGATAATAATACCGATGCTGGCTAATGCACATAATAATGCCCATTAATAAGCTATCATATGCCGTTTCTTCCTTAAACCGGCATAAACCCATAGACATACCGGCCGATTCCCCTTGACACTCCGTTTCAACTCATCTCCTC
>WVZH01000015.1 GCA_011772595.1 Anaerolineales bacterium
GCTATCGGACTATTGGCTGGAAGGATATTCGACGAGTACTAGTGGGTCACTTGTCATGACTATAGCCAAATTGAATAGATCGTGTATAATGGCGAGTAGAGTACCGATCATCTTTTTTCAAAGGAGTTGTGCAATTAGCCGTCGACAGAAGGACCCGTTGCGCCCCCTCACTGATGAGGAGCGAACCGTGTTGACTCAGATTAGTCGTGCCCAGAGCGAGCCAGCCAGCCACGTTGCTCGGGCCAAAGCGTTGCTGGCCGTTGCGAAGGGGCAGACCTACACCGCTGCAGCCCGGGCTGCTGGCCGCCGTTCGAATGATGCTGTCTCGCAACTGGTATCTCGTTTCAATCGCGAGAGTTTGGCGGCCATCGAACCACGACACGGTGGCGGCCCGCGGATCGTGTATGGGGTGGAGGAACGCAAGCGTATCCTGGCCGAATTCGAGCGCCAGCCTGACCGAGAGAGAGATGGGACCGCTACCTGGTCGCTGAGCACGCTGCAGCGGGCGTTGCGCGAAGCACCTGATGGGTTGCCGGAGGTTAGCACCTATACCATCTGGTCCGTCTTGCACGATGCTGGGTGGACTTGGCAGAAGAACCGCACTTGGTGTCGGACTGGCACGGTCACCCGGAAGCGCAAGGGGGTCGTTGTCGAGGTGACCGATCCAGAAGCGGAGGCGAAAAAAACTTGATCGGGCAGGCTTACAAAGTCGGCGAGTCACTGGGCTTGAGTGTTTGGACACAGGACGAAGCCGGGCCGTTCCAGACCATTCCCTACGAGGGATATGCCTGGCAGCCGGAGGGCGAGCCCCAACGCCAGCCTCACGAATATGTTCGCAACGGCACTGCCAAACTCTTGACACTGTTTCATCCCTCCGATGGACAGGTGCGGGTCAAAGGCGTCACCAGTTGTGCGAATGTCGTCTTACACCCCTGGTTACAGCACGAACTGAGTGCCATTCTGGCTGATCTACCGCCTCCGCCCGAAGGCCTGGACCCAGAGACGAACCGGGCATTGTGGGCGTACTGGTGTGCTGGGCTTGACAACCCCCCGTCGTTGCCGGATGATCTGCCACCACTGCGGATGCTGTTAATCTGGGACAATCTCAAGGGCCACAAGACTCCAATCTTTGTGGACTGGCTGATCCAGCACGGTATCATGCCGTTATACACCCCCTTGGGTGGTTCCTGGTTGAACATGACCGAGTCGCTGCAGCGCATCCTGAAACAGCGTGCGCTGGCGGGGCAGCATCCAACCAAGCCGGACCAAATCATCACCTGGCTGGAAGCGGTCGCCCGCGCCTGGAACCGGAATCCGACCCCGTTCGAGTGGGGCGGAAAGCGGGCAGCACGTCGGGCACGCAGTCGTCGCCGACACCACGCGCTAGGTGGCTCGGGTGCTTGTACTCGTCGCCCGATACGACGACCCCGGCGCACCAAGATCGAAGAATGGCGAGCTACATGTCAAATGACCCACTAGTGCCCCTTCACAAGGATTGTCATATACCTTGGCC
>WVZH01000214.1:0-681 GCA_011772595.1 Anaerolineales bacterium
AATCACACACGCATCGCTCTTCTGAATGGCCTGACGTATCTTGTTGGCGAAAATCAAGTTGTCATCATCAGGGTTAGCTCCCACAACCAAGACCGCATCAGCCCCAACAATGCCAGATAACCCGTTTGTCATTGCACCGTAGCCCAAAGTTTCCGATAAGCCCACCAGAGTTGGCGCACTTCCGAGGCGGGCAGCACTGTCCACATTGTTCGATCCCAAAACGAGGCGCATGAGCTTTTGAAGGAGATAGATCTCTTCATTGGTTCCCCTCGCGGGAGCTATGGCCCCGAGGCTCTCTCCGCCAAAGTTCTCCTTCAGTGTCCCGAGTTTTTTGGATACCAGGGATAGAGCCTCTTCCCAGTCGGCTTCCCTGAGATTTCCATTCTCTTTGATCATTGGATGAGTCAGCCGATCAGGGTGGTGGATGTAGTCATAACCGAAACGTCCGCGGACGCAGAGACTTCCATCGTTTATTCCTACCCCATCCCTGCTGGTCACCTTGATAACTCGCTGGCTGTGCAGTATGTTCAGATCGAGTTGACATCCACAGCCGCAGAAGGCGCACGTTGTCTGGACCCTATCCATCTGCCAGATGCGACCTTTGATCGGGTTCAGGTTTTCGGTAAGGGCACCCACAGGACAGACGTGGAGGCATTCACCGCAGGAGATACAAGCATCGGC
>WVZH01000214.1:755-1835 GCA_011772595.1 Anaerolineales bacterium
GCTTGAATACAGCGCATGCACATCACGCAGCGATCCATCCACTGCCTGACAAGAGGCGTTCCAAAAGGGACATCTGGCCGCTCAACCTTCTCGGAAACGTAATCCTGTTTGTCGATCCCGAATTCGTATGTCAGGTTTTGAAGTTCACACTCGCCCCCAGCGTCGCAAACCGGACAATCGAGAGGATGCTGGATCAGGAGAAACTTCAAGGCGTCCCTCCGCATCCTCTTTACCCGTCCCGTCCGCGTGTGAACGACCAGCCCCTCGGCGACCGGTGTTGCACAGGCGGGCATCGGCTTTTCCACGCCTTCGATGTCGACGATACACATCCGACAGGACTTGAGCCAACTCAACTTAGCAAGGTAGCAAAGGGTGGGAATGTGGATGCCGTGCTCTCCGGCTGCCTCGAGAATCGTCGACGTGTCTCGAGCTGTGATCTCCCTCCCATCAATCGTTAGGTTAACCATCCTCAATCACCATTGGATACGTCCACGCGCCGCATCTCATAATTTGGGGCCGACCGCGACCAGACCGATACGGTAGCACCTGAGACACCGCTCGGCCTCTTCGGTTGCCGTCGGAACCGGAAACCCGATTTCCACCTCCGAGAATGTGTGTCTTCTCTCTTCCGGATCAAGCATCTCCAGATGCTTTCTCTCCTGTCCACCCAGTATTCCGACATCCTCATCCTGGTTGTAGACTCCGATCGTGGCCATGAGGTCTTCCAGTCTGTCCTCCTCAGGGGGTTGGACCGGTTCCCCCTTGAGGTACCTGTGGATCTTATCGGCAGCCCTCTTTCCGTGACCGGCAGCCCGAACAAGGACGTCGGGACCCGTCACACAATCACCCGCCGAGAAAATGCCCTTGGCAGAGGTTTCGAACGTCTCGGCGTTGATCACCAAAGTCTTCCATTTTGTAGTCTCGATTTCGGTCGTTCCCTCCATGAATTGGAGATCCACCGCCTGGCCGATGGCGGGGATGACAATGTCACAGTCGATGCGGAATTCAGAACCGGGAACGGGAATCGGCCGCCTTCTGCCGCTCTCATCAGGTTCACCCAATTCCATGCGAATGCATTCC
>WVZH01000144.1:0-471 GCA_011772595.1 Anaerolineales bacterium
TGGGTTTTACGGTTGGATTTGGTCAGAAGCCTCGAGAGGTAACGGTTTGTGCGGGGGATCTTGGTGGTGTTAGGCGGGAGATTGGACGAGGGAAGAGGCGTTTTGGTTTATCTGGAGAGGCTGGGGTTTTGAGCTGTTATGAGGCTGGGCGGGACGGGTTTTGGTTACACCGCTATTTGGTCAGTCTGGGGGTGGTGAACCGGGTGGTGGATTCATCGAGGATCGAGGTGAACCGCAGGGCGAGGCGGGCCAAGACAGACAAGATGGACCTTGGCAAGTTGCTTACGATGCTGATGCGGTATGATCACGGGGAGTGGAGGGTTTGGAGTGTGGTGAGGGTACCGACGGTTGACGAGGAGGACAGCCGGCAGCTTCATCGGGATTTGGAGGCGTTGAGGGGGGAGCGGACTCGGCATATCAACCGGATCAAGGGGCTTTTGGCAAGCTATGGGGTTCGGATGAGGGTAGGAG
>WVZH01000144.1:651-805 GCA_011772595.1 Anaerolineales bacterium
CGAGAGGTGGGGGCGCTCTCAGGTCTGACTCCGACCCCCCATCAGAGTGGCGATGAGGCGTGGGAGCGAGGCATCAGCAAGGCGGGTAACCGCTACGTTCGGTCGATGGCGATTCAGATTGCCTGGGCCTGGCTTCGCTACCAACCCCAAAGTA
>WVZH01000144.1:990-8346 GCA_011772595.1 Anaerolineales bacterium
AGAAGGTCGTTCGAGGCAAACAAAGGCCTCACGTCTCAGGAAGCCGCCAGCTCGATCAACCACAAAAGGGAGGGATTATCTGACCTAGCCAATAACGAAAAAAGGGGCTTGACAAGAGGCGCCCTCATAGAAGGATTAGCAACCCTCTTAGAGGTGATGCTCGCTTTGATCTGAGGGGTTTTGATCTCCATTCCGTATCTGGAGAATCAGGAGACCCCGGATAGTGGCAAGTGATCTGCAATCCCACTGTACCCAACTTGACCACAATATCTTGAAGTTAAGCCTATTTTTCTGGTATAGTCGAGATCATTTTTGACCAGTGCCAAGATATCAGCAGAATTGGAGAATTTACCGGGATTCAAGGATAATGCAAGTATGGTTGAATGCTAAACACTATCAAACAGTGCTTTGCCTGATATAGATCCTCCACTTCTGGGCATGTACTTTGGCAAGGAATTCTTGGTATGCGAAGACTTTAAGGGGCGTATCATGAGTACTGCAAATGTCAGCACACCTTTCTCACCCATTTAGCTGTAGAAGAAAAAGTCAGCGCTTCGACGCAGAACCAAGCCCTATCAGCACTCCTTTTTCTATATCGTCACGTTATCGGTCGTGAAGTCGGTGATCTTGGTGATGTTATACGCGCTCGAAAGCCTAAGCGCTTGCCCGTTGTTATGACTCGCGAGGAGGTGAAGGCGGTACTGGCAAACATGCGGGGTGATAAGTGATTGATAGCTTCATTAATGTATGGTGCCGGTCTACGCCTGATGGAAGGTTTGCGGTTACGCGTTCAGGATATTGATTTCGCTTGAGACGAAATACACATGCGAGAAAGCAAAGGCTCTAAAGACCGGATTACTATGCTCCCCGAGTCACTCAAAGCCCCGCTCAAGGACCACCTCAAGAAGGTCAAGGCGATCCATGAGCGTGACGTGGCCGACGGTTGGGGTCGCGTTCAGATGCCAAGCGCCTTGGACCGCAAATACCCTAACACCCCAACAGATTGGCGATGGCAATGGGTGTTTCCGCAGGAGAACCGGTGGACCAATCCTCAGACAAAGGAACAAGGCCGATACCACATCGATGCATCCCTGGTTCAAAGAGCCGTGAGAGATGCGGTCACGAAGGCAGGATTGACGAAGCGCGCTACTTGTCATACGTTCCGCCATTCGTTTGCCACTCACTTGCTAGAAGGTGGTTACGATATCCGGACTGTCCAAGAACTTCTTGGCCATGCTGATGTGAAAACGACGATGATCTATACCCATGTCCTTAACCGTGGACCAGCTAGTGTTCGGAGCCCCGTCGATGAACTTTGAGGTTATCGAGGAGGTTTTTATGCTGATCCGTATAAGACACCATGATAAAACATCCAAAGAAACGCAACTTTCTGATTTGTATGGATATATTGTTCAAGCCATCGGCGAAACAAAGGAGTTTTATACGGGCAGAAAACCAGGGTTCCGCGTCTTATGCGGATCAATCTAAATATTGTTATGCGGCAAGATCGCATCGACGAGCAGTGGTCCTGCAAACGAGGTACAAACGTTCGATCGGGCCAGGAGCGGACCAAATCTAGGGCGGACCAAGTTGTCGATAGCGCGCTGACTAATTGCAGGTAGCATGGGGTGCTGCCCAAATGTTGGCATCACGGCAAAATCAGCTCCAATACGCAAAGGAGCGGGCGATCATTACGTTACCAGGTAGGGTGATCCATGACCGATGCTTTCGGCTTTCGCGCCGTATTTTCTGTATTGCTGCCTGCCACTAATGCGGTCGTGGAGCCGGATATGGCAGCGTTGCGCCCAGACGGTGTAACCAACCAGAGCTACCGGTTCCCGTTTCCGGGCTTGCCTGACAGCGTCAAGGATCTGTTGGAACTCATGCGGTCGACACTGGGCATGGTGCTTGCTTGCGAGCCTGATCGAATCATCGTCGCTTACAGTCCTGAATACATGAACGACGGCGTCAATGCGGCGTCGCAGCTACGTCGTTTCTTCGAGGAACGGTTCGAGATCCCTTTCACCCTGGCGTCGGATGCGGTGTCCGAGGCATTGAAAGCGCTTGGGGCGGCGCGGGTCGGAATTGTGACGCCATTCCTACCCGAGGCAAATCGTAACGTTTCGTTGTATTTCGCTGCCCATGGTATTTCGGTGGTTAGTGAGGCCGGTTTTTCCAGCGCCCAAAAGGGACGGGCTTATACCGCTCGGATCAGCGAGGCAGAGGTTCTCGAGGCGTTTGAGCGTGTCGACACGCCCGAGGTTGAGGCGCTCGTGCAGGTTGGTACAGCCTTGGTGTGCGCCGGATCCGTGGACGCGCTGGAGGCGCGCCACGGCAAGCCGGTTGTGGCGGTTAATAGTGCGACCTACTGGCTGGCGTTGCGCGAGCACGGCATCGTTGATCGCCTTGATGGCCACGGCACTCTCTTTTCCCGGCATTGATGGCCAGCGCGTAGATAGTCAACTGTGTCATTGCATTGAGCGAAGATCAGCGATGGGTCGAAAAGAGACAAAAGATGCTGAACTACGCATTCATTCCGCATAACAAGGCGCCGCAGCCGACGGCCAGCCCGCTTCGCGGGCTGTCCGCGGCTGAGCTTATTCGTCCGGCAGGAGATGTTATGATGAAGGGTGTTTTGGCCTGGCTGCGAGACGGGCGATTACACTATCTTACTTGTGACAGCGTTGATTGCAGCGCGAAGAAAGGAAATTGTGACCATGACTACAGTTGCGGACTATGTTGTCAGTCGGCTGGAGCAGACTGGCGTTAGCCACGTATTCGGGGTTCCGGGTGACTACGTTCTGGATTTCTTGGATCGGATAGTCGAAAGCCCTCTGGAACTAGTCAATACCTGCAATGAACTGGACGCGGGCTACGCAGCCGACGGTTATGCCCGCATCCGGGGCATTTCCGCCGTCGTCGTCACATACGGTGTGGGCGGCCTCAGCGTGCTCAACGCCGTGGCCGGTGCATACGCCGAGCGCGTGCCGATGGTCGTCATAAGCGGGGCGCCTCACTCGAGACTCCGGCACGATCAGGTCATGGTGCACCACCTTGTCGAGAACTACCAGACCCAGATCAATGCATTCCGGCAGGTTACCGCGTTCGCTGAAATGCTTGCTGACGCCGGCAGGGCACCCGAGCAGATAGACAGGGCGGTGAAGACATGCCTGCGCACAAAACGACCGGTGTATATCGAGATACCCGTGGATCTCGTCGGTCAGCAGTGCAGCGAACCCTCAGCAACCCTTGACGACGGCGACCATCGCAGTAATCCCGAAGCGCTCGCAGAGGCGGTGGCCGAGGCGGCGTCCATGCTGGCCGGTGCGCTTCGACCGGCCGTTTTCATCGGCATGGAAGTCAGGCGTTTCCAGCTGCTGCAGCAGGTGACGGCGCTGCTCGAGAAAGGCGGTTACCCGGTCGCCACCACCATCGGCGGCAAGACTGCCATAGCCGAGACGCACCCGCACTACGTCGGCGTGTACCAAGGCGGTTTCAGCGAGGGGCTTGCCCACGACACGATCGAGCAGGCCGACGTTCTCCTGTGTCTCGGCGCATGGATGACCGACATTACGACAGGCGGCTTCACGGCGCACCTGGACCCCGACCGTATGATTAATGCCAATGCCGACCGGATCCGGATACGTCACCATTTTTACGAACAGGTGTTTCTCGACGACTTCATCCAGGGGCTCACCTCAGCCATTGCCGCTGCGGGCGAACCCGCCCACCGGCATACGCCGCCCCCTTACATTGTCGGCGGCATCCGACGGCCAGAACCTGAAAGGCAGCTGACCGTGGCTCGCTTTTTCGAGCGAATAAGCAGCTTCCTCGACAACAGCATGATCGTCGTGAGCGACACGGGCGACGTGATGTTCGGCTCGACGGGCCTCCACAGGGAGGAGCCGGAGAGCTATTTTGCCCAGGATTACTACCTGTCGATCGGCTACAGCCTGCCCGCGGCCCTTGGACTAGGCCTTGCAGCAAGAGACAAGAGACCGGTGGTGCTCATTGGCGACGGCGCGCTGCAGATGACCGCGCAGGAACTTTCGACGATCTGCCGCTATTCCGTGAACGCCATCGTATTCGTGCTCAACAACAGCGGTTACGTCACCGAACGTCTTATACACGACGGCGTGTACAACGAAATTCACCCGTGGGCCTACCACCGGTTGCCCGAAGCGCTCGGCTGCCCGGCTGGCATCCTGGCCCGCACCGAAGGCGAACTGGAAACGGCCCTCGAAGCGGCCGTACAGCGCAGCCGTGAGCCCGTGCTCGTGGAGGTCGTGGTCGGCCGCATGGACTCCTCGGAGACCCTGTCTAGGGTCGGCGAACAGATACGCAAGCTCTCCCGTACGGCGGGAACGAGTCAGTCGATCCGGCGATGATCATGAAGATGATGTTCCTGCTGTTCTCCGACAACGTGGCCAGCGACAGGGAACTGATGCGGATCATCCCGGAACGATTGGATTACATGTGGTTTCTGGGCTATGGGTTGGGCGATATCATTCCGAATCACAGAGTCCTGTCCAAGACGCAGGTGCGGATTAGAATTGCGATGGACGAACCGCCCGAAGATTGGTCCGAGCAGAAGGCCGAGGAGACGGGTTACGCAACCGACGCCGACATCGGCGCGATGTTTGGAGGACTCGTAGAGTAAAGAGTAAGCCGAACAATGCGCTGCAGTGGACGTTCGCTTCGCTCCCGCCACTGACCTTCAGCGTTCAACCATAATTATCCTATTCTTGAGTTCCGATCAGTTTCAAAAGGTCAACCATACCAAGACAAGGCATAAGAGGCACCACAAGACATAGTAGTTGCCGCATTGAGGTCAATTCGTGTGATACCTGCTATAAATGTTGTTTTTGTCACCCCTCAAATAAGCTCACATATCCATATCAGGTCTTGAATCCCAGCGCTTCGATTCTGACGAATTCAAGATGAATCATGGCGTTTCGACCTGATGCCGGTTAGGCAATATTTGTGTCTGAAATCGTTCATATCGCACTGGATTGCTTTCACCGGTGGCCCGGTGCGTTTATTTGTATCTGAAAAATGTTATGGATCGAGGATAGGCCACTCGGCGTGTTTCAGTTAGCAAGGGTCGCACACCTTTGTGCGGTGTGCGTTACACGCGTAAGAAACTGCCTCTTCCCTGGCGTAAGGGCCGATTAGAGCGCGACTCCTGGGATACGAACTCATTCAAAATCACGAACTTAGGCCGACGGTTTCTTAGAAGAAACGTTGCGGGGAGGGAGCACGGGTAAAGGTTCGTTCGAGGCAAACAGAGGCCTCACGTCTCAGGAAGCCGCCAGCTCGATTAACCACAGAAAGGAGAGATCGAATTGAATAACCAATGACGGAAAAAGGGGCTTGACAGAAGGCGACCTCATAGAAGAAATCAACAGTTTTTGCCAAGGTTCAATTCTGTTGGTCTCATCTTGAATTAATGAGAAAAGGCAGAGCCATAGCTAACTCTGCCTTTGGTGTCTCCGTGAATAGTTGCAGGGACGGAACTGACAACTGGTTACCTAGGGTCGTCTTAGTTCAGCCCTTCGGTTTTGCTTTCGGCCTTCTTCCGTGTCGTTTGAGGCCGCCGGCCGCGTAAGGCCGTACCCCCGATAACTGAGCCTTTCCGGGTCGATACCGTTTCTCACCAGGTAGTCCGTAACCGCCTGGGCGCGTCTTTCTGACAACCCCTGGTTGTATTCCACGCTTCCCACATTGTCCGTATGCCCTTGGACTTCCATTTTCATCTGTGGGTTCTTCTTCACAATGGTAACGACTTCGTCCAGAAGGGGATAGGCCTCGGGTTTGATATCATACTTGTCAAAATCGAACAGGACCANNAGGACCACCCCTTTAAGGGTCCAGCATCCTTTGCTGTTGACGGTCGCTCCCTTGGGTGTGTCAGGGCATTCGTCCTGATCATCCAGGACTCCATCTCCATCGCTGTCCTTCTCTAAGAGCGCGCCAACTGGTGGGGGTTCGGGAGCCGGTGCAGGCTCGACAGCCGCTACGGGCACGGGAACCTTTTCTAAGAAGACGTTCTCTGCAAGAGTCGCAATACCCTCACTGGGGTAAATCTCTTCTGCACTTACGAAATAACCACACTCCCCCACACGCGCGATTTGCTCCATAATCCGCCTACCCGCTGGNNCTGCAGCCGTCAGAGCCCCCCGGTCCGTTGCTCGGCCGTCACTGAGAATAATCACAGCCGTGTTTCCGCGAGTCGCTCTCAGATCTTCGCTTGCCGCCTCTATGGCACGGGCCAAAGGCGTCGCGCCGAACCCTCGAATACCCAAGATGGCAGATTCAAAGTTTCCCCTTTGGTAACTGGTTGTGCCGTAGACGAGACGGGTCTCATTGCCGCGACCCTCCCCCAGAGTCCTGAGTGCTGCAACCAGCGGCATATCCGGAATCGTCTGGTTCATCCGTCGGGCCACCTCTTTAGCCATCTCGAATTTGCCGCCCTCAGACATGGTGGAAGACGCATCAAATATGACCACAAAAGTCTCCACCTTCTGGGCATATTCACCGGACCTAAGCTTGGTATTGAGATCAACCGGTTTATAAGCAGACTCCGGCGACGGGGCCTTTCGGGCTGCACAACTTGCAAGGAGAACGCCCATCGCCACAAAAAGAAACAGCTTGAGAATATTTCTTTTCATCATGTCACCTCCGATTTCTTTTACGAACTGTCTACGTAAACAGATCACGATGGCATCAGCGCCAATCGCGCTCTGGGTGTTGTAACGGAGCTGTAACGTACCTCATTAGTTTGCTCCTGGTGTCATCTTTATCTGATTCAGTCAGCGAAAGACGCCCACTGGCGGGCATCAGTAACCTGCTCTCTCCTAATGCCGTAATGCACGAGCCGCACGAGACAAGAGAGCGGTTGCCCCTGAGCAGGTAAGCTCCCTCGCTTAGAGTAAAGCGGCTTATCTTAAAGCTAACAAAGTCCAAATCAAGATTTCAACCCTTGCCAAATCTTGCAGGCGTCTGATACGTCCAAGAACCCTGTGAACCTGATCGAAGGAATTGACGAAAAAGTCAACTGTTGGTCGGATGCTTGTCGATCATATGGTCTGATAGATGCGATAGAAGTAGACGGGTTTTTTGAACTTCGCAATTCTGACGCGATGCCTTGTTTTTTGCTTAATACGAGATGAAAGCCGCTATCTGCCACTTCCGTCAATTCCGTTTATTTGCATCGCAAAGTGCGCCACGAGGCTGCGCAGAAGATGAGGGAGGGCCCCTCGGAGCCGGCTTGCAGGAGCAGGCTTCAAACCACCTTAAGCTGCTGTGGTCAAAAGCCATGGTGGTGAGCGTTAAGGAAAAGTCACGGCTAAGACT
>WVZH01000429.1:0-5542 GCA_011772595.1 Anaerolineales bacterium
AAAGGATGGACGAGAAGTCGTTCTTTGTTGGGTGAATACGCTACTAGTTCAGGCTTGTCATTAGGTCGATCCGTGTTCTGATGTAGAGACGCCCGGGGGTTCACCACCGGGCTCAGAATTCAAGGAAGCTGAAGCACCCTCTGATGAGCAGCAGCGGCTCCCACGCCGCTGCTGCTGGTGGGGAAATTGCGCTTGAGGTCCCATGATAGGATCGCCGTCTGGTCGGGCGTGGGAGCCCGACCTCTTATTTTGGGGTGTCGTCATGTCGCCTGGACCAGCCGCTGGTGAAACCACCGGGCTCAGAATTCAAGGAAGCTGGAGCACCCTCTGATCAAGCCCAGAGGGCTATAAGCCATGAGCCCGACCACGAATGGTCGGGCGGTCGTGCGGTTCTCGCGGATCCGCAGGGATATACATTCCGTGAAGATGGTCGCTATGTGCCGTTCTCGGAGAGATATTCGTGGATCGCTGCTGCAGCGCGGCGGCCAGATGCCACCGCAGTGACCACCAAATCGGCTCCGGTTACGGCGTCACCGCCAGCGTATACGCCTTTGCGTGAGGTCGCACCGGTTTCGGGATCGGCGACGATCAGGCCCCACTTGTGGGTCTCGAGATCGGGTGTGGTTTCTCCAAGGAGCGGATCAGGCCAATAACCGAGGGCGAGAATGACCGTATCTGCCTCAACTGTGAAGTTCGAGCCTTCTATAGGGATGGGCCTACGGCGACCGCTATCGTCGGGTTCACCCAACTCGCACTGCAAACATTCTACTGCGCTCACCTTGCCATCCGGGCCGGCGATGTAGCGGACGGGCTGTGTTAGGAAACGATAATTTGCGCCCTCTTCTTTAGCCAATTTGCGATCCTTTTTACCACCCGGCATTTCGGCTTCGGTTCGACGGTATAGACAGGTGACCTCCTCCGCGCCCAGTCGGATCGCCGTGCGCAGACAGTCAGAGGCGGTATCACCACCACCCACGACGGCTACGCGTCGTCCAATTTCTGGCTTCCCGTGCATCTCTTGCNNTCCAGGTAGATCTGCTCCAGGCACGTCCATCTTGGCGTCGATTAAAGTACCAACCCCGATGTATACGGATTCAAAACCATCTTTCATGAGATCGTCGATGGTCTTCTCCTCGCCGATGCGTGTGTTGGTGACAAAGGAAATTCCGGCCCTTCGCAGGTCGTCGATCTTTGCCTGAACGACTTTCTTGTCCAATTTGAAATTAGGAATGCCGTAAACCAACAAGCCGCCAGGTGATGGTAGCGCTTCGAAGATGGTCACGCTGTGACCTTTCCGAACCAATTGCTCGGCACAGGACAGACCGGATGGACCAGACCCGATAACCGCCACCTGTCTTCCACTAGCAAGTCCGACGGGTATCTCCACCCCCTCATGTTGGCGCTGATAGTCGGCGACAAACGCTTCAAGTGCACCTGTCAGCACAGGCTCCCCTCGCTTGATGCGGGTACAAGACCCTTGGCAAAATACCTCGTGGGGGCAAACCCTTCCGCAGATTTCAGGCATGGAGCTGGTTTGGCGGTAGATCTCGGCTGCGCCGATGAAATCCCCTTGCTCGATTAACCACATGGCGGAGGGAATGTCGTTGTTTAAAGGGCAGGCTATGTAACACGTCGTGGGATCCGGGCAATGGACGCAACGCCTCGCAGCCTGTTGCGCTTCCTCTGGCGTTAGTGGTTCGAAGGTGGGCTCGAAGTCTTTTACGCGGTCTTCAACTGCGCGCGCACGGAGATCCACGAAAGGCAGCTTCATGCGTGCTTTTCGATCGATCTCTAGCTCCGCACTGTGGATGATCGACATAGCGTCCCCTCCAAATTTTGTACACTTGATGATACAGACCAAACTGGTCAGATATCAGTCGAAAATGTCACGCTTCAATGTGACGGTTGTCACAACCAACAGCCTGATTCTCAAACGTGGGGTAGAATTCCTTTTGGCCTGTTTGCTTATAGCGCTTGGAGGTTTGGATGTTGCGTATCAACTCAGACCGGATAAACGTACATCCGTGAGCCTTATGCTTTGAGCGAGGTGTTTGTTTTCGATAAATGCGTACGGCACCAAGGCCAAAGGAGAATTTGGAAATTTCTCAATTAACAATTTGATCATGAGGGGACATTCCTAGTGCTTCCGAAGAAGGCTAAAACCGGCAGGGATCCACAAGTCGTCCTTCCGTAGTTCAACCCCTACTCACAATTCAGGAGCATAATACCTGTAGATGGTATCCATATTTGGATGGAGGAAGCGAAAAGATGAGACGCAGGTACTGGATTCTAATACTTATTGTCGTCCTTGCGGGGGGATTTTTCGCCCTTCGGGCGTACGGCCAGTCGAGGCAGGAGGATTCTTTATCCTCGTTGCAAACGGTGGAAGCCGCAACGGGTCCGCTCACCGCGAGTGTGGGTGCAACGGGTACTGTGCATGCAAACCAGGCCGCGATCCTTACTTTCCAAACCACAGGGGTTGTGGAGGAAGTCCGGGTAGCCATGGGGGAAACGGTAGCCGCCAATGAGCTTCTGGCCACCTTGAAGCAGACGTCATTGCCATCTTCGGTCATCCTCGCCCAGGCAGACTTGGTTGCAGCTCAAAGGGCGCTAGAGGAACTTCGTAATTCCGAACAAGCATGGGCGTCAGCGCAGCTTGCGCTGGCTCAAGCACAAGACGCGCTTGAAGACGCAGAGTATATCCGCTCGGTGCGTCAGGAGGGTAATCGGGCGAGTTCCGACACCTTGGATGCCGCGCACGCCAATCTCGTCCTGGCGCAGCGCGAAGTGGACCAAGCCGAGGCAGCCTTCGAGAGAGTGGAGTCGAGACCCGAAGACAGCCCTTCGCGGGCGATCGCACTTTCCAATCTAGTAGCCGCTCGCCAGAAACGCGATTCGATCCAGAGAAACCTCAACTGGTACAAGGGACATCCTACGGAAATCGAACAGGCTTTACTCGACGCTGATGTGACTTTCGCTGAGGCCCAATTGGCGGACGCGCAACGTGAATGGGAGCGAGTGAAAGATGGTCCAGACCTGGCCGATCTCGCCGCTGCAGAAGCACGCGTCGCTGCTACTGAGGCCACGCTTGAACTGGCCAGAATTACCGCTCCATTCTCGGGCACGATCACCTCTCAGGAAGTCAAGCCTGGCGACAGTGTCGGCCCCGGGACGGTCGCTTTCGGTTTAGCGGATCTCTCACGTTTGCTTGTGGATGTTGACGTTTCGGAAGTCGATATCAATCGCATTGAGATCGGACAACCCGTGGTGTTGAACTTCGACGCCGTGCTCGATCGGGAGTATCAGGGAAGTGTGACGGAGATCGGTCTTTCGGGAGTCAGCCTACAGGGTGTGGTGAATTTCAAAATCACCGTGGAGGTAAATGATGCAGACGAAAAGATCAAACCTGGGATGACCGCTGCGGTCAACATTGTGGTGGAGCAAATCGAGGACGCGCTGCTTGTCCCCAATCGAGCCGTACGGGTGCGGGATGGCGAGCGAGTTGTCTACGTCATGGAAGGGGGGAATCTCGAAGCGGTGTCGGTCCGCTTGGGTGTCTCGTCGGAGATGTATAGTCAGGTCTTAGAAGGTGACTTGCAGGAGGGGGATCGCGTGGTTCTGAACCCACCCATGGTGTTCGATTCGCCTGGAGAACATCCAGGGTTTTTCGGGGGAGGGAGATGAGCGACTGCGTTATCGAGGCAGAGGATCTGACGAAGATCTATCGCATGGGCGAGATCGAAGTACATGCTCTGGGCGGCGTTTCGCTGCGCGTCAGCCGAGGTGAGGTGATCGCCATCATGGGTCCTTCAGGGTCGGGGAAGAGCACGTTGATGAACATCCTCGGATGTCTCGACCGACCGACGAGCGGCTGTTACACGTTGGAAGGTGAAGAGGTCGCCGATCTGAAGGACGATCAACTGGCCGAGATTCGTAATCGTAAGGTGGGTTTCGTCTTTCAAACTTTCAACCTGCTAGGACGGCAGACTGCGCTCGTAAACGTCGAGTTGCCCATGCGCTATGCAGGTGTCATTAATGGACGGCGCGCACGCGCCGTTGCGGCACTGGAAGCTGTTGGCTTAGGGGACCGTATCAAGCACCGCCCCAGCGAACTTTCGGGTGGGCAGCAACAACGCGTGGCGATTGCACGTGCGATCGTCAACAATCCCACGATCATCCTGGCCGATGAACCGACAGGCAACCTGGATTCCAAATCCGGAGACGAGATTGTGAAGATCCTTCTCGAGCTTAACGAGAAGCACGGGACGACGTTGATTTTCGTCACGCACGATCCGGAAGTCGCCGCACACACGCAACGCATCTTGACTTTGAGGGATGGTTTGATCGTAGGAGAGCAAACATAGAGAACATCGGCACCTGGGCACTGGTGCGCTCCGGCACCCAGGTTCCTTGATGGCGAGTACACTAGGTGCCCCGGTGCCTGAGTGCCAAGGTGCCTGAGAGTGGATTTATGGACATCTGGAATAACATCCTGGAGGCTTTCGATAGTCTCGCCAGCAATAAGCTGCGCTCCGGCTTGACCGTGTTGGGGATCGTCATCGGAGTGGGTGCTGTGATCGCCATGCTGGCGATCGGTACGGGGGCGCAGGATACGATTACCGGATCGATAAGCGGCATCGGCACGAATCTGCTTTTTGTGTTTCGAGGAGGTTCCGAGGAAGTCCGCAACCCAAAGCGATTGACTCTGGGAGATGCCGAAGCGATGCGTGATCCCTTCGCGGCGCCCTCAGTGATCGGTGTAGCTCCAATCATTCAAGGAACGATCGAGGTCAGCTACGGCGGGGAGAGCAGTATTACGCAAGGATCAGGTGTCATGCCCGATTACCAAGCGGTCCGCAACATTGAACTGACGGAAGGCGAGTTCATCAGTGAGGTACACTTACTCGGCCATGCTGCCGTGGCGGTGCTCGGACCCGACGTCGCCGAGGAGCTTTTCGGTCGGACGGAGGGCCTTGTNNGCGCCAAAAGGAGGCTCGGGATTCTCAAACCAGGATAACGTAGTCCTGATCCCATTGTCGACTGCTCAAATCCGTATGTTTCGCCGCACACGGGATGCAGTGGATATCATCCTGGTGCAAGCAATCAGCGCCGAGAATGTATCCTCCGCCAATGAGGAGATCGCTGCCATCCTCCGTGCTCGACACCGCACACCGATCGGTGCGGACGATTTCACCATTTTCACACAACAAGACTTCCTTGAAACGGCGCGTACCATCACCAACGTGCTTACGATCTTCCTGGGGGGCATCGCCGCGATCTCGCTGCTAGTCGGGGGCATCGGGATCATGAACATTATGCTCGTCTCGGTTACAGAGCGAACACGCGAGATCGGATTGCGCAAGGCCGTGGGTGCTCGCAAACGCGATATCATGCTTCAGTTTCTAACCGAGTCGGCCATGTTGAGTTTGATGGGAGGCCTCATCGGCATCGTTCTCGGATGGGCCTTGTCTCAGGCCGTGGGCGCCATTGCCGCTGCATCCGATGCAGAGTTGTTTCCGAATGTCGGTATAGACGCCGTCTT
>WVZH01000429.1:5615-7899 GCA_011772595.1 Anaerolineales bacterium
TGCCTCTCCCTTTTCAGATCCCTTCTAACGTCCTTCTTTTCGATACCTGGGCTGGCCAAGCTAGTACCGTTTTTAATACTCTGACTCACCTTCTTACCCCTACGCGTGATCTCCCCCTCAACGAGTTGAACGAGCAAAAGCGACTGTAAGTAGCCTGTAAGCGAGTTGGTGCAAAAATTGGGCGAAAATGGGGTAGGTCTAGTAATTGGCGGTGGTGTATGTCGCGCCTTGTACTGATCGTGCAGGAAGATTCGAAAACCTTAGAGACCCTGATGAAAATCTTCAGGGATCGGGGGGATCAAGTCTTGTCCGTCACATCTCTCAGGGATGCAGGAAGAGCGGTCGAACGTCATAAACCGGATGTGATTGTGATGGACGTGCATCTCTTCGGGCGCGGTTGGCAGACGGCTATTCCAAAGATCGCAGAGCGGCTCCCGGATACCAAGTTGCTTTACACGGCAAACGGCGTATCTGCTGGGGATGATGCCGTCAAGGAGCACGGCAAATGGGGGGTGCTCTGCGCGCCGTTTACTGCGTACAAGGTCGATCGAGCCTTGCGTACGACGCAGCTCACATATCCAGCCGAACAGAAGAAAATCGATCCAAAGCCTCAGAAGTCGAAGATACGCTTTCCGATCCGCCTAAAGATAACCTTCCCATACGTGATTTTGGCGCTCTTCATTGCCATGGTTGCCGCCTATGTGGTCACGCGGGTCGTATTCGACACCATCGAGGAACGCTTTTCTAATCAACTGATCGAGACGGGGAAATTAGCCTCGGAGTGGATGGTCAAGGAAGAGAATCGCAATCTGGAGACGTTGCGTCTTGTCTCTCATGGCGCTGGAATTTCGGAAGCTCTTCAGAGTAGGGATGCTGAACAATTACGTCAACTGGTCTACCCACTGGCAGTTAATGCTGCTGTGGACGCCATAGAAATCCTGGATACAGAAGGAATCAGCGTTCTTTCTCTACGTCATACGCAAGGTGGGGATGTCGAGGACTACACGGTCTCAAGGGGTAATGAGGGATATCGACATTGGATGTTCGTCTACAACGTTCTTGATGGTAACGCCGACGTGATTGGGGATAAGTACGCCGACGTTGTTAAAGCGCCCTGGGGAGACTATTTCTACACAGCAGGTCCGATTTTTGATGGAGAACAAAATCTGGTAGGGGTGGTGCTGGTTGGCACCTCCTTGGAGACAGTTGTTAGGCAAATTCGAGAGGCGACTTTAGCGCAGGTCACGATTTACAATCTCGAAGGTGTTGAGATGGCGACGACATTCATGGAGCAAGTACCAGCTTTAACGCCCCTCATGGCGTCAGATGTTATCAGCCGTCAAGACTTCGATAGCTATGTGCGGAATTTCAGTGTGGCGAGCATAAGCTACGGTGAGATCTTAGGTCCGTTTGAGGTCCGGATGGGCACAGATGTTGGGTTGATTGGCACCTCGCTGCCGCAAACTTTCCTTGTTCGCGCGAGTAGCGTCACGCGTGTGCAGATCCTCGTTATTAGCGCCCTTACCTTTGGATTGGTGATCCTTGTGGGAATCGTCCTCGCGGATCGGATTACGCGCCCATTATTGCGTATCGTGCGAGCCTCGGCCGAGATCGCGCGCGGAAATATGAAGATCCGGGTTAACACAGGTGGCAACGATGAAGTCGCGGCACTGGCTTCCTCGTTCAACCATATGGTGACCGAGTTGGAGCAATCGAGCGACAATTTGCTCTTGGCCTACGATCTTACAATCGAAGGGTGGTCGAATGCCCTAGAGATGCGCGATCAAGATACACAAGGTCATACGCAGCGCGTGACTGAGTTGACGGTGGAACTGGCCCGTACGATGGGCTTGAGTGAGAAGGAACTGGTACACGTCAGGCGTGGGGCGCTGCTACATGATATTGGGAAAATGGCGATCCCTGACTCTATTCTGAACAAAGGTGGTCCGTTGACTGACGAAGAATGGGTGATCATGCGGAAGCATCCGATCTACGCCCACCAAATGCTCTCGCCTATTCCTTATCTTCGACCAGCGCTCGATATCCCGTGCTGCCATCACGAACGGTGGGACGGAAAAGGCTATCCCTACGGGCTGAAGGGTGAGGAAATTCCACTGGTGGCTCGTATCTTCGCCGTAGTGGATGTGTGGGATGCGCTGACATCGGACCGATCCTACCGGCCCGCTTGGCCCAAACAAGAAGCTTTGGATCATATCATTAAAAATAAAGGGAAGCATTTCGATCCACAAGTTGTGGCTCGCTTCATAAAGATTCTCGGCATTGA
>WVZH01000429.1:7942-15456 GCA_011772595.1 Anaerolineales bacterium
GGTTGGCGGGATGAACTCGTATGCAAGAGAACGTGGTTGAGGGGAAAGGGGATCGAACCCGCAAAATATTCTATTCGGTGCTCCTGTTGGGTTTGATTGCAGGATTCTTTTTAGTCCCCCGTTTGGTGGGTGTGGCGTTCTCGCCCCAAGACGAGTTCATCCCTATCCCTCTTCATGCCGCCGCGATAGCAGATTACAGTGCGGATGGGTTGTACCTCTGGCAATATTCAGCAGATTCGTCATTGATCGCAGAGGCGATACGCGATCGTGAACCAGCTGCGTTGGATGCAGCGGACCGAGTGTGGCGCATCGTGCGCGGCTTTGATACGCCGGTGCCGACCATAACACCCGTCAGTCTATGGGGCGAGGCGACGGAAGCTGGTGGGTCAGAGCCAACCCCACCTGTCGACTCGACACCAACCGCTGATGTTTCCGATACACCCGGGCCCTCACCGACGGCGACATCAACATTCACGCCAGGTCCGTCACCTACAGAGACCCAGACCACCACACGACCCCCTATCCTTCCATCGTCAACCCCAACCAGGACGCCACACGGATTCATTTCACCTACTCCCACTCGCACTACGACACTCACGACCTTAATATCGCCCACAACGACACAAGTAACCATAACCACGACCAGCGCTACAACGAGTAACACACCTCCCACTATTTCTTCTCCCACTTCGACACATACTCCCGCTCCGAGCCCCTCGCTGACGTCGACTACACCTGCCTCAGGAGACGTGTGCTCATCGGCCACCCTTAGCAACTTTTCCGTTGGCGGATTGAATGTTAGTTGGACGCTGACCAATAACGGGACTGGGACCATCATGATTACAGAAACCTTTATCAACTGGCCTAGCAGTAACGAGGAATTGATCAAGGTCTATCTTGGCGGATCCATGGTTTGGGACGAGACAGATGAATCTCCACCTACAACCCTCGGTTCCGATTGGGAGGGGGGCAGCCGCGCGATCGCATCGGGTATGTCGAAGGTCCTCAAGTTCGAGTTCGACGTGAACGCTGCCTCGTCCGGGTACTCACTTGTGGTGACTTTAAACAGCACCTGCCAGATCAATGCTGGGGGCTAGAAGATCCACCGGCCAATACGCGCCCAAAAGATCGTTCCTCGCGTTATATAACCTGTGGATATCTTCCGTTCTTGAGCAAGCACAACAATGAACTCTCTTGACTGATTTTCTGTCCTCCCCCCACTCCCTGAACACAGGTTCTTCCTCCGTCGTCAAATCTCCCAGGCTATTGTATAAGTCTCCAGTGTGGAGTATTCGGTCCTTGTTTGTTGCCCAAAGGGCGTTCAGTCAGCGGAATAGGGGTGAGACCATCGAGAGCGAGGGGACTTGCTCGTGTTTGATCAAAGCCGTAGACAAACTGGAGTTCACCTCCTACTGCTGATTCAGTGGATCTATCGGAGAGAAGTTATTCGAAGATATTTTGTTTCAATATGAGATGAGGTGTGTAAGCGAAATTGTGGATACGTAATACGCTATGTCTCGAAGATAGCCACGCCTTGAAAAGCGAAAGTTCTCAGCTCAGATGGGGTTTTAGAAATTGGCCAGTGTAGGATTCCGGCACTTTGCAAATCGTCTCCGGCGTTCCCTCGGCAATGATTTCACCCCCCCCATCACCGCCGTCAGGACCCAGGTCGATCACCCAATCGGCCACTTTGATGATGTCCGGGTGATGTTCGATGATCAGCACTGTGTTGTCTTGGTCGACAAGACGCTGCAGCACGTCGATAAGCTTATGTACATCTGCGGCGTGCAATCCGACCGATGGTTCATCAAGAACATACAAGGTATGCCCGTTGCTTCGCTTGGAGAGCTCGCGGGAGAGCTTCACTCGCTGAGCTTCGCCGCCGGAGAGGGTGGGGGCAGGTTGCCCGATCTTGATGTAGCCGAGGCCGACGTCTTGTAGTGTCTGAAGTTTTCGCATCATGGGCGGGAAAGCAGAGAAGAGGTCGGCTGCCTGCTCGATGGTGGTGTCGAGCACGTCGGCAATCGTATGTCCTTTGAAGCGCACTTGCAGTGTCTCACGATTGAAGCGCGCGCCGCGACACACCTCACAGGGGACATAGACGTCTGGCAGGAATTGCATTTCAATACGCAACTGGCCCTGTCCCTGGCATGCTTCGCAGCGTCCACCGTGCACGTTGAACGAGAAACGGCCCGGTTTGTAGCCGCGCACCTTGGATTCCGGCAGTTCAGCGAATAGCGCTCGGATGTTATCGAAGACACCGGTATAGGTGCCGGGATTCGAACGCGGCGTACGGCCGATGGGGCTTTGATCGATGCTGATGACTTTATCGATATGCTCGACGCCTTCGAGATGATCGTGATCGCCCGGCTGGTGACGGCCGCGATAAAGCAAGCGAGCCAGTGCTTTGTATAGAACCTCGACCATTAAAGTCGATTTACCCGATCCTGAAACGCCCGTGATGCAAACGAAAGCGCCTAAAGGTACGCGCACGGTTAAGTTCTTGAGATTGTTCTCGCGGGCGCCGATCACGCTTATCGACTTACCGTTTCCCGGTCGCCGCGATTCCGGGGTTTCTATGCGTAATTTCCCGGAGAGGAAGCGGCCAGTGACTGATTTTTTATTGCGCGCCACCTGCTCGACGGTCCCGGCGGCTACGATCTCCCCGCCGGTTTCTCCTGCTCCTGGACCGAGATCGATGACCCAATCGGCGGCGCGAATGGTCGCCTCGTCGTGTTCGACCACAAGTACTGTGTTCCCCAAATCGCGCATACCCTCCAATGTGCGGATGAGGCGAGCGTTGTCGCGCGGGTGTAGACCGATCGAGGGCTCGTCGAGCACGTACAGCACACCCATGAGGCGCGAGCCTATTTGGGTCGCCAGGCGGATGCGTTGCGCTTCTCCGCCGGAAAGTGTACCAGCGGATCGGTCAAGGGTGAGGTAATCGAGGCCCACGTCCACGAGAAACCCAAGACGATCTGCGATCTCTTTCAACACCCGATCGGCGATTTTTCGTTGTCGGGAAGAAAGTGGGCTGTCTTGTGCCTGTAGCTTGCGCACCCATTTTTGGGTTCGTTGGACCGGCCAACGGGTGACGGCTACGATGTTAACATCGTCGAGAAGGACGGATAGGGCTTCTGGACGCAGGCGTTTTCCCTTGCAAGCCGGGCAAGGACGTTCGGTCATAAACTCCTGAATTTTATTGCGCACGAAGTCAGACTGTGTCTCCTGATAGCGTCTCTCCAGGTTGCCGATAACACCTTCGAAGGCAGTGCGGAATGTTGCCTCACGGCCCTCGCGACTTGTGTATCTCACAGGCACCTGCTCGTTCTTGGTTCCGTAGAGGACTAAATCCAGCTTCTTCTGGGCTAGATCGCTGACTGGAGCGTCGAGATCGATGCCATGATGCTCGGCGACGGCCTCGACCATCTGCCAGTAGTAACCGCGTCGCTCCCGGCTCTGGTTCGACCACTCCAGCGCGACGACTGCGCCCTCGGCGATCGAGATCGTTCGGTCGGGGATGACTCGGTCGGGATCGATCTCCAGTTTAATGCCCAAACCCTGGCATTCCGGGCAAGCACCGTGCGGTGTGTTGAAGGAAAATGTGCGCGGCTCGATCTCGGCTAATGTCGTACCATGTTCGGGACAAGCCAGGTGTTCGGAGAAGGGGAGGAGGGTCGGTGGATCGTCGCTCAAATCGGCAACCAGCAGCGTGCCGTTGCCCCATTGTAGGGCCGTCTCGACTGAATCTGTCAGGCGAGAGCGGAAGGCTTCAGCGTCTTCGTCTGAAGAGGGGCGGACGATCAGTCGATCGACAACGACCTCGATGTCGTGATTCTTGTATCGATCGAGCTCGATCTCATCCTCCACAGAGTGTACTTCTCCGTCCACCCTTACGCGCACGAACCCGGAACGACGCACTTCCTCGAAGACCGCCTGGTGGGTGCCTTTCCGGCCGCGAACTAACGGTGCCAGGATGAGTATGCGGGTGTCATCGGGAAGAGTCTCGATGGCGTCGACGATCTCCTGTGCAGATTGCTGCCGTACTTCACGACCGCAAATCGGGCAATGGGGTAGACCCGCACGGGCGAACAACAAGCGCAGATAGTCGTAGACTTCTGTGACTGTTCCCACGGTCGAGCGGGGATTATGAGATACGCCGCGTTGGTCGATCGAAACGGCCGGTGATAGTCCCTCGATGTAGTCAACATCCGGTTTGTCGAGCTGCCCAAGGAACTGTCGAGCGTATGCGGATAATGATTCGACATAGCGTCGTTGCCCCTCGGCGAAAATGGTATCGAAGGCCAGCGACGATTTCCCCGACCCCGAGATTCCAGAGATGACAACCAGCTTATCGCGAGGGATTTCGACGGTCAGATTCTTCAGATTGTGCTCGCGCGCGCCAACGATCAGAATTGAATCTTGTGACATATGACCGATCCCCTTTTCGTACACTTGTTCTAAAGACGATCGCAACTCACTATTATAACAGAGAGCTTCCCGTGCCAAGATAAGTCCGTTCGTGATACTGTCACGCGAATGGGACGGGTCTGCAAATTCGTGGTATCAAAGAGCCGATCTTTTCAATCTGNNGATCTTTTGGATGAATGCTAATAGGAAGGGTGGCGAACTATTCCTTCTGTTCGGGATCGCTGGGGGCCGGTTCGCCGCACATTTGACATTGGTCATCGCCGAAGGGGATGACGGCTTCGCATTTTGTGCAATGGCGTCGTTTCTCGGGTGGTAGCACCCCACCCTCCAAGTCAGCGGCGATTCGTACAATGTCGTATGGACTCATGGGGGTTGAATCCGCCCTACTACGGCTCAACTCCCCACTGATGCGGACGCCGTGACCGTCATGGCTGATCACGTAGCCTTGGTCACGCAGCGAGGAAGCGATATCTTCACTCAGTTCTTCCTCTGGTTGGTGAGGTTTTGGAGCCGATTTCATACTCAATAATTCGCGAGCCTCTTCTGGTACATCCTCGAGCATATCCTCAGGTAATTCGGCTTGCGAGGCTGGCTCCCCCGTTTCGGATAAAAGTTTGCGGAATCGTGAGGAGGGATCAGTTTCTTCCCCCTTGGTGGTGGGTGGTGCTCCCTCGAGTTCCTGCTTGTCGAGGGGGGTGGATTCGCCAGAGCAAGTGGGGCAAACCGCTACATCACCGGAACCATCCAGAGCTGGCATCCAGCGCATGGCTCCGCCGCATCCCGGACAAGGTAATGCTTTTTCCGAGGATTCTTGTTTCTCCATCAATCGACATGCCTTACCATTAGACTTTAGCACAACGTCGGAGCGCGAACAAGCGCGACACTTGATCAGGGATAGTATTAAGGGAATTGGGGAGCACGAAGGCGTAAGCTCTCGGGGTTCGTACAGTGGTCACTCGCGCTGTACGAACTCCTCCACCTACATCACGGATAAATCATTCTCGATGGAATTGGGATCAAGGCATCCTGGTGTGCGAAGTAGCGATTGTGAAAAACATTGCGAAGGGCGCAGGAGCTCAAATGCCGGGTAGCGTACGGTCTTTGACTGGAGAAACCTTGCCCAGCGTGGCTGCTTCGTTCGCGGCGTGAAATTGCGCCGCATAGCCCCGGTTACGAAATTCGAAGGCCGTTTCTAATCCCTGGATGTCCTCAGGGACGAGGAGAGTTGATCGAACGTAGGCGGCATCAGGAGGAGGAGGATAGGCACGAATACGACCGAGCAGCACGTAGGCAGGAATGCTAAAACCGAGAATTGCCAGGATAGCAAGGATCAGGACGCCGGATTGGGGCTGATCCTGGAGGTCGACGCCCCACGCAAGCGCGGCGACGAGCAGCACCATGGCCGACAGGGTGGAGAGCAGATAGGCTTGCAAGCGGTCGTTTTTCTCCTCCTCATGAGCCTGTCGGGCACGTTTACGGCAATCGGAGCAGAGTGGGAGATTGAATGTGGTGGCTTTACGCTGTCCAATACCCTGTCCCTCGGGTAAGGTGCCGACCGTGGCTAAGCGACCACGTACAGGTGTCCGCATACAGTGCGCGCATGACCGTTTTGGGAATTGAACTTTGTCCCCTCGGATGACGACCCGGTAACGTTGGCCTGGCGGAGGGTCGGTCTCACGTGGCTTGAATTCCGGGATCTCATCCTCTTCTTCCGTTGGGAGGGGCGGTGTTGTGACGGGCGTGGGAAGGCCTTCAGCCGGCGCCTCCGGGATCTCTTCCGCAGGTAGTTCTCGTTCGAATCTCGGCGCTTCCCATGCCGGTTCCTCGAGATCTATTGCTCCTGGCGGGTAATCCTCGTATGGCTCAGTATCCACGGCCAGCTGCATATCGTCCAATCCAGGTAACGGCTTGGCTTCTGCGAGTTCATCCGCCTCATCGAATTCCAAAAGGTCATCGGGCGTGAAACGCATCGGTGGCTCTGGCACATCCGGAGGTTCGGTTGATTCAGCCATTTCGGGCACTGCTTCAGGCTCGAGAGGGATCGGTCGTTGAGGAGGCAGTGGGGTATCAGGCTCTGTAGGAATGGGCACCACGGCCGAACCCAGAATGTCTTCTTCATGCGGTTGTACGGAATCGGCCGGCGGTCGTTCGGAGGCTGCATGTCGCGCGACAGCTTCGATGAAAGCCCAACTGCGCAACGCGAACCGTTGGGTTTGCGGATATGCCTCTTGGATTTTTCCGAACATTACTCGGTCGCCACCCTCTTCAACGAGAAAGGCGGACTCGCAGTTCCCGCAGGAGACAAAATCGGGCAGTCGTTCGACATGGGTGACTTTTAGCGTCACCTGTCCGCAGATCGGACAAGCCAGGTCGACAGCGTAATCGTCACTTAGTGATGACCGTGGGGCTGGAGACATACCATCCTCGATTGACACCGATTAGTCTTCCGAATCTATCATAATGGGACAAGCTTGGCAATTCGACTATGGAGGACTCCACGACAGCACTCAAGCAACCAAAGCTGACTCAACATGATTCCTGGTTTAAATCTCTTCAACTTAAATTGCGCGACGTGTTTTGAGGGTCTTGTCGAAAGCCCCTTCTCGAGCGCATATTCCATCTTTGGGCTTTTTCAGAGGGACGAAAGGATTTAACCTGTAGCGGATTAATTGCCCCAATAATTCCGTTCTAAGCGTCGAGCTGCCAGAGCAAAGATAACCATGGTCGTGACCGCCATGCTGCCAGCGCCGGCAGCCAAATTGGCAAATGTGTCACAACCGAAGAATGCAGCCAGCGGGAATCCTATGTCGGACATGAACGCGCCCTCAGAAAGGACATACGCTACCTGCTTTTTTCCCTGGAGCAGAGTGACTTATTCTCTCAACTGACGTTGCTAATCAGGTTCCTGACCCCGTTAGCTACAACATCCGTGGATACCATGTTTGTCATTTCATGATAATTACTAGCATGCGGATTTCAAGTTCTTTTGAAAGTAGCGCGTGCTACAGAGTGTGGGCTTAAATCTGAGAGGATATAAGCCCTAATCTACCCGTTGGAGAGTAAAAGAGAGGGAGGATGGGAAT
>WVZH01000555.1 GCA_011772595.1 Anaerolineales bacterium
CAGGCCGTGATGCCGTTGATGGATACGCATGGATCTATGGGCGCTGCTGCGTATAGTCTGAACATAAGATCAAGACCGGCTCCGTACCCCACCATGAACCATGAAGCTCCAACTGTGTTGCTTCTGGCTACATTAAATGAAGCACCCAAGTATTGGTCAGACGAAACACCCAAACTGTAGGTGGCATTGACACTGCTAGGGCTTTTGAGAACAATCCAATAGCTGCTATTGGCGCTTAATGTGGGTTGATTTGGGAAGGACACGTTTACCCAGACCATAGATCCTGTGGGAACTGAGGACGTAGGCACCGTGACTTTCCCACCTGAAACCGCTGATCCGCTTGGTTTGTTTGCGCTTTCGGTCTGAATCTCCACGTTTAAATCGCCAAAAGCTCCGTTTGTTCCCCAGTATCCCTTATGCATGTGAAGTGCCAAATGGCTCAGTTTCACATCTTCTACCGGTGAAAGCACCCTCTGAGCGATCCACTGCGTCGCATTTGTCAGATATACGGACTCGCCAGCATTCACACTGCCGGTCGAGACAGACTGATTAGCAAACAAAGTCATGCCGCTGATTTCCATCGTGGCGTTGGACACGTATCCCGTCAGGAGTTGACTGAAGACGGGGATCTTGACGTACACCGTCTGCCCCCCGGGCATGCCGAGAGAAGCGGGCCAAACACCGACGATTCCATCAGGATCATCCGTGGTTGTTACAACAGCATCTCGAAATCTTACAAGGGCAACTTTATCGACCAGGATTCCACCCCATTGGGTATTGCTAACCTGGGCATGCAACGTAACGGGGCCAGTCGCTTGGAAACTGGTGGTTGAATACCACTTGTACTCGTGGAAATTGACAACCTGAGAAGTCAAGTCAGGCAGGCTGCTGCCGGTTCCGGTGACACGCAGCCTGAGAGTGTAGTGACCCACCAGGTTTATCCTGGCCTTAACGTAATACTTGTACCACCCACCTGACCCAGTAAAGGTAATGCTTGTGACCTCTCCACTTGAGCGCCGCAACACGGCAGAGTATCCATCGCCATCTGGATCATTCGCCAGCGCATCCACAAAGGCTTCCGTATTCGTAGCATTGTAGTCTTCCGCCTCGAACCAGTAGGCAAGACTATTCCCCCAAGAGTCCTCGTACGTTTCTTGCTCATTGTTCAATCCATCCGCATCTTCGTCATCAGTCGGAACAACTATGTCTCCACTCAGCGAATCCTTCAAGCTCCAAACACAGTCGTGAACCGTGTCCACTCCCGTATGCGCCTCAATCTCCCATTCCCCAAAGTCAGCGTTCCAAACGTACATGACAAGATCATCCTCGGCCACCCCGCTGGGTAGACTTTCGTAGCCTATCTTGATAGCTATCCTGTCGATCATCTCTCTCTCGGTGCTCTCTATGTCAACATAAGATCCCGCAAAACCCGGTAGAGGATCCACGTTCTGATATGGGCCTGTTCCGGGATTCACAACCGTGATGCTCGGCTCGGGATTGGTTGAACCAGGCAGGTAATCTATAGCCACGCTGACCTCCAAGGTCTCATCAATCGTAACAGTGTCAACTTGGATGGTTTCTATCCCGAAGGTGGTGTAACTGAATGGGTCCGGGTCCCCATTGTCTGGTATTAGGTCGCCGTCGATGTCCGCCGAAGTGGTGAGCACAACCACCCCATCCTTCTCGAGTATCAGTTCCCCATCTTCCGCATGCAATTCCAATGCGCGCACGCATCCAGCTACATCAGGTGCGTCTCCAAAACGCCTAGTCGCAAGCCAGACTTGCCCTTCAAGATCACTTCCCCTGTAGTAAATGGCCGCTCCTGCCGGTCGCTGTTCAACCCAAGTGACATAGAGAATTCCACTGCTCGCGTCAAACGCTATCTGCGGCCAAACGGAATCTGTGAGGCTTTCAGTTAGCCTTACAGAGGGATTTCGGTCATTTCCGAGCCCCATATTGCCCGTATAGTTGTTTCTATAGAATATCTCCCATTGATCATCCAACGGCTCCTGCCAAACCTGGTGAACAAACCCGTTCGGGTCCAAAACTGCATCCAGGCGACGCCCTACTCCTCTAGAGGCTTCCACCGTCAGCAAGCTAGATGACGTTGAGACTAGAACTAGAAGCAAGAAGAAACCTATCTTTCTCATTTGTGTTCTCCCTTCTCAGAAACCTCGAATAGATTTCAACAATAAGCTATGCGCACGCATACTTTAGTCTTGTTCTGCCTCAAATTGCGGTTTCTTCTAGGCTGGCCAACTGACGAATGC
Source organism: Anaerolineales bacterium (assembly GCA_011772595.1). The sequence goes on from WVZH01000555.1 coordinate 2,271, forward strand.
CTTGAAAGAGTCAGGATGCGCGCACAAGACTACAAAGACTAACCAAAAATCTTTCCATCTGCAACAAGAAACCCCAAACATAAGAACTCTAGACCAACGCCTTCAACGCTTTCACGGTTTTCCTTGCAGCATGCCCATCCCCAAAAGGATTTGGCAAGTCCTTCAACTTGGTCTCCAAGCCCGCGACGGCCAGCCATCGCCGTACTTCCCGCACAATTCGCTGTCTGCTATTTCCGACAAGTATATTGGCTCCCAGCTCGACCGTCTCTATCCACTCCGTGCGTGCTCTCAGAGTCACGCAGAAGGTGTGAAGCCAGAACGCCTCCTTCTGCAGGCCACCCGAATCAGTAAAGACCATCCTACAATCTTTCACCAACCGAAGCATCTCATGATAGCCAACGGGATCAACCAGCCTCACATTCGTAGACGCTTCTACACTCTTCAATAGACCGGTAACCTTCAATCGCTCCATCGTCCTCGGATGCGCAGGAAAGACTATCGACAACTCCTCCAACTGGATCATGGCGCCTACTATACTCGACAACGTATCTGGACTATCCACATTCTCCGGCCTATGAACTGTAAGCACCGCGTATCCATCGGTCTCCAAACCGAGCCTCTCCAGAACAGAAGCCTTCATGCATGCATCCAGATGCCGCAACAAGGCATCATACATCGTGTCCCCGGTCAAACGGATCTGCTCTTTGGACACGCCCTCCTTCAGTAGGTTCTTCCGACAGTTCTCAGTTGCACAAAACAACATTCTCGAGCAATGGTCCGTCAACCGACGATTCACCTCCTCCGGCATCCGCAGATCATAACTTCGCGCTCCCGCCTCTACGTGCGCAACCGGGACGTGAAGCTTCGCTGCTGCAAGGGCACCAGCTAGGGTGGAGTTCGTGTCGCCCGGAACCAACACGAGATCAGGCGTCAACTCCTTGATCGTCTTCTCCAACCCCGCTAGCATCTGTCCCGTTTGCCAGCCGTGAGATCCTGATCCAACGCCTAAATTGACTGTGGGGTTCGGCAATTCTAATTCGCCGAAGAAGACCTTTGACATCTCGAAGTCGTAATGCTGTCCCGTGTGAACGATCTGAAGCTCTATCGCACCGTCCTTTAGCGCCTCGTGAACTATCGGCGCCGACTTGATGATCTGCGGTCGAGCTCCTAAAACGAGCATTAACTTCATAGGCATCTCCGTGCGTGAGAGTTTAACTGGCTTCTAGAACTTCTCTCCAGAAGTATTAAAAATAGATTGCTTCTATAAGAAGCGTCTAGAGTGGCTAGTTAAGATTCTGCCTCTCGCAGCGCCGAGAGAGGGGCGCTGAAAGAACAAAATACCCAAAATTTAGGAGAAAGGAGAAAGTACTATGAAAAAAATCGGAATAGCACTGACACTGAGCCTGATCGCGACTATGCTCTTGATTCCCAATACTCTCACGATATCGTCTGCATACGATGTTAAAAAGGTGAAGGTGATTCCAGCGCCGGTGCAGTTCTGGCGTGAATTCATCGGCGGCGTGACAGATATCATCGTCTCTGACCCACCAGATTGGCCCGAAGGCGTAGCTCTCGTTCGTGACTACGTGGTGCTCCATGAAGGTGAAGACCCCATCCCGTTGGAGGCGCTCACCTGGCCAGGGACGGAAGAACTGCCGTGGGAACGCATCGACATCGAACCCTACATCCTGGAACCCGGCGAGACCGCCGAATATGATATCCCGACGGTCGAAACCGATGCTGCCGTGCTGGTGCGCTACACGGTTGCGTGGGCGTCGACCCCCGACGTCATCGAGGCCCACTTCGTCAACGAGGCGATCCTGGAAAGCTCGAGCCCGCAAGTGATCGTCGGCCAGCTAACCAACTTCGACGTACACAACGACTACCACGAAGCCGTTGACAATTTTGAACTCGAACTCTACGGGATCCAACCATCCGACGTTGAGGCGTGGTTCCCTGGTTGGGGCGCGCCGCCGCAGATCAATGCAATACCGGGCGGCACCGAGATTATCTGGCTGGATCCGACGCAGCCGATTCCACCCTGCCACTGGGAACACTTTGGCCTACACTTGAAGCCAGGAGTGATCGCCACCGGCGTCAAAGCCTACTGGACCCAACTTCAGAGGACACTGGACAAGAGAGTCTACGTTGACCTGCTGAAAAACGGCGATTTCAGTAGCGGACTCGACTGTTGGAACATACGCGTTGAAAAAGGTCACGAAGTTAGAATGTACGATGGACCCACGTGGCTGGCCACCCGACCTCTCGGCTCCGGTTGGACCGATGTTAACGTGATCCACGAACCAGGCAGGACAAGCGTGCTCGACATCGTGCAGACCGTAAGCGACGGTGACGGAGACTGGACCGGCGCAATCCAAAAGGTGAACCGAGACGTATCGGGATTCAGTGAACTCTACTTCGAAGCGGACGGAAAAGCCATCTTCCAGTCGCTTGCAGGCGACGGTTGGGTGGGCGGCGAATATCCGGTCCACTTCATCATAACATACCAAGACATCAACGGAGTTGATCACGATGCCTTCCTTGGCTGGCCGCCCAACCCCGCTTGGCAACAAGGGTTCTACTACTTGGCAGGAAACCTGCCAAATGAGCCCTACTCGAACCAAGTGGCCCAGAATACATGGTTCCATTACAAGTCGCCCAACCTCATGACTCTGAGTCCAGCTCCCAAAATAGTCAAGACAGTCCGCCTCTACAGTAGTGGCTGGGCCTATCACGGACGAATGGACAATGCGCAGTTGTATGGAACTCTACCAAGCGCTGAGCTGGGAGACATCATCCACGTAGAGCTGGAAGTCACTGTTCCCTCCGGCGAGACCGCGACAGTCGTGGACACGCTCCCAAGCGAGTTGAGCTACATCGCTGGAACATTCACCGTGAACGGCGTGTCAGCAACCCCGACAATCACGAAGACCAGTCCTCCACCACCAATAATCACTGAGCTCTCTTACACCGTCACAACCCCAGGAATCCACCTGATAGCGTTCGACTGCAAAGTGGACAATGCGTACTGGGAAGACCGTGAAGTGTGCAATGTGGCCACCGCAACGTGGTATGACGCGGCAGGCGTTGCCATCGAAACAAAGGAAGACATCGAATGCTTCACTATCCACGCATTCTGGCAACTCCACAAAAACGTTGGCATACCCAAGGCAGACGTGATCTTCGCCATAGATTTGACCGGAAGCATGTGGGATGAGATAGCCACGGTGAAGGCCCAGGCGACAAACATTATGAACAGCTTGGCTGCACAAATTGCAGACGTGCAGTTCGGCTTGATCTCTTACATGGACTACAACGGAACTTACAGCACAACTGCGCCAGGATCGGTTCCTCTGACGTACACTGCTCTGTACGGCAGTACAGCTTCAGGTGACTATCCCTACAACCTTGACCAAGACATAACGAACAACATCCCCTTAATGACCGCGAAGATAAACGGTCTAACGATCGGCTGGGGCGCCGACGGCCCACAAGACTACACCAGAATTATCCACGAAAGCTGGAACGATCCCAACCTGCACTGGAGAACGGGCGCGAAACGAATACTGATCCTATTCGGCGACAACGTGCCACACGACACCAACTTCGACTACGACAACGACGGTACTCTCGAGAACACTGGGGGCGACCCGGGACGCGACACAATCCTCGGAACAACCGACGACCTTGACTTCGAGACAGAGGTCGCGAATGCGGCAACAAACGGCGTGCACATCATGGCTGTCTACAGCGGAAGCTTAGGTGCACGATTCCCGTGGACGTACATGGCAGACGAAACTGGTGGAGAATACTTCGAGCTCACTGAGGCTGAGCAGATCCCTGACGCCATTAAAGAACTGATCAAGAGACAGGCCGAAGAAACCCTAACCATCAAGGAACAGACAGAAGTCCAATGGGCAGTAGTAATGGACGTTGTCAACCCGTTCAGCTACACCATGAAGAACGTATCGATCAAAGACAACTTCGGTGCTGAACTGAAGGTCGACGAGGTCATAACTCCGCCCGACACAAACCATGATGGCATCGTAAACATTCATGACCTTTCGAGAGTTGCCTCAGACTACGGAACCAGAGCTCTCATAGAACCGGATCAATGGGACCCTGCGACAGACATGAACCTCGATGGCGTCGTTGACATCCGCGATTTGGCTGTCGTCTCGCGAAACTTCGGATTGACTTTGTGGCTGACCGGAAAAACCGACAAGGTCCATCTGTTCTGGTACATCGGAGACCTCCTTCCAGGTGAAACCGCCAGAATCATAATCTTGGTTTCAACAGATCTCAACCCAGCTGGACAGCAAGAGTATACTGAGCCTGGCGTTTACGAGATGAACTCTGGAGCCACACTAAAATTCACGGACCCACTGCAAGACACGCAACTCAGCGCAATGACGGGCTCGATTTACGTAACAGTGCTACCAGCAGAAGACCCTTAGAAATCCATAAGCGAAATCTCAAC
>WVZH01000094.1 GCA_011772595.1 Anaerolineales bacterium
AAGATGAAGTAGATACCCCGCCTCAACCGACAATTCTATCGATTTGTGTTAGAAATATTGACTCTACCGAGAGTCGGCAAATCTCCCTAGTTAGAAATCGCTCGATCTGGTTTTTGCTTTGACATGTATTCCCATCCTGATAAAATGGGATCAATCGACAAAGCCAAATCATGCTTGAGGGTGGGACGGAAAGCTACGGTGTTAATCCGAAAACCCTTGAGCTCCCAATTCAGAGCTGATTTTCCTAAGCAACTTGTCTGATGTTCAAAGAGGTGATACGAGAGAAGTTTCCGGAAGGAACGGTCCGAAGCTCCCTTGGGGATCTAAGACTTTTTTGGAGATTTTATGCCATTTGAACTTATGCGTTTTTGGGATGCTTCGCATCGGAGTACGTTATCACTATCTCGATAGAACTCGCACTGCTGTTGCAACGCTTCCCTTAAGCGATTACGGGCACGGTGAATTCTTATCTTGGCGATAGGCAAAGAACAACTGCATATCTCGGCAATCTGCGGAGCAGTCAGACCCTCAAGGTCATGCAGAACAAGCGCTGCACGGTAATCCTCGGGCAAACTGTCGATCACCCGCCGTATGCAAACGTTCATCTCATCCAAGACGATCCGTTGGTCGATCATAAGGTCCGCGTCCGGCAAGTCCGTTGCTTCATTCACCTCAACGATATGAAGTCTCCGGTCGGGTTTCCGGAAATAGTCGGCGGCGACGCGGGTGGCGATGGAGAACACCCACGTCTTCACGCTAGCACGACCGACGAAGTCGGGAAGCCCCCGCGCTATTCGGATCAGCGTTTCCTGGAGAAGATCGTCAGCCACTGTCCGGTCCCCTACATAGCGCTGGAGATAACGCAAGAGGAGCGGCGAAAGCTCCGTGGCCAGTTGTTCGAACGAAAGTCGTCGACTGGGGTACTCCATCATTCTCTCTTCAAAACAAAGGCCGTAGCCGGCGGGGCTTCAACCATTGCCGGCTACGGGATGTATTCAACTATCCTACCCGCAGCACGATCTGCCCGTGCGCAGCCTCTGCCGTTTCGACGGACCTGCTTCCCCCAGCAGGGGTGCCGGCCGAGGGTTCGGTCAGCATCCGCAGCGCAGTGTCGAGTACTTTGCACGTGGGAACTGACCGAACCTTATCGCT
>WVZH01000497.1 GCA_011772595.1 Anaerolineales bacterium
AGCCGTTGCGAGAGTGTGACCGAATCGTTGCGAAAAGGATCAACATCGAAACTTGTGTATTGGTCAGCTGCACCTTGAACAATCGAAGAATCTGAGTATCATAGTACTATGACTACCACACGAACGTACTATCGCGAAACCACACCCCAACAGCGCAGGTTACTGTTTGAGACCTGGGAAGCTACAGGGAGCGTCACCCAAGCCTGCCGGAAAGCACACGTTGGCCGCGGAACGTTCTACTACTGGAAGCCTCGCTTCGAGGAGCGAGGTTACGCTGGACTGGAAGCCTTTGCCAGTCGGGCGCCGAAGGAACATCATCGGACCGCGCCTGAGATCGAGCAGAAGGTCATCGCAGTACGACGCGAGCACCCACAGTGGGGCAAGAGGCGCATCGCGGACGAGCTGGCGAAAGCCAACAACTGGGTGCCATTGGTTAGCCCGAACACAGTGCGAAGGATTCTGAAAGACGCCGATCTCTGGGAAACGATAGAGAGCGACGCGGGGGAAAAATCGGGTTAAGACCACCCTCCGCACCGCCGAACAGCCCGGACAGACGATCAACATCGACCTGTGTTTTGTGCCTATGACGCACGAACAAGCGCACCAGATACCAGCGGTCAGTGGGTCTTCAGGCCATCTGCACGTAGAGCGTGCGCCGGCGAACCCAGGCGAAGGAACATGGCCCGGACGGGTGTTCGAAGACCTAGCGTTAACCTACGAAGAAGCGATGCTGGGTTTCGTGGCCGCATCCCAGGAACGGGCGAATCAGAGCAAGACGGAAAGCCCCATCCAGCGGACGGACCAAGCTGCTGCGAGGACCGCGAAACGTGCTCTACGTCGCGAAGAGACACAACTCCGAGACGAGCGTCGACGGCTCCGAGAGAAGCGCAAGCTGGAAGATGCAGCTTGGCGCCAGATTCGTGCAGACCGCAAGGTCGCCGCGCAGGTGTATCAGGCGCTGTCCAAGGAAGAACGTCGTGGGCAGCGTGAGACCAAGCAGGCACAGGATGCACAGTGGCGAGCAGCATGGGCACAACGTCAGGCGTTGATGTCCACACGTCAAGCGCAAGATGAGGCCTGGCGAGAAGCGCGTCGTCACTTTCGAGAACGTTGGGCCGAGCTGCCTGCCGCTACCGTCTGGATGGCCATCCTGGTCGTGATCGACAACTGCACGCGTCAGTGCTTGGGATTGCCCCTCTTTGTGGCTGGTGTGAACGTAACCGCTGAGGTGGTGGCCGAGGCGCTGTACGTCCTGCTCCCACCTGAGCTGCGTTTTCTGATTTCCGACCGAGGAACGCATTTCACCGCCAACGCCTTCAAGAAGCGCATCCTGAGTGAAACGTTCATTCACGTGTATACAGCACGACATCGGCCAGAGTCAAACAGCATCGCGGAGCGTTTTATCCGCACACTCAAAGAGTGGCTGGAGACCAAATCGTGGACTGACGATCAGGAACTCGCTGTGCTGTTGCAGCAGTTTCACGATGAGTACAACGACCGCCCACATCAGGGTCTGGCGATCCCGGGCCTGTCACCCAACGAGTTTGCCAAACGTATCTGGCTGTTGTGATCAGTTGTTAATGTTCAAGGTGCTCTTGACCAACACAGTTTTTGTCAAGGAATTGCCTTTT
>WVZH01000135.1:0-127 GCA_011772595.1 Anaerolineales bacterium
ACACCTCTTTGGAGAAAAGGTAAAAGAACGAGCATGAGCACCATGGACAGAGTAAGCTAACGGAATCTGTGAGGTCTTGAGACGATATAGGATAATAAACCGCTATCGTTGGTCATAGACAACTACC
>WVZH01000135.1:190-2341 GCA_011772595.1 Anaerolineales bacterium
GTCCGCCACCGCAACTGGTGTCTGTGCTGTGGAAAGGCCTGCCAGGCCGAGGACGTCCCGGAAACCATGATGCGCGATCTTTTAAAGACCGTCCACGACGAGGAGCCGGATCTTCTGTGTCTCGTCTGTCCCACCTGCTTTGGGCAGTTTGACTATGGGCAGGTGAAGGTGGCCAAGCAGTTCGACGAAGACTTCCACACCCCCGCCATCTACTACATGCAGCTTCTCGCCTTCGCTCAGGGGGTTCCGTACGAGAAGCTGGGATTTGAGCGGCAGAGATTGAAGCCTGAGTGTCTCACCCGCACCCAGGCGGCTGTTCCTTCACAGGCGTGACAGTAAGCTTCTTGCATCCGTAAACGGTCGACGGTTTGCCGTCAACCTTCGTTGACACTACCGCGGGTCCCTGCAAGACCAACCCTCGCAGAGTTTTGGGTTCCGAGATCGCGCGAGCCGCCTGATAGACCGTCAACATCGGTTGACAGTATTCCTCTTCCGTTTTGCCCCGGTCTTGTGGCCCACAGATCCCTAAACCATAGGTAATACTCGACGTAGCCGATTCGAAACAGTCCTGGGACGGATTGGTATGTCCTTCGCCATGTGTCCACGAATATGGCTCTGGCAGCGACATGGCCATCGACCACTCCACCCCCTGTTTACCGCCCACGCCAAGTTCGGAACACAGCGCTTTATCAGCTTTTGGAATCGTACTACGAAGATGTCAAGGCCTTGTGGGAAGAGCGCTTCGAGAAGAGGTATGGGCGGTGGCGCGGCTTCACCGACCACGTGGTTTGGAGGTATTTGGATTGTGGCGTCGAAGAAGCAGGTTTCGCGCGTGTTTTTTGCGAACACTGTAAAAACGAATATTTACTTCCGTTTTCCTGCAAATGCCGAGGGATCTGTCCCTCATGTGACGCCAAGCGCGCCGCCGCCTTCGCCGCATTCTTGAAGGACGAGCTCCTCGAAGACGTTTGCCACGCTCAGTGGGTCTTCACCCTACCCAAAATGCTGCGGCCCTATTTCCTCTACCATCGCGAACTTCTTGGGCCGCTTTGCCGAGCGGCCTACGAAACCGTGAAAGAACTTATGATGGCCGCGGTCGAAGACAAAGATATTCGACCGGGAATGGTCGCCGTTATCCAGACGTTTGCCCAGACACTCCGCTGGAATCCGCACATTCATGCCCTGGCAACCAGAGGCGGCTGGAACGCTCGAGGTCAATGGAACCCGGTGCCCTATATCGACGCTCACGCGGCAGAGCTCCTTTTCCGCCACAAGGTATTTCAACTACTCAAAAACCATGGACTGCTCAGCCAAGAGCGCATAGAGCTACTCATGTCTTGGCGACATACAGGATTCTCAGTGGATAATTCCGTCAACGTCTACCCCTCGGATGAACAAGGTCTCGAGCGATTGGCTCGATACATGATCCGATCGCCCGTCAGCCTGCAGAGACTTCACGACTTGCCACAAACTAAGCAGGTGTTCTACCAAGCCAACAAAGGACACGATCAAGATGATTCAGAAATCATCGATTCCATGGAGTTCGTAGCACGGGTGCTCATGCATGTCCCCGACCTCAATAAACCCTATATTCACTACTACGGGATCTATTCGAATCGTTCCCAGCACAAACCGAGTAACGCCTCAACCTCTGTTGAGGCTACCCAGAATGAAGACCCGCCTCGGGTTTCCAATTCAAAACTCCGCCGACGATGGGCGGATCTTATTCGAAGGGTGTATCAGACGGATCCGTTGATTTGTCCAAAATGTGGATCAAAGATGCGCATCCTCTCCTTCATTACCCAGCCCAGGGTGATTAACAAAATTCTGGAACACTTGAAAAACCGCTTCACCCACAAACGCGCTCCGCCCACCCCTAAACTACAACAGGCCCTTTTACCTCTATCTCCATAAACCAACGGGCCCTCCCGTGGTCATCTGCGGGCGAGATCCGTCTTCAGCCACAGCACGGCGACCCAGATGACTCTCGAACTCCCTTCTATCGCTGCTTACCGGAACTATGTTAGATTTCCCCCACCACCCGGCGTTGGTCAGGAGGTGGAAAATAAGTGAAGACGGCGGTGTTTCCACAGCAGGCCACAATCGGATTTCCTATTATTTTATTAAAGATCCATAAACGAACATAGCAAT
>WVZH01000388.1:0-263 GCA_011772595.1 Anaerolineales bacterium
GTTTTCGCCGTAGGCGTTTAGGATCCGTGTAAACTTGTTCGACACCGGAGAATACTGGAGAAGGTATAGTCCCAGCCAAGAAACCGTTACCACGGACTTCTTGTTTTCCACAGGCGAGTAATCGCTGAATTTTGGACCCCAATACATGAAGGCGTCCGAGTGAAGTTCAATAATCTTTTTGGCGTATTCGTATGGGATGCTGTCATGTTCTTTCCGCAGCTTCAAACCCAAGATTCCAGAGGTCACCGCATCATAGTATTCGC
>WVZH01000388.1:330-905 GCA_011772595.1 Anaerolineales bacterium
AACACCTTTTCAACGGTTTCGCTCCAGCCTTCATACAAGTAGAGCGCGTGTAAAGCGTAGCTGTAGTCATCATCGTAGATCAGGTTCTCAGGCGGAACACCGGGAGCTCTGTGCCATGCTCCGTCTCCGCTTGGAGGAGGCTTATAGTAGAGCCACAGATCCTTGATGCCTTGACGATAGAATTCCAGCGAATCGTCAATCATAGTTTGATATTTCGTTTCTCCAGTGCGTGTGTAGAGTTCTTTCAGTCCAATGAGGCCGTAGAGGTCTACGACCCACATGTCTGGACCCCAATTGTCGTTGATGTCGACCCACTGCGCAAAACCGCCGTAATACTTGTCATGAACACTAGGCGTCGGCGGATGCTGCATGTTGTAGAGAAAAGTTCCACCGGCTAAAACAGCGGCATTGTAGTAGTTCACGTTGTTGGTGAGGTCGTACGCTTTCAGAAGGGCTGGAACAGCGCGGTGGGCGTCGATTGAGTAATAGTAGTCGCTTCCGTCCTTGCTTTGGAAGCCGCCATACGCTTCTTTGGCGTTGTTGCTGCATTGAATGGAGAGGAGATAGTCAGCTAA
>WVZH01000388.1:920-1073 GCA_011772595.1 Anaerolineales bacterium
TCAGCTAGGGCGACGATTTTGTTGTAGATATTTGTTTGGTTCTCTGTAAACCTTGAATCGGAATAACATTCGTATAGGAAGTCGATGGCGTGAGCTGCTGGAGCAGGTCCTCGACCCCACGTGGGGTCGACTCCCGTGCCCGGGATGTAATAA
>WVZH01000301.1 GCA_011772595.1 Anaerolineales bacterium
CGCCTAGGGCGGGAATAGGGTCAACACGAGAGCAAGGGAGCGAAGGGATATGAGGGTCCCATCAAAACATTCAAAATCGCGGACTAGTCGTTTTTTCGAAACGCGAGTTCCAGAAAGAAGTCCCTGAGTCTGTAACGTCCGCATGGGGTCCCCGTCATGTCCATTTCTGAAATGACCTGCATGGCCCGCAGCAGTGTCGCCGCATTGGCATTGAAGGGTGCGAGGAGTAAACTCGCTGCGCCAAGCAGCCAAGGCGGAATCGACCGAATCTTGGGCGGGCGGCGGAGCGCTTCGAAGGCGAGCTCCCCAATCTGTCGTGTCGTAAACACATCAGGTCCGCCGATTCCCAGGGCCTGATTGTGGGTACGAGGGTCGCGGATGCACCGGACGACCTCTTCGGCGACGTCGGCACCATGAATGGGATTGATACGGGCGGCTCCGCCCCCGATTACGTAGAAAACACCCCGCCGGGCCATCTTGAAAAGCTCCTCCATGTCGTTGAAGAAGCCAGTTGGCCGCAGAACCGTCCATGTGAGGTCCGACGCAATCAGAGCATCAACGATCCTTTCTCGAGCTTCAGCCGCAGCGACTTTCGTGCGAATTCGGTCTGCATTCAGGGCCGAAATGAAAACAAAGTGCCGAACCGCCGCGGAGATGGCACGTGAGAGTATGTTCATATTGGCTTGATAATCGACCTCCCAGAAGGAGGGACGCGGGGCAAAAGAGCGTAGGCCGATCGACGAGAACACGATCTCTATTCCGTCACAAAGGCCGTCGAGTGCGGAATTTTGCGTCGCCTCTGCAACGAAAACTTCATCGCAAAGTTCCCGAGCTTCTCGGAGTCTCGATGGGTCGCGAGCCAAGGCGCGGACATGGAATCCACTTTTGTGAAGAGCGGCCACGACGTACCGGCCAAGATACCCCGTTGCTCCAGCGACGAGGACCTTTTTTCTCTTATCGACCCCCTGTTGCATCCTTCTCGATCTTTTCGCCCTATGGCTCGTGAATGAATTCTAGGCGGGCAAATTCGAGGGAAAGGGTCTTGGCTCCGACAGATGGAAAGTAGACGATGATCCGCTGCTTGTTCTTCT
>WVZH01000417.1 GCA_011772595.1 Anaerolineales bacterium
CTGCAGGACTGGCTCGATGGCTCCCAACCGGATGGCTTCTCGGCAGGCGCTGATGAGGGTGTCTCGAGCATGTTCAGTCCGGTGCTGGCGAATGACATCCGCCAGCGAGTGCAGGGGCTGTCCCCGCGCCCAGGCCTCATACAGCCGCCATTGCAGGAAAGTCAGCACCAGGTGGAGCACCGCGTACCACTTCTCGATGGCTTCGTAGGCTTGCATTCTAAAGTCCCCCAGGCCCAAGGGCTGTTTCAGATACCAGTAGTCGACTTCCAGGGGCCAGCGCTTGCCATACCAGGTCAGTACCGTCTGTGCCGACAGGGTCAAGTCGGTGCACAGGAAGTACTTCGGGTTCTTGTCCCGAGGGTGCCGTCTGGAGATCAACACGCAGACATCGAAGGGAACATCGCTCAGACGTCCCCGCACCGAGCGCACCAGATAAGGGCGCGAGGTGCCGTCTGCAGCGGGAACCCGCACGCGGGTGTACCGCTGGTGCCTTTGCCTCAACCGCTGATCCCATTCGTCAACCCGGACATCGTTCAACTTCCGATTGGACTTGAGGGCGCAAATGACGTGCCAGCCGTGACGCCGAATGAACTTGATCAACTTGCCCGACGCATACCAGCGGTCGAACAAGACATAGACAGTGTATCCCTGTGGAAGGTAAGGCCGGAGTTCTTCCAGCATCTCCCGTGCCAGGCGATACTTACTCTTGAAACGCAGACGCTGCCCCCTGGCGCGCCCCCGGTTGAGCCGTCGCACGCTCTTCTCTCGCAGGTAGAGCCGCCAGCCAAAGGTGTAGCTGTAGCGACCAACCTGCACCCGGCAAGTGACGTGGACAGCTCCCTTGCAGTAAGCCGTTTGTCCCTTGCCCGACGCCGAGTGGTCGAAGATCCAGTCCACTGCTTCCAGACGATGGGTATCCTTATCCTTTCGGGTGGCCGAGTCATCAAAACTCGCATACAGGATAGGCTCAGCTCCCTCGGCCTCTGCTCGCTGCAGCATGTCCACAACTGCGAAAGCAGCCAGCGGCTGGCTCATCTCTGCCTCAGACCAGGGACTGACACGGAAAAAGTCAGCAACGGCACTCGCATCCGGTGCCTCCACCCACTGCCGATACAGGTTGGCAAGGGTTTTGCGTCCCTCGCACACTATTATGGCATCCGCCGTGCGAAGCACATGCTTCCGCTGTGGTTTGGAAAGCTTCAGTCCAAGCAACAGGACAAACGTGACAAGAAGCGCCGATGGGTGTACAATTCGCTTCAACATGGGGCTGCCTCCTGGTTTGGAACCGGACTCGGCTTTTCGCCAAGTCTACCAGGGGTGGCCCCATCTTTCAAATCAGTCTAATTTTGCCAGAGTCCAGATCATAAACTGCTTCGGATTCGACAACCACGTCGAAAGGGAATGAGACCCAGGACCATCCGCNNCTTGCTTTAGCGAGCTTTTACAGCGTGAAAACGAACTTTTGGCTACTGCGTCAAAAATAATGTCATAGGTCTGGCCGCTTTTGGTAAAATCCTCTTTGGTGTAATCAATGACCTTATCGGCTCCCAGAGATTTCACCATTTCTAAATTCGTGGTACTGCATACCCCGGTAACTTCTGCCCCAAAGTACCTGGCAAGCTGTACCGCAGAAGTACCTACCGATCCAGAAGCGCCATTGATAAGAACTTTTTGTCCGCTCTGAATATTTGCCTTATCTCTAAGGAAATGCAATGCTGTTAATGCCCCTTCAACGACGGCGGCGGCTTCCTCTTATCTAAGCCGCTTGCCTCAATTTACTGTTCCCACGGGACCGATGGGTTGACATCTGACGCATCTGCCTGGCCGGGTTTAAAAGGAAGTGTTGGGTTTCA
>WVZH01000200.1:0-149 GCA_011772595.1 Anaerolineales bacterium
ATAGAAATCGCCGTCTTGCCAAAGCACACTCACTGAACCTGCCACATTTTTGATCAGGCTGCGGTACTGGAGCTTTCTGTCGGTCGAGAAGCGATAGTAGTTGTCCTTGTCCTGGAAGCGGAACATCAACCCGATCGCACCCTCATCGC
>WVZH01000200.1:259-2059 GCA_011772595.1 Anaerolineales bacterium
CCATCCTGCGCCCCAGACTCTTCCACGATCTGCAAATCCGATAGGTCGGCCAGTGCTGGCTTCCAAAGTACGACGGGTGACTCGAGCGCCTCGACGGAGATTGCCTCAAAATGTGCTCCTTCGCATGCCCAGGCGTAGAGACCAACCTGCCCACGCCGCAGCGCGCTATCCTTGACGTCGAACAGCAGGACGTGATCGAGCCAACCCAGGATGCGATCGGCATAGGCCTCGATGGTCAGATCGTAGGAGGCGCCCTTGACGTAAATTACCTTGTCCTCCCAAAGGATGGTCGTCTTCCCATCCACACGCTTGATCAAGCGGCGATACTTACGCTCGCGATCCATCGAGAAGCGATAGTAGTTATCCTGATCCTGGCAGCGGAATACGATTCCGATGGCGTCGTCGTCCTCCGAGCGCAGACGCACCTTGAGCCGGATGTCCCCCCAGCGCTTATCGCCCACCAGTGCCATGGTCCCCAGTCGATCGGGGCCTTTCAGAGTATGAATATTGCTTTTTTGCACGATATGCCCGCTCTCGACCACCCACTTAGAGGGCTTGGAGCGGGTCCCCTGATCGACNNCCCGCAGCGTTGAAATCATCCTTGAAGAGCACAGGGTTACCCTGACTCACAGCAAGCGTTCCAGGCATAGCGCGATATTCGAGCCTATGATCCGCGAGCGTCCCTACCTCGCTCAACAGCATGGTGACATGCTCGTCGTTCGGCGAGCCGCCGCCCAAGGAGGCGTCGGTCAGCTTGGGGGAACCTTTCTTTCTCGAGCCCAGAGGCGGAGGCGGGGTATGCTCAGACTGCAATATTTCGAGTTTCGTTCGACGCCAGTCGATCGGCTCAGGAGTGCGAACGAGGAAAGCCAGAGGCTTTTTCCCGCCCGACCGCTCAAGGCGGCTGACTTCAACCTTGGAAAGTCGTTGGTTCATAGCACCTTTGAGCACTTTCTTCGCCAGGGCATCAAAGGTGCGCTGCTCGGCTTCGGAGGGAGGCGACGAGGGAGCTTGTGCCTTGGTAACGGAGGCAGCGAGGTCCGTGTCGGTCGGGCCTCCTGCCCCGAGCTTGTCGAGATCAAGACGCCATGTCTCATCGAGATAACTTTGGAGGAAATGGAAAAAGTTGGCGAAGTTGGAGGTGGTGAACTTGAAACGATAAACCACGGGAGCCGTCATACGGTAGTCATCAACACGCACATCGGTAAAGCGCGCCCCCATGTTTCCCCAACAGTACAATCCGATGCCGCCCTTCGGCAGGGCATTGTCCGTCACGCTGAAGACCAGCTTGCCGTCCTGATAAACCCGCAGCGAAGACCCGATCGCCTCCACCGTCACCAGATAGTCCTGATCCTGGCTGTACACAAAATCGTCCTCAGCCAGGATCGTGTGCACCCCTTTGATCACGCGCACCAGACGCCGATACTTGCGCTCGCGATCCATCGAGAAACGGTAGTAGCTTTGGGGGCCCTTATAGCGGAAGACGATTCCAATGGCATCGTCGTCTTTCGATGTACGCAGGTAGACGCTGAAGCGATAGTCGGTCCAGTCTGAGGCATGGTGCACGAGCATCGTGCCCGGCTTGACTGGGTCGTCCCCTCCGAAGGTCCCGCCCCAGATGTTGGAGGTCTGCTGAACGAAGGATGTTGAGGACTTCGTTCCCGAAACTTTGACCGAGCCGATCGACCAGGCCGAAGGTGCGGTGATCTTTCCCTGATCGATCACCTTCCAATCGCCCAGGTCCTGGGAGAAGTCATCGTGGAAGAGGAGCGGGATCAGGCGCGCCTCGTACACCGTGTC
>WVZH01000200.1:2085-5043 GCA_011772595.1 Anaerolineales bacterium
GAGCGTCAGGCAAGTGCTGCTGTTGATCGTCTTGACCCAGAACTCGTCCTTCTCCTCGAGGGTGAGCTTTTCACTAACGCCCCAGTGGTTCGTGAGCACGATCAAGCGCCCCTCGGCATCGCGCACTGGCCGATTGTTGTTGTCATACAGATAGAGCCCAAGGTCACGGTCGGCCAGGCGATACATAAGGTCGACGTAGTCTTCATTGAACTTAACGCCGACGTCATAGGCGCGGAATACGGGACGTGGCAGAGGTGGTTTTTCTCCCGCACTGGCCACGGTCGCTGGCACGGTCTGGGTCACGTAGCGTGCGAGTGTCTCGAGGCCGCTGTCGAATTCCTTCGGTTTGGGGTGATCGGCTGGAATGGAGAGCTTGGAAAAGCCGGGTGGCCCCTGGGTGCGGAAGTAGGCAAACTCCGTCTGTTCGAGGTCTTTGTCGAACGTGCCTTTGTACTTACCCATCCCCTTGGCTTTTAGTGTGGTGACGATCTTGAGCCGGTAGCGCGTATGCGGGTCGAGCACCAAACCCGTCTGCTCCCAGCGGGCGAGCTCGTCGACCATGTGTTTGGTCATCAATTCGCGCTCGGCCGCATCAGCGTCGGTCTCTCCTGTGATGAGGCAGATGGCGGCGATGCAAAGTTGGTAGCTTCCCGTCACTTCGACGCGAACCAGGCGATTGCCCTTCAAACGCGTGCGCACCTTCGGCGGCTGACCACCCTGGACAGGGCCGACCAGCTGGCCATCCGACGTCCAGCCCTTCACACTGAACCCCTCCACGTCGCGGGCGATGATTTCTACCTCTTGGTAGAGCCCTGGCAGATCGATCGTGACCGCGCTCTCGGTGGGGAAGCACAGGGCCTGGCGGTATGTGCTGATCGGTTGGCTCAGCGAGGTGATGGTCTGGGCGGAAGGCGTCCACCATTTGAAGACCAGACCGGACTCATCCGGGTGCGCCCAAGGCGAGGATAATGGCGCCCCTGGTGTGAGATCCTCGAAGTCGTAGCAAACACGTGCGGAAGGGGGTTTGGGGAGACAGGGGTAATTCTTGAAACGATCTGTGAACCATTCGTCCCATTCACGGCCCGTGCGGCGGGTGTAGGCGAAGGGATTCTTTGACCATAACCAGAGTTTGGTCTGGCCGGGGTTCTTGCCTTTTCCATCTGGCATTTGGGGAACAGGCGCCCACGAGCCGAAAAGCTTGGGAACGCTCGGGGGATTCTTGGTTGGATGCGAGGCCGACGCGCTGCGCGCAACGAGCTGCCAACTCTTCGACGAGGACACCCACTTGTGAAGGGCGACCTCGTAGAGCCCAAAACGGACCTGAACAGGCCCCTCGCCCTTCTTCGGATCTCCAATGATCTCGTATTCGGGCTTCATCTGCTGGAGGTTGACCCCGATACGGGTGTCGTCGTGCACATTACGCCCGAAAGTGATATGCGGGCGACTGTCCATGGGCACGATGGGAGCTGACGCCGGAGGCGCTTTAGCCGCTTGAGCGTTGACGATCGCCTTTGATGGCCCGGGTTGATCACGGAAGCCATCAGCATTGATATCGTAGCTGGGCAGTAGCAGTGGCGTTTTCACACCTCGTTTTAGAGGCCAACTCGCCGTGGTCTTGAAGTGCTCGATGGCGATCTCCTTAAGAGGAAGGGGCAGCGGCGGCGCCTTCTTATCGGGCCCCCACTCCAGCGTGACGTCCACGTCGAAGTCCGGCAGCGGCCAGGGAAGGTTGATCCCCACGCTCAGCTTCGCCAGCAGGTGGAAGGGATCGAACACATCGGCGGCGATGCCGGCGTCGGCGCTCAGGCCAATGCCGAAACCGAAGACGGAGAGCTCGGCCTTGCCGTGCAGCCAGAGGTCCCCATAGAGATGAACCGGCTTCCAACTGATCAGGGCGTTGTTTTCGATCCATGCCTCGAGCGTGATCTTCACCGGCCCAAACTTCCAACGAGCGTCGTAACCGACTCGACCACCGAAGGCAATTGAGGTTGCGTCGAGCATGAAGTATGAGTCGGCGTGCCACAGGGAGAGGATGCGGGCGCGGATGCGTTTCTCGCGCGGGGTTTTCTCGCCCAGGTGAAGATAAAATTTGCTAGCGTCGTTGAAGTCGAAGAAGGCCTTCGCTGAGCCTCGGATGTCGAGCAGCTCACCGCCAGAGCCGTACTTGTATTGCGCGTCGATCCCGATCAAGATCGAGCCGGCGCGGGCGTCGAGGACGAAGAGGGCGCGGAAGATCGGATCGTCCTCCAGCTTGGCGCGCTCCTTGAGCAGGTTGGCTTTCCCCTCGATGAGCAGGATCGGCCCTGGGAAGACGATGGCGATAAGGAACTTTCCATTGAACGCGTATCCATTGTCGGCGACCGTCCCCAGGGTGATCCCTGCGCCAAGCGCCAGGCTGTCCTCTTCATCCTTCCATTTGTTCTTCAGATCGATCACGCCCTTCTCCGGGCGTTTGTACCAGCCCTCGTACCATTCCTCCGTATCTTTCTTGTCTGGCTCCATCTGGATCGCAAACAAGCCGGCCATACCGTACAGTCCCAGACCTGTGGACCAGAGTGGAATGCCGGCGGGCAGCTCGGCACCGATGTAGATGGCGAAAAAGGTGTAAGAAGAGCCCCCCTCGCTGGCGGTCCCGACCACGATCTTGCCGTCAATGGTCATGTTGAGGGCTATGAGCTGTAGCTTGATGTCGCCGTCGAAGCGGTGCACCGTCTTCCCCCCAACCTTGAGCTCGCGATAGGAGACGAAGCCCTTGAACTTGAGCGCGTTGGGGACCACGAACTCAACGCCGACGCCGTTCAGCGTGATCTTGGGCGTGCCCGTGTCGTGCCAGATGATGCGCAGGCCCTCCACCGAGGCCCCAGCAGGCAGGCCTTCCACCAGCTTCAGGCCGCCGGAAAAGCCCACCCACTTGCCGCCATCTTCCGTCTTGCCGAACCCGAGTTTGGTGATCTCGAG
>WVZH01000290.1:0-2590 GCA_011772595.1 Anaerolineales bacterium
TGCAGCGCCGTGTAAACGCACATCTCCGGCGTCGGGGTCGGCGTTGTTGTAAGCGTGACGGTTGTAGTTGGTGTCTGTGTTGGTGTCGGTGAGGGTGTCGGCGTGTCCTCCGGCGTCTCTTCTTGTGCTGGTGGCTTGAAGGAGAAAGGTAGCCAATCTGTGGGAGCGCAGAAAGCCTCCCACCCATCGCCTTCAGGCCCCACTACTTCGCCAGTCAGGCGCCAACGGAACCGTTCGGTAGGGAGAGGAGAGAGATTGAAGCTGGTGAATGAGAGGCTCGTGTTAGAAGTCGTTAGGCTGTGCATATCGCCGTTGGGTGGAAGCAAGTCGATCCGCCAGCGTAGGTCAACATCGGGAAGACTTGACAGCGGGGTCCACGAGAGCAGCGGTTCCTGATCGAGATCGAAGACCGAACCGGCTGTCGGTCTGTAACCATCGGGATCGAGATACTGGCTGCAAAGGGGCTCCAATTCCTCTTCTTCGGACTGTGGTTGCAGCTCAAGATGAACGTTAGGGAGCGCTATGCCTAGCAGAATGAGGCCGATTCCTGCTGCACCTCCCCCAAGTGCACCGACAACGGCTAACCGCCCGGGAGATCTTCCGCTCTTTCGGTCGCCGACACTCCCTCCTATCACGCCTGTAAAAATCATAGCGGTCAAGACAATGTACGGCCAGGGATCGATCAACACGAGGCAGCTGGCAAGGACATTCTTGGAGAACTCGGAGGTGTTGTTGCTCCCGTCCGTCGCTGTAGCTGTGATGGGATCGCAGAATGAGACGCCGCTCAGCGGAATAGAAAAGTCTCCCGCCGCATCGGCATTCCCCTCTCCGACGAAGGTCATGCCCTCCCCGTGCGCAGAAGCTCCCGAATCGGCGACAAAGACCTCCACCGTGCATCCCGGACAGGCTTTGCCTTCGGCGAGGGTCAGACTCGCGGAGGCTAATTCAGGATAGTTGAGCAAGGTGTTGGGACCCACATCGGCATCCCCGGGATCGTTCAGGGTGACACCCGCCGGCTCAAGATCGATACCAAGCCGTCGATTGTGGTGAATGCTGTTTTTGCTGACTAGATTCGATTCTGGTAAGCCCATCGAACTCGTCATCAGGACGCCGTGTGCGAATCCGTAGGCGATCTCGTTACCCAGAATGACGTTTTTATGAGCCAATGCAAAGAGGCTAATCCCAGAGTTTTTGTTGAAGAGGATTTGATTTGCTTCGGCCATATTAGCGCCACCGATGATGTTGGAGTTTCCGACGATCGTGATGCCATCATTGTTGCCCATGGGAACCGTTCCGGTGATGTCGGCGCCTATGATGTTCCCCTGAACCAGGTTGAACTCAGCCCCGCAGTAAAGGTCGAGGCCGATGCCCTGGTTGGCGGAGATGATGTTTCCCTCACCCGTGTTTACGCCGCCAACCTGGTTGTGGTCACCATTGATGGAGATCCCAGAGAGATTGGGAATGGTGGTGTCGCCCGCCCAGTTGGTTCCCACGCGATTGCCGAGAATCTTGTTGTGATCGGAGTTAACGACCATGGCCGTAATATTGCCGGAAACTAGATTGCTTTCGATGGTCGATCCATGTGCGGTCTCGTAAATGTAGATCCCGGTCCCGTTGTTTGCAGCGATTGCGCCTGAAGGATCTACACCGATAAAATTCTTTTGAATCAAGTGGCTGCCCACCCACACGTCAATCCCGACTCCGTTGCAGGCGAGGACATTCTTGACAATTCTCTGGCTGCCGGCTCCTAGTTCGATTTTAATTCCACGATCAATGTTAATGAGCGTACAACCAGGATCGTATCCAATGGAGTTCTCTTGTATGAGATTGTCGGAGCCGGCGTCGATGAGGATCCCGGATTCACTTTGAATATTGGGCTGCATGAAATCGATAAAGTGTAGACCGCGAATCACATTCTCACTCGAGCGGATCCAGATCCCGATGTGAGGATCACCGCAGGAGGGATCAGCGGAGGGTGTCAGCGTCACGACAGGAACCCCGACATAATCGGGTTCTGTCGTGCCGTCGATCGTTGTTTCATCGTCCGTGAGGATCGGCAACAGGGAGCAGAGTTCGATGATGTGTGGACCTAAACCGGGGATGTCGAATTGAATCCAATCGGGCCCAGGATTGGAGTTTGCAGCTTTGATGGCTTCCCGCAGGGAGCAGTGAACGCTATCACACAGCCCATCATCGAAGTCGTCAATCGTGTTGACGACGAAGGTACTTGCCTCGACGGTATAGGGAAATGCGAGGAGCGCCGCCACGAGAGCGAGTATGACAACAGGCCAGGTTTTGTTTTTCGCACAATTCATGGCAGCGCTCCTATTTGTGGCCTTGTGTGTCGAATTCGTCCGTATCCAATCTATCCGCCCCACTGTCAGTGTTGATCTCATTACGGGCAGACGCATTGTGAGGCGGTTGTGGCACCTTCATCCCAGGTACCTCCACTACGTTCGCAAGTCTTGCGGTCCATGTCGGGCCTGCAAGCCGGGGGTGTGGGGGTGTCGGTCGGTTTGGGTGGCGGTTCGACGACCGGCACGCCGCAGGTGCCGTAGGGATTTGGTGGACCGTCCATCAACCCGAGCCA
>WVZH01000290.1:2622-5727 GCA_011772595.1 Anaerolineales bacterium
TCTACGTAGTCGCTAGCGCGGCAATTGGCATTTTGTAATGCGGTATAGATGCACACCGCAGGCGAGGGTGTAGCCGTCGGTGTAGGCGTCGGGGTCACTGTTGGCGTATCAGGTGTCTCGGGTGTCTCCAGCGTCCAGGGCGGCGCGAGCACCGGTGGGAGTGGGCCGATTTGGAACATACGCCAGGCGGTCGGTGCGCAGAAAGGTTCTCCGGCGACCGTGGCTGAGGTTTGTGTCAGGCCACTAAGGCGCCAGAAGAATCGACTACCGGGATTCGGGGAAAGCGTGAATGTTGAGAAGGGCAGGTTCATGGCATCAGTGACTTCGCTTGATTCGAATCCTCCCGGTCCTTGCAACTCGACGTTCCAGAGGATTTGCCCCTCAGGTGGATCGCCCAGCCAATCCCAGGTAAAACTGAAGTCGCCGTCGTCTAACTGTACGCCATCCTCCGGGAAGAAGGCTTCAGAGTCGAGGAATTGACTGCAGGATGGAAGCGCTGCTGCCACCCCAACCGGAGCGGGAATCTCTTCAGGCAGACCAGGTTTCACGAAGGGTAGTTTGGTTGAGACTGCGAGCAGACTGACGCCTACCACGCCGCCTATTACGGCACCGCCCACGACCGCCAGGTTTAAAGGGATATGGCGTCCGCGCCCGATCAATCCGCCTAGAGCGCCGCCTCCTGCTAGGAAGATAACGCCGACAAACAAGATTGGAGCGATTCCAAGAACCAAGCATGGATTCACAAGCACGTTGAGTGCAAATTCGGAGGTATTGCCGTTAGAATCTGTCGCCGTCGCGGTGACTTTGTCGCAATTGTTGACGGTGGCAATAGGGTCGATGGCGATGTCGAAATTGCCGGAAGCATCGGTGACCCCCTCGCCAACGGGGGAGATGCCCTCACCATGGTCGGATGGATCCAGATCGCTTTCGAAGATTTCAACGATGCAGCCCAGGCATGCCGTACCCTGAACGGAAGTCGTTGAGGCCGAGCTGATCTCGGGGAAGTTCTGCAGGTAGTTGGGGCCAAAGTCGGCGTCGCCAGGATCGTTGGGCGTCACACCCCAAGGGACCAGGTCGATACCGAGTTGAGCGTTGGTGTAGATGTGGTTGTGGCTGAAGGTGTTCTCGACGGCATCGCCCGTCGTTGCGCCTGCGGAAATACCCACGTCGTTGAATGCGATGTAATTCCCTGTGACCAGGTTGTTGCTGGCTGTGGTGATGAAGCGGATCCCCTCTTGCAGGTTATACATGATCCAGTTTGCCTCGTGGGGAAGACTGGTGCTGCCGATCACGTTGAACGACGCGCCGTCGAGCAGGATTCCGATCTGGTTCGGAAGACCAGTATCAGCGCTGTTGGCGGCGCCGATCTTATTACCGAAGATTTGATTGCCATCTGCTTGTGGGGCGAGGAAAATCCCTGTATTGTTCCCTGAAATAATGTTCCCGGATGAAACCCCTGGAGGGACGGCGATCGGAATACCTCCACCGATGATGTTGTCGTCCCCATTTATGTGAATTCCTTCGTCGTTTCCCACAGCCACGTCGCCAGTCTTGTCGGTGCCGATGAAATTCCCGGAGACCTGGTTTTCGTGGCCCAGCAGGAGAACACCGGTGGTGCTGTCGCTGATGGTGTTGCCCTCGATCACGTTCTGATCCCCAACCACCCAGATGCCCGTATCGTTGCCCAGTGCCCCCGTGCCGTTGGCATCCAAACCGATTCGGTTGCCAAAGACGAAATTGGCGTCAGAACGAATCTCGATACCGACGGTGTTTCCCGAAATGAGGTTCATCCATGCCGGGGTCGATCCACCAACCTGTACGTTTGTGGATGGCTCTTCCAGCAGGATGGCGGTGTGATTCGCCAGGGCAGCGCTTGAAAACAGGCCGGTGGGATCGGTCCCCAGGAAATTCGAGCGGATTACGTGATCGTTACGGAATACTTTTATGCCGAAGACGTTGCCTGAAATGCGGTTGGAGTCGATCCACGCCGCTTCGGATCCGACGATGATGCCGTCTCGGTTTCCGACCGGCGTCCCGGCGGGGTCCATGCCGATGAAGTTCTGTTCAATTGTGACGTTCGAGCCCATGTGCATCACGATCCCTGCGGCGAGCGAGGAGGTTGGATTCATGAAACCAATGATGCTCAAACCGCGCACCGTGATATCGCTGGCCTGAATCCAGATACCGACAGGGGGTGGGTTGCAAGGAGGGTACGCGGCTAGACTGAAAGCCCCAGGTCTGATGACAACGGAGGGATAGCCACCAGCGTAATCGGGTTCTGTCGTGCCATCGATCAGCGTTCCCCCGTCCGTCAGAGGCGGCAACATAGAGCAGAGCGAGATCACATGCGGCCCCGGCCCTGGGATGTCGAAATAGATGTATTGTGTGCCGGGATTGGTGTTAACCGTGTTGATCGCCTCACGCAGTGAGCAGTGCGAGGCATCGCATGTGCCATCGTCTGCATCGTCCACGGTGTTAACGACAAACACACCGCCCCCTGCTCGTGTCGTAATAGGGAAAGCCAAGAGTATGGTCAACATGCCAGCTAGTAGGGTGATCACGAGCCACTTCGACCATCTGGATTTCATCGAACTCCTCCGGTTCCCTCCTCTAATCAATATAGGTCCGACGCAGTACATCACTCCAGTGTACATGGGTCCCCTGGTTCTGCACCACGGGGACAGGGAGTGACACAATCGATACCGCCCGTTTCTCTGTTACGGACGGTACATCCTTCCACAGGCTCGTCTGTTGGCTCTGGAAGGGGTGGCGCAGCAATGACGGGCAACTCAGAAGTATCGCACTCCACATCCACTGCACCGGCCCAAATCCAACAATGACCGGGCCCGTCAGGATTTTGGGTCCACCACCAGGTAGTTTCTGTGTTGCGTCCCTCAATCAGGGCTGATTCCCCCTCGAGAAGGAAGCCTAAATCTTTATACCTTTTGTCGGGACCAGCACGGCAGGCGACGTTCATTAGAGCAGTGACGCTCGGCATGCAGACGTCGGGTTCCCCAGGCAATTCCACCGGAATCTCCTCAGGTAATTTGCCTAACTGGAAGGATCGCCATGGGGTTGAGTTGCAGAGGGGCTGCCATCTGTCGA
>WVZH01000290.1:5808-21164 GCA_011772595.1 Anaerolineales bacterium
CGCCCAAGCCCACGTGAGGCTTGGGTTGTCGTAGGTTTCGAAATCGTCTTCACGGGCCGGTGCGAATTGATCTGCATCCAGATACTGGAGACACTCTGCCGGGGGTGGTTCGGGAATGGTGCCGCGTCGCGGCACCATATCGACTCGAACGGCCGGGAGCGCCTGTGCGATGATGAGCAATCCTATTGCGCCAACCACGCCCCCGATGGGGATCAGCCAGGCAGGTGTGGAAGGGCGCAGACGTCGAATCGCCCAGATAATGCCTGCGAAGACCGTGATGATGAAGACAAAGATGGGGTACAACCAGGGTGGTTCGATCAAGAAGCAGTTCACAGCCAGTTGTTTAGAAAACTCAGAGGTGTTTCCGTCTTGATCAGTTGCGGTGGCGGTGATCAGATCACAGAATCCGGGGGCACTCACGGATGCGGTGAAGCTGCCATCGGGCTGCGCCTGAACCTGGGTCAGAAATGTCTTGCCCTCACCATATCCGACAGGGTCATCATCCGAAAGGAATATCTCGACGATGCAGCCCGGACACGTCTGGCCAACGACAACGCCCTGGTCTACATGCAAGACCGGGTAATTGAGTACTGTGTTGGGACCAATATCTGCATCTCCGAAATCATTGATCGTGATGCCATAAGGGTAAAGATCAATGCCAATCCCTATGTTGTTGAAGATCTCGTTGTGGCTGATCGTGTTTTCAAGAGTAGTATTTCCTGTAGCAATTATTCCATGAGCGTTTTCAGTGATCGAATTGTAGGCGATTATGTTTCCTCTGGCCGGCTCGTAAATACGAATACCGCTGCTGCCGTCCATGAATGCAATCAAATTGCCCTCAGCGTTTGTTGTGCCTCCGATGGTGTTGAAACCCCCATATAGCGAGATCCCAGTGAAATTGCTCACTGGTGTTGTCCCGCTGATGTCCGACCCGATGAGGTTGCCCTGAATCAAATTGGAGTGGGCATTATCTAAAATCGCTATTCCCGCAAACTCATTCCCTGAGATCAAGTTGGTTTCGTAGGTTCCTGGTCCTCCGATGGTGTTGTGGCTTGCTGCGGCACCTTGCAGGATAATGCCAAAGGTATTCTGTATCGAGGAATCCCCGGACTGATTTGTCCCGATGAGGTTGCCCTGGATTGTGTTGTGATCACTAAAGATCTTGATCCCGTGCCCATTCCCAGAGATGATGTTGCCCATGCCTGGGGAGGATCCTCCGATCAAGTTGTTGCTCGCCGTTGTTTCAATAACAATGCCAACGAAGTTGCCGAGATCTTGCTCCCCAGAGATATCCGTACCGATCATGTTTCCCTGGATCAGGTTGCCGCCGTGATACATATAGATCCCATGATAGTTTCCAGAAATTACATTCCCCTCACCAGGTCCAGGGCCACCGATGATTTGACCACTAGAAAAGGTGCTGATATAGATCCCGTACTGATTGCGGAGAAGTGGACTGGTAGACGTGCCGCTGGGGTCAGTGCCAATACGATTGGATTGCATGATGTTACTCAATCCAGATATTGCGTAAACGTTGATACCGGTATGATTTCCGGAAATCACGTTGGCACGTATCGTATTACCGATGGCACCTATTGAGATGGCTTTGTGGTTTCCTCGGACAACGCCGGAAGTTTCAAGCCCGAAGTAATTCTCTTCAATCAGGTTGTTCGTTCCTACTGAGATCTTGAGCGCAGTCCCCGAGTTGGTCATGAGCGAATTGAAAGCCACGAAGCTTAATCCGCGAATGATATTGTGGCTTGAGAGGATCTCAAGCCCGTTTGTCATGTAGTCGCANNGGTGCACCCGCATAATCAGGCTCAGAAGTTCCATCGATGGTCGTTTCGCCGTCGATCATGGGAGGTAATTTTGAACACAAGCGGATGTGGTGTAGCCCTGGGCCTGGGATGTCGAAAGCGATTGTGTCCGGACCGGGATTGGCGTTGGCCGCGTTGATCGCTTCGCGTAGTGAACAGTGATTGCTGTCACAGACACCATCGTCCTTGTCGTCGTTTGTATTGACGACGAACGTGCTGGCCTCGACAAGCGAGGGTGAGGCAAACATCGCTGCCAGGAGAGCAAGCATGAGCACGGGTCGAGTGATGCTTTCTATCCACTTCATGATTTCATCCCTTCTGGCGGGACTATGTCCCATAAACCTCCTTCGCCGCTTCTTCGCAACTTGCCTCCTTGAACTTATTGAGGACAGACGCAATTCGAACTGGTTGTAAGGCGTTCGTTCCATGTACCTCCGCTCAGTTCGCAAGCTTCACGGTCCAGATCAGGTCTGCAAGCCGGTGGTGTGGGGGTGTCGGTCGGCTTAGGTGGCGGACCGACAACCGGCACGCCGCATGTTCCGTAGGGATTCGGCGGTCCATCCATCAATCCGAGCCAGATCCAGCATTGTTGTTGGTTCTGCAGCTCGAACTTCCCGTGTGTAAGTGGAGGGTTCAAGGCGATGAGGTCCGCACTCTCGCCTTGCAAGAGAACGGTGATCTGAGCCGACTCTACATAGTCGCTGGCACGGCAATTAGCGTTCTGCAATGCGGTATAGACACATACTGTAGGTGAGGGTGAAGGTGTCATGGTGGGTGTGGGCGTTGGCGTCGGTGTGTCGGGCACCACGGGGGTATCTGGTGTCCATGGTGGTGCATTCACGGGAGGTGGTTGGCCGATCATGAACGCACGCCATGGTGTGAACCTACAGAATACTTGCTGTGATCCTGCCTCATCGAGCACCTCACCTGAGAGGCGCCAGAAGAAGCGACTGCCGGGCTCGGTGGAAAGGCCGAAGTCAGAGAAGGGAACACTCATGGCCTCTGTGTCCTGGCTGAATGCAGTTTCCCCAGGACCTTGTAGCTCGACGTGCCAACGAATTTCCTCCGATGGAGGATCGACCAGCCAATCCCATGCAAAGCTGAAATCGTCGCCTGCCAATACAGCGCCATCCCCCGGAGCAAAGGCAGCGGGATCGAGGAACTGGTCGCAAATAGGTAAACGAACCGCGGGCCGTTCCGC
This sequence comes from Anaerolineales bacterium, assembly GCA_011772595.1. The sequence goes on from WVZH01000290.1 coordinate 8,827, forward strand.
ATCTGAGAGGCTCTCCACGTGAACGGAGGGGAGCACGACGGCGAGCACACTGAGACCGATGCCTAAAGCAGCACCACCTGCTGTACCAACGGCCGTAGATGTAACTCCCGAGGCCGTACCCGTGCGTCCCATGATAACGCCGGTGAGCAAGCCAAGGAGGCCAAAACCTGCGGGGATGAGAAACAGCCATTGTGGTGGCATGACGAAGCAGGGGCCGGCGCGTTCATTGGCGGAGAATTCGGAACTGTTCCCCACTGGATCCGTCGCCCTGGCTGTGATCAAGTCGCATTGGGAAACTAGATTGACGTCCAACGGGATGTTGAAATTGCCGCTCACGTCCGTGAAGGCTTCGCCGACGAAGGTCATCCCTTCCCCATGCCCAGAGGGGTCGCCGTCTGCCAGGAAGGCTTCCACCCGGCATCCGGTGCAAGCCGTGCCCATTGCGGAGGTGGTTGTCACTTGGCTGAAAACGGGGAAGTTGAGCAGAGTGTTGGGTCCTGTATCTGTATCACCAGGATCGTTGGGCGTCACACCGTCCGGGTATAAATCGATCCCGAGCTCACCGTTGTCGAAGATGCTGTTGCGGTTGAGCGTGATCTGTTGGGGTACATCGGGCGCGGAGCTGTAAGGACCTAAGATCACACCGTCCCCCCCATTCTGCGTAATCGTGTTCCCTGCGATGAAATACGTCTTGGCTTGTCCGAGAATCATGATGCCGTCTAAAGTGTTGAATGCGATCAAGTTTCCAAACCCGGGAGGATTTTTCCCGATGATGTTGTTGTCTCCGCCCCAGGTGAATATCCCGATCTCATTACCCAAAGGGGAAGTTCCGCTGAGATCGGAGCCGATCTTATTGCCCAGGATCTCGTTGCCGCTGGAATTCATGCCGAGAACGACGCCGTAGAGATCATTCCCAGAGATCAAGTTGCCAGCGTTGGGATCGGACCCTCCGAGTTCATTGTTTTGTCCCCCAAGTCCCACCCCATACATGTTGGGCAAAGCCGCATCTCCATCCTTATTTGTACCGATGCGATTGCCTCGGATTTGATTGTCATCAGAAAGAACTTCGATCCCAATCGCCGTGTTGCCAGAGACGACATTCGCCTTCACAGGGTCGGACGAACCCACAAGGTTGCCATCTGCACCGGGCTCGACATAGATGCCACGATAGTTACCCATACCGGTGCCGCTGGAATCTCCCTGGAAATTTGTGCCGATACGATTGTCATAAATGGCTTGATCACCGGCGAGGATGTGGATCCCGTTCTCATTGCCGGAGATGGCGTTCGTCCAAATCTCCTGACCTGCTGCGCCGAGCAGTACGCCGTCACGATTACCATCCGGGGCGCCGCTCGGGTCGATCCCGATGTAATTGAGCAACATCATGTTGTCGGTTCCACTGTTGACGACGATCCCCGCGGCGATGCTAGCCCAGGTGTGGCGGAAACCGACAATGCTCAACGCGCGCACTGTGATATCGCTGGTGTCGATCCATAAGCCAATGGACGGCGGTATGCATTCTGGAACATGTGTCAGGGGTGGGGGATTTGCAGGAACGAAGGCCGGTTTGAGAACGACGACTGGCGTGTCCGTGTAGTCGGGCTCCGAGCTGCCGTCTATGGTTGTGCCGGAGCTGGTGAGCGGAGGGAGCATGTGGCACAACGCTATTTCGTGAGGGCTTGGTCCAGGGATATCGAAAGTGATGGTTGGTGCACCGGGCATCGTGTTAGCCCAGTTGATGGCTTCCCGCAGAGAACAATGCGTCGCATCACACACCCCGTCATCGCTGTCGTCGACGGTGTTAACGGGGATGATCCCTCCGCCTGCGTTGGTGATCATTGGCGGATTGAATAGAAGTATCAGCGAGAGAAGGGAAATGATGGCCGCTGCAAAACCCAATCGATATCGATCCATCGCCATCTCCTTCTGAGGTGAGTTCGATGTGGCCGGGCCTCGTCACGAGGGCCGGGGTCGTATGACTCGAGCCACACCGAGCAGTGCTCCATCGCGTCGGGGTATGCGCCCAACACAATTTCCATTCTTCGTCACCCAAACCACGAGTTAAACCGTCTCACAAGTTCGATCGCTACGGGCAAACGCATTGTGGCTGAGTTGTTAGGCTCTCATTCCAGGTACCTCCACTCAGTTCGCACGACTTACGATCCAGATCTGGTCTGCACGCTAGTGGGGTGGGGGTGTCGGTAGGCTTCGGTGGTGGTGCCACGACCGGCACGCCGCATGTTCCGTAGGGATTCGGCGGTCCATCCATCAGCCCGAGCCAGATCCAGCACTGCTGCTGGTTCTGCAGTTCGAACTTCCCGTGCGTGAAGGCCGGATTTAAGGCGATGAGTTCGGCGCTCTCACCCTGGAGCAAGACGGCGATCTGGGCGGATTCCACGTAGTCGCTTGCCCGGCAATTTGCGTTCTGCAATGCAGTGTAGATGCACACCGCGGGAGTCGGCGTCGGGGTTGAAGTTGGGATTGGCGTCGGCGATGGCACAGGCGGCGTTGTGGGTAAAGTTGGAAATTCGGGTTGCCATGGCGGTTCTGCGATCTCAGGCAGGGGACCAAATCGGAAGGACCACCATAAGGTTGCCGTGCAATAACCTCTCCAACCACCAAGATCGATGTAATTCTTTTCGCCCCAGATGCGCCACTCGTAGATGTCGCCTTGTTCGGGTTGCAACTCGAACGAGGAAAACGAAAGACTGGTGGAAGTCAAAGCCTGACTCAATGTGGTGTCCGCAGGGGTGCGCAGTTGAACCACCCAGCGGGTTTCACCCTCAGGCAAAGGATCACGAGGCAACCATGAGAGTGTGGGATCTTCGCTGGTGGTGAAGATGGCACCGCTCTTCGGAAAGCGACCTGTAGAATCTAGGTATTGCTCACAGAGCGGGAATTGAAAGCTGACCTCATCCGGCTCAGAGAGCCATGCGATCACGAAATTGGGATGGACGAAGGCGAAAGCGAGGAGACTGGCAGCGATCAGGCCACCACCTATCGCTCCTGCAGCAGTAGCTCCGGCAGCAGATAGGTTCGAAGCTCTGCTAAAAAGACGGCCGCCAAGACCCCCGAAGATGATCAAGCCGATCGGGAACAGAATGATGATAGGGATGTCGAGGATGTAGCAAGGTTGCACTCTGAAGTTTTCGGAAAACTCAGACGTGTTGCCGAGCGCGTCCGTTGCTGTCCCCGTGATCCAGTCGCAAGCGCTCGCGCCGCTGAGCGAGGCGGAAAACTGGCCGCCAGGATCAGCAACGGCTCCACCTACGAACGACATGCCTTCACCATATCCTGAAGGATCGTTGTCAGACAGGAAAACCTCTACGGAGCAGCCTGGACAGGCCTCTCCTTGTGCCAGAGTGCTGCTGGCCGAGCTGAATTCAGGGTAATTGCGGAGGGTGTTGGCGCCATCGTCGCCGTCGCCGGGATCATTCAAGGAGACGCCGGCGGGTTCGAGATCGATTCCGAGGTCCAGGTTGGCGTGGATGCTGTTCTTCGTAATGGCGTTCGAGACCGGGATGTCCGTCACGCCATCGTATTTCATGAGAATCCCGGTTTCATTTCCTGTGATGGTATTTCCTGCTACGAGGTTGGCGCTGGCGTCGTGACCGAATTCGATCCCTTCATCTAGGTTGTAGGCAACGAGATTCTCTTCTGCAGCATTCAAGCCGCCGATCACGTTATCCTGGCCCAAGACAACGATGCCTGTGTAATTGGGGATGGGCAGGGTTCCCGTGATGTCGCTACCGATCTTGTTGTTTTTGATCACATTCCCATCTCCGGCGGTTCCAATACTGATGCCAAGATGGTTTCCGGAGATGATGTTGCCGGCGCCGGGTATCGTTCCCCCGATGTTGTTGTTGACATCCGTTAGGATGATGCCATTCGAGTTTCCGAGATTAGCGGTGCCGGAGAGGTCTGTCCCAATGTGATTGCCGATGATGGCATTGGAGTCGGAGCGAACGTCGATGCCTATTCCATTGCCGGAGATCACGTTCATCATGGGGGAGTTCGTGCCGCCGATCACGGTCGAGTTGGCGTTGAAATTCAGCAAGATTCCTATTTCGTTACGGAGATCGGCGTTGGTGAATGAACCGGTGGGGTCCGTGCCGATGAAATTGCCCTGGATGATCGTGTTGGCCGCCATAGTGTGAATCCCGTTCCAATTGCCCGACACCACGTTGTTGTGCACCGTGGCACCATCGCTCCCGAGAAGGACACCTTCCCGGTTTCCCAATGCTGTGCCTGTGGGGAATAGACCTAGGTAATTATGTTCAATGTCGATGTTGGCACCTGAGTTGACGATGATCGCGCCGGAGACCGGGTAGGCGAGTGAATTGAATCCCACCATACTCAGGTTGCGTACGGTGACGTCGGAGGAAGCGATAAAGAAGCCGATCGGGGGAGGTGAGCATGGGATGACGTGCGTCAATGGCAAAGGTCCAAAAGGCTTGATGACCACCGTAGGAGGTCCTACAGAGCCGGGCGGTTGGGCACCGTCGATTTCAACGGCGTCGGTGATCGGCGGCAGCATGCTACAAAGCTGGATGATGTGTGGCGCCGGGCCAGGGATGTCGAACCAGATCAGCTGGTTGCCCGGGAGTGCGTTGACATGGTTGATCGCCTCACGTAGAGAGCAATGTGTGTCACTGCAGGTTCCATCGTCGGTATCGTCATCGGTGTTGACGGTCCAGGCGCCGCCGCCAGCTCTTGCCGGGGAAGGGGAGAAATAGAATGCACCTAATAGCCCGATGATCAAAAAGAGACAGGTCAGGATAATCCGTTTCGGTTTCATCGTTGCTTGGCTCCTTGGGAGATACGCGCTCGAGATGACCGCGCAGTTTGAGTCATCCTGGAATCCAGCCCAGCGTGGAGGACACGCTGAACCCAATTAGACGGTTGCGAAGTTCGCGTTCTTGTTGTCATGTTTTTCAACTTTGCCGAAGTGTTGCATTGCGCTACTGAAACGGTTGAGAGTAGCAGATTGTGACAATGAGCACTTATCGTTTCGTGGTCCTCGCCTCATCGAATATCCCGTCAAATTAGGTCTAAGTAGGTGGATAATGACAAAATGACACCAGCCCCGTCGTCGGGGCTGGTGCAGATAAACAATTTTCTATTTCGACAACCAGCGTACATAATGTTTTTGGTTGGTTACAAGCTCACCGGAAACCATAAACGATACACTACACGGGCCAGTTCATGGTCGCGACATCCAGTGAGCTTTTTTTGCTTTTCGGCCTGCTCTGGTATTGTTGTGCACTAACTCCTTAGGCCAGGAATACTCTACACGCATTTTTCGAATTGAGCGAATAGTCTTACCGGACTAATGTCCCCTATGGTGTACAGGCACCACCTGGTTGCGGATTCGGCGGACATGGCACCTTGCACTCATTCTGCTGCAAATTGGCGTTCCACACCCAGCAGCCCTGTATCGGGGTGTTTGTAGGGGCAGGTGTCGGGGGTGCTGGGATGACCGGCAATTCGGTGATAGGTCCTGTGATGCTTACGACGCTGTCTGCAATCCAACAATGAGCCAGGCTTTGAGGAATACGAATCCACCACCAGGTATTATCTTGGTTGCTACCTTCGATGAAGGTATCCTGTCCCTCGAGCATAGAGGTTACAATCGTATACGTGGTACCTGGACCTCTACGGCAGTTCGCATTTTGAAGGAAAGTGGCGATAGGAAACTCGGGGGTCGGTGTTGGTGTGGCGGCGGCGGGCGTTGGCGGTGGAGGCAGAAATTGATAATCCCATCCGAAATTGACCTCGCTCGTGATTGGAGCCAGTCCGAGTGTGAGCTCCACTTCGATCGGATCAGGGCCGTACCATCGCTCTGGGAAGGTCCAATTTCCAGGAAGGAGGAGGCGTTCGTTGATTCCTCCAAACAGGTCGATCGATACACAGTAAATCCCTGCGGGTAATGAGTTGAAGCTATATTGCCCTCTCTCATCGGTCGTTGTGATCCGCCCTCCTACAACCGGGCAGGGACCCGTACCCAACTGCAGGTCGATCCCCTCGATACCGGCTTCGCCTGGGTCAAGGATGCCGTTGGCCTCGAACCCGCCACCGGGCATTCCAACGCAGCCGGGGGGGGCGATGTCGGTGCTCACGTGTGGGGAAGCACATTCGTCATGCCAGACAAGGCCGCTGATGGTACTTTCAACGAAAGGTGAAATTGTTACCTCAGGACCAGGGACATGGGTAACCAGGTAACCTGGAGGACAGATAGCCCCCGTTATACTGGTCGTGGTGAAAGACCAAATTTCCGAGTAAGGACCATCTTCCGTTTCAGGACGGCGTCGATGATCGAAATGAACACGCCAGTAGTATTGCGTGCATTCTTCCAGATCGAAGTCGACCCAGGGGTGTGCGATAAATAGGTATGGTTCTGAGTGTCCGCCCAGCAGTGGGTCTGAAAAGTCACGCCTCTCGGAAATCTCAATGATGTAATCCCCTTCTGCGATACATGCCGTGGGATCGTCCCATTCCAGTGTAGGATTCACACCTTCAATCATGGCGCCATTTGCGGGCCAGAGTAGGATAGGAGTGGATAAGACCACCGGGCTCGTGATATCGCAAACCGGACCAGTTCTGAATATCCCGAGTCCACCTCCGACAATGGTTGCACCAGACCCAGCCTGCACTCTCCACAAATACGTCGTCCCTGGCTGGAGCTCGGATTCAGGATTCCATTCCGAGTTCCATCCGTCGATGCGGAATTCCTCCGGTCTGGTTTCGAATGCATGCCATGTAGTCGCAAGCAGCAGGCGGTAGTATTCAGGCATACACGAAGAATCAGGATAGGTCCATGAGAAAGTGGGCGTCAGGCTGTCCACAATTTCCCCTTCACGATCTGGTGGTCCGCCAGGTAGCAATTCTTCAGGCGAGTGCAACTCCCTTGGATCACAAACGGGCACGTCTCCATTTGTGCTACAAGCCCCCAATAGAAAGAACATAATCACCAGAACCAGATATCGTAAGTTTTTCAGCAGGCGATCATTAGGGAAAAAAGTATTCATGCTTGCTCCTCACACGTCCTTCGCTGCAAGCCAGATTGAGTCTTCGAAGCAACGCCCGTTCTAGCAGGTGCTCCAGAGGATTGTGGAACCAATGTAGCTTCGATTTTAATCCGGTTATCCGCACTTCGCCTCCAGAGATAGCAGTATTGCTACCTATGCAGGGTTAATTATTCTTGTACATTCCCTCGGTGCGCAAAAAACCTCGATATGTAATCCTGAAACCTGTGTCCAAAACGCTAGGACGGTGTGCGTTGTGACATGAGGAAGATGGTAGAAGTTGAGAATACATGGGTGTGTGTCATACGCCAGGCATGTGGGAAGGGGCAAATTCAATGCATATTCGCCCAACCCAAGCAGGGTTTCCTTCGAAGATCCAATCGAGCAACCGTGTTTGGTCAACGGAATTATCAACTTATGCCGTTAAAATCAATCCCGCTGATTGTCGTATCTTTCACAAACCAAAGCAACTCCGTATAAGATCGTAAAGCCCTTGGCTTTGTTGATTGATTTCTTAGTGGGAATTTCTCGTGGTATGGAAGTCCGTAGTTATACTCGAGGTGGAGTGCGAGTAGATATGCCCGATCGTCAGGTTACTTCAGGTGCTGGATTTCGGAGTTCTAAATGGGGCTCACTCTGTGTGGAACCGATCAGTGTCCAGGGACCTGTCCAGGTGATGCGCACGGGAACCTGCTGCCCATGCATGTCATCTTCCGCCTCGAAAAACACCAGCTTGTTCGTGCGCGTGCGCCCTTTCCATCGATCCCGGTGTTTCTCTTCGACCAGAATCTCGACCGTTCTACCTTCGTAACTGGCGTTGATCTTCGTAGCGATCTCTGCCTGTAGTTCTTCAAGGGCGCGGAAACGGTGCATCTTTTCCTCTTCGGGAACGTCGTCTTCCATGCGACGGGCGGAGACTGTGTTCGGCCGTGGCGAATATCGTGCTAGATGTGCTACATCCAATTGCAGTCCCGCAAGCAAATCATAAGTGCGCTGAAATTGGACATCGGTCTCTCCGGGAAACCCAACGATGATATCGGTGGCAATGGAAACATGGGGGATTCGTTCACGGATGCGCTCAATTAGCGCTCGATAATCATCGACAGTGTAACCACGCTTCATGCGTTGGAGGATTTCATTGTCACCGGCCTGCACAGGCACTTCAATGTGCTCACACACCTTTGGCAGTTCGGCGACTGTTTCAAGGAGTTCATCGGTCATCCAATTGGGGTGGGAGGTGAGGAAGCGAATGCGTTCGATGCCTTCGATCTTATGGATCACGCGTAGAAGGTCCACAAGCGAAGATGCGTCGGAGATATCAGCGCCATATCGATCGACGATTTGACCCAACAAGGTGACCTCACGCACACCCTGCTCAGCCAAGGTCTGTATTTCATCAGTGATCTCCCCTATTGGGCGACTTCGCTCCACACCGCGCCGATTCGGGATGACACAAAATGTACAGGCGTGTGAACAGCCGTAGACCACCGGGATGAATGCCGAGACGAGACTCCCGCGCTCATTCTCTGGAAGCAAGAGTTCCCCATCCATTAGTGCGTGGCGTCTCCCAATCTCCTGTAGATCTAGGGTGCGCCCATCTTGTTGTAATAGGTGCTCGACAAGTGGATTGGGATCGGAGGGTGGGGAGAATACGTCCACGTGAGGGAAGGCTTGTCTGAGCGCGGGGTTTCCCTTGACACCGACCAGGCATCCCATCAGGTTGATGACCACATCCGGACGCTGGTCTTTGAGTGGGCGCAGTGAATTCAACCTACCATAGGCTTTATCCTCGGCGCTTTGCCGAACGACACAAGTGTTCAGAACGATAACATCAGCTTGTTCCGCACGTGCAGAGGGTCGATACCCCAATTTCTCCAATACGGAAGCCACACGCTGGGAATCGGCGACGTTCATCTGACAACCGCTAGTCCAAATGTGATAGTGCATGTCGTCGATTATACCCGTATAGGTCTGATTTAGGGGCTGGCTTTCACAACAGTTGGGGAAGCATCTGGTGAGAAGTAAGGTATGATTAGGTTCTACTGGCCGGGAGTGGGATGAGGCGCATCGTGGCTGGCAGCCCGAACTGGCGGAGCTCGCCGATTGATAGAACAGGACAAATTAGGCGAGGTTTGATGCCTACGCTTGGCATCGCCTTGGTTCTGATGCTCACCACCAGCTGTGCAACCACAGAGGACGTACAAGAAACGGCGGGTATCAACCGCACCCTGACACCCAGCGCTTCTCGAAGTCCTGTGACCTCGACGTCAGCTCCCCCAGTTCGCTCGGCGACACCTTTCCCCTCTATCACTGCCACCCCGAGTGACACACCTGCCTGCTCCCAAATGCAAGGCTTTATTGAAGAAGGGAGCTATCGCAGTCCAGTCTTGCGAGCGGAAGTACCATACCGTGTTTACCTGCCAGCGTGTTATGGAATAACGACGGAGCGTCACTATACTCTTTACCTGCTTCACGGTTTTCCGTTCGACGAGACACATTGGGAAGAATTGGGGATAGCCGAATTCGCCGATGATGAGATCGCTTCAGGAAGGTGGCCTGCGTTCATCATCATCATGCCGCTTCAACCAGACCCGCTATTCTTGAACACCGATGGGGGTCCTAACTCCTATGAGGTCGAGATGGTGGAGGGCTTGATCCCCGCAATCGATCAGCGCTATCGAACGGATCCACGTCCTGCAGCAAGAGCAGTGGCCGGGATCTCGCGCGGGGGAGTCTGGGCTTTGGAGATCTCCTTTCGTCATCCGGAGCTCTTCGACACAGTGGCGGCGTTAAGCCCGGCGCTGCATGTGAATTTCGCTCGTCCTGCCTATGATCCTTTCATTCTTGCGACCAAGGACCAGCCTCTACCGGCCAACATCTTCTTGAGTGCTGGTGATGCGGAACCGGGATTTCGCCATGCCACAGAGGAATTTAGTGCTGTGCTGGCGGTGCATGGTGTGCGGCACGAATTCATCATCGGTCAAGGGGGACACGATGCCCTAGGGTGGGTTTCCGTGCTTGGGGATATGCTCGATTACCTGCTGCTTGCTTGGAGCGAACGAAGTTAGTCACGCCTAATTTGTGATCTCCCGGGGAATGCGAATTCGGGTACAATGAACCCCGCCGAAGGAGTTGATACAGCGCTCCTTTAAGGAGGGGAGTATCTGGCCATGTCTGAATCGGAACCAAAAGCCGCGGACGTGATTCTGGCCTATAGACGTCGTCGAGAGCGGTTGGCGCCACTCCTCTTGGGAGGACTTGCCGTCGTGCTTCTCGTCGTCGGAATCTTCATGGTGGTGTTGTGGATGACGGGGGAGAATCCGCCGGCGCTACCGGGTTTCCTCGCCAGCGATACACCGATGCCAACCGAGACTGCGACTGATCTACCACCCACCGATACGCCGACGATCACCCTCACCTTGCCACCCTCGGAAACTCCGACGCCTACTGGGCCTCAAACCTACACGGTTGAATTGGGGGACTCGCTGTGGACAATTGCTGAGCAATTCGGTTTGGAAGATATTCGTTTACTGATGGCCGTCAACGAAATCACCGATCCGGATGCCATATTCGTCGGCCAGGAGTTGATTATTCCAGGCTCTGAAGATGTGCTCCCGACGGTGACACCCTTACCAGCGACGCTGCTGCCTGGCCAAAAGATCGAATATCGCGTTGAACCTGGAGACACCCTCGAAACGATCGCCTCAAAGTTCAACAGCACTGCGGAGGCCATCGCTGAAGAGAACGAAATCGACGACCCCAACACGATTGGCGTCGGGCAGGTGTTGATCATTCCGGTGAATATCGCTACACCCACACCGACGTTTACGTCGGAGCCGGGGTCTCCCACAGCCACAGAAAGCGAGTAACCGACAGGACTGCTCGCATCAAGACTGCCTGTGAGCATCGCTCACAGGCAGTTTCCTTCGTCGCAGCAAATTTGGTATTCGGATCGTGCATGGCGACCCGTTCGACGCTCAAACCTTTCCGCGATTTTTCAGAGCTTCCTCAATCTCAAGGATAACATTTGGATCGAGTTCCAGGGACTGTGCTAGCTGCAGCGCTTGAAGGGATTCCTCCGTTTCGATTCGGCCCAATGCCCAGGCGACATGTGCGCGCACGATTGCTTCGGGATCGTCGGGCAATAATTTAATGAGGATTGGAATGGCGTTAGGGTCTTGCTGGTTACCGGCGATAATGGCGGCGTTGCGTAACAATCCGCCTCTCTTGGGCCGCAGTAACGGACTGCCTCGCAGATGTTGACGCCAGGTCTGAGGTTTGAGCTTCAGCAGGATATGAAGGTTGAGAGTCTTCAGAAAAGGACGAGGCTGGAAAGCGGGGTCGAGCGTTGGTTTTGCGAACCGCTGGTTCCATGGACATACTTGTTGGCAAACATCGCATCCGAAGAGCCAATTGCCGATGGCGTTACGAAGTGGGGCTGGGATGGCGCCTTTCTCTTCGATCGTAAGATACGATATGCAGCGTTGGGCGTCTAACGTGCGGTTGGGGAGGATACAACCAGTCGGGCAGGCGTCGATACAACGGGTACATGTTCCGCATCGGTCGAATTGAAAGGGTTCATCGAATACGAGGGGAAGATCCAACAAGATTTCCGCGAGCACGAAAAATGAACCGAGTTTTGGATGGATCAGACAGGAGTTTTTGCCGATCCAGCCAAGCCCTGCACGCTGGGCTAGCTCTCGCTCCAACAGTGGACCGGTGTCAGTGTAAATCCGATTTTGAACCGCTCTACCTGCTCGCGTCTGGATGAAATCGACGAGCCGCCTCATTCGTTCGATGAGCACGTCATGGTAATCCTCGCCTAGAGCGTATGTGGCAACCTGCACTTGCTGCAGTTTCTGATCCCGTGGGTAATCATGCGGTAGGTAAATCGCCGCCAGGACGAGAATTGACTGACACTCTGGAAGGATCAGGCGCGGGTTCGCACGTCGATCGCGGGCGCGCTCGGTGCCCAAGTAGGCCATGGTTCCGTGTCGTCCTTCCGCTAGCCAGCTTTCATAGACATCGAGGTGTGGTGGTGGGTCGGGGGTGGTAACGCCGACCAGATCAAAGCCGAGGTGGAGCGCTTCGGCTTTGATCTGGTCGGTGAACTCATGACGATCCAAAGCGGTCATCGTTGACACCAGCCCTTCGTTCTGATGGAGAAGATTATAACGATCGTTTCAACTTTTCAAAGTCGGACCGTCATCTCCGTATCTTTTAAGGGACTTCGTTCGAAGCTAGCGCGTCAAAAGGATGGACGAGAAGTCGTTCTTTGTTGGGTGAATACGCTACTAGTTCAGGCTTGTCATT
>WVZH01000175.1 GCA_011772595.1 Anaerolineales bacterium
GGGAGACAAGTCGCCAATTTGCACACGGCCGTGTACAGCTTAAGGCGTGCACTCGGTCGCGATGTCATTCTGCATGAGGGCACGACCTATGCTTTGAATACAGAGATCCTTATCGAGTATGATGTGGCTCGATTTGAGCGATCCGCCTCAATCGCAGAGGGTTTACCCCCTGGAGACCCGCGCAGGATGTTTGCCCTAACGGAGGCGATCAATTCGTATTCGGGATCCTTCTTGCCGGAGTTTATGTCTGATTGGGTTCTCGAGCGTCGACGAGCCCTGGAGATACATTATCTGGATCTACTGGCACAGCATGCCGAAGAGGCTTTGATCCGGGATCAGCCGATTAGAGCAGTTAACACTCTTCGACAGGCGTTACAGATTGATCCCTACCGCGATGACACTAACATGCGGTTTCTAGAGGCGCTTGGACGTTTAGGCCGTCGTAGCGAAATCGTTGCGCATTATCAGAAGTACGTTCGACTGCTGTCTACTGAACTTGGTCTCGATCCCCCGAAGCCGATTCGCGAGTTGTATTCGAAATTAATCGACTGATTCTCACTTCCGGAACCCCCAATTTTCCTGGTTGCACCGTTATCTCCTCTATTCTAAAATTGTCGTCGGCAGGCACGACTTTCGTATACACGCACCTCAGCGCACCTAAATCGATTATTGCTCATGTGGACGACGAATATTCGCCATCGTCCGTTAGGAGGGGAGAGAGGTTTACGGCAGAATTGAGATATACTCATTTGCTCGGGATTCGTACTGGTGTCTAGAGACACCACATCTTAAGTTATGTAAAGTCATCGATCTCTGAATCCATTCCTTCAGTAGCGTATAACTACGCGCATTTGCCATCTATTGGATACGATCATTTTTACGTTGAGAATCTGTTGAGACCCTTACGCTATTTTTATGGTGAGAGGGAACGAAATCAAGAGGAGGTTGTCATGGCCAGTAGTCGCTGCCCACGCGATGGTCCAGGAGTAGGTGACTAACTAGCAACCGAATAAGTAAGGATTGCTAGTAATCATTGAAGCGCCCGGCAGCGAGGCGAAGTAGCCTGCTGCCTTTCGCTTTTATAAATGAAGATGACATCGAACCCATTCTTGGAGGTTTGAAATGAGTATGCAAGCCCTTAATCAACTTGTGGCACGTTCGATCATCGATCCGGGTGTCGTACAGGCGTTCTCGGCAGGACGGATGGATGAATTAGTGGCTGAGATGGGATTTGCACCTGCAGTCCGTCAACGTCTCTCCCAACTTGAGGCCGGTTCATGGGCCGAGTTTGCTGTTCTCGCCTATCGAATTGTCCAAGCGGTTGAGGTACCTGCACTTAGGATCGAACTACCCTCACCTTTGACTGGTTTACTGCCGGATCAAAGCATGGCTGAGGGAGAACAAGCGGCATGATTCCTGTTACGAGAAGAGAGCGCCAGTGGTTCTTACGCAATCTAGCGCAAGGCCTCGCTGATTATCTCGGGGTCATGGAACCACCGGTTTCGATCGAAGATCTGCTCCAAAACCCACCACACTTGTATCATTCTGACTTTGGTGTCGTGGATACGTATTCCAGTCTTTGGGATGCTACTTTCGCGCGGCCACCCAGTCAAAGAGGCAGCATCTTCGTTCGTAACGATCTTGAACCAGAAGAACGTCGCTTTGCCCTTGCTCGTGAGACCTTGAGTGCGATCATTACAAGTAAACATGGCCGGGCGATGGGGCTCTTCGATCTCATCATTCCGCACTTACGCGAGTCGGCGGAATATTTTGCGCGCTTTCTCCTCGCACCTCCTCGACTTTTTGAGGCTTATCGGAACCGTAACGGGGACGTTCATCAACTCGCCAAAGATTTTCAGATCCCTGGGAAAGTAGCTTCGAAACGGCTGGAAGATTCTGAGGACGACAATCCTTAGAGCCAGTTGAGATACAGGTCTTGCAATGTACGGAGCCGGTCGTAAGACCGGCTCGAGTGCTTTCGCGCTTCCGACTGTTCGCAAGCAGCATGGAGGGTTTTATTGGCACCTTCCTTGCAACGCATGTCAGGAATGTAGAAGGCATGTATAATCGCGCCTTTGAGGATTGCGAATCTTGAAGAATAATCACGCTGCGAACAATCGAATGCCAAGGGAACCCTCTCGCACTTTGAGAGTGTGGAGTTTTCGATTATTCCTGTTGGTCACACTGTTTGTTGTTGGGGCTGTCGGATGGGCAAGCATTCGAGTACAAGATGTGCTGAGCCCAACCCAAGTGGACCCGACGTTGATCGCGCTGGCTACCTCGTTGAACAACACGTCGACTCCCACGGCTCCATGGACTCCTTCTCCCGTTCTTCCGAGTGACACACCTGCTCCGACACGAATCGCATCCTCAGGTACGCTAATCCTGGCAATCAGGGTCTCGGGTTGGACCCACTTGTGGGCTTACGTTCCTGGCGATTCAAATGCCGTGCAGATAACCGGCGGTAGTTGGGACGATCTCGATCCGGCTGTAAGTCCTGATGGGACACAGATTGCATTCACTTCCCGACGATCAGGATACTGGGATTTGTACGTCCTTGATATTAGGACTGGCGAGATTCGACAGCTTACGGATACGCCAGGATTTGAAGGACATCCAACTTGGTCACCTGATGGGCTCTGGATCGCCTTCGAAGCATATTACGACGGTGACTATGATATCTGGATCATGCCCGTGGACTTGGGGCAGGCCCCGATCCAGCTTACAGATCATCCTGCGGCGGATTATTCACCTTCATGGGATCCATTAGGCCGGCGAATTGCCTTTGTCTCCCATCGAGAAGGTTCGCCCGATGTTTTTCTCGCAGATCTAGATCACCCCGATGATCGTTTTCGAAATCTGACACGGACAGTGGATAAGATTGAGCGCAACCCAGCTTTCAGCCCGGATGGCTACTCGCTGGCCTATAGTGAATCTGCCTCTGGTCTCGATCTTGTCATGCTGCTCAATTTAAATGACCTAACCCGCCCACCTTTGAAGATCGGTCAGGGGCAGCGGATCGCATGGGCACCTGATGGTCGGCGTTTCGTTGCAGTCTTGCAAACGCTGTTGAACACCCATCTCCAGGCGTACGCACTAAACAATGGCGAGTACGTAGATTTACCAGTAATTCCTTTGAACGATGTGGAAAGCGTTTACTGGACGGCCGCAGGTTTGCCCGGGGAGGTTTATTCTGTATCGAGGGCACAACCTACCATGGCTCCTCTTTTTGAGGTTGGTAGCTCGATATCCGCATCAGACCGGCGTTCGTTAGTCGATCTTCCAGGCGTCACGGCACCCCATGCTGCGCTCTCGGATGCCGTCGATGAAGCCTTCCTTGCTCTAAAGACCCGCAGCGTGGAGACTATGGGTTGGGATTTCTTGAAGAGCTTGGACAACGCTTTCGTTGGATTGAACGACCCCATGCCGCCAGGCTTTGCGTACAACGATTGGTTGTATACAGGTCGTGCCTTCGTTTTCAGCAGTGCTGCGATTCAAGCTGGCTGGGTGGAGTTCGTGCGCCAGGACCTAGGCGGTCAAACCTATTGGCATGTATATGTTTTAGCCGGCGTTCAAGACGGTTCACTGGGAATGCCTCTACGTGATGTGCCCTGGGATTTTGATACCCGCCATAATGGAGATCCTATCACTTATGACCAAGGCGGTTCCTTACGTGCAACCCTTCCACAAGGCTATTATGTAGATTTCACACAACTCGCAGCCGACTTCGGCTTTGAGAGACTTCCAGCGATGACCAATTGGCGGACGTTTCATCCAGGCGCTCGCTATAATGAATTTGTTCGCACGGACGGTTTGGATTGGACAGGGGCGATGCTGGAGTTTTATCCCGCCTCCGCACTCGTTACGCCCACGCCTTTTCGTACTCCTACGAGGACCCCCACTCGAACTCCTCGACCAACCGCGACGCCCTGGTGGTGGCGTTGGCGAACACCCTCACCAACTCCTACTCAAATTACCATGCCCACTCCGACCGATACACCATGAAACGACACCACCTGCTCTTTTGTTTAGCATGGACCTGTGCAGTGATTTCTCTTGGTTCTTGTAGGTCGGGGTTGGATGAAACCTTGCCGGACGATATCTCCCCAGTTCAGAATGTTCCCCCACCCACCGTACAACCTACGTCTACCGCCACACCTGCGACGCAAGAAATCTCGCTCGTTGGTCCTGCGCGAACCCCACTGCCTCTAAGCCTTCCTACAGTCGCTCCGAGCCCTGAACTCGCGTGGCGTCCACCTCCTTATCCAATCCCATGGGCGCTAAACCCTCAAGACCATTTCTACTTCGCACGCCCGATCCCTTCTGGTCAGGTCAATTGGCCACACCCGTTTTATCGATACGGGAATACCCATTTTGGCGATCAGCCCGTTCATACGGGTGTTGATCTGGGTGCGGATCGCGGTGCTCCGGTATTGGCTGCGGCCTCTGGTGAGGTCATTTGGACGGGTTATGGTCTTTATCGAGGCGTAGAAGATCCTTCAGACCCCTATGGTTTAGCAGTGGCTATCCGTCACGATTTTGGATATCAAGGGGAGGAGCTATATACCGTATATGCCCATCTCCAATCGATCGTCGTGTGGAATGGACAACGTGTCGAAACAGGGGAACAGATTGGAACCGTCGGGTCTACGGGAGAATCGGAAGGACCTCATTTACACTTCGAGGTTCGCCTTGGGGAAAATAGCTACTTCAACACCCGCAATCCCGAATTATGGATGGTGCCACCTGAAGGCTGGGCGGTCCTGGCTGGACGTATCACCGATACCTACGGGAATCTTATGCCGGAGTATCAAGTTCAAATCAAATCGGTCGTCAGCGGACAGCAATGGGACGTTTGGACGTACGCGCCAGGAACAGTCCATCCGGATCAACACCATAACGAGAATTTTGTGATCAGTGATCTACCCGCCGGGCCGTATGAAGTGCGGGTTGATTTCATCGGACGGTCCTTTAATGCCCACTTATTGATCCACCCAGGGGAAACCAATTACATCATTTTCCGGGGACGACGAGGCTTCTTCGTCCACCCGACCCCAACGCCATCCGATCTTTCCAGACCCCCTGACCTCTGACCCCTCGTCACAAATAGCGATTGAGCAAGCCAGGGGGAGCGAGTCGGATTCGGGTTTAATCAACGTGATATCGCAGAACATCCCTCCAGTCATTGATGAGTTAATTCCATATTGCAAAAGCAAATTGCCGGAATCGATGTTGACTTCGTAATGCAATCTTCGTATGTCNNTCACACTTGTGCTGTATGTGGGTCATAATATGTGGTATGACAGTTCGAACTTCTTGGGAGGCCTCGATGCGGATGAGTCAACTTTTCGGTCGAACCTTGCGCCAGGCGCCTTCAGATTTCGATGGGCTGACAGGGCTAGCTTTGCGAGCTGCGCTGGTCCGGTCCACAAGGGATCGGCTAGTCCTCCTGCCGTTAGGCGTGCGGGTGGTCGAGAACATGGTCCATGGCTTAAGAATGGCTTTGGATGACGCCCAGCCTTTGGTTGTGCCACCTGGGGATTCGCTTGCCAGTTGGTTGGATCTGATTTCAGGTGAGGTCCAATCCTATCGACAGTTGCCCATTCGCCTTTATTCACGTCGTGCGATCCGGTTATCTTCTGCATCACTCGACCTATCCCGCCCTCAATGGGCTGCTTCGATGCAATGGTTGCATGCGGTGGAAAATGAGGAAGAGAGTGACTCCCAGCAGAAAGAATGGCTCGCGAGAACCGGAGTGTGGCTTCGTTCTTCGGGCCTAACCCCAAAGAAATTGGAATGGCAACCGGACAGCGTTGGGTGGGCGCATTATCAAGAATCTGGGCCAGAAGTGCTCCTGGTATGTTCCTCTTGTGATTATGCGGCAAACCAGCAAGTTGCGCGATTCAGCCGTTCTAGCCTGACCACTGATACACTTGATGAACCAACCCGGATCGCCACCCCGGGCGCTGATACCATCGAGGAACTGTCGAAATTCTTTAACGTTCCTGTATCGAAGACATTGAAAGCCGTATTCCTAACTACTCAAGACAGACGACTGGTCTTCGTGATCTTGCGTGGAGACTTAGAGATCAGTATCCCCAAGCTCACGCATCTTCTGGGGAGTCAATCTCTGGACCTTGCCAGTGAAATTGAAATTCGTAATACCGGTGCGGAACCAGGGTATGCAAGCCCAATTGGATTGGAAATAAGTTCTCGACCGGATCAAAATGGAGTATTGGTTGTTGGGGATGTATCCATCAAGTCCGGAACGAACTTTATTACTGGAGCTAATGAACATGGATTCCATCTCACAGGTGTCAATTATCCCCGCGATTTTGAAGTCACCCTTTTGGATGACGTGGCCCAGGCGCGCGAGGGCGATAAGTGTGTGCATTGTGAGGGTCATTTAGTACCTCAACGAGCGATTTTTCTTGGGGGTTGGCGGAGTATCAGGAACGCCTTCCGTTTTACCGACGTACACGGAGTTGGGCAGGTAGGAACCATCGGCTTGGGTAGCATGTATTTGGAGCCAATCATGGCGGCTGTGATCGATGTGTCCAGGTATGAAGCAGGTATCGCATGGCCGGTAAGCTTGTCACCCTTCGAAGTTCATCTGGTTGATCTGCGCGCGCCTGAGGCAGCGGCTCAAGCTCTTGTGGCGTTGGAAAACGCAGGGCTCACAGTACTCTACGACGATCGAGAGGTCTCTTCGGGAGTGAAATTCGCAGACGCGGACCTGATCGGTTGTGCATTGCGGGTAACGGTCGGTAAACGTAGTTTAGAGCAAGGGGGTGCGGAGCTCTCCTGCAGGGCGGCTGACGAGCACAGCATCGTGCCTCTCGAGCGACTTGGAGAGGCTGCCAATACTTTAAAAAGCTCAATTATGTAAAGTAATCTTGACATCGGGCTCTTCCATATGCTATGCTTCCGAGCGCTGTTTTACAGTTCCGGAGGGAGCATGGTTCGTGAACGAGTCGCTGACGATGTTTATCTATTCACCAGCGAACTCTACGCGCAGGTCAATGCTGGCGCAGTCGTGGGACCCGATTGGTCAGTGTTGATCGACACTCTGGCATACCCTGATGAAACCCAAGAAATTCAAGAGTTTATCGAAGGTCGGCTCCAAAGCCCGGTCCGCTATGTGATCAACACGCACTACCACGCCGATCACAGTCTTGGAAATTGTAGGTTTCCGCGTGCCATTATCGTTGGCCACGAGCGTTGTCGCCAATTGCTTAATACCAGAGGCCGCACCGCGTTAGAAACGGCTCAAAGGCAGAACCGGGAATTATTGGATGTCAATCTGGTCCTTCCGGACGTTGTTTTCGATGATGGTGGGATTAGTATACGGGTGGGGAAACGAACTCTGCAGTTGATGCACCTCCCCGGTCACAGCGAGGATGGTATCGGTGTACTGATCGTAGAAGATCGTGTGCTCTTCGCAGGCGACATCATGATGCCGTTGCCGTACTTACTAGATGGTGACTACGATGTGATGGTCGAGACAATGAAGCGTATTCCAAAGATAAAACTGGAAAATCTCATTCAAGGACATGGTGAAGTAATCTTGAGGGGCGAGGTCCAGGCTGCTGTAAAAGATAATCTCAATTACCTTTCGACGATCAGGCGCCATGTCCACAAAGCTGGAAGACGACGAGATCCAGAGTCGTACCTCAGGACGATTGATGTGGAATCCTGTGGGAAGAGCAGAATACTGCTGAACGGCTTAGCTGAAGAACTTCACTTGCGCAACATGATGGCCCTGCTCCAGCACTGGTATGGGGAAAAGTGATTCAAGCTCAAAGATTGTGGGCTTTGTTACCTTTCTCCTGACGGTCATAGGAACAATCGATGGAAGAAATAATCCTTGTATTTGACGGTGGAAGTCGTGGGAATCCGGGCCAAAGTTATGGTTCGTATCGAATCCAACATAAAGGCAAGAAGGCAATCGGACCTGTTCGCTTGAGATTGGGGCACGGTACGAATAACGAGGCAGAGTACCAGACTTTGATAGCCGGTTTGAAAGCTGTCTTAGAGTATTTGAACAGGGAAGTACTCGACTCCAGCAAAGTGCAAATAGAGGTTCGTGGCGATAGTAGGCTGGTGCTCAACCAGTTAAATCGAACATGGAAAGCCAAGGATGCTCGCATGCGTAGGTATCGAGATGAGGCCGAAGGACTGTTATCGTATTTTTCGGATCGACGACTCATCCACCAATCCCGAGCGCGCACGGTCGAGATCCTCGGTCATTGACGAGTATACTCCTGGCTTCTGAAAGAAGGTCTTTCAAGGGCAAAAAACAGGCCCCCTCTCCCCCATCGGGGGAGAGGGAATGTTCGCGAGAAAATCGATCCAATAAATTCCCTGGTGTTTCGCGTGGTGCAAAACGAGGGTTTCACAGCCGTCATTGACCACATAGTTTGCTTATGGCATAATTTTTCAAAATCTGTCATATCCATCGGCGATGATGGAGACGAGTACACCCCTGTAGGGTTGAAAGCGAACCCGGGATAGTGAGAGCCGGGGCAGCCTGGCGGGTGGAAAATCCCTCCGGAGCTGCGACCTGAACACGGGGTTCCCGCCATTAAGGAAGCCGGATTCGCTCATCGTTATCAAGAGCGCGGGTATAATCCTCTTCAAAGGACGTGCCCGTTTGAGTGCCCGTCATTGGCGGGAATCAGGGTGGTACCGCGGGAGAACAATCAACTCTCGTCCCTGTCAGGGACGGGGGTTTTTATTTGGATGGGGAGGAAAAGCTGTGACCGAACTACTATATCACCAAGATTCTTACCTTACGAAGTTCGAAGCCGATGTGACAATGGTTTCAGAGCACGGTGTGGCGTTGGATCGCACAGCTTTCTATCCGGCTGGAGGAGGGCAACCGAGTGATCAAGGTGTACTTCGAATGGGAGATCAAACCTGGCGCGTATCGAATGTGCGGAGAAAAGACGGTCAGGTTTGGCATAAGGTTGAAGAGGAACCTCCCGAGGTGAGTTCCAGGCTTGAGGGTGAGATCGACTGGAAGCGGCGATACCAGTTGATGCGCGTTCATACAGCTTTACACATTCTTTGTGGTGTCATCTGGCGAGACTATGGCGCCAGCGTAACTGGAGGGAACATGGAGCCTTTGCGCGCAAGAATGGACTTCGAATTCGAAACCATGCGAAGAGAGCTCGTGGATGAGATCGAAGAGAAAATCAATCTGGAAGTCGCCGCCGCACGACCTGTGACCACCGCCATTCTGCCACGTGCAGAAGCGTTTGAGATCCCCGACCTAATTCGGACGAAAATCAACCTCCTTCCGGCGGCTATTAAAGAGGTTCGCGTGGTGGAAATCGAAGGATTGGATCTTCAGGCTGACGGTGGTACACACGTTGCCAATACGAAAGAAGTCGGTAGGATCCGGATTGTGGATTACAAGAGTAAAGGGGCGATCAACAAGCGTTTAGTCATTGCGCTGGACGCATGAGGTGGAATATGTTCAAACCCATACCCAGTCAGATCGACTTTGTTGCCCAAGAACACGAGATACTTAAATTCTGGGCTGAAGAGGAGATTTTTCATAAGCTTCAAACCCTCCGACGTGAAGGACCACGCTGGTCCTTCATTGACGGACCTATAACAGCGAATAACCCAATGGGAGTGCATCACGGTTGGGGACGGATGTACAAGGATCTATTCCACCGTTTTAAGAGCATGCAGGGACATCACACTCGTTACCAAAACGGATTTGATTGCCAGGGCTTGTGGGTGGAAGTGAATGTCGAGAGAGACATGGGATTCAAATCCAAGCGAGACATCGAGGAATATGGCTTGGATAAGTTTGTCATCCTGTGTAAGCAGCGTGTACTTAATTTCGCTGCCGTTCAGACCGAGCAAAGCATCCGCCTTGGGTATTGGATGGAATGGAACGATCCGGCAACTTTGCGAATGTTGAGCGAGAAGATGGGGAAGAATCCGATGCAAACTCTCACGCTCGAAGGTCCGCAAGGGTTAGTTGGCGGTAGCGTTGAATATCTCGTCGGTCACTTAGGTATGCCGGAACTCGGCGGATCATACTTCACATTTTCTGATGAGAACAACTACACCATCTGGGCTGTGCTTAAATCTTGCCACGATCGAGGTTGGATTTATAAAGGCACCGATGTCATGCCCTGGTGTTGGCGCTGCGGAACCGGGCTCAGTCAACACGAGATCGTCACGGAGGGTTATCAGGAACTCACCCATCCAAGCATCACGTTACGTTTCCCATTGAAGGACCGCCCAGGTGAGAGCTTATTGATCTGGACGACAACACCATGGACATTGACCAGTAATGTCGCCGCGGCGGTGGGTTCAGACCTAATCTACGTGCGAGTCAGGCAGGGCGAGGAAGTTTTTTACCTCAGTCGCGGCACAGTTCACATGCTTGAGGGAGAGTATGAGATCGAAAAAGAGTTGCGCGGTGAGGAGATGGAAGGCTGGACCTATCACGGTCCGTTTGACGAACTCCCGGCACAGATTAATAGCGGGTCACCAGAAGCGCATCGTGTCATTCTGTGGGATGAAGTCGGGGAGGAGGAAGGAACTGGCATCGTGCATATTGCGCCAGGTTGCGGAGCGGAAGACTTTGTTCTCAGCAAGNNGGATGGTTAAGCGGTATGCACGTGAATGACGTGACACAGCCGATTTTCGAGAATCTGACGGAAAAGAATCTCGCCTATCGTTTGGAGGATTACACACACCGTTATCCGGTATGTTGGCGCTGCAATGAAGAATTGGTTTTTCGGTTGGTGGATGAATGGTTTATCTCAATGGGTGAACAATTGGGTAAAGCTTACGAGCAAGTCACCGAGAAAGAGAAAGTTCGCAATCTTCGCTACCAGATCATGGAGGTTGTGGTCAATGAGACCCATTGGTATCCCTCGTTCGGTTACGAGCGCGAGTTGGATTGGCTGCGCAACATGCATGACTGGATGATCTCCAAGAAGCGCTATTGGGGACTTACATTGCCGATCTGGGAATGTGCTTCTTGCGGTAATTTCGAAGTGATTGGCAGCAAGGAGGAGCTACGAGCACGCGCAGTGTCTGGTTGGGATGTCTTTGAGGGCCATTCGCCGCATCGACCTTATATCGACGCTGTGGAAATTGAATGCAACCGATGTGGAGAACGTGTAAAGCGCATCCCAGACGTAGGTAATCCTTGGTTGGACGCTGGCGTCGTTGGCATGAGTACGCTTTCATACAACTCAGACCGCTCGTATTGGGAGAAGTGGTTCCCGGCTGATTGGATCAGCGAAAGCTTTCCTGGACAATTTCGCAATTGGTTCTACAGCCTCTTGGCAATGAGCACGATCCTCGAGCGACGGGCACCATTCAAGCATGTGTTCACGTATGGAACTCTACTGGCAGAGGATGGCCGTGCGATGCACAAATCTTGGGGCAACGCGATAGAGTTCAATGAGGCCGCAGACAGGATGGGCGTCGATGTGATGCGTTGGCTTTATAGCAATCAACGACCTGAAAGAGACTTACTCTTTGGTTACCATCGTGCCGATGAGGTTCGCCGCCAATTCCTGATCCCACTTTGGAACGTCTACTCATTCTTTGTCACTTACGCCAACATTGATGGCTGGCTGCCCGATAAGAAACAGGCGCTTTCCAAGAGCGACCTGGATCGCTGGATCCTTTCTCGACTCAACCAACTGGTCGCTCATGTGACCTCCCATCTGGAAGTCTATGAACCAGACGTGGCGTCAAATGCTGTCAACCAATTTTTGGATGATCTCAGCAATTGGTATTTAAGACGTAGTCGTAGAAGATTCTGGGTCAAGGCGGGCGCGAGTGAGGATTCCGATGCGGATAAGAACTCCGCCTACACCACCTTATACCAGGTGTTGGTTACACTCTCTCGATTGTTGGCACCCTTTGTCCCCTTCGTGACCGAAGCGATGCATCAGAATCTAGTCCGCAGTGTCGATCCTATGGCGCCCGAGAGCGTCCATCACTGCGATTGGCCGGAGGTCGAGGATGATGCCATCGATGAAGAATTGAGTGCGGATATGGCATTGGTGATGCGTCTGGTTTCACTCGGTCATGCTGCTCGCAATCAGGCGAACCAAAAGTTACGCCAGCCTCTCGAAGAGGCAGCTTTTTTCGTCGGCTCGAAGCGTGAAGCGGAGGCTATCCGTCGGCATGCCGAATTGCTGCGAGAGGAACTCAATGTGAAGAATATCCGTCTTCTCGACGCAGTCACAGAGGCTGCCACCTTCCGATTAAGACCTTTACCTAAGCAATTAGGCCAAAAATATGGTGCACAATTTCCTGCGATCCGGAAGGCCATCCAGAATCTGGATGCGGTAAGACGGGACGAGATTGCATCGCAACTACTATTGAAAGGATCGTCTTTCCAGGTAGTCGTTGAGGGTGAGAAGGTCGAAATCTTGCCAGATGAAGTGGAGGTTCAGATCGACGCTCACGAAGGTTACTCAGCCGTGGCCGAGGGTGCGTACGTCACGGCTCTGGTGATGGAATTGACGCCCGAACTGGAGTTGGAAGGACTCGCGCGGGAGTTCGTCCGACGCGTACAAGACTTGCGAAAGCAGGCCTCACTCCAAGTCGACTCACAAATCCATATCGAATTTTTGGCGAGCTCTCGACTTGAAGCTGCGATTGAAGAACATCGTGACTATATCGTGGGCGAGACGCTTGGGCGTTCGTTGACTAAATCAGAACGTCCCACCGGTGCGGCTTCTGAGAAGCACGAATTTGATGGTGAAGAGTTAACCGTTGCGATTCTTGAAAGCGAAGTTTGATCGCTCTCTTAGATCAAGATCTTCGGTTAATATGGTGTGCGAGGTATTTGCAGTTGACCATCTGGCAGAGATCTTTCAGGTCCCCAGCCAGTGGAGACTGCACTTCGCAAGTCGGAATCAATAAGGTACAATCCATCTTCGGTGTTTTATGCTCAGAAAATGAAGATTAGGAGGATTCATTGTCGAAAGCACGAGATTATCTCGAGCTACTTGGTATCGCTGGTGTGGTAGTCGCTCTTGACCAACTGACGAAATTCCTGGTGCGAACTC
Source organism: Anaerolineales bacterium (assembly GCA_011772595.1). The sequence continues at coordinate 13,065 of WVZH01000175.1, forward strand.
ACTTGCAAGTTGGTGAGACATGGATGCCAATTCCATGGCTTTCAAAGTTCGTACGTGTTGTCCATTGGAGTAATACAGGCGCAGCGTTTGGCCTATTTCCTCAAGCTGGGTTCTTATTTGCGATCATCGCAGTCGTGGTGTCGTTAGCAATTCTGTATTATTTTCCGCGCGTACCTCGCCGTCATGTAGCTGTTCGCTTCGCCCTCGCCCTCCAGTTGGGAGGTGCAATCGGCAATCTGATCGATCGTCTCATCCATGATAATCGGGTGACCGATTTATTCTCAGTGGGCACTTTCCCGGTGTTCAATGTGGCCGATGCTAGTGTATCGATCGGTGTTGCCATTCTCATCGCTGCCATGTGGGTTGATGAACGCCGTGCGCGAGCTGAGGCAGTAGAAGGGGATCAAGCGCTAGAACAAGAAGGGAAGGATAGCGCTCTAGAATTAGAGCGCTCCCAGGAGTGACAGAAAAGCAAGTTCATTTCGAGGCCCAAGCTCCCGGAGGTAGGCTAGACCTGTCTCTGGTCGACCAAGTTTCAGATCAGTCTCGAACTCAGCTTCAGCAATTAGTCCGGCGTGGTTTGGTTCGTGTGAACGGGCGTGTCATCACCAAGCCCGGTTTTCAACTCGAAGGGGGTGAGCAGGTCGAGGTAAGAATTCCTGCTCCAAAACAAGTCAGTCTCAAACCTGAACCTATTCCACTCGACATCGTTTTTGAAAACAAGGATCTTATTCTGGTCAATAAACCCGCGGGGATGGTTGTCCATCCTTCAGCAGGGCACAGCACGGGCACACTTGTGCAAGCAATCCTCGCCCATGCTCCAGATCTCAGAGGCGTTGGTGGTGAATTGCGGCCTGGTGTTGTTCATCGGTTGGATAAGAACACATCCGGTTTGATTATCTTAGCGAAAGACGATACGGCACACCGGGCGCTTCAAAGACAGTTTAAAGACCGCGAGGTGGAAAAGATATATCTCGCGCTCGTCAAGGGACATCCTCCCACTCCCACAGGAAGAATCGAAGCCCCTATCGGTAGAGACCCCCACCACAGGAAGCGAATGGCTGTAGTCCCCATCGGCAAAGGTCGAGAGGCGATCACGATTTATCAAACGCAGGAGCAGTTCGATCAATACGCTTTGTTAGAAGTGCAACCTCTGACAGGGCGGACGCATCAGATACGCCTTCATCTTGCTTTCCTAGGGTGCCCAGTCGTAGGTGATCCGACATACGGTCGGCGAGACAAAGATCTTGACCTCCACCGCCAGTTCCTTCACGCATCCGCATTGAGCTTTTGCCTGCCGGGTGAAGACTCCCCACGTAGGTTCGAGGTCCCATTGCCGCCAGAGTTGGAAGCCGTCCTGCAAGATATCCGTAGAAGTTGAGAGGAGCGTCACCGATGGAATGGATCGATTTACGTTCCGATACGGTCACACACCCGACCCCAGAGATGCGGGAGGCGATGGCGCACGCAGAGCTTGGCGATGATGTGTACGGCGAAGATCCGACGGTAAATCGCCTGCAGACCATGGCCGCTGATCTCCTTGGGAAGGAAGCGGCTTTGTTCGTTCCCTCGGGTACCATGGGAAACCTTGCGTCCATCCTCGCCCACTGCGATCGCGGGGACGAAGTCATTCTAGGTGACAAATCGCATACGTTCATCAATGAGGCAGGAGGGATTGCATCTTTCGGTGGCGTTCACCCGCGCCCCATTCCCAACCAGACTGATGGCACCTTGGATCTCGAGGCGATTGAGGCTGCGATTCGCCCAGACAACCCTCATTACCCCGTAAGCCGTCTGTTGGCGCTCGAAAACACACACAACATCTGCGGCGGGGTCCCTTTAACTGTGGAATACACGCGCCAAGCAGGGGAACTGGCCCGCAGACATGGATTGAAAACACACCTGGATGGCGCTCGCATCTTCAACGCATCTGCAGCTCTTGACGTTCCGGTCTCAGACCTAACCGAGCCTGTGGATTCGGTAACGTTCTGTCTGTCAAAAGGGCTGTGCGCTCCAGTTGGAAGCGTGATCTGTGGTGATAAAGCGTTCATCCACAAAGTGTACAGGATACGTAAAGCTCTGGGTGGTGGAATGCGTCAGGTTGGAGTAATTGCCGCGGCGGGGATTGTGGCGCTTGAGAACTTGACGTCCCGAATGGTTGATGACCATAAACGTGCGAGGAAGCTAGCCGAGGAGCTGCGCAAGCTCCCTGGAGTAACTCTGTTGACGGATCCTCCTAGGACCAATATGATTTTCCTCCGCCTCGAAACAGAGGCGCAGGTGGACCCCTATACGCTTGCCCAGGCGTTGTCGGAAGAGGGGATCAAGATCAGACCGTCTGACGAGCGCCGCATGCGGCTTGTTGTGCATTATTGGATTGACGACCATGCGGTTGAAAAGATTATGAACAGCTTCCAGCGTGTATTGGGAGCGTCGTAGTCGAAAGAGAAATAATCCCCCCGATAAAGTCTCCTCAGATTTCTGCTCTTTGGAAATAATCGGTCCATGGAGGACGGAAAGAATAATCGTGCACGATCCCCCCGATTTCCTTCAAGCAGCGAATTCCATTCACGCACCGGAGATTTTTCGCCCGCATCCAACCGTGAGGAGAGGCGAGCTATTGGCCTGGATCACTACGCTCCTCATTGGAGTGGCGATGATATTTGTGCTCAGGAGGACGAAGGGGATCTCAATATTCTCGCTTGTCATCTTTTTCACATTGTTTCTCATAGCGGTTTTGATTTCGTTTGGTAATTGGGTCGATCGGCGGACTTCTATTCGTATCACGCCAGAAAGCGTCTCTTACCAAAGCCCGATTCGTAAGGTTGAACTGGATTTCAATGACATCGAATCGTTGTGGGCGATACCCACTGGAAGAGGATGGAGAATTCTAGTTCGAGGGGAAGGGCGATTATTCCATTTTCAAACTGCACATCGCCTCACTTTCCGCTCAAGGGGAGAGATGAACATAGGTGTCGAAGGGGGAGATCGGCTAGCGGGCATAATTCGACAACATGCAGGATTATCCCCTCCAGAATTCATTGAGGGCGCTTGGATTTGCCGGCGATATCAGGGACCGGTTTGATCCAAACAAGCTAGCTTTATGCGCATATTGTATGGAGAAAGACAGAGCTCATGCGCCTAGACCGCAAGACTTGGATATCGCTATTTAGGTTGTCACCATGCGAAGGAAGGGTGTCATTGAGTGGGTTCCTCATCTTGTGGTAAGATAGCCGCAAGACGAAAATGCATGCGAATGTCAGGGCTCGTCGATATATCTATCCTGGGGGCGAATCCCGCCCCAATCTCGAGAATCCCTGCGCGCCATGCGTTTTGTGATCGATTTTATTTTCAAAGACAGTTTTTGTTACGACAAATGCGTGGGCCGTGCAGCCCACGCAGCGTGTTTTTTCGGGTCCGTGAAGGAGCGTGACATGTGGTGAAGTTAACGCTTGAAGATCAAGTTGAATTGCTCATGCAAGGGACTGAATATGGCGACGAGGCTCTCAAGCAAGCGATGGCGAAGGAGCTAAAGGATCGTTTGCACGAGGCTCAAAAGGAGAAACGTCCGCTGCGAGTTTATTGCGGATTCGATCCACGTACCTCCGATTTACATCTTGGCCACACAGTTCCGATGCGAAAGATGCGCCAATTCCAGGATTTGGGACACGATGTGATCTTTGTTATCGGCCGCTTTACCTCTCTCGTAGGCGATCCCTCAGACAAGGACAAGGTAAGGGCACAATTGAGCCTGGAGCAGGCTTTACAGAATGCAGAAACGTATGCCGAACAGGCTTTCAGGCTCCTTGATCCAGAGCGAACTCGCATTGAATACAACGATACTTGGCTATCCCCACTCACTTTCAAGGATCTGATAGAACTGGCCGCGAACTTCACGATCCAGCAATTCCTTTCCCGCGAATCTTTCCGCAAACGGTGGGAGGCAGAAGATCCGATCTATTTACACGAGTTCTTCTACGCCTTGATGCAAGGTTATGATGCCTTCCACTTGAAGGCCGACGTGCAAATCGGGGGGTCGGATCAGCTCTTCAATATCGTCACTGCAGCGAGAAAGTTGATGGAGGTGCTGGGTGAGAAGCCAAATATCGCCATCATCCTGGGCATCCTTCCAGGGACGGATGGTGTGGTAAAGATGAGCAAATCACTTGGCAACCACATCCCTTTGAACACCACCGCTGAGGACATGTATGGCAAGGTCATGAGTATTCCGGATTCTGCGATGGGAGATTACTTCCGTCTGGTCACGCGTTGGACGCCGGCCGAGATCTCTGCAATTGAGGAGGAACTTGAATCTGGGAAACTACACCCCCGCGACATCAAGATGCGGCTTGCACGTGAGATCCTTGAAGTTTACTATGGTGAGCAGGCGGTTGAACCAGCGGAGGCAGCATTTCGTCAAGTCTTCCAGGAAGGTGAGGCGCCCTCCGAGATGCTTGAGTTACATGTCGAAACAGGGTCATCGGTGGTCGATGTCATGCTGAAAGCTGGGTTGGTGAAGAGTAAGAGTGAAGCACGGCGTCTTGTCAAGCAGCGAGGGGTTCGGCTTGACGACACCGTGATTGAAGACCCGGATGGCGTGCTTGAACTCGTAGACGGTCAAATTATGCGTGTAGGTAAAAGGAGGTTCGTGCGCCTTTTCCCAGGGAATGGTGAGTAGTTTCCTTGCAGCTGCGCTGTTGAGCTCCCACGACAAACAGGGCACATCCACTGGTGAGCCCTGTTTTCGTACTCGAGGACGCTTTCGATTAGCCCTTAATGACAGCCAGTGGTCGTAATCGGGCCACCTTTGCGGCTATGCCCGCTTTCGTGACCACCTCAATCACCGCGTCCACGTCCTTGTAAGCTTGCGGAGCTTCCTCAGCGAGACCGGGCATGGAACCAGCACGCACTCGGATGCCACGTCTTTCAAGTTCGCCGAGCAATTGATCGCCACGCACGGAGCGTTTGGCTTTCTTGCGGCTCATGGTTCTTCCCGCTCCATGACAGGTGGAGCCAAAAGCAAGTGTCATGCTCTTCTCGGTACCCATCAGCACCCAGGAGGCAGTTCCCATACTACCTGGGACTAAGACGGGTTGACCTAGTTCTCTGTACTCGTCGGGGAGACCCTCGAAGCCGGGTCCAAAAGCACGAGTGGCTCCTTTACGGTGCACGCAGACGGTCATCCTTTCTCCGTCGATCACGTGCTCCTCGATCTTTCCTATGTTGTGGGCGATGTCATAGACCTGGTGTAGATCCCAGTCTTTTACCTTACCTGCTAGCGCTTCCTCGAATGCGTTTCGAGCGTGATGAGTGAGGACTTGCCGGTTCGCAAAGGCGTAATTGGCTGCACATGCCATGGCTGCGTAATAGCGTTTACCCTCTGGTGAGTTGAGGGGAGCGCAAACGAGTTCGCGGTCTGGGAGATTGATGTTGAGGCGTCTTACGGCGCCCTGAAGTTCGCGTACATAATCCGAGCAAATTTGATGCCCAAATCCGCGCGAACCGCAATGGATCTGCAACGCAAGGTTTCCTTCTTGTAGTCCCATTGCACGAGCGGCATCCGGATGGAATACTTGTTCGATTAGATCGACTTCGATGAAGTGGTTGCCTGCACCGAGGGTGCCCAATTGAGGGCGCCCTCGTTGTTTAGCCCTGTCGCTCACGAATGTAGGATCGGCGGCGTCGATACGACCACCTTCCTCCGTACGTACTACGTCCTCTGGCCTTGCAAACCCATTCTTTAAAGCCCATTCCGATCCGTGGCGACAAACCTTGTCAAGCTGCTTGGCACTCAGTCGTACACTGCCCTTCACGCCAACCCCACTAGGGCAATGTGCATAGAGCGAATTTGCTAGATCACCCAACCAGGGTTCGATCTCCTCAGCTGAGATGCGGCTCGTTAGCAAGCGTACGCCGCAATTAATGTCGTAGCCGATTCCACCCGGTGAGATCACACCATCTGGAAGTCTGGTAGCAGCCACTCCCCCGATAGGGAATCCATAGCCTTGATGGACATCTGGCATGACGACTACTTGGCCGACCAAACCTGGTAGCGTCGCCGCGTTTACCGACTGCACAAGGGATCGATCGCCCAGTGAGGCCTCGAGAATCCTTTCATCCGCAAAGAGGCGCACTGGTACACGCATTCCCTCACGAAAATCTTTCGGAATTTCCCAAAGGACATCACTAATCTTAGTAAAATCTTGTTTACGGATCATGGCCTACCTCCTACTATACATCAAACACCACGGTCGTCTCCAAACCCTCTTCGGTTGAGATGATTTCCAGATTATGATAAGTCACAGCCTTGATCTCTTTCTTCAGATCCACCAGGGGTGTTTCTTCGAGCACAGCTGACAAATGAGTTTCGTCTAGGTGCTCTATGTGGATGTTTAGAAAGGTTACATTCCGTGTTTCAATGTGGAAGAGCAGTTCTTCCAGCCAGGTTACCAGCAAGCTCTCGTTATCGAATGCTTCTAGCTCAATATTGCGTTTCTTGCTCCTCGTTGATTCGGGCTTGGCCTGTATAAGTTGGAGCATTCCAAACGCAGCGTTGCGGAACAATGCTGGAGCTGTCTTTCCTCGCACCCGCAACGCCCAATCGGCAGTATGTTCAATCTCCTCGAAGGTCGATTCTTGCGTCTTGTTTGATGATGTATTGTTCATGCCCGTCCCCTTGCATGTATATAGTATTATATGTTACCACCACGACGAAGGGGACGGTGGATCATATCGCAGCGCGGATCGTGTTTGTGGCCATAGCCATACCATGGTATAAAACTGGAGGATGCGTCCCGGTTGATAGTACAGATTATCACTTGGTCAATATCATAGAGTGACTTATAATCTTGACATGGATAAGCGCCTCATAACACTCGAACGGGCAATACGTTCAGCAATTCGAACCAGCGTAACCCGATTACCCTGGCGAAATTTCTCGATTAACACACTCTCCAATCACTTGGCAAAAGAAATCTTAGCTACCGCGCGCTCAGACAACGAGGGTCAGTCCTTTGCACCTGACCAATATACGCTAAGCATCCACCCTCGCGAGACAGGTGAACTGCACGGAGCAACGCCAGAGGTGCAGAGAGAAGTTGCGCTCGATCTGAAGGGGGCGCTTGAAAAGAGCGACTTTCTCGTTACGCGCGAGCCTCACATCACCTTAGCCACGGATCCAACACTCCCCAGGGGGGAAGTACGTGTAATTGCCTGGCACAGCAGTGATCCGTCCGAATTTGAGCGTCCTGAAGAGCCCGAAGGGATGTTAGCGCCAGATCAACCCGCCCTGGGTGCCTTCCTCGTAGTAGAGGGGAAGAAACACTTCCCGCTCACCAAGCCAATCGTCACGATAGGGCGTTTGGTCGACAACGATTTGGTCTTGGATGATCGCCATATCTCAAGGCGACACGCACAACTCAGGGCGCATAGCGGGCGGTATAAGATCGTTGATTTAGAGTCTACTGTCGGTACGAAAGTCAACGGGCGATTAATTAAGGAACAAGAATTAAAGCCGGGGGACTTGATCAAACTAGCGAAGATCGAGTTGATTTATGGCGAAGATCCTGGTGGCCCGCCTGATGTAACACCACGCTACGAACCCACTCCCAAACCTCCCGAAACCCGCGATCGTCCAACGCCCCTTAATCTGAAGATCGTTAGGCTAGAAGATTCCGCAGAGCAGGATCCGTCATCGCCAGTAGACAGGAAGCGACCTGCCGAAAGCGGAATTTAGTAATGAAGAGTCACTTACACCGATTAGAGAAACAGATAGAGAAGCTCGTCGAAGATTCGCTGAGTCGTTTACTGGGGGTTGAAATTCAACCCGCTTCTATCGCAAGTCAACTCGCACGAGCCATGGATGACGGTGTCCGCTATAGTGAGTCGGATCAGCCCTTTGCCCCTGATCAATTTGCTCTGACATTCAATCCTCAGGACGTTGATGCCTTGCTAAAGCATGCACCTGGGTTGCACGATGATCTAGCTTCTGGTCTGCTGGAGGTTGCCCGGACGAACGATTACAGACTTTCGCGAGAACCACAAGTCACACTGGCTGCCGACCCGACTTTGTCTAGACGTGAGGTGCGGGTTGTAGCATGGCATAGTAGTAGCCCCGTTGAGTTCACACAGGCAATTACACAGGAGGAGAATTCAGAGCGAGGTGGGATCCCCTCTGGTGCATATCTCGTTGTAGGTGGATCCCGCCATTATCCATTAGATCAACCGGTTATCAATATTGGACGCCGCCTCGACAATCATTTGATTCTCGATGATCCACACGTTTCAAGAACCCATGCTCAGATTCGTGCACGTGATTCACGCTACGTGCTCTTTGATCTCGGTTCTACCTCCGGCACACGTGTCAACAATCGCTCAATAAATCAACATATCCTTCAGCCTGGCGACGTCATCAGAATCGCGGATATAAATCTCGTCTACGGGGAAGACCCAAGTGGTCCACCGGAGGAGACTTCCTCCTATATCCCACCTTTTCCACCGCGGCCCGCTGGAGACCAGCCTACTCGAACGTCAAACTGGCATAGAGATACAGACCAATGAGCGCAGCAACCCTGCTCCTTGCACTCAGGTTGTTGATGGCGTTAACACTTTATGCGTTCTTTGCTGCTATCCTTATTTACTTATGGCGGGACCTTCGCAGCGCAAGTCTATTTTCACAGCAGATTCCACTTGCACATCTTCACCTTCAGGAGCAGGACTCGGAGGTGCGTCAATTCCGTCTTACGGAAGTCAATCTCGTCGGACGAACACCTGAGAACTCGATCACGATAGCAGATGACACAATCTCTTCACATCATGCACGATTGTCCTTTTATAAGGGTCAGTGGTGGGTGGAGGATTTAGGCTCTCGGAACGGCACAAGAGTCAATGACATTCCCGTTGAAGTGCCACTCGTCGTAACCCATGGTGATCGAATTGAACTGGGTAGAGTTTCGTTGAAGTTCGTAACAGGTCCCTTTGCTGATCCCCCAAAACAGACAACAATTGAAGAATAAGCCATATTCTCACGAATTTATTTAATAGAAAGCTCACCTTTTGTAAGTAATTCGATCGGGTGATGGTCATTAACCGATCGATCAGGTACGGAGCATCCTCATGCATTCCTGACAAGTTGCAATACCTGTGCTAAGATAGCGCGCAATTGAATCTTGGAGGCTCAATGGAGACATCACCAGTTCTTGGAATACTCGGCGGATCGGGCTTGTACGCGATGCAGAATGCCATACAGGTGGAGGTCGTTGAACTCGATACACCGTTTGGTAATCCGAGTTCCTCTGTGGTGATAGGAGATTTGAATGGGAAGCGTTTCGCCTTTATCGCTCGGCATGGTGAAGGTCATATATATTCCCCTGCGGAGGTTAATTATCGGGCAAATATCTATGCCATGAAGATGCTCGGTGTGAAGCACTTAATCTCTGTGAGTGCATGTGGATCGTTGCGTGAGGATTATGCACCAGGAGATATCGTTGTCCCAGATCAACTTTTCGACAGGACAGAAGGCCGCCACCGCTCTTTCTTTGGGGACGGCTTGGTGGCCCATGTGAATGTCGCCGATCCATTTTGTCCGGTATTATCCAATCGGCTCGTTAAAAGCGTTGAGGAGTCGGGCGGGGTTGTCCACGATAGTGGGACTTTCATCACAATCCCCGGGCCACGTTTTTCTACCAAGGCTGAATCGAACACCTATCGAGCTTGGGGCATGTCGATAATCGGTATGACCTGTTCTCCAGAGGCATTCCTGGCACGAGAAGCAGAAATGTGTTATGCCAGTATGGCTCATGTGACAGACTACGATGTATGGCACACGACGGAGGAACCCGTCACCGTGGAGCGTATAATCCAAACGTTACAAGCCAATACGAAGTTGGCCCAATCAGCGATCGCCTTACTTCTCGAACAGCATACAGAGGAATGGGAATGTGATTGTGGAGATGCTCTCAAGGATGCTTTAATCACCAATCCAGAGTTTATCCCCTCGGATACACGTAGGAGGCTATCCATCCTTGTCGAGCGTTATCTTTCTTGATCGAATCGAAGAGATAGATCGGCGCGAGGTCCGCCTCTTGGGCCTCGCGTTCGCTTTTCTTCTTTTCATTGCGATCGCCATGTTGATCGCTCCTGTGGTTCGACAACAATCGTGGTCGGCGTTAGGATCGCGCTTTTTACACTTGCTCGTCTTGCCCATATGGCTCACATGTGTGTGGCTTCTGAGGAGGGAGTTACGGCGAGTGCGTCCTCATCGCGATCCCGTCCTGCTCCCTGTTGGATCGCTCTTGGCTGGTTGGGGGATGCTGCTAGTCTGGAGGTTAGCCCCAGATTTCGGACTTCGCCAAACAGGTTGGTTTATAGTTGGGACTTGCGCCATGCTTTTTGTGTTCCGGTTGCCGTCAGACCTGCGATGGCTTCGACGCTATCGTTACCTGTGGTTGATCGCTGGTGTAACTCTAACCGCTCTGACGCTAATATTTGGAACGAACCCCTCAGGCGTGGAACCGCGTTTATGGCTCGGTTGCTGTGGAATCTACCTGCAACCTTCGGAACCCCTGCGATTATTGCTGATCGCATTCGTGGCCTCCTATTTAGCGGATCACCTTGCGTTTCGATGGGCCGAGGGATCGCCTCCGTGGATACCGACGTTGGTTCCTTTAATAGTGATCTGGGGATTGTCGGTTGTATTGTTGGTTGTCCAACGCGATCTGGGAACAGGAATGCTGTACCTCGTTATTCTGGCGGTATTGCTTTACCTCGTCTCACGGAGATGGCAGGTTCTCTTCATTGCGGTAGGGTTGGCAGTGATTGGTGCTCGTTTGGGTTACGGTCTTCTCGATGTTGTGCGGATACGCACGGAGGCGTGGCTCAATCCATGGCAAGATCCCATCGGAGGCTCTTACCAATTGGTACAAGGTCTCATCGCCATTGCATCAGGAGGTGTTTTTGGAAGGGGTGTGGGTATCGGCGCTCCTACATTTGTGCCCGTTGTGCATTCTGATTTTGTATTTGCTGCCGTCCTCGAGGAATGGGGCTTGCTGGGAGGGCTAGGTATTGTCGCCCTTTTCGCGATACTCGTTGCTAGAGGTTTAAGAGCTGCAGCGAGAAGCCGGGATCCGTTTGCGACGATCCTTGCAGCAGGGTTGGCGGTTGCATTCGGTCTACAATCGATCTTGATCCTTGGCGGGACAATTCGATTGTTACCCCTCGCCGGGATTACATTGCCTTTTGTCTCGTATGGTGGTTCCTCATTGGTCACCAGCTTATTGGCCTTATCGTTTCTGCTCCTTCTTTCAGGCGGTGGCGGAAGCTCTGAAAGCTTCGCGCGACCAATTCGAAACATCCAGATTGGCTTGACCTGCGCCTGGGTCGGAGTGGCGCTCGTACTCGGCTGGTGGAGTCTCTATCGAGCGTCCGTTCTCACCGCACGGACTGACAATCCAAGGAGGGGCATCTCGGAACTATACACCCTCCGGGGTCGCATCCTCGATCGATTGGGGAAGGTCCTGGCCGAATCTGTCGGTGAGAGAGGAGATTTTCAGCGTCTCTATCCAGACCCTTGGGCCGTGACGGTTGTTGGATTTAATTCTCTTTCCTATGGTCAATCTGGTGTGGAGAGCTCGATGGATTTGGTTTTACGAGGCGAAGAAGGGCATCCGACTCTCGACCTCTGGTGGTCGCATCTTTTGTGGGGTAACCCACCTCATGGATTGGACGTTGGCCTCACGATCGACACTAATCTCCAAAAGGCAGCCGCAGAAGCATTGAGCGGGCACAAAGGTTCAATCGTAATCCTCGACGCGAAGAGCGGGGAGATCCTTGCGATGGTCTCGTCGCCATCCTTTAACCCGAATCGGTTGGAGCAGGACTGGGCCACGCTAACAACGCGTGAAGATGGACCGCTTCTCAATCGAGCCACGCAAGGGCGATATCAACCAGGAATGGCCATGACGCCATTTGTGCTTGCTTGGGCGCAAGCCATGGAGGTCGCTGACAGCAACGATCGTGTCTCTGGTATGACTGAACCTTTCAAAGTTCAAGGTGCGACATTAACCTGTCGGGAGACATCCCTTAGTGGGAGAGAGAACACTCTTGCCGGAGCACTTCGTCTGGGTTGTCCGGGCCCTTTCGTAAAACTCGGTGAGATGCTTGGTGGTGAGGGTCTGTCTGAAATGGTGAAAGGGTTCGGACTGGATGTTTCGCCTTCGATCCGACTCGAGCATGTTCTGATCCAATCCTTTCCTGAGCCCCTAGGAGTGGATGATTTGAGAGCGGTGGCGATCGGCCAGGGACCGGTAACCGTTACACCGCTTCAGATGGCTCGGGCGTTTGCAACTTTCCTACGGGCAGGTAGCCTCCCAGCCTTGCAGGTTGTGCGCGAGATTAGCACGACTGAGGGAACGTGGCAGGAACAATCTCCGCTTGATACCGAGGCGGAAGTTATTCCGCATGAGATCAGCTCGTCCATTCTTGAGGCTCTGATGGGGGAGAATGGAAATGTTTTAGCTTACTCTGCGGAAGCATTTTCTGGATCTGAGACCGGGAAACTTGCTTGGTTTTTCGGTGCTGATTTAGACAATCCCTCCCCAAGACTTGTCATGGTGGTACTTGAGGAAGCAACACTCTCTCAGGCACGGCAAGCAGGGGAAGGGTTGCTTGGGTTGGACGCCTAGATACCAGAACCCCCTTGACCCTCCAACTTTTCAAGGCTACAATCCTTCTGTTTGTAGGCATCGAGCGGCTAGGACCCCGCCGGTCGGTCGCTGCGAACATGCAGCCCGACACGGCGGCTTGTATGTAAGGGATGAGCAGCATTTATGTTTGAAGCATTGGCGGAGCGCCTGCAGGGAGTGTTTCATAAGCTTGCCAAGCGAGGCAAACTCCGGCCAGCAGACGTCGATAGTGCCCTAAGAGAGATCCGTCTTGCGCTTCTCGAGGCTGATGTTCACTATGGGGTCGTGAAGGAAATCTTGGCGGCCGTACGGTCACGCGCCTTGAGCGAGGAAGTTTCTAGAGCGCTAAACCCCACTCAGCACGTGATCGGTATACTCTATGATGAACTGGTAGCGATCCTGGGAGAACCAGGAAAGCTATCTCTACATGGTAAGAAACCTCGTTCTATCATGTTGGTCGGTTTACAGGGATCGGGGAAGACAACAACCGCCGCCAAGTTGGCAAAACTGCTAAAAGGACGTGGAGAGCGGGTCTGGTTCATTGCAGCCGATCCGTATCGCCCTGCAGCCGTGGAACAGCTGGAACTGCTCGGCAACGAAATTGATGTTCCAATGTTTTACGAGCCAGGACTCTCGCCGGCAGATCTGAGCAAGTCAGGGATTGACGCCGCAGCGAAGGGCGGAGCCAGCGTGGTAATCTTAGATACTGCAGGTCGATCGCAATTGGATCAGCTGATGATGGATGAATTGTCCGCCATAAGGGATCGGATCGATCCCGTTGAGATTCTGCTCGTTGCCGATGCCATGACGGGTCAGGAGGCAGTGAACATCGCCAAAGGATTCCAGGAACCACTTGGGCTATCAGGGATGATCTTGACGAAGATGGATGGCGATGCCCGAGGTGGAGCGGCTATCTCGATGCGAGCTGTCACCGGGGTGCCGATTAAGTTCCTAGGTGTAGGCGAAGAGCAGGAGGCGTTGGAGATCTATCAGCCATCCCGTCTCGCTTCTAGGATCATTGGGAGAGGCGACATGCTTGGCCTCCTCCAGAAAGCGGAAACTGGAATTGAAGTCGATCGGGCGGGGAAACAGATCGATCGGATTCGTCAGGGTGAGTTTGATTTCGAAGACTTCACCGAGCAATTGGCGATGATGCAAAGGATGGGACCTTTAAGCAAGATCGTCGATATGTTGCCCGGAGGGCTGCTTAGCGGAAGCCAGCAAATTGATGCTCAATTTGCAGAGAACCAATTACTCCGTACACAGGCTATAATTCAATCCATGACATCCTTCGAAAGGCGAAACCCTGATGTGCTGAATGCAAGCAGAAAGCGGAGGATTGCCTCTGGCTCAGGGACAAGTGTTCAGGAGGTCAATCAACTTCTGCGTCAATTTCGCCAGGTACGAAGGGTCTTTAAAAAAGTTGGAAAGCGTGGCGTTAAGGGGTTGACACCCTGGCTATGATAACGCTGTCGCAACCTCGGCGCGCGAGGCGATGTGTGCCAACCGTCCTGGCACATCCCTCTCTGCAAGGCGCACCGAGGAAAATACAATAGGAGAAAGAAAAACACGATGGTCCGTATACGATTGCGCCGGGTTGGTGCCCGGCATCAACCAAGTTATCGTATCGTCGCCGCGGATAAGGAAAGTCCACGCGACGGAAAGTTTCTCGAAGTTTTGGGTCACTACAATCCTCGCACGGAACCTTCTACGGTGAAGGTGGACGAAGCTAGATTGTTCCATTGGCTCAAGAATGGTGCACAACCCTCTGATGCAGTCACAAAAGTTCTCAAACCATTAGGCACCTGGGAGAGATGGGATCGATTTAAGGGTGGCGAAAAATTAGAGACCCTACTCGCTGAAGCTGAATCGACGCTATCTGAGGTGGATCCTCGCACGCGGAGAGATGATCTCATCGAAGAGCGTCTCAAGAAGAAGACCAAGAAAAAGAAAAAGAAGGCGAAGGAGGCTCCCAAAGCGGAGGCCAAAGAAGAAACTGTGGCTGAGGCTAAAGAAGCGGAACCCGAGGTTAAAGAGGAAGCTGCTGAAGAACCCACAGAAGAAGCTGTGCAGGAGGAAGTCAGCGAGGAGGCTGCTCCGGAGGAGAAGCCTGAACCCGAAGCTGAAGATACTTCTGAAGCGATCGCTTCCGACGAGGAAGAAGCGGAAGAAGGGTAGAGGATTGCAGATCATGAAAGCGTTGATCGAATTCATCGCCAAATCCCTTGTTGATGATCCCACGGAAGTTAAAGTCATGGAGTACCGCCAACGCCGGGATGTTCGTATCACACTCAGCGTAGCGGAGGAAGATATGGGACGTGTGATTGGGCGCAATGGTCGTGTAGCCAACGCCATGCGCACGCTTCTGCGCGTCTCTGCGTCTCGCCGGGGAATGCGAGTCTCACTCGACATCATCTGACCTTGATGAAGTCGAAGAATCGCGATTCGAGCGAAAGTCACGCCCGACAGCCACCGGAATATCTGGCTGTCGGGCGTGTCGTACGTCCTCATGGAGTTCGTGGGGGATTTAGAGTTTCCGCCTTGTCTGACCTCATTCGCAGTATCAATCCTGCCACACAAGTCTTTTTCGGTCCGGAAAAAGAGAACGGGATCGTAAGCGCTTTTCGGGCTCATGGAAGCGACTTCCTCCTTTTCATTGAAGGCTGTGATGATCGGACCACAGCGGAGAGGTGGCGGGGGCAAGTGTTTTATATTCGCTTCGAAGAGACCGAACCGCTCCCAGATGGTGTCTATTATTACTGGCAGATCATTGGGCTGGAGGTATTCACGCTAGAAGATGAGCGATTGGGGGAAGTGGAGGAGATCCTTGAGACCGGAGCGAACGACGTCTATATCGTTAGGGATGCCTCCGGCAAGGAATGTTTAATACCTGCCATCGAATCCGTGATTGTAGAGGTGGATCTTGAGAAATCTCGAATGGTTGTGAATCTGATACCCGGATTACTTCAATAGTTCTATCATAGGAAAACGAAGTAAGATCGTCTCGAAACGAACCTAGACACTTATGAACTTCCCCGCCTCAGATCAAGAGCCGTCGATCAATAGTCGTATTCACGTAATCGTTGCGCATGGGCATCTTCTCCGCTCGTAATTCCCATTGTCGAGGACGATTGCCCGCTCAACAAGGTCAGTTAGTATGAGCACCTCCCATAGCTGACAACTCCCCACAGCGGTGGAAGCGAAATGGAAATTTGGGGCTGCATTATTGAGAGAATCCCGCAGAAAGTGCTTGGTCTTAATTCACCCCTGAGGCAATCCGAGTCCACTTCGTGAAGATTACTGCTGTTGAGGCTCGCAANNAACAAGCTCCCAATGTTGGTGTGCTTGCTCGGCTTTTTCCACTATGGTAGACTTCTTGCGTTCTTGATACCGAGGACGACAACGTACATGGCAAAATCCAGAACCGACCAATTGGTCGATCGATTACGGGATTTGCAAAGCAAAACGCCTGATGTTGAGGCTTCCGCAGTCGTTAGCGTCGATGGTCTTACAATCGCCTCCTCATTGCCGGCTGGAGTTGAAGAGGATCGAGTCTCGGCCATGTCGGCGGCGATGTTGAGCCTGGGGGAGCGAATCTCTACAGAATTAGGGCGTGGACTATTGGATGAAGTCTACATTCACGGGGATCAGGGATACGTGCTCCTCATGTCGGTGGGCGAAGAAGCCGTCCTCACCGTACTTGCTCGGGAGAACGCGAAATTAGGCCTGGTGTTCCTCGAAATGCGGCGGGCGGCACACGACTTGGAGCAGATGGTTGAGTTATGAATGGACACCAATGCTTGCATTGGTCTGGAAGAACGAAAGGGTGGGGAGATCACCACAATCAGGTCTCCCCACCACCTGTTTAACGTGGGTAGAGAGCGCCAATCCTTTCAACCGGAGGCCGGGATGACACGATATATTTTCGTCACAGGAGGCGTCGTCAGCTCTGTGGGCAAGGGGGTCACGGCTGCGGCGATCGGGAAGCTGCTCAAAGAGAGAGGATTCACAGTATCCATTCAGAAGCTCGACCCGTACATCAACGTGGATCCAGGTACGATGAGCCCGTATCAGCATGGTGAGGTCTTCGTTCTGGATGATGGCGCTGAAACTGATCTGGATCTTGGGCATTATGAACGATTTATAGATACGAGTCTCAATCAAGTGTGCAACGTCACCACAGGTCAAATTTATTCCGAGGTTATCGCCCAAGAGCGGAGAGGCGATTTCTTGGGTGGCACGATACAAGTCATCCCGCACATCACGAATGAGATAAAACGACGCATCGGCCTCGTCTCGCGGACCACGAAGGCCGAGATTGTAATCGTCGAGGTTGGCGGAACGGTAGGAGACATCGAATCGTTGCCGTTCTTGGAGGCCTTGCGACAAATGCGTACAGACATTGGGCGTGAAAAGACGATGTACGTGCACACGACTTGGTTGCCACACATCGGTGCCACGGGCGAACTGAAAACAAAGCCAACGCAACACTCGGTGCGGGAGTTACGCTCGATCGGAATTCAACCGGATGTCATCGTTGCACGCTCGGATTATGTTGTTGGGGAAGATCTACGAGAGAAAATCGCTTTGTTTTGTGATGTGGAGGCTTTCGCAGTAATCCCATTAACGACGACACCAATCCTGTATGAGGTCCCACTACTCTTAGAGCATGAACAATTAGGCGAGTTCATCCTCAAACGTTTAAACCTTGAGGCGAGGAAGAAACCGAAGTGGGCTGAATGGGAGCGATTGGTCGCAATAGAGCGTAGTGAACGACCTAAGGTTCGCATCGCGTTGGTGGGAAAGTACGTTGAGTTGCGGGATGCATACATGAGCGTGCGCGAAGCGATGCGTCATGCGGCCCTGGCAGTTGGCGTGGAGGCGGAGATTCTCTGGATCCATTCCGTGGAACTGGAGCGTGGCAAGGGTATGGGTGTGCTCGCTTCTGTGGATGGTGTAATTGTACCGGGAGGATTTGGCTCACGCGGTATCGAGGGTAAGATCGCCGCCGCTCGCTTTGCTCGGGAAAACAAGGTGCCATATCTTGGTCTCTGTCTTGGGATGCAGGTCATGGTCATTGAGTTTGGCCGTTACGTGCTCGGCTCAGACGATGTTAACTCGACGGAGTTCAATCGAAATACACCCCACCCGGTGATCGACCTCCTTCCTGAGCAACGTGGCATAGGAGACATGGGAGGCACGATGCGGTTGGGACTCTACCCATGTGAACTGTTGCCTGGGAGTGTCGCGCAGCGTGCATATAAGTGCTCACACGTCGAAGAACGACATCGCCACCGGTTTGAATTCAACAATACATACCGAGAGATTCTTGGTCAACACGGGATGGTGTTCTCGGGATTATCTCCCGACAAGTTACTCGTTGAAATTGCGGAGTTGAGTGATCATCCGTTCATGCTCGGAAGCCAGTTCCACCCGGAGTTTCTTTCCCGTCCGAACCGCCCCCATCCGTTGTTTCATGCCTTTCTAGAGGCGATCAGGGTGTATGCACACGAAAGAGAAGGGAGTGAAACAGAGAAACTAGAGAAAAGTGCGAACTGACTGTAAAGGGGTGGCATCTCGGTGAGGAACGAGTCGCAGCGATTTGAAATCCGTACTGTGACTGTACACTGGACTGGGAACAGCATGAAGAGAGAATTTCCTACCGAATGTCATACCGAGCGGATTATGTAAGGGCTTTCATCCTTCATAAATGAGCAGGGGCGGTTCACGAACCGCCCCGAATACTTTTTCCTACGTTAAACGCGATCATTTCTGATCCGACGGGTTCTTTTCCCCTTCAAGAATCTCGGGCGCCTCCTCTATGAATTGCTGCATATCAGCGGTGAGTTTTGCGATGCCGTTGCGTGCTTGGTTGATCAAGCGCATCAATTCCGCTTCGAGAGAGCCCAATGCTTCGATAATATAATCGTCTGCTTCGCGCCGGATGATTTCAGCGTCAGCTCGCGCCTGAGCAAGAATCTGCTCTGCTCGTACCTGTGCACCCTCGACGATCGCATCTCGGGCGACAACATCTTCAGCTTTTTTCTTGGCGAGCGACACCGTTCGCTTCGACTCTTCCTGCGCCTGGGCTAAAACACGATCACGTTGGGCAAGCACCTGCTGGGCTTTCTTGACTTCATCCGGGATCGAGATGCGCATTTGATCGATGATCTCAAGCATTCGATCCTCGTCGACGACTACATTGTGCGTTAGCGGTATCGGGCGGCTTTCATTGAATAACTCCTCCAACCGATCCACCAGGTGCAGGATGTCCATTATTTCCTCCGGTCCTCGTTGCTGGTCAATTTGGACCGCAAGCTTTTTGTTGCAAGGTTCAGGCCGAAGCGTACACCGAATGGCGCTTCAGGTCAACCCACTTTAATCACGTAATGAGGTTATGGGGACGACGTTAGGTCCGTCGTCACCGAGTTCTTTGAAACGCCGTTCAAGCGCCTCGCTAACGTGGTTCGGAACAAGACTGCTGACATCTCCTCCTAAGGAAGCGATCTCTTTGACGGTACTTCCTGTGAGAAAGCTGTGCTCCTCACTGGTGATCAAGGCGATGACTTCGATTTCTGGTGCCAGTCGATGATTTGCTAAAGCCATTCGGAATTCGTGCTCAAAATCTGAAAAGACACGTAGTCCACGAACAATCACCTTTGCATCTATCTCTTGGCAAAAATTGACAATCAAGCCACTAAAGGTTGTAGCGCTGATTTGCTCGTCATCCTTAAATTCTTTTTGGATGAGTTGGAGTCGTTCTTGCGGAGAGAAGAGTAGGCTCTTTTGTGGCTTGTCGTACACCGCGATAATCAGCTCGTCAAACAACCGCATGGCGCGTCGAGCAATATCGATGTGTCCATAATGGACGGGGTCGAAGGTGCCAGGGAACACAGCTCGAACCATTAGCTCATTTCTCCCTTCTCAGATGTCCAGAAGCGGTCCATTTCTTGGGCAAGCAGTTTGTGCTCAGGTTGGATCAAATTGGGGTCACTAGCGAAAAGGGCTTTTGCGTGCTTCCGAGCTTTCTCGATGAGTTGTAGATCTGTGATTTGAGCCGTGCGTAATTCGGCAAAGCCAGATTGGCGGGTTCCGAGAAAGTCGCCCGGGCCGCGTTGTTCCAGATCGAGTTCGGCGAGCTTGAATCCATCGTTCGTTGCTTCCATCGCATTCAAGCGCTCGTTATCGGCATCATCTTCGGTGTCTGGGATGAGCAAGCAGTAGGAGGGATGATGCCCGCGGCCAACTCGACCGCGGAACTGATGCAATTGTGCCAGACCGAAACGATTTGCGCCCTCAATAAGCATGACGGTTGCATTAGGAATATCGACACCAACTTCGACAACAGAGGTTGAGACTAGGGCGTCCAACTCTCCGGCTCGGAATTTCGACATGGTCTTTTCTTTCTCCTCGGGTCGCATGCGCCCATGCAAGAGACCCACATCGAAGTTGGGGAAGACCTCCTCTTGTAATTTTTGATGTTCATCCACGGCTGCTTTAGTTTGGATCTTTTCGGAGCCTTCAACCAGGGGATAGATGATAAAGGCCTGTTTATCGCCTTCAATTTGGGTAATAAGAAATTGGTGTGCGCGGGTACGCTCTTTTGGACGCATGACTTGAGTTTTGATAGGGATGCGCCCCGGAGGCATTTCGTCAATCACGGATAAATCGAGATCGCCGTAAATGGTGAGCGCCAGTGATCTGGGGATTGGTGTGGCGGTCATTACGAGAAGGTTAGGATTGTCGCCTTTTTCGCGCAATGTCGCTCGCTGCTCTACGCCGAAACGGTGCTGCTCGTCGATGATTGCAAGTCCCAGCCGGGCGAATGCCACCGGTTCCTCGAGCAATGCATGGGTTCCGACGACCACTTGTAGGCTTCCGTCGGAGAGCCCCTCACGAATCGATTGCTTCTCCTTTTCGGGGGTTGCGCCAAGCAAAAGACCGATTCTCTCTTTAGGGATACCGGCGCTGGCGGGAAGGATCTCGAGAAGGGTAAGGTGATGTTGCTCGGCGAGGATGCTCGTAGGTGCCATGATGGCGGATTGAGCACCATTACGGGCGGTGATGCCGATTGCCGCTGCTGCGATCACAGTCTTACCTGACCCCACATCACCTTGAAGTAGCCGATTCATGGGTTTGGGAGAGGCGAGATCGGTGCGGATGTCTTGCAGGGCGGTCTCCTGGGATTGCGTTAGTGTGTATGGCAGCGAGTTTTTGAAACTCTCAATCCAGGAATCCTCGACAAGGAGCGGTGAACTGCTCAACTGCTCCCACTCCCTTTTTTGCCTCAGCACACCAAGCTGGAGCATGAACATCTCGTCAAATGCTAATCTGTGTTGTGCTGCGTGGAGAAGATCCCAGTTGTCGGGAAAGTGTATCTGTTGCAAGGCTTGACTTAAAACCATCAGCTGAGCCGATTCTCGAATCGAGATCGGCAGCGGATCCAGCACTTGCGGTGCCAGTCGATTGACGACTGAATGGATGACCCTGCGCAACCACTTGCTCGACACGCCGGCGGTTAGTGGGTAGACGGGTACGATCCGATTGGTGTGTAGTTGTTTGCGCTCAAGCAACTCCCATTCTGGGCTGTTCATCGTCAGGCGGCCAAGGTATTGATCGACTTTCCCGGAGAGCACAACAGGGCGTCCAGGCTTTAAGCGATCGGCGATCCAGGGCTGATTGAACCATGTTACTCGCATGGATCCTGTGCCGTCACTAACAGTGGCTTCGATCAGCTTCATGCGACCATCGCGGACCACGCGCAGATTGATCTCGTCGACGGTGCCGATAATGGTGACTTCTTCTCCATACCAAAGTCGGTTTATTGTCTTGAGCTGCGAGTAATCATCGTACCGACGAGGGAGATGCCACAGAAGATCTCCGAGTGTTTCCAGGTCTAATTTGCGCAGAGTCTTCGCCGATTTGGGACCGATGCCAGCGATTGTTGTCAGTGGCGCACTCAGGGCAGCGGATGGCTCCTTCGTTTCGATTGTATCAGCGACCTTGGGTTGCGGTTGTTCATCTTCTTGGTATTCAGGTTTTGAAACAGCGGGCGCAATAGTATCCGCTTCAAGGGTTGGTTGCGGTTCATCTGTCGCTACGACAGTGCTCTGTAGTTGAGCCGCCGTTTCTGTCTGTGTCGTCTGATCTGTCGGATCTAAGGGCAGTTCTTTTGAAATCGGAGGGAATGTTAGGTCTGGAAATTCACTTTGGAGTCGGCGGACAAGCCCCACCAAGGCTTCTTTTCGGGAGTTTTCCGAAAGCTGAGGGTAGTCACGTAGCCGGGATATGACAACGTCGATCAGGCTCTCTGGAAGATCCGTATCGCGTGCTTCGGCCTCCCAAGGGTCAAGCATTCGGTGAAGACCCCCGACAATGGCACGATTGTCAAAACCGCGCTCTATCTCAAGACGCAAATACTTGGCAAGTTTTTCGAGTGCTGGATTCATCGGATTAACTATAAAGGGGAAGTTGGAAATTTGCCAGACTTATTGTAGCAACCCCGCAAAACCCAATGCGGCTGGACCAACATACGCCCCTAGCAAGGTCGTCGCGTCGACGACCAATGGAGGCGTCGTTACCTGTGAACGAAGTTGGTCTGCCAAGGATCTGGCTTCCTCTGCAACAGCGGTGTGAAGCACGGCAAGACGTTTAAGGGATCCCCAAGACCTCGCCAAGGAGATCAAATCCTGCACAGCTTTTCCTCGTGTTCGAACGAAACCTCTCCGCTCTATTACCCCGCGCTTAACTTCCACCAATAGGCGCATACGCAACATCTTGCCCAGACTTGCAGATAACCAACTCACCCTTCCACTACGCCATAGATATTCCTGGGTGTCAATCATGGCGATCAGTCGGACGTTCTCTCGAATCTTTCGCAATCTTTCAAGAATGGGCTCAAGAGGCAAGCCTTCCATGGCCGCATGTGCGGCTTCTATCGCCTGAAAACCCAAGCCGAGTGAGACTTGTTGGCTATCATAGATATAGACTTGATCACCGAAGGCTTCAGCGGCCTGGTTGACGACGTTGATCATCCCGCTCAGCTTGGGTGATAGATGTATGGAAAGCAAGTGCTCATAGCCCGAATCGAGTCGTTCTCGATAGACCTGCTCGAACGCAAGTGGTGAGGGTACGGCTGTTGAAGGAGGCTTGGAGATGTTGGGAAGGCGTCTATAGAATTCTTCTCTCGAAAGGTCGATGCCATCACGGAAGGTGCTGTCTTCAATCATCAGCAACGCCGGCACGACCACGATGTCCAGGGATTTCGCCAGATCAAGCGGGATGTCGGAGGTGCTGTCGGTAACGATGGCCACCCTGGCGCTTGTGTCCCTCACAGAGAATCCTCTTCCGCTTCCAGAACTGCGACGCCGAGACTATCAAGGCCGAGAAAGGAGGAAAGACAGGGTCCGTAGCTTGTCGTCGTGATGGGAACGTCTGGATGGATCGTTTTCAGTCGCTCTGATATCGATAGGCTTTCGTGGGTAGGTCGAGCGCTATCCTGCAGGATTGCGAGGTGCTCGACAGATGAGAACTCGAGCACGAATTCGATCAGCTTTTCGATGGCACGCGATCTGGTGCGCACTTTTTCCATTGGAATCATGCGTCCTTCTTCCAAGGTTAAGAAGGGAATAATACCTAACATGTTGCCCAGAATCGCCTGAGATCGACTTATAAGCCCGTTTTGCTCAAGGAAGAATAAGTCATCGAGAAAAAAGACCATGTAGAGTCGTGGAATCATGCCCCGGATTAGACGGATCAGGGCTTCGAAATCATCCCCGCGAGCGACGGCCTCGGCCGCTGCTTGCACGAGCAATCCTAACCCAATCGTGCTCGTTTGCGAATCGATGACCTGGATATTGGTCCTGCCGAGGAATCGTTGACTCGCTGTATGGGCATTGGCGACGGCATCGCATAGGCCGGAGGAAGTGTGGATGGAGAGGATCTGATCCGTTTCGGATTGAACTTGCGTATAAAGGGCGGCCATTTGATCGACGGAAAATGGCTCTACTCTGGGGATACTCTGACATTCGTCGAGTACCGGACGCAGGCCGGACATATCGGTATCCGGCCAGTCCTCTATCGTGTGTGCGCCACAGTTGACTTTCATCGGCGCCAGTGTGATTTGATGCCGTTCAGGGAGGCCTGGGATTGTGAAACGTGCTGAACTGTCGGTGATGATATGAATCCGAGCCATACTCACTCAATAGACAGAATGATTTGATAATGGGGCTGATCACCCTCGACGACCTCAACTTCTTGTTTAGTATACGTCTTGCGCACATTGTCGGCTAATTGGTTCGCTTGCATGGCGCTGAGATCGGCGCCGTAATACAGGGTGATTAGTTCTGCTTCTTCCTCGATTGCGCTGGAGATCGTTTTCAACAGGACTTGTTCTAGAGAGTCGCCGGAGCTCGCCAGTCGACCGTTAAGGAGCGCGATGACTTGTCCTTCTTCCACTTGCACACCGTCGATCTCGACAGACCGCGTAGCGGTCGTCAATTCGGCGAATTGGAGTTCGTCTAGTGCAGCGTTCATCCTTTCGACTATCTGTTCAAACTCGCCCTCGCGGTCGAGCACAAAGAGTGCAGCGATGCCCTGGGGTACTGAGACGCAAGGGATGACGGCCACTTTTTTCACAGTCAGTTCGGCGGCTTGTTTAGCCGCCATGATGATGTTCTTGTTGTTAGGAAGGATGATGATCTTATCGGTAGGAAGGTTCTCAAAGGCGTTCAGTATTTCCTGGGTGCTGGGATTCATCGTCTGTCCACCTTCCACAATCGCTGCCACACCCAGACTGGCGAAAACACGAGCGATCCCGTGTCCGGGTGCAACTGCGACGACTGCGATTTCACCCGGTTCAATGGTTTCAAGCAAAATACTCTCGATGGTTTGCTCGCTGGTCTGCGTTTCTGTTTGGATCATGAGATTTTCTATCGCGATGTTGGTGATGACACCCATCCCCTTGATGTACTCGATTGGTTCATACTCCGTTTTATCGGGTACGTGAATATGCATGCGGTAGATTCCGTCTCCTTCTCCGACTTGGATGGAGGTGCCGAGTTCCTCCAGGCCGCTATAAAACGTGGAAACGTCGAGGGGTGTTTCAGGACGAAAATCAATGACCACTTCCCAATCCTGTCCGGGCTCGATCGCTTCGCTGGCGGAATCCAAGTCTAATGCGCTCAATGGCTGGACAGCAGCAACGGGTTGATCCAGTGGAAGACGGCAGATGGCACGTAACATACCTTCGAGCATGAGATGCAAGCCCATTCCACCACTGTCTACCACACCGGCATCTTTGAGGACCGGGAGGAGATCAGGTGTACGTTGGACGGACTCGTCAGCCGCTTCAACAATTTGTTCCAAGATCTCGAATACCGAGGTGGCACCATTTTCCAGAGCTTTCTCGGCAGCTGCTGCTATGTCTTTCGATACGGTTAGTATGGTGCCTTCTACAGGGCGCACAACGCCCTTGTACGCGATTTCTCGGGCCTCGTCCAGTGCGGCGACTAGCGTCTCAGCGTCCATGCGTTCGCGGTCACCCAGAACACGGGCGAAACCACGCCATATTTGGGAGAGGATAACGCCCGAATTACCGCGTGCGCCCATCAGCGCACCGTGCGCGATGGCTTGGGCGGTCTTGCCGATGGACCGATTGCCCTCGATGGTGATCTCGTCCATCGCAGCTTGCATGGTCAAGACCATATTCGTACCGGTATCTCCATCTGGTACAGGAAAGACGTTGAGGGAATTGACCAATTGCTGATTGGTTCGGAGCCAAGTCAGACTAGCAGACGATAGACGCCGTAACATCCTCCCGTCGATCGTACGGTAGCGGCCGATCAATCGCTGGCGGGTGGCGTCATCCATGCCTGGCGGAGCTTCACTCATCCAAGCTCATCCTTCGACATTCAATCCGTGTCACTCACACGTAAATCTTGCACGTGGACGTTAACGGCGGAGACTGGCATGCCAATTGCGCGTTCCACCTGATAGCGAACTGCGTTGGCGACGCTTCCGGCCACAGAGGAGATGCGCGTTCCGTATTCGACGATCACGAATATATCGATCATAATGTGATCATCGAAGGCTTTCACTTCCACACCATGTCTTGGATCGCGGGCAAGAACGTTTGCAATGCCGTCAACGAGATTCTTTGACGCCATGCCCACGACGCCATAGGACTGCAACGCAGCAGACGATGCGATCGTAGCGATTGCTTTCGGAGAGATGGTAATCCGACCTAAATACGTTGTCTCACCTGTCATGCCAGTATGCCTCCATGATGGCAAGAGACAATTGATATGCCCTCAAAGCTGTGGTAAGATTTCTGCCGTTAATTATGATCTTTGTCTCCTTGAAAAGGTTTAGTGATGGCCAAGTGTGAAAATTGTGGCAAGACGACGAAGTTCGGACATAGCCGAAGCTTCTCCATGAAGGCGACCAAACGCAAGTTTCGACCCAATTTGCAGAGGGTACGCGTCATGGAAGCCGGACGAATGGTTCAGAAGACGTGGTGCGCCAAGTGTATCAAGCGTCTCGCCCGCGTATGACGATCTAATCGTCCTTCTATACGTTTAAACCCCTTTATTGACCGCCGCCTCGGTGGTCAATTGTGTTTCCAGGGGCGCCCTCCCCATTTGCGTATAGCCATCGTTGTTGATGCGATGCTTCAAACCGAGTCGTGATTGTGTCATCATTTTTCAGTCGCGATTGGAGATAGCATACACTTTATTTCATGCAATGGATGCAAGGTAATGAAAAGCCGATTGGAAACAGACCGGAACGATGTTGAGATGTATTTCTACTTCTCAGCAATGATACCTTTGCCGTTGTCCATTGACAAGGTGAGATTCTTATGGGGGGAGAGCGACATAAGTAAGCGGAGATGCAAAGGTAAAGCAAAAGCGAGGAAACGTAGTCCAAGAGCCAGGGTGTCACTACAACCAGCTGGTTTGGTAAGCGCTTTAGAATAGGAAACTTCTACGTCTGGACTGTGTCACGGCGCCAGGTTGCCAGCTGACCACATCCTGCCTGGATATCAATTCCGCGGCGGGCGCGTAACGTACATGGAATACCACGTGATAGGAGCAGACGGTAAAAACGGTCTGCATTTTCTTTCGTGGTCGCTTTCCCAGTATAGCCTTGTGTCGGGTTGAGGGGGATCAGGTTAACGTGACAGTTCAAATCTGATATCAAATCTGCAAGTGCATTGGCCTGGTCGAGATCATCGTTGATGTCCCTAATGAGGACCCACTCGAAGGTGATACGCCGACCTGTTTGGCGGACAAATTCCCGACAAGCCGGTATGAGCGTTTCGAGAGGGTACCGTTGGTTGACCGGCAATAAAGCATCTCGGAGGGAGTTTGTGGCCGCGTGGAGGGATACTGCCAGGTTGATCTGTCGTCGCTCGGTTGCGAATCGTTCGATCGCAGGAACAAGGCCCACCGTGGATATCGTGAACCTTCTGGCGCCGAAGTTGAATCCTTCGGGGTGGTTCAGTCGATCGATCGCCTCCAGCGTTGCGTCGTAGTTGTGAAACGGTTCCCCCATGCCCATGACGACGATATTTGAGAGGTGCTGCCCTTGGTTTGCCAGGTTTCTGGCCAAGTGGAGAACTTGGGCGACAATTTCTGCGCTCGATAAGTTTCGCTGAAACCCCATATGACCCGTCGCGCAGAACAGACAACCCATGGCGCAACCGATCTGTGTGGAGATGCAAGCTGTGTCGCGTTGTTCATAGCGCATCAATACAGATTCGATTTCCTCACCGTCACGAAGTTCAAACAGGATCTTTTGCGTTTGCTCATCTTGCGAGACGACGATCGCTTTTTCTCGAAGGGATGCGAAATCAAAGATCTCTGCCAAGCGTGTCCGCAGATTTCGAGGGAGATCCAATAGTGTCTCAGGATTATTCTCGAGGCGGCGATATACATGCGACCACAACTGATTTGCTCGGTACGCAGGTTCACCCAAATCGAGCATTTTTTGTCTCAATTCATCCAGCGACAGATCGTAAATGGAGGGGAGGGGTCCCATCATACAGAAGTATCCAACGCTGTGGTGAGTTCGTCGAGGTTCTCGAAAATCCAGTCGGGCTTGACGTGCACGCTGGAAAGATCTTGGCGTTGGGTGATGCCAGTTAGAATGAGAGCCGTTGGCATACCTGCTTTTTTCCCACCGAGGACGTCGGTTTCGAAGCGATCACCCACGACCAACGTGTTTTCAGCCTTCGTCTTGAGATGCTGGAGGGCGTATTGAAAGAGGTGTGGTTCGGGCTTCCCGATCACGATGGGCGCCACGCCCGTAGTTGCCTCGATGGCGGCGAGAATGGCACCGGTGCCGATCGCTTGGCCGCGCTCAACAGGCAGGCTGAGATCAGGATTGGTGGCTATAAATGTTGCGCCCGCCTGGATAGCGAGTGCGGCTTCGGTTAACTTTTCCCAGTTCAACTGCCGATCCAAGCCGACCACAACGGCTTTAATGTCGTTGGCGCTCTCCGTCAAATGAAAACCAGCAGCCTTCAACACCTTGCGTAGTGGCGACTCACCGATTACATAAATCTGGGAACCCGGTGGGAGCAGATCTTTAAGATAACTGGCAGAAGCGATCCCAGATGTGATCACCTGTTCGGGCTCAATTCTGACGCCAACAGGCGCGAGACGCTCACATAGCATCTCTGCGGAGGTGGTGGCATTGTTGGTTGCGATTACAAACTTCAGAGAGCGTTCCCTCAACAATTTAAAGAACGACATGACGCCAGGCAAGGCTGAGTCGCCGCGCATCAAGACGCCATCCATGTCGATCACGAGAGCTACGATCTGGCTAAGCTTCGGCATTTCAACTCCCTCGTGATATTCACTGGACGCATGCGATTAAACCCCTGCTCATTCTTCAACTTTTTCAGTTCAGGTAATCTACGAAAAGGTGTAGGCGAGAGACAATAATCAATCGCTTCGAGTTCACTTTTCGAACTTACGCACGAGATACTCGAACACTGGTCGATCGATCCGTCCTACTTCGAAATTCGTGCGGTCTTCAAAATTCTCGTTTCCAATGAAACCGCGTAAAGATTCTCGGGTTTGTTCGTCGCAGGTTCCGCTGATGGGCCCTGAATAGAATCCCAGGCGCACCATGATCTCTTGCAGCGTTTGAGCGACCTCACCTTCAATCAGCAGTTCTTCCTCTTCTGGGCTCTTCCCAAAGTACAAGCGATGGAGTTCCACAAGGTCGAGGAGTTTCGGGACTGGGTCCGGATGATCGTCGACCCGATAGTCGATCCATCGGTCGTTGAACCCGCTGTACCCACCCTGCGGTTTAACGATAAAGATCGCTGCGCTCTGGCGGCCTCGGCGGTCACCTCCGGCCCGATCTCCTGCGAGCAAGGAGGCGAGCAGTCTGGCGGGTAGATCTCCATCCGTCTCCAGGAAGGAAGCCTCCATAGCGTCGATGGTTTCAACGCCTGTGAGGATATTTCCTTGGAGGGCATACTTCTCGCCCGTACGACCGCCGGCCCACGCAAAGCAATCGGACCCGGTATACGTTGCGGCGTTACCTTGTGCATCAACGAGGCCCACCTGCCTCAGTTCCCGCTCGTCATCGTCCTCGAGCAGTATAGCGAGAGTCTCTTCAGCGGATCGCCCAGCGGCCATGAGTTCGAGTCCCCTTGGTCCGAAGGTCGTGTTGGCGTAGGACTGGGTTGCCACTGCACCCATGTCTGCCGCTGCCCAGGGAACAACGGCACCAACGGCCGGAAACTTCGAGGCGACTGCGATCCCCCATGCTGAATCCTGGGGATCATAGGCGACGATAGAGAACGTAGCATACTTCGTCATGGTTTTTTTCCAGTAGAGAAGGGATTTTCAGGCGGCATCCGGCAGGGACTTGTCGATCATGGGTAGTTCACGTCCTTGCTCGTCAAGCAGTTGTGGTTTGCCCTCGCGTCGGATGGCATCAGCATCGACGGAAACCTTGCGGATTTCTGGTCGTGATGGGATTTCATACATGACGTCTAGTAATGCGCCTTCGATAATGGCTCTCAGTCCACGCGCTCCCGTCTCGCGCTCCATCGCTAATTCGGCTGCGGTATTGAGCGATTCGGGCGAGAAAACCAATTCGACGTCATCCATCTCGAGAAGACGTTGGTACTGCCGTACAAGGGCGTTTTTCGGTTTGGTCAGGATTGCGCGCAGAGAGTCGACATCGAGAGGGTCGATGCTGATGGCTACAGGAAGTCGCCCGACGAGTTCCGGTATCATGCCATAGCGCATTAAATCGTCAGGTGTGATGTGGCGAAGTAATAGGCTCTCATCCGTCTTCAGGGCTTCCTCGTCCGTAACCGTGCCCGTAAAACCCAATCGCCCCCGTTTTCCTAAGCGCTCGGCGATGATCTCAGGAAGGCTGTCGAAGGTGCCACCGCAAATGAAGAGCACGTCGGTCGTGTTGATCTGGATGAACTCTTGTTGTGGATGTTTGCGACCGCCTTGAGGAGGAACGTTAACGATGGCCCCCTCGATGATTTTCAACAGTGCTTGTTGGACTCCCTCACCTGAAACGTCGCGAGTGATGCTTGGGTTGTCTCCGGTTTTGCGCGCAGTCTTGTCAATTTCGTCGATATAGACGATCCCACGTTCTGCGCGCGGAACGTTAAATTCGGCAGCCTGTAGAAGGCGCAGAAGTATATTCTCGACATCTTCCCCCACATAGCCGGCTTCGGTGAGGGCGGTTGCATCGGCGATGCAGAATGGTACATCCAAACTTTTGGCAAGCGTTTGGGCGAGCAAGGTCTTACCGCAGCCTGTCGGTCCGACCAGTAGGATATTGGTTTTTTCAAGCTCGACGTCCGTGCGGCCGCGATGAGCAATCCGCTTGTAGTGATTATAAACGGCAACCGAGAGGACACGCTTGGCGTTGTCCTGGCTGACGACGTACTCGTCTAAACGGGAATAGAGGTCTTGAGGTGAAAGCGGGGGTTTCGCCGTGAGAGGGGGCTTTCCAGATGCCCACGGGCCTTCACCTTCCAAGATGTCGCGGCAAAGGTCGACGCATTCATTGCAGATGAATACGCCTTCGGGGCCGGCAATGAGGCGTTGAATCTCTTCCTCTTCCCGGCTACAGAAGGAACACCGACGTAGGTCTGTAGTCGTCGGTCGTCTTGGCGACATCTCCTTCCTACTTACTTCCTTTCTTCCCCTCTTCCTTCTCCTCCTGCTCGTCGGAAGGATACAGAACGTGATCGATGATCCCGTATTCCTGTGCCGCCGCTCCGTCCATGTAAAAGTCGCGCTCGGTGTCTCGTTCGATCACATCTAGTGATTGCTTCGTGTGTTTCACGAGTATAGTATTCAATTTCTCGCGAAGACGCAAGATCTCCTTGGCTTGAATCTCGATATCTGTAGCCTGACCCTGAGCTCCACCCAGCGGTTGATGTAGATGGATAGTAGCGTGAGGTAATGCATAGCGCATGCCTTGCGTGCCGGCACTCAGGAGCACGGTCCCGAATGATGCCGTGACCCCCACGGCGACCGTCGAGATGGGTGCTTTCACTTGCTGCATCGTATCGTAAATCGCAAGTCCGGCGTATATCCCACCACCCGGGCAATTGATGTACATGTAAATCTGACGATCAGGATCTTCACGATCGAGATAGAGCAATTGAGCGACGATCAGGTTGGAGACCTGATCGTTGATCGGTGTCCCCAAGAAGATGATCCGTTCGCGCAGGAGAAGAGAATAAATATCGTAAGCTCGTTCCCCACGGCCGGTTGTCTCGATTACCATGGGGATGAGTGCTTTGGGATCCAAAGTATTCATGATCTTATGCCTTACTCCTTTTCCTCAGTTGTATCGGTGTTATCTTTGCCCTCGTTCGCCAGTGTTTCCGGATTGGCCTGATCCCATTCTCCTTTTGAGATGGCGACAATTCTGTTAATCGCTTTTTCTGTCAAAAGATCAAGGCGCACCCGGTGCCGACCTTGCGGATTGTCGAAGACTTTCCGCAATTCACCGGCTTGTTCTTTGAAGGGCTGTACCATTTGATCAATCTTATCGTTGATTTCTGCTTCCTCGACCTCGAGTTCCTCAAGCTCAACTAATTTACCCAAAACCAGAGCCCGCGCAAGGCGTTCTTCGGCCTGAGGCCGCAATTCTTCCCGCAAATCCTCCCTTGTTTTAGCTTCGATTTTCAGATAATCGTCGAGGGTCAGGTTTTGCGAAGTGAGTCTTCTGCTCAAGTCCGAGACCAATT
Source organism: Anaerolineales bacterium (assembly GCA_011772595.1). The sequence continues at coordinate 44,991 of WVZH01000175.1, forward strand.
CTTCAATTTCTTCATCTAGAAGTACAGGAGGGTAAGCCAATGTGGAACCGTTAACGACGGTTTCAATGACCTGTTGGGCGTAGTTTGCCTCGACATCATGCTTTGCACTTTCGAGCATACTCTCACGCAGTTTGAGACGTAGGTCAAGCAGATCCTCAAAATCTCCTATGCTCTGGGCAAGATCGTCCGACCATTCCGGGACGAGACGGGATTTGACCTCCAAGGCTTTGAGATGAAAATCGGCCGTCCGCTGGCGTAGTCTTTCTACAGGATAATCCTCTGGGAAAGTGTACTCGAAGACGCGTTCATTATCCGCTTCGACTCCAACCAGGTATGCAACGATCCCAGGAATGGGCCAGTCTGTCGCCTCATCGACAAGTATTTCTACGCCCTTCATGTCCAGTATGACTGCCTCTTCTTCATCTTCAGGTTCCCGCAATTCCGCTTTGATGTCCGCGATGACGACATCAGAAAGTTCAGCAGCTCGTTCTGCTGGTTCGATCAGAGCCCGACTTTGTCGTAAATCTTCCAAGGCTTTCTCGAATTCTTCATCTGTGACTTCTGGATCGTCATGGGGAATGCGAACTTCCTTATAATCGCCAAGTTCGACATCGGGGGCGAGGGGAACCATGTAGCGTAGAACGAGCGGTTCCCGGCTGACAATTTCCTCCAAGGTGCCTGGTGCGTAGGGCTCGATGGCCGAATCTTCTAAGGCCTGGCGATAAATCTCCTGACCGAGGTTGTCCAGCGCCTCTTCAAACACCGAATCCTCGCCAAATCGACCTACGATAATCTCATAGGGTGCTTTTCCCGGGCGAAAGCCAGGAATGCGCGTTTGCTTACTCAATCGACGGGCGGCGGACCTCATGGCGGCCTGGACGCGTTCCCCAGGCACTTCTACCGTCAATTGGACCTGACGATTCTCGAGATCTTCTGTCTCAACTTTCAATGACACCATCCTCCCGTGGTCTGCCTCCGGCAGGCGCACGAGGCATAGTGCGCGCTGATAGCAGATCAGTCTGGAATAATTTGGGAAGAGCAGTCGGCAGGAGTGGGGAAGGAGGGATTTGAACCCTCACGCCCGAGGGCACGTGATCCTAAGTCACGCCTGTCTGCCAATTCCAGCACTTCCCCGTTCCGTTGATTATAGCTTTCGCGCAAATGTGTGTAAAGATGAGGCGAAATTGCACGCAATTTAAACGTAACTGGCCGGTAAGTCTTCCTGCATAAAGTCTATCACGTTTACATCATTGCCAGTGTGGAGCGCAATTGTGCCAAGTGGAGAAGGTCGTGATCTGTGACGATTCTCAAGACTTCGGCCAGGGAAGTAGGGCCGAAGAGAGAGTGGCGTGCCGGTCGCGACCACCGGTCGGCTTTGAGGGATGCCAACTCAGCGATTACTTGAAGGCGGCTTTCGGAGAAGTCATTCAAGGCTTCAAGGCCGGATTGACAGAGATAGTCTCGTTCTTCCGCCCACTGGTCTGTATCGAAGGCGGACAGATACGGCTCATGCTGGGTGAGGATTGAACGCACCCGTGGAAGATTGACCTCATTTTCCACGTCTCGCATGTGACAGACGATCTCGTTCGGTGCCCACTCCTCGTCCCCCTGGCGTTTGGACCAATCTTGATCCCGCAACCCATCCGAAAGGCTGAGTAGTGCGGCCAAGTGGCCTCGGAGACGTGCAAGCAAAACTTCGGGATCATCGACGGCCTCAGGATGTGATTGGGTGTGAGCGACCTCAAGCCAGGAGATGGCGTCTTGTAAATCTCCCCCAGGAAAATCTCGTGGTGAGGGGCTGATGTGGAACACGGCCATACCCATTGTTTGTGCGGGAATCATGTCGTCGGAGATGTCGTTACCGATCATGGCGGCCTCGTGAGGAGAGGTCCCAAGTCGACCCAGAATCTCGGCATAATATGCAGTGTGTGGCTTGGCGAAGTGGAACGTCTCGTAGCTGGCAATGAGTGCATACTCATGTGCCTCGACATCCAGACCAGCCCAGGCTAGGCGTTGTTCAATCGCGGTGAGTGGGAAAAGCGGACTTGTGGCGATGACGATATCCAATCCAGCATTGCGTACAGCTTTCACAAGCTGGTTTGCAATCTCACGACGGTCGGTATAGCTTCGAAGGGTGGGGAAAACCTGTGTATAGAATTCGTCGATCTTTGGGCGGAGACGTTCTTCAGAGACGCCTAGAGAAGGGTAGAAAATTTCAGCAAAAATCTCCTGCAATGTGCGTGTAGGATCCAAATTCTGAATCATCGCCAAAGTTCCTGCCATCACCTGATTGGCGATGCGATCTGGAGCTGCAAGGTTGGAGAAATGCTCACCGATTTTTTGGAGATATGCTGGTAGGAAACGCTCCATGTCGTTCTCGAGGAGCGTGTCGTCTAGATCTATTAATAGGGTTTTGATCACCCTTCGTCCTCAGATACGAGCAGATCAGGAAAATTGAGATGACACTGGCCACATCCGATTTCAGGCACCTCGACAGCATCGAGTGTACGGGTACAGGTCGCTGAGATCTCGACGCGCCTGCGTAGACCAAGAAACCCAGAGGCTACGCGAGCTTCGAATAGCAAGTTCGGACATGCGTTTGCCATGATAATCCGCGGCATGCGGCATTTTGAACAAAGATCAGGGGTGTATGTCCCACCAGCGGGAGTTTGATCGATCAATCTGCATTCCTGCCTGGAGCGGCCGCGATGGAAATCTTCATAGTAAAAGGGACATTCAGTACCCGCAGGTGTGCGCATAATTCTGTGGTGTCTTTGGATTATACCCGCGTGACATAGGCTCCAGACCGTGTGTCGACTCGTATGATGTCGTCTGTTTCAATAAAGAGAGGTACCTGAACTTTGAGACCAGTTTCGGTTGTTACCGTCTTATTGGCTCCTGTGGCAGTGTCGCCCTTAACGGCCATCTCTGCTTGGGTAACTCTCAGGTCGACTGCGGTTGGTAGCTCGATGTCCAAAGGTTCCCCCTGATAAAAAGTCAATTTGACTTCCAGCCCCTCAGTCAGGAAATGGACTGCTTCATCGAGTGAGGCGGCGTTTAACGCCGGTTGTTCGTATGTCTCGGTATCCATGAAATGGTAGAGGTCACCATCCGTGTAGAGATATTGGACAATGTGGTGATCTAAACGAATGTCTTGGACCTTGTCCCCTGAGGTGAATGACTTCTCAAGCTGCGCGCCGGTTCGTAAGTCTCGCACTCTAGTGCGAATGGTTGCTTTACCGCGACCAGGCTTGTGATGAGAGTACTCAATGACCTTGTAGAGGTTTCCGTCCAGTTCGAAAGTCACACCGCTTCGCAGCTCGTTTACATCGATCACGAATTCTATCCTCGGTTTGTGATGTGAGGATTATAGCCCTAGCGGGCTTCAGGCGTCAATTGTAGATCCTTTGATCAGTTGAGAAAGATTGCTTTAAGGTTCTTGGGTGCCGATGCGTTTGGGGAGCAAGCATGTCTTGTGTAGGGAGTCGTGGTGGGGGAGGCGTATGTACTTAGCTTGGGGCTTCGAGATCCTCGGGCACACTTCTAAGCTGGCCGGTTTTGATGATAGCCGTCAGGTGGTTCACGAGCGATATTAGCTGAGAAGGATCACCGTTTTGGGGAGAATCTTCTGGGAGCGGGGGTGGAGCTTGGATCGAGATCTGGAGCTGAGCGGTTTTCGCCGCCTGCGTCTCCGAGATGTTTTGGATGCCTCTCGCAACAATGAGTAAGGGATCTTCCACTTGGTGATCGGCTTGAAGCTTTTCTTCCAGCAGTTCGCATTTTGTCAGTAGCTCGCTACAGTCTTCCGACGGGAGCATGGCCAATCTGACCTGCATATCTTGTATCCAGCGATCTACTTGCGCTTCAATCACACAATGCGCCTCGAAGCTTGATTCAACCGTCCCTAAAACCTCAAAGCAAGCGAACTTTCCCAACGAGAAAGTGGATGAATTCAGGAGTAACTGGGGCTCACCCGGCTTGAGGTTGATTTGCCTGCCTTCGGGAGTTAGAAGGAATGTACCGTTGACACTTCTAAGGTCTTCCAACCACATCAATCCTGCATGTAACAGGATCCTCGCGTGGCGCCGTGAGATACTGGCATCCCACAGGATCTGCATGCTGTTGGCTTTTCCCCGGCCCATGGTGAAGATTACATTATCGACAGGGTATTCGCGGCCTTGTAAAGGACCACCAATGGCTACGACTCTCGGTAGTTCGTCCACGGATCGATCTCCCGTTGATCTAGATCTTCAAGTCTTCATTGAGGTGTGATGCCACCTCCTCGCCCATTGCATGCGGAGCGTGGTGTGGACGAATAGTGTGGTGGTATTCAGTCGAACGCGATCAAGATGGCAGTGACGTTGTCTTCACCCCCATTCGCGTTTGCAATCTGAATGAGCGTTTCGCACGTCTCTTGAGGTGTCTTCCCTATCTGAAGATAGATCCCGATACCATCTTCCGGGATCATGTCTGTCAGACCATCTGTGCATAGCAGAAGCTGGTCGCCGGTCATCAGGGGGACTCCCGAGACGTCGGGTTTTATAACATCGCTCGCTCCGAGGGCTTGGCTCAGGGCCTGGCGCGGTGGCCAGAGCTTGGGGTTCTTAGGAAGTGCACCCTCCCTTAACGCTTCTAGATAGAGCGTGTGATCATCTGTTAGGAGGCGGAGTTTGTCGCCGCGCATCAGATAGGCACGGCTGTCTCCGACATGGGCAACCCATGCGGTGTCGGCTGGCGGTGGAATCCAGGCCACGACTGCGGTCGTTCCCATGCGCGAGTTCGAAGCGAAGCCACCACCGGAGGTCAGTATCGCGTCATGGGCGGCGTTCATGCTGTTGCGCAGTATATCTTCAGGTGGAAGATGATTGTCGGGGATGTGAGTAGACAGATAATCCTGGATCGTTTCGACAGCAATGTAACTAGCTACTTCGCCAGCGAGATGTCCTCCAATACCGTCCGCAACGATAAAAAGGCTAAGATCTATATCAACCCTGAAGTTGTCTTCGTTCTTCTCGCGTATTTTGCCAGTGTCAGTGGCCGCACCAAAAATCATATGCTTACTCCGTTGCCACAACCATCTCACACAGTGGATCCACCTCCTCCGTCTATGTCATCCACGAGATGCAATTGTCTTGTCAGGTATAGTGAATGGCGCTTACCTTGGCTAGCCTTAATAAGACTAAGTTACTCAACTTAAAGATTTAATGATGCCAGCCCCATGAAGGGGCTGCTGGTCTGTAATATCGCTCATGAAAGTCTCGTCTACCAACATCTGCCAAAGAAATCCAAGTTCGAAGTCAGACCACTTCATTCCACATCTTATTTATCACGATAGCAATGAGGGGGGAAATAGTACTATTGGATTGCATCTGTGTCGGTGCGCAAGAGTGGAGATCCTTTGTAGGAACTGAGTCCTGTCCTGCAGTGAGGAAGCAGATCTTTTAGATACCGAGCCAGCGAGTAGCGGCGGCTGGTAAGTCTGCCAAAGGATCCTTCCGGAGTGTGCAGCGCGGTATTGAATCAAGAAACGCGCTTCCGTAGGATTTAGACAACACTCGGCGGTCAAGTATCACGACGATACCTCGGTCGTATTGTGTGCGGATTAGGCGTCCAAATCCCTGACGAAAGCGCAAGACTGCTTCAGGGAGATTGTAGTCTTGGAAAGGCGATTCGAAAGTCTCGGCACGTGCTGCGATGATAGGATCATCAGGCACGTCGAATGGCAAACGAACGATAACCAGAACAGAGAGGGCTTCTCCGGGTACATCGACACCCTCCCAATACGATCGGGTACCAAGAAGGACTGCTTGCTCCGTCGTTCGAAAGCGTTCAAGCAATGCGTGGCGTGAAGCTCCACTGGTTTGCTCGAATACTTCGATACCTTCCCTTCCTAAAGGGGCTGCGATGGCACGCGCCGTTTGATATAGTTGAGCGTTTGAGGTGAAGAGAGCCAACGTGCGTCCTCGAGTTGCCCGGCACAGCATTGTCAGGGCTTTCTCGACAGCACGTTGGTACCCTTTACGATCGGTCGGCTCTGGGATGTCGTCGATAAGGTACAACAGAGTGGAGGTTTCGAAGTCGAAAGGTGAGCCGAGCGCCAAAACGTCTGCGTCTTCGCCATTAAGCCGTTCTTGAATGTATTCGAATTCGCCGCCTACGGTTAAAGTGGCCGAGGTCATGACAATTGCTTCTTTCTCGTGCCACAAGAAACGCTCTATGAGCGGTCCAACGTCCAGAGGGGCGGCATGAAATAAAAGTTCGTTCGATCCAAACCGTGTTTCGATCCAATAGATCGTCTGCGGATCTGGCTCGAAGATCATATGATCCAAATTGGTGTAGATCTCTTCGAGATTGCGAAGTGATATTCGAACCGCGGTGGCCAGATTCTCTGCGGATACCGAGCTTGCTACGTCATCAAGGCTCTCGCTAAAACCTGATACTGAATCGACGATGGACGCCAGTGGGTTGCGCATGCCCTCCCAGGCAATTTCGACATCCGACCACTTTGGGAGCGTTCGTGAAGCTGGAAGGATGCGAATCCTCTGCCCATATGGTCCCACAGGTTTCCCCTCACGCTGTACGCTCAGGAATTCGGAGAGTACGTCGAATAGGCTGTTCGCCAGTTGAGTGCAATCCTTAAGCTTCTCGGAAACGGAGCGCATTATTTCTTCCGCACTTGAAAGATCATTTCCAGGAAACTCTTTGCGCGCCATGTCGAGGATCTGGCCAAGTAAACCGGAATTGTGGGATCCAAGGTCTCGAAGGAGGTAAAGAACTTCGCGTTGGCTCACCCGGAAGCTGAGCCCCCTTGTAGTGGCAGATTCGAGGTGATGAGCCTCATCGACGATTAAATATCTATATTCGGGGATCACTCGGTTCCCGGTTGCAATGTCGGCGAGTAGAAGTGCGTGGTTGACGACGACGACGTGCGCATTTTCTGCTAGCAGATGGGCTTTGAAATAAGGGCACGCACCGTCCACATGCTCTAAACATGCGTCTGCGGAACAATCTTCCCCCTCGGCTGAGAAACTGGACCACACTGCCAGCTCCCTCGATGAGAGGTTGATCTCACTACGGTCGCCCGTACCTCCATTGTGTAACCACACGAGCATCTTGGCCAGTAAACGAATTTCCTCTGCGGTGCGTGGTCCGAGTTGACGCATGCTCTCCAGGCGACGCGGGCACAGATAATTACTACGGCCCTTTAGAACTGCGGCCCGATACGCGACCCCCAGGGTTTCACATAAGTCGGGGATGTCTTTGTGGATGAGTTGATCTTGAAGATTAATGGTGTTTGTGGATACGACAACACGTTCACCGTTACTCGCCGCCCATGCGAGGGCAGGCACCAGGTAGGCCATTGATTTGCCCGTTCCCGTCCCCGCCTCCACGAGCAGGTGACGGCTCTTTGAAAGCGCCTCAGTAATCGCCCTCGTCATCGTGATCTGTTGAGGTCTGTGTTCGTAAGCTGGGAATTTCTTAGCGAAAGACCCGCCGGGTTCCAGGATCGCTGCAATCTCCTCTACATCGAGCGGTTCCGGGTGTTCTCTTGGAGATAGAGGTTCAGGATGACTTCTCGGCGGTGTGAATAGAAAGGAGAGCTTTTTACGTGGAAGTTCGGTGGAACTCTCCACACTCTCGAATTGCTCAAGCACCAGATCGAATAACCAGCCAGCACCCCATTCGATTTCCGCCCCTGCGATACTGACTTCTTCGATAACCTCCCGGGGTAATTCGAGTGCTCGTTCATAAAGCCGCATAAAGATTAGGCGGGTGGTTTGGGCGTCTTGCAAGGCCCGATGAGACGTGCGCACAGGTATGGCCAACGCACTTGCTAATGAGCCCAAGCTATACCTTCCTGCTGTGGGAAGCAAGACGGAGGCGATGTCGAAGGTGTCGAGTGTTGGGTTATTCTGTAGCAGCCCTCTTGGATGTAGGAAACTGAGATCGAAACGGACATTATGACCCAGCACTGGAAGATCGCCAACGAAGTCTCGAAATTCTCCCAGAATCTGGTTCAGACGCGGAGCGTTGGCCAGCATCTCGTCGGAGATTCCAGTGAGAGCCTTGATGGTTGGGTCGAGGGGGCGACCAGGGTTGACCAGTGTGGACCATTCTTCTTCGACGCGCGTTCCGCGGAACCGGACGGCGCCGATCTCGATGATCGTGTCGCGATCGGGATTGAGTCCTGTGGTTTCCAAATCCAACGCGAGGAGTGTTTGCATGGCTTGCGTTTGGGCATTATAGCACCAAGCCATCGCAACCATGCTATACTCGGATGGCGACTTGTGTTTTGCAATCGAGCGGAGGCCGGTATGTCGATCGGGATTCCAAGCGGAAATGGGATCGCGCAACCCCTAGGGAAACGAACGATGAAAATCGGGGTTTTCACGTATGAGTGGCGCGTCAAGAGGATATTTTTCTGATGGTGCGTCACGAAGTCGATGACCTTGAGCTTGCCAAGCAAGCTGCGACAGACGCTGAAGCTTTCGGCGAGCTCTACGAGCGACACATCCGGAGGATCTATAACTATATCTATTACCGCACAGGAAATCATCACGATGCGGAGGATTTGACGGCAAGAGTTTTCCAACGCGCACTACACCACATGGCTAATTTCGAGGATAAGGGTGTACCCTTTTCGGCCTGGTTGTACCGCATTGCTCACAACCTTGTGGCTAACTGGCATAGAGACCGAAGCCGACGCCCGGTTGTGCCTCTGGAAGACCATGTCGCTGTAGGAGAAGTAAGCGACCATCCAGAAATCGAGGCGATCGTCAAGGAAGAGCATTCGATGCTCCTTACGGCTGTCCGTAGCCTACCAGATGATCGCCAACAATTGTTGATCTTGAAATTTGTTGAGCGCCTCTCGAATGCCGAAATTGGTGAAATCATGGGGCGAACAGAAGGAGCGATAAAAAGTCTCTATCACAGGACTTTGATTGCACTTCGGGAGGATATCCGAGTACTTGAGAGGTTGAACACTAAAGAAGATGTGGGTGAGGTCTAGATTGGGGGAGAATCTCGCCGTGAGGTCTCGAAGCAAAGTGGTTTCAACGTCGTATCGGTAGATCGAGGCCTCTTCGGAAGGACGATCCATGGCAGGAAAGACTGAACGGATACAACTCGATAAGAAGCACTTAGAGCGCTGGTTGGCGGAAGCCCTCGTTCCAGTCGAACCGAGCGCACGGTTTCTGCGCCGGTTGCGGGCTCGACTGGTGCGATACCATGGTGGTCGTTTTTTTTCGGGCTGGATGCTGCTGGTGGTGGTTGCCACCGTGATAATACTATTCATTACGGTCGTTCGTTTGTTTGTTCGCGGGATCTCTGCTTGGATTGGCCTAATCGGCGGATTCGGCCGTAAACGGCGTGAGCCGGTCGAGCCCCAATCTGTATCGGTTTGAGATATACGGGGTTCCCAGCACTACTTTTGTTGAAGCTTTCCCCGCCACCTATTGTGAGGCTTGTAGAGGCTGTCTTAAAAGTGCCATCTGGGCCG
>WVZH01000042.1 GCA_011772595.1 Anaerolineales bacterium
TTAAACGTAGGTCGCTAGTCTGGTATTATTGATATTTCTGGTGAATCCAAGCCTTATAAATTCAGGGGGGCATTGTCTTGTAGCTGTACGATTTCCTTCGATGCGGTTTGCTTCTTGAGATACGCATTAGGATCGTGTTCGAGCGCTCCCTGGGGGAGTAACTCCCATAGTGGCCCGAGATCCTGTTTCATACGTTCATGGTAGAAGCTCGGGATCTCGGTCGTTTCACCCTCGAAAAATCGTCGCAAAGTGACATCGGTGTCGAGCATCTTGCGGATCATTCTCTGATACTTTAACCGTCCGAATCCTTCCGACGACACTGCGCTCAACACATTCATCCAGCCCGGAATTGTGGAGCCCTGGGCGGCGAACCGGCGGTGGATACTACGCCACGAGAAGGAATGCCTCAAGAGATCGATGATGCGGTCGAACAGCTCGATCCAGGTGTAATTCAGAGGCCGTACGTTCATGGCCTGGAAGTTGGTTAGAAAGTGGAACGGGAAGGGAAGGATCCGTCCCGCTCGCTGCAACTCAAGGTTAAGAGGCGCCGCCTCGCCGAACGCCGTTAACAGGCCAAAGCCCGGGAATGCGCCGGGCACGAGGTCCAAGAACCGCTTGGTGAGCTCGAAAGGTTCGGCTCCCTGGTCCGTATCAAGGCCGAGGATGAAGTTCGCCCGGACGTAGGGTATGTACCGAAGGATAATGTTCATATGTTCGGCCACATAGCGGACTTTCTTCTCGCCCATCCGTATTCCCGATTTCGACTTGTTGCAGAGGTCGAACCACGATTCTATGCCAGGTAGGATGCCTTTGAATCCGTTTCGCTGCAATCGCCGCAGTCGAGACTCGGAAAGCAGAGAAAGACTGCTTTCCGCGACGAAGTCAATGCTGTTTGGCGGCACGGCCTCTTCTATGGCATTCATGCAATCATCAAATCGAACGCCGAAGTTGGGATCGTGCCACCCTACCCGCGGGCGCTTCATCTTCTTCAAAAGGAAACGTAGATCTGCCTTCATCTGCTCGAAGTCGAGCGGGCAGAAATCGACTTCGGAATCGATGCAGAAGCTGCAGGTGTACGGACACCCGAGACTCCCGATGAGCGGTACGAACTTGATAGCTGGGGCCTTTCTGATCGTCGGCTCGATGAATTCCCACCGCTCCTCAACGCTTGGCATGTCGCTGGGTTGCTGTTTCGCAGTGAGATGGACTCCGAGGGGCCGGTGTGGGGCATAGTCCTGAAGAAGGTCGTGTATGAGCTGTTTGTCGGTAAATCCCGAGGACATAATCGAAGTATTTACAGGCATCTTCCGGATAGCACCGTGCGTGCGGTCCTCCAAGCACGGTCACCGCGCAACGCTGTCTGAAAAAATTGCTGATGGCGTAGGATAGATGCGCAGCCTGGGTAAAAGCGCCAATAAAGACAAGATCGATGTCGGCCGGCAGCTCCTCGAAAAGGTTCTCAAACCCGGTGTAACAAACAAACTTTACGTCGTGACCGGCTTGCTT
>WVZH01000329.1:0-291 GCA_011772595.1 Anaerolineales bacterium
CTTGAGATGCACCGTCAAGTTGGTGTGGCAAAACCTGCAAAAGATGGCATTATGCAAAGAGGACTGATGATTCGGCATTTGGTTATGCCAAATAATACAGGTGGTTCAGAAAAAATTATGGAGTGGATAGCAGAAAATTTGCCAAAAGATACTTATGTCAATATTATGGCACAGTATAACCCGGTCTATAAAGCATATGATTATCCGGAGATATCAAGGAGAATAACTAGCGAAGAATATGAAAAGGTTGTAAAAAGAGCACAAGAAATGGGGCTTACAAATCTTGATATT
>WVZH01000329.1:354-980 GCA_011772595.1 Anaerolineales bacterium
CTGTCGTCTGCTAGTTGGTGAAAGTCCAACCGTGGTAACTGCCAGGAGGCCACGTAGCAGGCAACCAGTGCTATCGGGTGACTGATGGTGCTGAAGCGTTGTAACCTCCTGAGAAGGGAGAGCAAAACCGCAGCCCGTAACATGAAGTGAACCTTGCAGCGTCGAAATGTTAGCCCCGGAAGGGGAACAAGGGAGAGCCGAGCTTTTCAGCGAGAGCGAAGGCCACGGAAGGTGTGAAGAACCTGGAAAGGCAGCACCGAAGAACTCCCCGGCGTAGGGAGGGCGGGATGTGGTGAAAGTAGACGGCGGAACAGGAGAGGTCTCATTCGGTCGGTGGTCCACACCCACCGTAACCGCTGGTATAAGCCGAAGAGGTGAAGTCCAGGGGGAAGCTGGATGAGAAGTCGGAGGGGTTCATAGTACTGGTGATGGTGAGGACAACATAACCTCAAATGCGATGCGTATGGCCGACAAGGCACAGTTAGATCAGGGGGTGTGGACGGCAAGCGCAGGTAACATGGCCCAAGGGGTGGCATGGTGTGCTCGTCAACACGAAATGCTTTGCTGCGGAAGTCGAAACGGCTGCGCCTCTCTCGGCCTCATTCGCTGCTGGTGAGATGGTAGAA
>WVZH01000329.1:1035-1243 GCA_011772595.1 Anaerolineales bacterium
AGGGCAACTACCTGGCAAGGAGGCGAGCGAATCATGAGGAGGAAGGCATTTCTCTGCCTGATGGCAGTGGCGCTGGTCATCAGCGTGCTGGGCTGTAGCGGGGGTACATCGGGCTCTGTGTCCGGTAAACGTATGTCCTGCTCGGGCGACAGTCTAGAAGGCGGCTCTTGTAAAGGCAGGTTCAAGAAACTCTCTGGAACCTACTCCG
>WVZH01000385.1:0-174 GCA_011772595.1 Anaerolineales bacterium
AGCTCTGTGGGAGGAGCGCTTCGAGAAAAAGTATGGGTACTGGCGCGGCTTCGTGGATCGTGTCGTCGCCCGCTACCTCGATTGTGGAGTTGCGGAAGCGGGCTTCGCAAGACTCCGATGCCAGGCATGCGGTGCCGAACGATTGTTGACACTCAGTTGCAAACAAAGGGGCAT
>WVZH01000385.1:281-585 GCA_011772595.1 Anaerolineales bacterium
AAGAGTTGATGGCGGAAGCGGTCGGCGACCCTCGGGCTCGTCCCGGCGTCGTGGCCGTACCGCAGACATTTGGTGAGACGGTCCGTCCTCATCCACACACCCATTGTTTAGTTTCCCGAGGGGTCTGGAATGATGAGGGACAATGGACTCCCGTCCCCTACATCCACACCACCGCCGCCGAGAAGCTCTTCCGCCACAAAATCATCCATTGGCTCAAAAACAAAGGCCTTCTGAGCGACGAGCGCATCGAGATTCTCAACGCATTCCGGCGTAGCGGATTTTCCGTCGATTGCTCCGTCACCGT
>WVZH01000385.1:627-1251 GCA_011772595.1 Anaerolineales bacterium
ACCCCCATCCCCAGGGAGAAACACTCGACGTCTTCGAGTTTATCGCACGAGTCCTCACCCAGATCCCAGAGCCTCGCAAACACAACATCCATCGCTTTGGCTTCTACTCATCCAAAGCCCGGGCGTATCGAAAAAAGACCAAACTTTTTCTATCCACTTTCACAAACGAAGGCTCTTCCCCAAAACCAATCGACTCCACCCTCTCCCCACAAAAGCGGGCCGCACTGAGAAAACGATGGGCTCATCTGATCCGACGCGTCTACCTTACCGACCCTCTCATTTGTCCCGACTGTGGAGGCGAGCTCCGCGTCATTGCTTTCATCACCGAGCCCAAAGTCATTGGAAAGATCTTGCGCCACTTGCGGAATCGAAACAACGCTTCTCGCGCTCCCCCTGCTCCAGAATCTCAAATGACTTTCGCTTCCTCATAGAACCAGCCCGCCTTAGGTGGACAGGCTACGCCACAGGTGTGGCTTGCCCATGAACAACCGGGTCCTACCCACCCGCTTTGATTTCTCGGATTCGCTCGTGCTACCTTCAGACACCTATTGAGGGGCGTTTTCCGGCTCGGAGGTGCTAAATAGCGAGGGAGGACGGAGCGCTCAGCACATGAATTTTCCTATG